>JBARJI010000027.1:0-18707 GCA_049800195.1 Candidatus Acidiferrum sp.
TCCACTTCAATCTGCCGCAGCAGCGTGACAATCTGCTCCGGTTTGTATTTCCTTGTCGGCATACCAGCGCTCCTTCAGAGTGAATTCTCTCTCACTTCCGCTGGTACAAAAAATCCCGGTCAGGTCAAATAAGATTTGAGAGAGCCGACATTGTTAGAAGAGATGTCCGGTAACCCGGCTACGCAGGAGTTAGCACGCCGCAACCGCCCAGAACCGGACTTCTGGACAAGGGAGAGAGACTGCGCGTTTCCGAGTTGTCCTTATTAGGCGTCGCACCGTTCCCATCGGTTAGGTAGCCGGAGAATACTCGATCCTGATGTTCATTGGCGCAGGGGAAAGAACCGACTCAAATGCTTTCCCAACATTGGTTCAAAATCAAATGGAAAAGTGTCGTGAATTCAAATGTTCGCGCGGGGAAAAGAAAACTCAAGTGCCGCCTGCCTGCATGGCGACGGGCTATGAGTTGCCCAAGCTTGTGCAATCCGCTCTAGAAGGTAGTGGTTAGGCGCAGGGCAACGCTGCGCGAGGGTCCGATGGCATTGCCGGAGAAAAGACCGCCGAAGTCGATCACATCGATGACATTCGTGAGATTCTCTCCATCCACCTGCAACTTCATGTTCAGCCGGTCGGACTTGTAAATATCGGCGCCCGCAGACGCATTGACCTGGAAGGACGGAAGGATGCGGTCACGAACAAAGTAAAGGCGGTCTATGGTCTGCAGGCCATATGTCGGGGCTTCGAAGGCGGCGCATGCGGCAGGGGCAGGGTTAGGGCAATTAGGGTCGAACGGCAGGCCCGTGTCATATTGAATGCCGCCCGCAATCCAAAGGCGCGGTGCAACCTGATAGCGAACGCGCCCGCGAACGAAGTTACGCTGATCCTGTGAATCCGGCAGGTGACCTGAGGTGGGGATGATAGCGTCGTCACCCAAGAACAGACCGCCCGTCACCGGAAAAAATGCATTGCCTACCTGGTAGGAATAGCTCACGAATCCCGAAAAGCGGTGGGTCGGAGGGAGCTCGAGTTTTGCTTCCGCGCCGTAAATGATGGCTTTCTGGAAGGCTATGGGATAGCTGATGGTCGTGTTGTCGATCTGGTCATCATCCGCGTAGTTGCTGACCAGGCGGCGATAGTAGTTTGCGTCCAGCTTGAACTTGTCCCAGAAGACCTTGGTCAACCCCGCTTCGTAGTAGTCTCCTACGGACGGCTTGACGGGCAGTTGGAGGGAAATGGTGTCAAGGCCCGCGGCCGCCGTCGAACTGGAAAGCAGCATATTCTCGAAAGAGGGTGTCTGGAAGACTCTGTCGTAGGAGAAATGCAACACGATATTGGACTTCGGGAAATAGCGAGAAATCGCGAAGCGCGGGCTCAACGCTTGATCGTTCACTATCAACTGATAGTGGTCCCAGCGAAGACCGGCGTTGATGGTCCAATTACCCAAGCGAATCATATCCTGCACGTAAGCGGACTGCTCGAGGTCCGGACGATGTGCTATAAAGCTAAAAGTAAGAGGCGTGCCTGCATCGTATTGAGTGTCATCGGTGATGTTGTAGTTGAAATTCTCGTTCAGAAAGATGTTATCCGATTCCACGCCTGCCTTGATCTCATGACGGCCATGGCTGATCGTAGTGCTGCCCTTGAAATATCCCTCGCGAAACCAATTGTGCTGCAAGATCTCGATGGGCGTCGAATTCGCGTTGGAGTAAAAGTCGTTGGCATTGTCTCGCACCATTCCGCGAAAGTCGGCCACCACATTGGGCGAAAACGTGTGCTCGTAAGAAATGATACCCATCGTTTCGAAGTTGTCCGCCGTCTGTAGCTGCCCGGCAGCCTCCTGCACCTGTTCGTTCGGAAGCTCGTAGCGTGAAAGCTCGTGGCGCACGACCAGGCTGAGCCGGTCTCTTGGAGTCAGGTCGCGCTGGTAGTGAGCCGAGAAGTCGCCGACCGTGCCCCGGTTCGTGTAGTTCTGAACCACTACCGGGTTCAAATAATGGGCCGTCATATCTCCGCTGGCGCTCACACCAAATGTGTTTAGACCCCACGAATACTGGCCCTCCGCGAAAGCCCCAGCCGTGTCAAAGCTGCCGCCGGAAAGCACCGCCTGACCGTGGAAGCCCGGTTGCCAATCTTCGGTTGTATTGAGCTCAACCACGCCACCCATCTTTCGGCCGTACTCAGCCGGAATGCCGGCGGTATAGATGCTCATCGACTGAACGTCGTCCGCTTCAATTTCGGGACCAAAGCTAGGCGAGCGGTTGTCGGTGAGCGGAATACCATCCACGACGAACTGCGTTTGATATTCGGAGCCGCGCGGGTGCAAGACGGCGTTGCCTTCGTATAACCATCCCGGTTGCGAATTCACCAGGTCCTGGATGGAGCGCCCGGGAATTGAGGCGAGGCGGTCTTGTATAAAACGCGATCCGATCTGGCTGACAGAGCCAGCTTGATCGGCATCAATCAGCGTATCCGCCGCGCTCACATTGACCGACTGACTAACGGAAGCGATCTTGAACTGAATCGTGTCATCCGTCGGGATCGAAGAGCGAATTTCAACCGTTTGGGAGACCTCGGCAAAGCCCGGCTGGCTGATCTCGAGCTGATAGAGGCCGAAAGGCAGGCGCTGCACGTCCAGGCTGCCCTGGTCACTTGTAGCCAAAACATTGTGGTACTGATTTGCGATACTGATGATAACAACGACCGTTTTCACGCCGAGGCCGGACGGATCGGTAACTTTAAGGTGCAATTCGCCGCTATTGGTCTGGCAAAAGACAGGCCATGCACAAAAGAAGAATAGAGCTAAAAGCCTTCGCATGGAGTATAGGTCTCGCAACCTGGAATTTTGTTGCCCTAGGGCATCGAGCGGACTATCCCCTGTGGCCCAACGTGTGGCCAGGGTTGGCCCTTTTAGCCCCTTCACCTGGGATATTCTCTATTCTTCCATTCTGTTCAGTCTTTTTTTCATCACTGTGATGGACCGGTTAGACGGGCCAATGCCTAATTGGCAGAGTGGTACGGGCCAAGCCTCAAAAAACCATGAACAGAAATTGCCGTAACGGAATATATGTAGTAGGAGCCATGCCAACCCATCCGACGGATTCGACCGACGAAATGATTTTCCCGGCCATTGCTCCATCGGTGTCTTCGGCGGGGCCCGTTGAGCTCGAATGCGAGGTCATGAACCTTTTCGAGGAATACCGCAATCCGCTCCTCCGTTATGTCCTTTCGTTTGGCTTACCCGTGCGTGACGCCGAAGAGGTCACGCAGGAAGTGTTCGTTTCCCTTTTCCGGCATCTGCAATTAGAGAAGTCTCGACAAAACGTGCAGGGCTGGATTTTTCGAGTCGCACGCAATCTGACCCTTAAGCGGCGCCAGGCAAATCAGAAATCGCGCGAGACGACGGCCTCCGACTGGACGATTGCCGAAAGGCAACTTGACCCATCACCGAACCCCGAAGAGCAGGTGGCGTTTAAGCAAAAGCAACGGCGATTGCTAGCCGTGTTTCACGCTCTCCCGGAGGAGGACCAGTGTTGCCTACGCCTAAGGGCGGAGGGTCTCCGCTACCGGGAAATAGCGGCGGTTGTTGGTATCTCTCTGGGAGGCGTATCCATATCCCTAACGCGATCACTCGCACGTCTAATACGTGCAGACGGGAGTTCATCCTAATGCTGAGTGACTTTCATCCAACCGACCAAGAGTTGCTTCAGGCCGCGGACGGCGAACTTCCATCTCGTCGCGGTGCTCAAATTCGCGCGCACCTCGCCTCCTGCTGGAACTGCCGCGCCCGAATGGCAGAAATGGAAGAGACTATCGCCGAATTCGCACGAGCTCACCGCAATGCTCACGATTCTCAATTGCCACCGATCGCTGGCCCACGTGCACTCTTAAGGGCTCGATTGGCGGAGCTCGCAACTAAACCCAAGACTAGTTCATGGCAACAATTCTTCCAGTTCACCTCCGCAAATCGAACGACCGCGTACCTTTGCCTGGCGTTGCTCGTCTCGGCGGCGGCTGGCCAGCTTTTCTTGCGGTACACCACCCTGCATTTGCCAAACTCATCGACTAGTTCACCCGAGCGTGGGGTCGTTCCAGACCGTAGCCTTACCCCGGGATTGACGCGCCGAGTTTCGCTAACCGAGGTGTGCTCCATGGCCCATGAGGAAGTCGTTCGACAGGTTCCAGCGGTACTGCGTCAACGGATTTTTCGGGAGTACGGAATCATGAATGCCAACGCGGAAGACTATGAAATCGATTTTCTGATTGCTCCGGGATTGGGTGGTGCGGAAGACATCCGAAATCTGTGGCCCGAACCCTACAACTCGCCGATGTGGAATGCCCACGTCAAAGACGCATTGGAGGAGCGTCTCCACCACCTAGTCTGCTCAGGTCGACTCGATCTGTCTACGGCACAGCGCGACATCGCCACGGACTGGATTGCAGCCTACAAGAAGTATTTCCGCACCAACAAACCTCTCGCGCTACGTTTGGAGCAGATTCGTTTTGTAGCCTAGGATTGCAAGGTGGCTGGTCGAGTTGTTATCGCCCCACCCGCAATGGTTGCGAGCAGCGGTCCTCTTAGTGCCGCTTCCAGACTGGATTATTCAGCAACCTCGCTACCAATTACTCGGGAAACGCGGCGTCAGGTTCTTGTGGTCCAGAGAGAGGGTTCGGGGAGATCAGGGGGCGCGCAGTCATTAGTTGCGCCGAATTTCCCCCAACCGGACTTCTGGATAGCCGTCGCAAAGGCGACGGCTCGGTGATGCGCAGAACGCGTGCCTGCCGTTTGAGAACCATCAGTCTATGCCTGTACGACTAGACTAGCGGCTGGGCGGCGGCTGAACCGCCATGCCAAGGGAGCACGGCTTGGCCCTGATCTCTGTGCCATCCGCTGTTCTATCTCGCTTTTTGCCTTCTGTTCACTCGCTCTTGCTTCGGCAGCACCAACTCTAGAAAGCTATCGGCGAGTTCCCCAATCGTGAGGTCGCCGTCGGGCCGGTACCACTGTACAGTCCAATTCAAAGCGCCAAGGAGGAACAGGCGAAAAAGCCGAGTGTTGCCTGGAATGAGACCGCTGGGCGATAGTTCGTTCAGAGACAGCGCTATGCGATTTTCATATTCGTCGCGGAGGGCGATGATTTTCTTTCTGGACCGCGGTGACAACGTTCGCCAATCGCGCAGTACAACGTAAAAGGCATCTCGCTCTTCGTCGAGGATGGCCTGCAAGTGGCCGTGAAGAATCGCGGACAATTTTTCTCGTGGCGATACAGCCGCAGCTAGATGCCGATCGAGGATGGCTACAGCCCGGCGGAGTCCCCCTTCCAGAAGGGAGAGAAGTATTTCCTCCTTGCTTCGGAAATGGAAAAAGAGACTTCCGGAATGAAGACCCACGGCGTCGGCCAAGTCGCGCACGCTGGTACCTTCATAGCCCTTTTCCCGAAAAAGCCGGCCTGCGGCCTTAATGATGATTTCTCGCCGGTTAGTCAGACGCGTTCTCTTATTGTTCTCCGGCACCTTTACTCCGTTCTGCGCGAATTTCGAAACTACCGAAGATTCCAACGCATTCGTAGGGAATCCGTGCTACCGCTATAGAGTTAAAGAGGCGGACAGCTGGCAACCCGACCTTTTCGATTGGCGACAGTCTACTATCAAAGCCAGTACTGAACCTCAAGGAATTATAGGTTTCTTCCTCAGCTCATGGATCCAACGAACGATCAAGAGATCACTTCTTCTTTTTGAAGTGTCAGCAGTTCGGCTTCCGGCACCCCGAAACGCTTTAGGACCTCCATGGAATGCTCGCCAATCTTCGGAACGGCGCCTTTTTCTGCGATGCGGCATGCGCTGCTTGAACCTAGGCCAAATTCTCTGGAATCGAACCGCCCCTCGGCTTCTGCCTCTTCGAGTGTGCGTACTGGAGTGACACAACAATCGTGGTTTCGGAGGAATTCGAACCACTCTTCCGATGTGCGGGTCATAAACATGCCCGAGAGTATCTGCTTCACTTCCCACTGGCGGGGATCCGGCGAAAACTGATCGGCAATTAGATCCGGTCGTCCTATCCGTAGACAGAGGGCGCTCCAGAATTTTTCTTCGAGAGCTCCTACCACGAGCCACTTACCGTCCTTGGCGCGGTAAGAGTGATAGCACGCGTAAGCACCTGACAAGAGTTCCTTGCCGCGGTGGAGCGAGCGTCCTGAAGAGCGCAGTGCCGCAAGCGGTACGGTAAGGAGTCTCGCAAGTTCGCCCACCATCGATACGTCCAGTCGCTGGCCGCGGCCGCCGATATCCCGTTCCCGCAGGGCGAGCAAGATTCCGACAAGAACGGGCAATGAACCTCCTGCAACATCGGCGATCTGAAGTTCGGGGAGCACGGGACAGTCGGCGGACGGAGAAAGCAGCTCAAGCAGGCCGCTCATGGCGATGTAGTTGATGTCGTGCCCGGCTAATCCGGCAAACTGGCCGCTCTGTCCATAACCGCTTAGGGCTGCGTAAATCAGACGCTCGTTGTGGGGAGATAGATCGTCGTACCCGATGCCAAGCCTGGTCATCACACCGGGACGAAAGCTCTCGATGATAACATCGGCACGCGAAGCAAGGCGGCAGAAGAGCTCTTTCCCGCGCTGATGCTTGAGATTTATCGCAAGGCTTTTTTTGCCGCGATTGGTTTCCGCAAACAGCCACGAGAGCCCCGGCACACTGCGAGCGGGATCTCCGTCGCCCGGCCTCTCAATTTTTATAATCTCGGCCCCGAACCTTTTGAGGATCATGGTGGCGACCGCACCGGGAAAAAACCTGGTCAGGTCGAGAACAACGATGCCTTTTAGCGGCTGCGGGTGCTCCTGCGGCGCAAACGACGCTTTCGGATCAGACATAGTGCACCGGCAAGGTTCCGAACCAGAATATCGCCCGCTGTATAAGATTCGAAAAATTTATTCTTGACATTCGTACCCCAGTGCGACTATTTTGAGCCGCGCTGTAACCAAGCAAGCGCTTGGTAATCTAGCGCGAGGCTTTGGAACTCGCAAGGTGCAAATGGAGAATCTCAGCGACGATGGCGAGAGACTCACCAATATCTCGAACCGTCCATCACAGGGGCAGTAAGAACAGGGGGCCGTATGGATGTGTACAGGCGCGCGGGATGTTTTCTGGTTGCTGCACTTGTCCTACTTTCTTTTGCTATTTCGCTTCGAGGACAGACGGCGGAGACCGGGCAGATTGCCGGAACAGTTTGGGACCCGTCAAAAGCTGCAATCCCTAATGCGACTGTTACCGTTACGAGCAGCGCGACGGGGTTGGTCAGAACCGTCACGACGAGTTCGTCCGGCGATTACGCGGCAACATTGCTGCCGCCGGGCATTTATTCGGTGACCGTCACGGCTAGCGGGTTCAAAACGGAAAGGAACGAACACCTGACGGTTCAGGTGGCGACAGTGACCACGCTGAACCTTACGTTGGAAATCGGAGAGTCCTCGCAACAGGTAACTGTAGAGGCCAACGCCGAAGTTCTTCAGACACAGGATTCGAGCAATGGCGGTACCACGACGGGCAAGACGGTGTCAGACCTCCCACTTACCAACCGCAATTACACGCAAATTCTCGGACTCAATCCAGGCGTGGCGAGCCCGGTGTCAAACGCTGCATCGCTTGGAAAGAACAACGTCGACGTTAATGTGAACGGCAGCCGCGTGATGGACAACAGCTACGAGATGGATGGTCAGGATCTATCAAACCTGGAAACACAAGGAACGACAAACACCGTTTCCATCGGCGGAATTTCGGTTCCGAGTCCGGATGCGATTCAGGAATTCAAAGTTCAGACGAGTTTGTACGACGCGGAGTACGGGCGGGGTTCAGGCGCTAATGTGGATGTTGTCACGAAATCAGGTGGCGACTCGATTCACGGCGACATCTTCGAATTCAACCGGAATAACATCTTCAACGCTAACGATTTCTTTCTGAACCGCACTGGCCAGCCTCGCGCCGATATGAAGCAGAACCAGTTCGGTGGAACAATTGGCGGACCGATTATCAAGCAGAAACTTTTTTATTTTGGTTCCTACCAAGGGACGCGGCAGGTTGACGGCGAGGGTTCAGCTTCGCTGGAGAGCGTAATTCTTCCGCCGCTCACCAATGATCGCAGCGCTGCGACTCTCGGAAGTGAATTCTGCGGGGAAGCGGGAAAGAATGGTGGAACAGCGGTGGCTTGCGACGGATCGAACATCAATCCAATCGCTCTGCAACTGCTGAACTACAAATTGCCGAATGGGCAGTACTTTATTCCCACCCCACAGATCATCCAATCCAACGGAACGGGGCTGTCTGTATTCAGTATTCCTTCGTACTACAGCGAAAATCAGTACATGGCGAATACGGATTACAGCGTCTCCAACAAGCAACAGATCTCTGAAAAATTCTTTTGGGCGAAATCGCCGCAAGTGCAGAGCTTTACTACGTCCAACGTGCCCGGCTCGGGAATTGACGCTCTCTTCCGCAACGTGAATACGGCACTGAAAGACACATATTCCGTCACTTCGAACCTCGTGAACGAAGCGAGCGCGGGATACCACCGCACGTATGGGATTATCGCCACCAATACACCTGTGACAGCAGCGGACCTGGACATCACTCCTCCTTGCAACGACTTGGTTATGCCGACGGTCACGGTGCAAGGATCTTTTGAGTTAGGCGGTAGCGGCAACGATCAACAGGATACAGTCAGCCAAACATTCGCGGCGCAGGACCAGATTTCCTGGGTGCACGACAAGCATGACATCCGGGCCGGATTCGGGTGGGAGCGGGTTTCCAACCCCACCGCCGATCCGGGCACAACCCGAGGTTCCCTCACCTTTCAGAGTTTTCCCGATTTCCTGCTGGGGATGAGTGCGGCGCAAAACGGTAGCGCGTTCAGTAACCTTTATTCTTCGAGCGGCGCGTGCGGTGATACCAATCACTCTTATCGCGTGACCGATGAAGATTCCTACGTTCAAGACGACTATAAAGTGACGCCACATCTCACGCTGAACCTAGGTATTCGATGGGATATCTTCGGGGCCGTTTCGGATGCGCTGGGTCGCCTTGTAAACTTTTATCCCGCTTTGGCCCAGGCCAATCCCGGACCCATGCCATCCTTGCAAGGTTTCGTAGTTGCGCACAATTTCCCGTTCTCTGTTCCAGCGGGCGTGACGGTAAATGGCAACGATACGTATTCGGGCAATCAGCGGGCTTGGAACAATTTCGGCCCGAGGCTCGGGTTTAGCTGGCAGCCAGGACGTCTTAAGAGAGTCGTGATACGCGGTGGATTCGGCATCTATTATTCGCGCACGTCAGTCAATGACGCTTTCCACCTCTTCTCCAACTCGCCCTTTTATTCGAGCAGCGCGAATTCTGGCACGCTCAATGCCGCGGCGACATTTCAGGACCCATTTAATCCTGCCCCGCCGCCAATCTCCGCGTTTCCCGTTTGGGTCCCGCGCACATCCACGACAGCGCTTAGCATAACCTCCGTAAATCCTAACTTCCGCGCTCCAGATGCCGACCAATGGTCCTTGAACACACAGGTAGCGTTGACAAACAGCATGGTCCTGCAAGTGGGGTACGTTGGAATGCGTGGGGAGAATATCCAGGTCACGCAATCTTTGAACCAACCTTACCTAGCAAGTCCCTCCGACCCGATAAATGGAATAACGACAAACACGGTTCAGAATGCCGCGCAACGAGTTCCTTTCCTCGGCTTTTCGCCTACCGGCTTAAGCTATTGGACGGAAGCCGGTCACTCCATGTACAACGCCCTGCAGACCATGCTTACCAAGAGGATGGGACATGGCTTGCAGCTGCAGGCCTCGTACACTTACGGAAAAGCTCTGACCGATGTGACCGGGAATGGAACTTTTCCGAACGGGGGAAGCCTGCTGAACGACAATCGCAACTTCGCGCAGGACTGGGGGCCAGCTGACTTCGATATACGCCAACGGTTTGTGACGAACTTCCTTTGGACTTTGCCGAGAGCCTTTGAGGGCAAAGGAGTATTTGGCAGAGTGCTAAGCGATTGGTCGGTGAGCGGCGTCATTGTGATTCAAACCGGCCCACCGATCACATTTACAGATTCGCGGTCCGGCAGCATCTATGGATTCTCGAACCAGCGCGCGCAATTGTGTCCGGGAATGACGGCGGCAAATATAATGACGTCCGGTTCTGTACAATCGCGGCTGGATGACTTCTTTAATGCCGCTGCTTTCTGTGCGCCCACGGCGATCGGAAATGGATACGGGTTCGGCGACACAGGGAGGGGCATCGTTTATGGTCCGGGTCAACACAATGCCGACCTGGCGCTCGAAAAAGAGATCCCGGTGAAAGGATTCACGGAGCAGTCTCACCTAGTGTTTCGTACTGAGTTCTACAACGCGCTCAATACGCCACAGTTTGCGAGCACGACGACAATTCAAGGCGCTACCCCACCCAGCCAGGTGGGCTCTCTTAACTTCGGGCAGATCACTTCCACGTCGGTCTCGCCTCGGCTCATTCAATTTGGCCTGAAGTACATTTTCTAGAATGAATCGGAAGACATAGCGAAGGAAGGCCTCGCAAAAAACGGAACGGAGGAGAGAATGGTGATCAAGACAGTTTCATCGGTCGCGTTGTTGTTCCTGCTTGCAGTGTTTTGCATTCCAACCACCGCTCAGAATCGTCGTCCAGCCCGGGCTCTTCCGCAGATCAATGAGGAGTTCGTCAGCGTGGATGCGACCGTGGTGGCACTTGAACATGTGAAAGTGATTGACGGCACTGGTGCGCCAGCTGTTGACGATCAAACGATTGTCATCGACAAGGGCGTGATTCAGTCGATCGGGCCGGCAGGTTCGGCAGATGTTCCAGCCGGAGCGAAGGTGCTCGATCTTACGGGGCACTCCGTCATTCCCGGTTTGGTTGGAATGCATGAGCACATGTTTTATCCCGGGGCAACCGGACAAGGACGAATACCAGGTGCGCCCGAGATGTACCCCGAAATGGCGTTCAGCTTCCCGCGGCTCTATCTCGCGGCCGGCGTCACCAGCATTCGAACCGCCGGAAGCATGGAGCCTTATGCAGACTTGGAGATCAAGAACTACATCGACCAGGGCCGGATTCCCGGGCCGAAGATGCATCTTACTGGGCCTTACCTTCAAGGCCCGGGGTTCTACCTGCCGCAGCTACACACATTGACGGGACCACAGGATGCGACACGTCTCGTCAACTATTGGGCGGACGAAGGATTTACATCCTTCAAGGCGTACCAGCTGATTACTCGCGCCGAACTCGGTGCCGCGATCAAAGCTGCGCACGCTCGCGGGTTGAAAATAACGGGTCACCTTTGCTCCGTAACCTTTCGCGAGGCAGCCGATCTCGGAATTGATAATCTCGAGCACGGATTGGGAACAGACACCGAATTCTACAAAGACAAACAACCGGATCTTTGCCCAGCGCTCTCACAACCGAATTCGCAAGCGGCCTATCCCGATATTCATGGCCCCGAGATCAACTCCACCATCGAGTATTTGATCAAACACAATGTGGCGATTACGTCCACGCTTCCTGTGGCGGAAGCCGGCGTGCCGAATCGTCCGCCACTGCAGCAGCGCTTTCTTGACGTTCTATCGGCGCCCTCGCGCATCGACTATCTCATGGCACGCGCCTACGCGGGCGAGCGTGGCGACGCGAGCGGCGCACGTTTGAAGCGCGAAATGGACTTCGAATATGCGTTCGTCAAAGCCGGCGGCACTCTGATGGCCGGGCTGGACCCGACAGGCAACGGAGGGGTTGTCGCCGGATTTGGCGACCAGCGCGAAGTCGAGCTATTGGTTGAAGCGGGATTTAGTCCCGCCGAGGCCATTCACATTTCCACCGAAAATGGCGCGAAATTCCTTGGTGAGGAGGACCACGTCGGAACCCTGAAGCCAGGTAGGCAAGCCGACATCGTGGTCATCAACGGCGATCCCATCAAGGATATTAATGACATCGAGAAAGTTGAGATCGTTTTCAAAGACGGCAAAGGCTACGATCCACAGAAACTGATCAAGTCAGTGATGGGGACTGTTGGGCTGCGATAGAGAAACGCTGAAGGACAGCGCCGTGCTGGGAAGTTTTCGGAATCACATCGAAGTGAATCATCCAGAGTGTGTCGCGAACAGCGGTCGATATGGGGCTTCCCGGGTAAATAGTCTGCCAGTAGCCGGTGATGGAGTCCCCAAGAGACACGGCTCGGCTTGCGCGCCGAGCCGGTGGCGCGAGCGCGGCGTTGGGAGGCCGATAGCGTGCCAGTTGCCCGAAATCGCGCATCGCCCCGGAGCAAGCACCTCGACCAACTTATTCACCAGGAAATCGCCGCCACCAGATTTTTTTATATGTTCGATTAGGGGCAGAATGTGGGCCCATTGTTCCTCACGCGTAAGGCCGCCTTCTCGCACCACGATGGGTCCGGGGTGTATCTCCACGTCGAGAAGACGTATGAAATCTCGAGCATTGATCGTTACGACAGCAAAGTCGTGTTCTAGGGCGTAGTTCCAAATTTCGTGATCTGGTTGTCCGGCTAGACCAACATGGGGCACAGCCATCGCATAAACATTCTACTCCCCCAATTTACTGATGAGAGCTGGGGAAATATTCTCCTCCAGCAATAGACGAATCACCTGCGAGCCTCAGACTCACGTTCGATTCTAAGCCGCTTTTTCGGTCGTCCGGGGGCTTCTCCAAGTCGTGCCACGAGTCGAGCGTAGGCCAAGTCTCTAGGATCGAGAGATGGAAAATCCTCGGCAATCTCTTTTTCATGGACGTTCTTACGGAAAAGAGCCGCAACGTGCCCCAAGGGAATTCGCGTTCCCCGGAAGACCGGCTCCCCGCCCAGGATGTCTGGGGAGGAAACGATCCTTTCTTTCCCCCACCGGAAGGTGGCAACATTTCTGTCCACAGTTTCACGAAACGGTTTGCACTCAACCCAAATCTTCATTTCCCCGGAGCGAAACATAATGTCCGGTCCGTCGGCCATCCACTGCTTCGCCGTCTTGTTTCCATGAGCAAGCACCTTGGCAAGGGAATCTTTGTCCTCTTTTGTGAGTGGGAACGGAAATTCTGTAAGGACTAGAAGGAAGAGGACGTCACCCACGGAAAAGTGGTAACGCACAACTTTGCCTCTCTTCTCCTTGCGCGAAGGGGTCACCGCTCTTTTCTCGAGGGCAGTCCGGAAAGTGTCGAGCTTAACCTCTGCGATCGCGGCAGCTTCGTCGAGTGTAAAGACTTCGGACGTGGATTCCTCCTTGAATAAATATACCACAGGCAGTGGCATAATTTCAAAGATAGAGCATTATAGCGAATGGGTAGTGATAGATTCGCTTCGCGCTTGCGCGATCGGGATCGGCCGCTTGGACCGAATGGACTGACCATGGAAAACCGAGTATTCGAACACAGCACCGTAAGCCCTTAACCCTCGAATGGCCTACAATGCATGCGCGGACGAACCTCCGCTTGAGAGCACCTGCTCACGAGGGACATGCTCATCTGATAGTGGGATTCGCCAACCCACTGTGCGTGGAGCACCTGCCGAAAGAGCAGGTCATCATTCGCACCCGTCCACTCATCGAAAAAACCAGCACTCGGGCAGACGCGCGGTTAAGCGAAGCGGTGAAACCGGGGATGTTGGAGTGCAGTGGGCCGCTCGTCTGTCCCAGTGGGACAGATGAATTCCTATCCGAATGACTTTGCATGTGAGTTTTCTCCTTTCGGTCTGCAGGACCGTCCAGAGAAGTGAGTGGGATTATGCCGACTTAATCAAGCATCGGTGCGCGTGGAAAGACAGGAATGGAGGGGAAACGGTGTTGGCGACGAGGCTCAATTCGGCATAATTCGGAAGGCGGCATTATACGCCGGGCACGGCCCCGCTACGGTAAAACTCTTTACGGACTTATGGGACAAGAAAGAATAGAATTCTGCATTCGACTGCAAATTCCACCTGTACGGTTCCCGAAGCGGAGTAACAAAAAGGAGACGGAAATGACGGAACAAAAATCGCCTGATGGTGGTTCCGTAAGACTCTTCGATCCTCTCCCGACCGGGTTCGACTATCTGAGCGCTTCAGAAGAGGCCCTACGTCGCCACGGAATACCTCCTCGCCCAGGCGACGACGCGCCCGCCAGATTGCGAGAGCAGTGGCACCAGATATTCTCCCGGCGACCTCGCTTCATCGCACCTGCGTTTCGGCCCGTCAAATCGCCTCGAATGGGTAAACGAAAGCTGCCGGAGAGATTTGGTCCAGCTACAGACCTGTGGGCGGGAAGCGTTGTTCAGCCGCAGATTCCCTTTTCTGGTGGTCTTCACTTCCCGCAAACGGACCTTATCCAGTCGGTGTCTTCTCTATGTACAGTGGCGAATGGATATTTCAATATGCCCAATCCCCAAAACTATCAGGTGTCCTCCTGGATTGGAATCGACGGTTTTGCGCCACAATCGCTCGACTTGCTGCAAGTCGGTTACATAGTTGCGCCCAGCATCAATGGCGGGACATTCGCATGGTGGGAGTGGTTTCCCGATACTCCTTGGGAGCTTTACAATCTTCAGGTAAGCCCAGGAGACGTTCTGTTCCTCTACATTAACCGCACCATAGAACCTGGAATTCCGGTAATTTGTTTAATCAACAGGACCAATAACGAGGGAGTGACCTTCGAACCCACTGGAAGCCAGGGTCAGTCTCTCGTCGGGTCCTCGGCAAAATGGATGATAGAGCGAGCAGGAAACAGCTTCGGACAAACCAACGTGGTAAATTTCGCGGATATCTATTATGACGTGGCCTACGCACAGAGTATTACAACGACATTCGATCCACTGAAAGGGGCGTCCACCTCCCAAGCTGCATTTCTTGATATCAGTCAAGGCAAGCTCCTTACTCTCGTCGGCGCTACCGGAAACATCCTCGCGTCTCCAACAATTCTTGCGCCGGAAGTGATGAAGACTTCCTGGGTTGCGAGCGAGTAGGTGCGGCGGATGCAGTTTTGACCGTTGGTCCTTCCCGCCGCTAGTGGATTTGTGCGAGAAAGAAGAATGCTCGAAACGCCGGTTATTTCGAAGAACCAGCTTCAGGAAATTCTTAGCTTGGTAGGCGGTCGGCGAAAGCGAGGCTGCATCGACCTCCTGCGTCGCGCTTCTAGAATTGCAACCGCAGCGAAAACTGCATGGAGCGCGCCGGCAATTGGTTCGTGATTCCGGTTAATGGTTGCCCGAATCCGGGGCTGGGCGTCGCGCCATTCCCGTAGACTCCGTTGTAACCGACGAAATTCGCGTGATTGAAGACGTTGAATGCTTCGGCGCGCGCTCTCAGTTGTAAACGGTCTCTGATCGGAAACTCCTTCTCAACGAACGGCGCAAAGTCATAAATCGACCGGCCGCGGCCTGTGTCTCGGCCCACAACCGCGCCGTCAATCACCGGGCGGTCCGTCGTCCCGCCGGTATCGCCGCTGTTCGTCACGCCCGTCGTGTAGTTGAACGGAAGGCCAGATGCCAGCGTCGCGTAGCCGCCCAAATGGAATCCCCACGGCGCGCTATACGTTCCGCTCAGCGCAAACCGGTGCCTCTGATCGAAAATCGCATCGCCCTTCTCCGCGTTTCCCGTGAGCAGTGGGTCATTGGGGTTTTGCGCAGTCGTATCCGGATCGACATTGTCGATGGCGTGTGAATAAACGTAGCTCGCCAGCATCGCGAAGCGATTCGAGAATTGGTGGCTCAAATTCACGTTGAGCGAGTTGTACGACAGAAATCCGTCATTCACGTCCGATGTGACCACGGAATACGGAGGCTCCGGCAGCGAGGTGTTCATTTGAGAAGCCGGACTACAGGTCATGCCCTCGGCCGCATAAAACGCTACCCACAACGGGCGTGTGCAATTGGCTTCCAGCGCCGCCGTCGCCGCGTTTGATGCGCCGTTAAAGAACTGGTCGGGAGCTGTCCGCACAAAGGATGTCGGCGGATCGACGTCCAGCGGGCGCACGATCTTCACCGTATGCGATCCAACATAGTCGACGCTCAGCACCCAGCCTTTCACGATCTGTCTTTCCATGCCCAGCGTCCACTGTTGCGAATACGGGTTCAGCAGCGCGTTCGGATATCCGATCAAGTCCGCCACCGGAAGAAATTGGTTGTAGTAAGCCGCGCGTCCGGGACGAAGATAAATCGTCCGAATCGGAGCGACGGCGCCGGCAGGAAACGCCGGCAATGGTACGCCCGAGACGCTCGCCGGAAAACCGACTTCGCCCGGAGTCGCGGTGTAATTGAAGACGCCGGTCGGGCCGCTCAGCGCATAGTTCGCTTCCGAATTGTCCACCACTTGAGAATAGTAGATTCCGTAGCCGCCCCGAATCACGGTTTTGCCCTGTCCCCGCCAGTTATAGGCGAATCCCACGCGAGGAGCGAAATCTTTCCGCGAGTCAGTGAACGTTTGTTGCTCGTATCGCAATCCAAGATTAAGCGTCAGGTCGTTGCGGGCGCGAAAATCGTCCTGGATGAATGTGGACCACAGCGCATCCGCTACCGTGTAATTCGCGTTTCCATAGCTTTGTGTATAGCTCGCCACGTTGCCGAGGTCGTCCAGATACGCCGAGCTCTCGCACACGTCCACCGTCTCCGTGCAGGTGTTGTACTTGAGCTCCCCGAGATAAATCGGTCCGCCGAATTCCTTGCTATTTCCGCCGGTGTGCGAGTAGCTCAAATCTCCCCCGACCTTGATCTGATGCCGTTCCAACGTCTTCGAGAGCGTGTCGCTCACCCCGTATTGCCGGTTCATCAGCAGCGCCGATTGCGAAGTGCCGCTCGTGAACGTTCCGACCGCCGTGATGGGCACGACGAACTGCGTGCCGTCGATGACCGGAGTGAACTGCGTTATGGGCGCCGCGAGCTGGAATTCAATGTGGGCGGAGTTCACCAGCGAAGGTGACAATACTGCCGTCTCGCCCAACTCCGTCGTGTATGTGCGCCGGCGAAAAATGCGGTCCACCGTTGGAAGGCTTTCTCCCCCGACGATGCCGTTCGGGTTCGTGTCGTGGAAACTGTCGGTGTCAGCGCGGAAGAACAAAGTGTTGTTCTGATTGATTTGATGGTCGATCCGGAGAAACGTCATCCAATCCGCGTAATGGCCGACGAATACTCCCGGATCGAGCGGCGAAATTACGGGAGAGCCGCGATCCTCGCGGCTATATTCTCCTGAAAAATAGAAGTAAGTTTTCTCCGCGTGCGGAACGGGACCACCAAGAGAAGCGCCGAGCTGCCCCAACGAGTCCGTTACAATCTGATTGCCGCTTGTTGCTGACGTCGTTGTGAAGCCCGCCAATTTTGCGCCCAAATCGCTGGGCCGCCACACTCCAAAGAGATCTCCGTGATAATCATCGCCGCCTGATTTCGTAACAATGTTGACCACACCGCCCGTGGTCGCCCCGAACTCCGCGGAGAAAGCGTTCTCCAGCACGGTCATTTCCTGCACGGAATCTCTGGGAACGTTGGTGAAAATCGTCTGCCGCCCCCAACTATCATTTGCCGTAATGCCATCTACGACCCACGCCGTTTGCCGCCGCCCAGATCCGTTTGTCGTGAATAGATCCTGGTTCATGAACACATCGCCCTGATTGATCGCCGGACGGTTCGCGGCGTTCAACAGCGGCAGGTACGTGATTCTGGAATTGGGCAGGGGCATCTCCTGCAATTGCTCCTGCCCGAGACGGTCGCCGAGTTGCGGCTCATCCGTTCGAATATCCCCCGCCGCGCCCGTGACCACGACTTCCTCTTTGACCGCAGTGACCCCGAGCTGCAGTTGCACATCGGCGGTCGTGCCCCCGACTAAAGTGACTTCTCGCGTGACATCGGCGAAATCTTGTTTGTGCGCGAGCAGCGTGTAGTTGCCGATGGTGAGTCCCGTGAAGGCAAAGTTCCCCGATGCATCCGTTTGCGCCGTGCGCTCGGCGCGGGCCAGTGCGCTTTTTAGACTCACTTCCACACCCGGCAAGGGCGCGCGGCTTTGATCCAGCACTTGGCCTCGAATACTTGCGGCGTCGGGAGTTTGCGCGCTCAAAGATGGGGCGACGGAGAGTAGAACGGCGAGAACCATCCATTTTCGAAACATTGGCACCAGACCCAGTCGGAGTTGTGTCTATCGGGAAGCATTGGACGCTATCTCACGCGGCACGACTACTACCAGAACTAGTACATTCCCCATGGATTTATCTTATGGATTTGAAGAGTGGAACAACCACACGCGCAGAGGAAGACGCCGAGCCGCACCTCGGCTTCGCGAAAGGTCCAGTCCTCGTAGCGCATCAAGCAGAGAATGGCCAGCAACTGTGGCTGCGTGAATTGGTGCTTGCTGAAACGACTGCGGTAGCGCGGAAGCACCGCTTTGGAGACTTGCAGAGCGATGCGGGCAAAAGGCAGGAGTCCGACTTCGGCCGTCGCACCTCCTGCCTCCGTGGCAAACAACGAATTCGACGAGTCGGCTATCGCAAAACTTCATGGTTGTCACGAGGATGTCAACAGAGCCAGATAACTTCTAGTCGCGCCGAGCTGCGCGGCGCTCTCCACTTCCTGATGACCTGACCGGGATTTTTTGTACCAGCGGAAGTGAGAGAGAATTCACTCTGAAGGAGCGCTGGTATGCCGACAAGGAAATACAAACCGGAGCAGATTGTCACGCTGCTGCGGCAGATTGAAGTGGA
>JBARJI010000028.1:0-32689 GCA_049800195.1 Candidatus Acidiferrum sp.
TCCACTTCAATCTGCCGCAGCAGCGTGACAATCTGCTCCGGTTTGTATTTCCTTGTCGGCATACCAGCGCTCCTTCAGAGTGAATTCTCTCTCACTTCCGCTGGTACAAAAAATCCCGGTCAGGTCAGATGCATCACCATCGCGAAACCAAAATCCGAAGGCAGCCCGTGTGCGACGTCCTGCCACGAATCGCCCCGGTTGTCGGAACGATAGATCCCCCAGTGATTCTGCAGGAACAGACGCTCGGGGCGAGAATGATGGAGCACGATTTTATGGACGCACTGGCCAAATTCCGGGAACTTTTCGGGCGTGAAGACTACGCGTATGCCACTATTACGCGCATGCCAGGTAGCTCCTGCATCTTCGGTGCGATAGAAGCCGCCAGAAGAGATCGCGACGTACATCAGTTCCCGATTGTGCCGGTCTGCCACAATCGTGTGGAGCAGCAGGCCGCCGTTGCTTGGCATCCAGCGCGGGCGGTGGGGATGCTCGTACAACCCGCGCACGAGCCACCACGATTCGCCCCCATCCCGCGATTCAAAAAGCGCCGCCGGTTCCACTCCGCAATAAAGCGTGTCGGGCTCGTCTTCGCGTCCCAGGCAAATCTGCCAAATGTTCTTTAACGAAGCCCCTGAATCGGAGGGAAACCGGATGTTCGCCGAGAGCGGGTTGGTCCACATCCTGCCGAAGTCATCGCTGGAGCGTAAAAAAGTTCCCCACATCACGTTGTTGGTCGAAACCCACACACGATGCCGCCCGTTCCGCGCATCGTAGGCCATTGCGTTTATGCCTTGGCCATGGAAATAAGGCCCAGCGATATCCCATCGCGTGCGGTCCCGCGACGAGCGCAGCAGAAAGGCTCCTTTGTTCGTGCCTACCATTAGCAACACGTCTCCGTTTTTGACGGTGAGGTGTTGCATTCCCCGAAGAACAAGCGTTCGCGGGCCACGCGTTTCTTCCGATGGATGTGGCTGTCGGCTCTGCAACAACGCGCCTTGCAGTGCCTCCAACGCCGCGCGCACTTCGCTAGCCCGCTGATATCGTCCGGCTGGCTCTTTCGCCAGGCATCGCAGGATCACCGCGGCTAGGCCAGGTGGAACAGTGGACGGCAGAGGCGGAGGCGGTTCTCGAAGAATCGCCGAGCTGATCTCGAATCCTGTTTTACCGCGAAACGGCTGGACGGCCGCCGCTGCTTCGTAGAGCAAGATTCCCATCGCCCACAAATCGCTCAGGTGGTCGCCCTTTTGTCCGCGCAAGACTTCCGGCGCCATGTACGGTAGAGTCCCAACGAGCTTGCTCTCGAGGGAATCGTGGGAAAGCGTCAAGTCGCCGACTTCTTCCGTGGCCACCCGCGTGGCCAGCCCGAAATCCAGGACCTTCACGCGCCCTTCCGGGGTGATCATCACGTTCGAGCTCTTGATGTCGCGATGCACGATTCCCCGCTCGTGCGCGTGAGCCAGTGCATCGGCAATCTGAACGCCGTGCCGCATCACCGTTTCCATGGAGAGGGCCGTCTTCGCGACCAGGTCGGTGAGCGAGTGCCCTTCGATGAGCTCCATCACCACGAAGAAGTCTTTGCCGGTTTGCCCAACCTGATAAATGGTGCAGATGCTTGGGTGGCTGAGGGACGAAGCGGTTTGCGCCTCACGCAACAAATGATCACGGCCAACTTTGTTGATCACACCGGGAGCGAGCAATTTCAGAGCTACGTCGCGATTCAAGACTTCATCACGCGCGCGGTAGACCACACCCATGCCACCCTCGCCAAGTCGGGCGATGATTCTGTAGTGGTCGAGCGTTTGTCCGATCATGATAGCTGCCTACGCCTCATCGTATCACGCCCCTCGCCTCGACCAGGGCGGGGCCTCCCGGCCAAGTATTCACAATCAAATTATTGGCCGACCGTGACGGCACTCGCACCTTCGCGGCGCGCCGCCGCTTCTGCTAAACTGTCGCACAAAGCTTTTCGGCCGCCTCGGGCTTCGCGCGAGGAAATCCTTTGCATAGAGCGAATCCTGAAAAGTTCACTCCGCAGGAGAGACAGCTCATGCCTACCGTCGTTTCCATCATGGCCGAGCTGAAAAGGAAGGGAGCGGAGAAAACACGCAAAATCTATGCGCGTCACGGCATGGCCACGGGCAACATGTTTGGCGTGACCGTCGCTGACCTCAAGGTGATCGCGAAGACCATCGAAGGACAACAGGCGCTCGCTTGCGAACTTTATGCGACCGGCAATCTCGACACGATGTATCTCGCGGGGATGGTCGCCGCCGGTGCCCAAAAAACACCGAAACATTTGAATGCGTGGGCGGAGGGGGCGGCGCATCTGCAGATAATTGCCGAAAACATAGTTCCCTGGGTCACGGTTGAGAATTCGAGAGTTCGAGATCTGGCCATGCAGTGGATTAAATCGAAGAAGGAGCAAGTGACGCCGTCTGGTTGGTGTACGTACTCGGGACTCGTTGCCACAAAACCGGATGATGATTTGGACCTGGCGGAAGTCGAAAAGCTGCTCGAAACCGTCGCTAAAGAAATCAAGAACTCGCAGAACCGTGTCCGCTATACCATGAATGGTTTTGTGATTGCCGTTGGAACTTATGTGAAGCCGCTATTGAAACAAGCCAAGGCTGCAGCGCGCGAGATTGGCGCCGTTTCCGTGGACGTGGGCGACACGGCTTGCAAAGTGCCGCTCGCCACCACATGTATCAAGAAAATCGAAGCCGCAGGCCGCGTGGGCCAAAAGCGAAAAACAATCCGTTGTTAGCTGGAAATCGCCTCGCGTGCTCCGCTCCTGGTCCGCCGAGGATTTAAGCTCTTAATCTCCGGGATGGTATTCGCGCTCGGTGTGCCCCTTTAGCTGCGAGGGATAGAAATAGACTTCACGTAGGTTTCCCGTGGCATATCGCTCGGCCTCGTCGTTGAAGTGAGGTGACGAAGGACGGCCGCTCTCTCCTCCCGCAGTTACTGCTCTAGCGCGCACTTTTTCGCCAAATTCCACCACGGCGACAAAGCTGTTTCCGCTCGTGCCATACCATTTTTTCGTTCCCGGATAAGGCCGCGCTCCGAACGATGCCAATGATCCCCAAAATGATGATGTGAATCCCACTGGGATGCTCGGCCCGGCATCGCTGAAAGTCGGAGAGATATCGTCATTCAGCCGCTGGAATCGGTTGATGTCGCCCCACGGCGTTTTCCAAGTGCCGAAATCCGCGGTAAGCCGGTCAGACGCGTCGGAGAGCGATTGGAGCAGAACTTCGGACGGCACTTTCGCGCAGATATAATCGCTGAGGTAAGCGCCCTCTTTTCGCGCTTCGCCGCCAAGGCGCTTCCGTATATCCTCGCCCCAGAACACTGCTAAAGAGGTGGGCACTGACCATACGCCCCACCGCAAATTCCACCCGCGCAACGTGCTGATCTGCTCGGCCAGCTTGGCTTTCAGCGAATCATCGGTTGGCGCATTGTCACAGGCTTTCAGTAAGCACGGTATCGGCTTCTCGAACCAGGTCAAATAACTGTCGTACGCCGCCGCAATCAGGGAGTCCACCGTGAAGTCTTTCTTATTCTGCAGCACGCGGATCGCGTGCAGTCCCCGCGCAGTCTCTCCGCCCGTCTCCACGTAGACAGGATACTCTTCCCGCTTCGGGCTGTTCGCGCCCGCCGCCGACCACGGCCAATTATTCGAGTTGTAAAGCCAGCCGCTCTTTGGATTCAGCAAATGCGGTGTCTCATCAATTGAAAGCAGGCCGTGCCATTCCGTGCCCGGATCGCTTCCGTCCACGGGTTTGTTCCAATCAAATCTCGTGTCGCGCTTCGGAATAAAATTCCCATGAAAATATGCAATGTCCCCGTCGGCATCCGCGAAAATCGTGTTGTTCGAGGAATTCGTGTGCAGCTCCATCGTCTGCCGGAAGGATTTGTAATTCGTCGCCTTAGTTCGCGTGTAGGATTGCGTCAGCGCCTTTACGTGCTCGACCATTAGCCGAATGCTGACCCACTTTCCATCCTGCTCGCCGATGATTGGCCCGTGATGCGTGCGGTACACCGTGAACCTTTTCTCGGCCATGCCGTCGGCCGTTTTGTAGGGCACAATGATCTCTTTCGCGATTATGGGCCGCTCTTCGTTTCCGTACTTGTAATAAAGCTCGTCTCCCTTTTTCCGGACTGTTTCGAGATACCAGGTAATCGCGTTCACCCCGCTCGAGGTATGCATCCACCCTGCTTTGTCGTTGAATCCTTGGTATACGAAAAATTGCCCCCACGTCACCGCACCGTAGGTGTCCAGTCCTTCGTCGCTCGTCATTTGTAATTCGGAACGGAAGAAAAACGACGTGTGCGGATTGATGAGAAGCAATGCGTGATGATCGGCTGCATTCGATGGGGCAATTGCCATGCCGTTCGACCCGGTCGGCTCCTCGGTTTCATTGTCGTCCGCCGCGTCTCCCAAGATCGCGGGAGTTTTGCCATAAAACGCTTCGAGCTGCGCCAGGTCCACTCGCTCGATGTCGCCGCCGATGCTTCCCTCCGTGAAGCTCAGCGCCATCCACGGCTCGAATCGCTGGATGACCCGCGGCTTGACGTCTGGATGTTTGAAAAGGTAGTAGTTCAATCCATCCGCCCACGCATCCATCAATTTTTTCAGCCACCCGGGGCTCGCCGCGTATTCCTTCTTAAGCTGCGCGGGGTCGATGAACAGTTTCATGCGCAAATCCTGATAAATCTTACTCTCGCCCTCCGCTTCCGCCAGCCGCCCCATCGCGTTGATGTAATTCGTCTCGACACGGTTAAAATCGTCTTCCGCCTGGGCATAAA
The DNA here is from genome assembly GCA_049800195.1 of Candidatus Acidiferrum sp. Taxonomy (GTDB): domain Bacteria; phylum Acidobacteriota; class Terriglobia; order Acidiferrales; family UBA7541; genus Acidiferrum. The sequence continues at coordinate 4,810 of JBARJI010000028.1, forward strand.
TCATGCCGAACACTGCGTCGGCGTCCGTCCTCCCGTGAACGTGCGCGATTTCCCAGTCGTCGCGAACAATCGCAACACTCGCCGCCTCGCGCTCCCACCGCGCCTTATCCACGCTTTGCGCGGCAGGAATTGCCTGGCCTTCGAAGCTGTTGATGCCTCGAACGGCCGTAGCGTGCGAGCCAAACGGACATGCCGGCAACGCTAGCAAGAATACTAAAATGAATTTCTTCATGAGTGCCCCTGGAAGATCGAAGAGTTTTAGCCCGCCGCCATCACCGAGCGGAGAAACCTCATTGCCGGACCACGTCAGCGTAGCATCATACTCCGCCCTTCGAGCCACGGAGCGGGCCTCGCGGAAAAAATCACCATATCGCTCGCGCCCGCCAATCGTGTAAATTTCTTTCGCTTATGCGCATCCTCTTCACTTTTCTTGCGGTCTCCATCGCCGGCAATCTTCTCGCCGCCACGCCGCCCGAGGGCATTCCGCGCGAACTCGCCCGCCAACGCGCCGCACGACTTTCCGACATTCGCTACCGCCTCTGGTTTACGCTCGCGCCCCATGCGCCATCGACATCCGGGCATGAAGATCTCCGATTTCATTCCAATTCTTCCGCCGCTGTTCTCCTCGATTTTCGCGAAGGCGCCGTTATGAATCTCGCCATTAATGGCCACGCCGTTCCCGCCAAAATCGAAAACGGCCACATCGAGCTCTCTGCGAGCAGCATCCGGCCCGGCGAAAACGACATTAGCATTGATTTCAGCGCCCCTGTCGCCGCTGCTGGTAAAGCCATCACGCGTTTCGAAGACAAGGACGACAACACCGAGTATCTCTACACGCTCTTCGTCCCCATGGACGCCGAGATGGCTTTCCCATGCTTCGACCAGCCCGATCTCAAAGCGCGCTTCCATCTTGAACTCACCGCTCCCGAAAACTGGACCGTCGTCTCGAACACGCCCATCGCATCTCAATCACCGGCCACCGCTTCCGGCCAACGCCATACGATTTTTTCCGAGACCCGTCCGATCAGCACGTATCTTTTCGCATTCGCCGCCGGCCCATTCCGCAAGGTTCGCGAAGCCGCCGGCCTGCCAGGCATATACGTCCGTCAATCACAATTCAAGAAAGCAGAGGCGGAAGCCCCCGAAGTCCAGCAAATCACCGCTCAGGGCATCGATTATCTCTCCAAGTTTTTCGCGCAGCCTTTTCCATTTCCAAAATACGATCTCGTTCTTATCCCCGGCTTCGCTTACGGCGGCATGGAGCACGCCGGCGCAACATTTCTCCGCGAGGAATCCATTCTTTTTCGTACCGCACCCACACACAGCGACCATCTCAACCGCGATATCCTTCTCCTCCACGAACTCACGCATCAATGGTTCGGGGACTTCACCACTATGCTCTGGTTCGACGATCTCTGGCTCAAGGAAGGCTTCGCGCAGTACATGGCGTATCAAGCGCTGGCGGCCCTCAAACCCAGTGAAAATATCTGGGGGCGTTTCTATCTTTCCATCAAGCCTGCCGCTTATTCCATCGACTCGACCAAAGGCACCACCCCCATCTATCAGAACATCGACAATTTGAAGGACGCGAAATCCGCGTACGGCGCCATTGTTTATTCCAAAGCCCCCGGAGTCATCAAGCAGCTCGCCTTCGTCCTGGGCGAAGAGAAGTTTCGCGATGGACTGCGCCTCTATCTCAAGCAACACGCCTACTCCAACGCGGAGTGGAGCGATCTCGTTCACGCCTTCGAAGAAGTTTCCGGGAAGTCCTTGCAAAATTGGGCAGCCATGTGGATTCGCCATCGTGGCATGCCCCAGGTCGATGTGGCTTCGTCCTGCGACGCGCAAAATCGCATCGATCATTTTTCGCTCACACAGTATGACGTTCTCGGTGAAGGCGGCATCTGGCCAATCGCCATTCAAGTCTTGCTCGCCTATCCTGGCCGCCCTCCCATTCGACTTCGCGCGCAACTCAACACGCAAAACGCCGATTTGCCCGAAGCGCTCGCGAAACCCTGCCCGCAATATGTTTTCCCCAATGACCGTGACTACGCCTATGGCCGTTTTCTGCTCGATGAACGCAGCCGCGAAGCGGTCGTCGATCATCTCGGCGAAATTCAAGATGTTTTCGATCGCGCGCTACTGTGGGGCTCGCTTTGGGATTCCGTCCGCGAAGCCGATTTAGCCCCGCGCGATTTTCTCGATCTAGCCCTTCGGCTGCTGCCCGTCGAAACGGACGAAGAGCTCGCGCAAAGCCTCGTCGGCCACGTCACTACGGGCCTACACCGCTACGTCAGCGACGCCGCTCGTGCACAAATCGTCCCACAAGCCGAAGCTCTCGCCTCGGACCGCATGCTGCATTCCTCCGAACAGGATTTTCGTATCATTTGGTTTCGCGGGCTTCGCGCCATCGCGGAAAGCCGTCAAGGCCGAGCGCAGTTGAAAGATCTCCTCAACGGCAAGCTCACCGTCCCCGCCGTCGATCTTCGTCCGCTCGACCGCTGGACCATGCTCACCGCGTTAATCGCTCTCAAAGATCCCGACGCCGATTCCCTCTTGGCCGCCGAAGAAAAGCGCGACCAAACTGGCGACGGCCAGAAATATGCCTACATGGCGCAAGCCGCCCGTCCAGACGCCGCCACCAAGCAAAAATACTTCAACGACTATCTCCACGATTCCTCTCGCCCTGAAGACTGGATCGCCCAAAGCCTCGGCGCCTTCAATTATTGGAACCAATCTGAGTTGACGCTCCCTTACGTGAAGCCCGCCCTTGAAGCTCTCCCCCAAATCAAGCGCGAACGGAAAATATTTTTCCTGCTGGGCTGGCTCAATGCTTTCCTCGACGGCCAGCAATCCCCCGCCGCGCAAACCCAAGTTCACGATTTTCTCGCCACGGCGCCGCTCGACAAGGATCTCCAGCTAAAAATTCTCGAAGTCTCCGATGAACTGGATCGCACGGTGAAAATTCGTCAGCGTTACCCGTGACTGCTGCAAGTCACGCCGCCAGCATTCTCTTTCGAGGCCGCCGCCGGTAGCGGCAAGAGCTCTTTTCCCAAGATTCCACCGAGTAAAAAGACCGCCCGCAGGCGCAACCAGAGAGGCCAGCCACAAAGTGTTGCCTTCTCCAAGCATTCTTAAACCACGGAGAACTATCCAAGTGGTATGCTCTAGCTCTGCTCTGCCGCGGAAACGGAACGGCAGCCGCGCCTTAGCCCTCGGGCAACCGGGGCTGGCGCACGCTTCCATCGGAATTGGGATTGCCGATCGAGACTACCCGGAGTTTCTTTCCGGTTTCCGGCGAATCCGTTTGGCAGGTTCTTCAAATCCGTCACTGGAAGTTTTGGAGGCTTCATGCGAGCTATGTCTTCAAAAGTGGGTTCCCTGGGGCTGTTCGTCACCCTCGTTGTGGCAGTTTCGATTGCCTGGACGAAGCCGAAGCCGGTAACCACTTCTCCCGACAAGGCTGAAATCGAGCGTGGCCGCTACCTCGTGGAAGATGTGGCCATGTGCGGCGAATGTCACACGCCGCGCAACGCGCAGGGCGAACTCGATCGTAACGCGTGGCTACAGGGCGCTCCCATCTGGATCATGCCGGTGAGACAGATTCCCAATTGGGCGCCGAGCGCTCCGGCATTGGCCGGCTTTCCGAGCTTTACCGAGGAAGAAGGTGAACGAGTCCTTGAGCGCGGCATTGGACCAGAAGGCGAAACTTTACGCCCGCCGATGCACGTCTACCACATGAAGCATGAAGACGCGGTGGCCATCATTGCCTATCTAAAATCGCTTCCGCTTCTGAATCATTAGTTTTGAATCGCGAGCCGAATTCTTTCTTCGGTCCGAGAAGTCTTCTATCTTTAGGGCTTCGCATTCGGCGAAAAGAATCCGATCGGCAAATCCCGCGCGGTCCGCAGACCCGCCGGCGCATCCAGTATCACCGGAATCGAATTCACGACCACCGACGCGGTTGCCACATCACCGTGCGTTCCCCCCGGAATCACTAAACTGATGTCCGGATGGCCTTTCAAGGTGATCGTGTCCGCTGGCTCTTTCGCGCCGACATACATCTGTAGCTCGAGGTAAACCAGCTCTTTTCCGCCGCCCACGCCGCGAGCGATTTGGTGTACGCCAGCCGCCTGTCCCGCTTCCACCGTCAAGTACTCCGTTTGCACGCGCTCAGTCGCGATTTTCGGCTCGATCGTCTCTGTAATCACTTCCACCGGCAAGTTCAAACTGTCCGCGATCATTGCCACGGACTCCGGCAAACCGACATGCTTGATCACTCCCACTTTCACCTGCGCGCGAAATTCGTCTTCCGTCATCCCCGCGCCGATTTTTTTCTGTAGAGGCAGCCTGCGCTTGCCGCCATCCACGATGCGCACCGCTTTCGCGTGCTCAATCCGCTGGGAAACCGCCGCGAGCGTAATCACCAGCTTGTCCATCACGAAACCCGGATTCACGCCCGTTCCCACAAGGGCTACGCCCCAATCCTTCGCAACCTTCTCCAGTTGCGCGGAAAATTCCGGATACGTGCGCAGTGGAAACGCCAATTCCTCACAAGTCGAAACGACGCACGACTCCGCCTCAAGGCACGCCAGCAACTGCCCCATCACCTTCGGCAGCGAGGACGACGTTGAGTGGATCACCACGTCCGCAGCCTGTTCCAACACTTCTTTTGCATCCGCCGAAACTGTCACGCCCCAAGGAGCATCGTTCGCTCCGGTGACTTCACCGAGGTCGCGGCCCACTTTAGCCGGGTCCGTATCAATAGCCCCGATGATTTCAATGGCCTGTTTTTCTCGCATTAGCCGCGCGATAGACGCGCCGATCGGCCCCACGCCGTACTGAATCACTCGAATCTTCTTCTTCACGATTTCCCCCGCTCATTTTTCATCGCGCGACGCGCACCGCGCATTTTTGCCAGAAAAGAAACCTCTACGATAATGGAATTTGTGCATGCATTCAACGCCCAACGCATCACACGCGCACCGCGCGCCGAGTGCGTGTCCTCACTTCGTGCATCATGCGCCCGTCGCCCAGGCAACGCGTAAGCATCAGTGCTACCGCCAACGCGGCCTACTTGTTTCGGAATGCCGCAACTCGCGGGTCAGCTAATGGCCTGCTTGGGACTACGGTATCACCGGCAAAACTAGCGCCGAAGGATGCTCTTTATCGTGGTAAATCACGTTCGTAGCTTTTATCATCCGCGTCGCGCGCGATTGCAGCTCGCCCGTGTTCATGTTCCGATCAAATCGCGGAAAATTGCTGCTCGAAACTTCCAGCCGCAATTTGTGTCCCGGCAGAAAAACATTGCTCGTCGCCCACAGATCCACCGTCACGTGGTACAGTTCGCCCGGATTTTCCAGCTCCGGTTTTTCCTGTGAATTGCGGTAACGCATTCGCAAAATTCCGCTCGTCAAATTCTGCGCAAATCCATTCGGCCAGACGTCCACGAGCATCCCGGTGAAATCCGTGTCCACCGCCGAGCTGCTCACGTATAAATCCAGCGCCACTGGCCCGGTCACTTCAAAATCCTTCGTGAAGGCCGGTGTCGTAAACACCAGCACATCCGGGCGCGCTTCCGCCGGCCGCTGATCTTCCGGCCCGATTCCGGTCGGCAAGGCTCCGCAGCAAAGTGGCCCGCCAATCGTCGGCGTCGGATCGGCCGGATCGTACCCATACTGGTCCGCCTTCTCTTCTCCTGGTGCCGCCGTGCTCAGCGTGCCGTTTCCGGAGAAGCTGTTCGCGCTTCCCGTCGAATGCAGGAAATATCGCGTGCTCTTAGCGCGCGCCAACGGCCAATCACCCTCATCGCGCCATTCATTTTTTTCCATCACAAAAATCCTTACCGGTTTTTCGCTCTCCATTCCATTCGCTTCGCCCTTTAGAAGCCAGTCATACCACCGCAACGTCATCTCATCCTGATCGATCGGCAGCTTCGCTCCAAAATCCACCGCGCCGACTTTCCGACTGTCCGACCCTCCTGCATGTCCGCCAACATAAACCACTAACCTCTGCCCGCGCCGCGCCGCCTCCGTCCCTGCCTCCGTTTTCAAGCGCGTGTAATTGCGTAGCGTCCCGCCCAGAAAAATGTCGTACCACGCCCCAAAACTCAGCACCGGCACCTGGATATCCGCGTAGTGATCCTCGATCGACCACTGCTTCCAATACGCGTCGTAATTCGGATGCGCTAGCCAATCCGTAAAATAAGACGCAATCCTAGTCGCCGATGGAGCTTCGAGTACAGCGTAGTCCGCCAGCGGCAAGGTATTCGTTCCGCCGAGCGCGTCGGCGTTTTCTTCCACGCGCCGCCGCATCGTGTTCTCCGCCAAGCCCGTGGTCCACGATTCGTTGAACCACTGTTCGAACGCTCCGCCTTGATACGTCCAGCCATCGTGATAATTCGACGCTGTCACATCGGGGCAAATCCCCGCCAAATGCGGCGGCTTGGCAATCGCCGCCAAATATTGCGTCGCGCCCACGTACGACCCGCCAAACATGCCCACTTTTCCGTTCGAGTAAGGCAGCGCCGCCGCCCATTCCACCGTTTCGTAGCCATCCTGCGACTCGTACTTGAACGGGTACCATTCGCCGTCCGAAGTGAACCGCCCGCGTACATCCTGTTCCACAACCACGTATCCTCTCGCCGCGCCTCTCATTCCAAAATTCGATTCGCCCGTTTTATCGTATGGCGTACGCACGAGCAGCACGGGAAATCTCCCTTCCGCCTTGGGGCGGTAAATATCCGCCCGCAAAATCACGCCATCGCGCATTTTCGCCGCCACGTTGTGCTCGACAATCACCTGATAATCTTCTGACGCCGCCCTCGCCGTTCCAGCATCCAGCAACATGAATATCGTCGTGCAGCACAAAATCATCGCGACGCCAATCGCCGCCCCCGCCTCCGTACGTTTCTTCGCCAACTTCGTCGCTCTCATTCTTTGATTCTCCTTGCGCTCTCTCCCGTTGTTCCCGACTCCGCCGACCGTCACAAACAGCGCAGCGTAGGCCCGCTCTCCACCCCTGTCAAGCGCAGCCCCATAGCCGGACTCCCCACCGTATTCGTTGCGCGCCCCCTCATTCATGGCTGTTCCTGATGGTTGACATTCACGCCGTTCTCGTTGCAAATGGACACTCTGGATTTAGCCCCTAAGACGGATAGAGCCGCCCATGAACATCCTCGACCTGCTTGTTGGCAAGCCCATCCGAACCAGCGACGAGCGCGCTGAACAGATTGGCCCTGCGCGGGGCATTCCCATTTTCGGGTTGGACGGCCTCAGTTCCGCCGCGTACGGGCCGGAAGCTGCCCTTAGCCTGTTGATTCCGCTAGGCTTACTCGGCGTGCAGTACATTGTGCCGGTCAGCGCCGCCATCATCGCGCTGCTGGTCATCGTTTATTTTTCCTACCGCCAGACCATCGCTGCGTATCCAGGTGGGGGCGGCTCGTATACCGTGGCGCGCTACAATCTGGGCGCCACTCCGAGCCTGCTTGCTGCGGCGGCTTTGCTCACCGATTACATCCTCACGGCCGCAGTGGGCATTTCCGCGGGCGTCGGCGCGTTAATTTCCGCGGTGCCTTCCTTGCTGCCGCACACCGTTGGGATTTGCCTGGGCATTCTGCTCATCATCACGGTCGTCAATTTACGGGGAGTGGCCGAAGCCGGTGTCGTTTTCATGGTTCCGACGTATCTTTTCGTGGGCACTCTTCTAATTACGATTGTTGGCGGACTGGTACGGGCGGCGCTCAGTGGCGGGCATCCAACGCCGCTTGCGCCCCTGCCGCCCGCGCCCCCGGTGACCGCCGTCGTCAGTCTTTGGCTGCTTTTGAAGGTATTTTCCAGCGGCTGCACAGCACTGACCGGCGTCGAGGCCGTCAGCAACGGCGTGAAAGCATTTCGCGAACCCGCCGTGAAGAACGCGCAGCGCACTCTGACGATCATTATTTTTCTCCTAGCGCTGCTCCTCGCCGGAATCTCCTATCTCGTGAAAATTTACGGGATCGCGGCCACTGACCCCGGCAAGCCCGGCTATCAAAGCCTTCTCTCCATGCTGATTGCAGCGGTCTTCGGCAAAGGAATTTTCTACTATCTGACGATTGCCTCGATTTTGCTGGTCCTTTCTCTCTCCGCCAACACAGCTTTCGCCGATTTCCCACGTCTCTGCAAGTCCATCGCCACCAATAACTATTTACCGCACGCATTCGGCTATCGCGGCCGTAGGCTTGTCTATACCTATGGCATCGTTGTTTTAGGCTTGTTGACGGCCGCTTTGCTCATCATCTTTGGAGGCGTCACCGACAATCTGATTCCCTTGTACGCCGTTGGCGCGTTTCTCGCTTTCACCTTGTCTCAGTTCGGCATGGTGGTGCACTGGCGGAAGAATCGAGGTCCGGGCTGGGTGAAAAGCGCGATGGTGAACGGGCTCGGCGCATTCGTCACTGGCATCACGGTCATCGTGGTGCTCGTGGCGAAATTCGCGCAAGGCGCTTGGATCACCCTTCTCTTCATTCCGCTGCTGATATTTTTTTTCCGTATCGTGCGCCGCCACTATCATGCCGTTGCGACTGCCATCACTGTCTGCGCGCCGGTCGTGCCCGCGAATCATGGCCGTCCGCCGATCGCCGTTGTGCCCATTGACCGTTGGAGCTCGATTTGCAAACAGGCCATCGAGTTCGCTTCGCGCCTCTCGCCGGAAATCATCGCCGTTCACGTCGAGCCGGGAGAGCACTCCGAACTGCTGCGCGATGATTGGGATCGCTACGTCGAACAGCCTTTCCGCAAAGCCGGCGCCGAGCCGCCTCAGTTCGTAGTTCTTCCCTCGCCTTACCGGTTCATCATTATTCCGTTAGTCCAATACGTTCTCGAACTTTCGGAAAAACGCCCGGATCGCCGCATCGTTGTGGTCATTCCCGAACTTGTCGAGGATCGCTGGTACGAATATTTTCTGCACAACCAGCGCGGCCGTCTGCTCGAATGGACGCTGCTCGTCCGCGGCAACGAGCGCATCTTCACCGTCTCCTCCCCCTATTACATCTCCGAAAAGGCATGGTCCGCCAAGGGGACCGATGCGAAAGAAAACGAGAGAGTCTGAGCCATCGAGCCGACTTAGCCGCGCGCAGATCCTAATCCAGTGCTCACCTTGACATTCTACTGGAAGCTGTGTAGTCTCGCCTAGAATGTCTACTGAAGAACAACGCGAACGCATCGAGCTTCTACAAGGAACGCTCGACTTGCTCATTCTCCGCACGCTACTCCTGGGGCCGCGCCACGGCCACGCCATCGCCAAAGCCATCGAATTTAATTCCGACGAGGTGTTGCAGGTCGAGCAGGGATCGCTGTACCCGGCGTTGCACCGGCTGATCAAGCGCGGATGGATTTCGGTGGAGGAAGGAACCTCGGAAAACAACCGCAGGGCCAAATTTTACAAGCTTACGCCCAAGGGCCGGCGGCAATTGACGCTGGAGACCCGCAAGTGGGACAAGCTGGCGGCAGCCATCGCGCGGATTCTTCGTCCAAGCGGCCAAGAAGGTGAATGATGATGCGCCGCAAGCGCATGCTCGAGGAGCTCGACGAGGACATTCGCGAGCACATCGCGCGCGAGACCCAGGACAACATCGACCGCGGCATGTCGCCGGAAGAAGCCCGCTACGCCGCCATGCGCAAATTCGGTAATGTGACCAGCGTCAAGGAACAAACGCGCGAGGTGTGGACTCACGTCTGGCTGGAACAATTGCTGCAAGACACGCGGTTCGGCCTGCGCATGCTGCGCAAATCTCCCGGCTTCACCGCCATCGCTATTCTCACGCTCGCTCTCGGCATCGGCGCGAGCACATCCATATTTTCCGTCGTGAACGAAGTCCTCCTCGGAGCTCTGCCTTACAAAGATCCGAGTCGCCTTGCAATGATTTGGAACACGAATTCCCGGCGTGGCGTAAACGAAACCCCTGTTTCTCCCGGCGACTTCTTCGAATGGAAACAACGCAATACCGCGTTTCAAGACATTGCTGCCTCGTACGACAACGAGGTGACGCTCACTGGAACGGGAAATCCTCGATTGCTCATTGGCTATTCTTTCTCCGCAAATTATTTCACGATACTTGACGTCGCACCGGAGTTAGGCCGCACGTTTGGCCCTCAAGAAGACCAGCCGGGTGCGGCGAAAGTAGTTGTGCTCAGCGACAAGCTGTGGCGCGCAACGTTCCATGCCGATCCTCAAATACTCGGCAAACCGATCACGCTCGATGGCGCGCCTTATAGCGTGATCGGCATAATGCCGCCTCGTTTTGATTATCCGACGGGCGTGCAACTGTGGATGCCGATTGCCCTGTCTGATTCGGCAACGAGCGATTACCAGCATCACTACATCCGGGTGATGGCGCGCCTCAAGCCGGGAGTTTCCGTTGCGCAAGCGCAGGCTCAAATGACGGCCCTCGCGCTCCAGATCGATGCGGAACATCCCGCGACGGACACGGGAAACAGTGTCGCCGTCACACCGTTGCGTAAGGAACTGGCTGGCGACATTCAAACGCCGTTGTACGTTCTCCTGGGTGCCGTCGGATTTGTGCTGCTCATTGCGTGCGCCAACGTCGCCAGTTTGCTTCTCGCGCGCGCTACAACGCGCCACAAGGAGATCGCTGCCTGCGCTGCCCTAGGGGCAAGCCGCGGACGCTTACTCCGCCAATTCCTCACGGAAAGCCTTTTACTCAGTCTCGCCGGCGGTGGGCTAGGCATCGCCTTGGCGGTCTGTTGTACGAGGTTTCTTGTTTCCATATTTCCGAACGATATTGCAAATCTAAGCATTCCTCGCGTCGAAAATATCCCCATAAACCTTCCGGTCCTTTTCTTTGCTCTCGCCGCCACCATTCTCACGGGAGTCCTTTTCGGTGTGGCGCCCGCCATGCAATCGGCTCGCGCCAATGCCGCTGATGTACTGAAGGAGTCTGGCCGAGGGGCAACTGCCGGTTTTCGCTCGGCTGGACTTCGCCGCGTCCTCGTTGTTGGTGAGATTGCTTTATCGCTGGTCTTGCTGGCGGGTGCGGGATTGCTGATCGAAAGTTTTGAGCGCGTTGTTCACGGCAGCTTGGGCTTTCAGCCGGACCACGTGTTGGGCCTGGAAGTCTTCTTGGCATCGAACCGCTACCCGGAAAATCAGCCCGACAAGCAACGCGCATTCGTGCGAGACGTTCTGCAGCAAATGCAAGCTTTGCCTGGCGTGCAGTCCGTTGGCGCCGCCAGCACTCTTCCGCTAACCGGCTTTTGGGGCGAAACGGATTTTCTCGTCGAAGGCCAGGCGCCTCCAAAGCCCGGCGAATCGCCCAGCGCCGACAACCGGTTTGTGACGCCAGCCTATTTCTCCTCCATGCGCATTCCGCTTCTTCGCGGACGTGGCTTCAATGACGCGGACCGCGATGGAAGCCGCCACGTCGCCATCGTCGACGAAACACTTGCTCGGCGATACCTGGGAGGAAGCAGCGCCGTCGGAAAACGCCTGAATTTGGGAACGCCAGAAAAACCCGACTGGTGGGAAATCATCGGCGAGGTGGGCAACGTCAAAGCCTTCGGTCTCGAACTTCCCGACCTCCCTACTCTTTATCGTCCTTACGACCAGTATCCGGTGGGGCTGGTGGCGTTTACGATTCGCACGGCCGGCGATCCGGCGGCGCTGCTGCATTCCGGGGAACAGGCCGTGTGGAACGTGGACAAGGATCAGCCCGTTTTCCAAGCTCTGCCCATGACCACTCTAGCCGCGCAATCGGTTGCGTTGCGTCGCGTAAGCACCATGCTCCTCGCCGGATTTGCCGCGTTAGCGCTCATACTCGCTGCCGTGGGCATTTACGGCGTCATGGCGTATTCCGTAGCGCAGCGAACTCATGAAATTGGCACCCGCATGGCTCTCGGCGCGGAACCAAAAGACATTTTACGGCTCGTCTTGGGCCAAGGTCTTCGTTTGACGGTTTTCGGCGTCGTCCTTGGTGTCCTTGCCGCGCTCGTGCTTACGCGGTTCATGGCCAGCATTCTTTTCGATGTCAGCGCCAGCAATCCCGCGACGTTTGCCGCCGTCGCAATCCTGCTGACCTCCATCGCGCTTATTGCGTGCTACATCCCCACACGCCGCGCCATGCGCATCGATCCCATGGCCGCGCTGCGCTACGAATAATCCTGCGAACGAGTGCCGGACTACTCCCCGCCACTATCTCGCAATAACGGTTGGAGATCGAATGTCATTCCCGGCGTGCTGGCGGAACCGCGGTGTCCCTAAGTGAACAGACATTCCTTTTTGAAGCGCGCAGTTTAGGTCTGTAGGAAGTTCGCCTGAACCTAATCTTGGGAGCTGTGCGCGATCATGGAAAGGGTTCCGTTTTGCGCGCAGCCGTAAGGAGATGAAATCATGTTGGCATTCATCGCGGCAATTTTGATCATTTGTTGGTTGCTTGGGCTTTTCGCATTTCACGTCACCAGCGGTTTAATCCACATTGTTCTTGTTGTCGGACTCATTCTCCTCGTTTTGCATTTCCTCACAGGGAGAAGGGCCGTCGTATAAGAGACGAATAAGGCCCTCATCATTCGCCATGAGGTGTTTTGTGTTCACTGCAGGATCACGTCTTCGCAGGGCGGAGAAGTCACGAAACCCGGGACGCAGCTAATTTGGGAGAGAGCTAGGAGGCTATCGGTATGAGTACGGCGGCATTGGTCATTATCATCAGCGTGATTTTTATTGCGATTGTGGGCATCGCGGCATGGACTTATCTCAGGAAGCATAAAACAGAAAGACTCCGTACTCGATTCGGTCCGGAATATGCTCGCGCCGTCGAGGAAAGCGGTGGCAGGCGAAAGGGCGAAGCTGGGCTCCAACAGCGGGAAAAACGCGTCGAAGCTTTCGCCATCCGGCCGCTCGCGGCCAGCGACCGGGAGCGTTATATCGCCTCCTGGCGCAAGGTTCAGGCGGAGTTTGTGGACAATCCCAAAAGTTCCGTTACCCAGGCGGATCAACTTCTTGGCGACGTGATGTCTACGCGCGGTTATTCCGTTAGCGATTTTGAACAGCGCTCCGCGGATATCTCCGTGGACCATCCCCTCGTTGTGGAAAATTACCGTGCCGCCCATGAAATCGCGGTTCGCCATGCCAGCGGCCAAGCCAACACGGAAGACTTGCGGCAGGCAATGATTCATTACCGGACGCTATTTGATGAGCTAGTGGGTGAACCAGAGATGGCTCGCGCAAAGGCAGCAGCGTCCTAAATCTCGATTCAGAAGCGAAAAACATGTTGGGTTTTGGGGAATGAGTGAGACATACAGGAGGCAATCCAGTGGACGAAACAAAAAGGATAAGAGAAGAAGATACGGATGAAGGGTTGACGACAGCGACTCTGGCTGGAGCCGGCGCACGGCCCGTGGCGCGCGCCGTCGTTGCCCCAAGCTTCGCCGTTGCCGGCGGTTCCTCGGCTGGAGCCGCGACCGCCGTGGCCCTGGACAAGCAGGTCGTGCCGCTCTTTTCCGCCGAAGAAGCGAAGGATTTTCGCAGCCGTTGGGATGCCATTCAAGTTAGTTTTGTTGACGAGCCTCGACAGGTGGTTGAGCAGGCAGATAGTCTTGTCGCCCTGGCCATGAAGCGTTTGGCCGAAATGTTCGCAGCGGAAAGAGCGAGACTCGAAGGCCAATGGGATCGCGGCGATAATGTCTCGACCGAGGATCTCCGTCTGGCACTGCAGCGCTATAGGTCATTCTTCGGCCGCATTCTCTCGGTCTAACATGGCCCAGGCTTGCGGAGCTGACGACCATCGAGATCCGCAAGGATCGGGTCTGTCTTGAGGCTCTAATGGCGGCTCACTCGGGAAGAATCTCCTTGATCGTGTTAAGCCTGCCTGAAAGTAACCTGCTCATCGAGCTCGCCCGGAAGCGGCCAAGCCGCGACGGCGAACTTGGTTGAGGTGGCCTGGATTTGCTGGTTTGCGAGATGGTTCGGGAGCGGCGTCGATTCACGAGATAACGAGCAGAACAAAAATCGCAACGCGGAAGCCCCTGCGCGGGTTTCGCTTTGCCAGCGATGCGCTTAGAATCAATATGGGCTAGAAACAGGGCGCCGGGTTTCGTCGTCGGCGTTCAGAGCATCCTAGGAATAGAGGCGCGATTCGCATTTCTTGCGCCTGACGGCCCGCACAGTGTCGGCACGGCACGTGCTAACTCAATCGCAAAGAGGAATCACCTTGTTCCGCACAATCAGCGTTTGCGCAGTTGCATTGATGGCCGCGTCCTTGATCTCCGGACAAGAAAAACACGAGGGGAGTTCCGATGTCACGAGAACGACTCTGGATAACGGGCTGAGAGTGGTGATTGTCCACGATCCGCTCGCTCCGGTCGTCACCGTCGAGGAAAATTTTCTCGCGGGCGGCAACGAAACGCCTGCGGGCTTTCCCGGAATGGCGCATGCGCAGGAGCACATGGCCTTCCGAGGATGCGCCGGCGTGACCGCCGATCAGACTGCCGCGATCTACGCGCAGCTTGGCGGAGCCGGCAACGCCGATACGCAGCAAAACATCACGCAGTACTTCACCACGCTTCCCGCTTCCGACCTCGACATTGCACTTCGTATGGACGCTGCCTGCATGCAAAACGTGGATGACTCACAAGCCGAGTGGGACAAGGAACGAGGAGCGATCGAGCAAGAAGTAGCCCGCGACCTCTCGAATCCCACCTATAAGTTCATCACGCGATTAAACGAAGACATGTTTTCTGGAACGGTCTATAGCCACGACGCTTTGGGAACGAAAGAATCTTTTGACGCAACCACCGGCCAGATGCTCAAAGAGTTCTACAACAAGTGGTATGCCCCCAACAACGCAATCCTGGTGATCACAGGAGACGTCGAACCGGCTGCCGTCATCGCCAAGGTCAAGGAATATTACGGAAAAATCGAGAAGAAAACTTTGCCGGCACGCCCGGAAGTGACTCTGCCTTCAGTAAAGGCGGAATCGTTCACGCTCGATAGCAACCTTCCCTATCTCTTGGCGTTTGTTTCCTATCGAACGCCGGGAACGGAAAGCCCGGACTTCGCGGCTGTCCAGATTCTGAGCGATGTTCTTGGAAGCCAGCGCGGAAATTTGTATGCGCTCGTGCCGCAAGGCAAAGCGCTCGACACGGGGTTCGGCCTTGCGGAGACGTTCGCCAAGGCTAGCGTGGCCTATACCGCCGCTGCCCTGCCCGCCAATGCCGATGCGAAACCTATTATCGCGGAGATGCGTAAAATCATGTCCGATTACGCGGCCAACGGCGTGCCTGCCGAACTTGTAGAAGCCGCGAAACGCAAGGAAATAGCCGGCGCGGAGTTTCGCCGTAACTCCATACCAGGACTTGCGGAAGCTTGGTCGGCGGCGCTGGCCGCCGAGGGACGAAATTCGCCTGACGATGACGTCGAGGCGATGAAGAAGGTAACCCTCGAGGATGTCAATCGCGTGGCGAAGAAATATCTGCTCGATCAGGAATCGATCTCGGCGGAATTGAAGCCCCAGCCCACTGGCGCGCCGGTTGCTTCTCACGGATTTGGCGGCGGCGAGGAGACGACCGCAGCTCCCACCAAGGCGGTTGAACTGCCGTCGTGGGCCGCTTCCAAACTTCTGACGCTGGAGAAGCCGCGTCCCGTGCCGCTGCCTTCCGACGTTACCTTGCCCAATGGCCTGCGCCTGATCGTGCGTACGGAAACTATCACGCCTACCATCACCGTTCAGGGATATGTGCGCAACGACCCCGATATGGAGACGGCATCCGGCAAGGAAGGCGTCAGCGACGTGCTGGACGAGATGTTCTCCTACGGCACAAAAACTTTGGACCGCTTGGCATTTCAAAAAGCCCTCGATGACATAGCGGCCGATGAATCCGCCGGTTTAGACTTTTCGTTGCAAGTCTTGAAGCCGGACTTTGCGCGTGGTGTGCATTTGCTGGCCGACAATGAATTAAATCCCGCGCTTCCAGATGAGGCGTTCAATGTCATCAAACCGCAGACCGCGCAATATGTGGCCGGCAGGATGAAAAGCCCTGGTTTTAAGACCACGCGAGCGTTGGACACGGCTCTGTATCCCGCGAACGACCCGTCGCTCCGGGAAGAGACGCCGGAGTCAATTTCCTCCCTCACTCTCGACGACGTAAAACAATACTACGCCAAGACGTTGCGCCCCGATCTCACTACCATTGTGGTGATCGGCGACATCACGCCTGCGGAAGCTCGAACCGCGATCGAGAAAGAGTTCGGAGAATGGAAAGCTTCCGGATCCAAGCCCGAGGTCGATCTGCCAAGCGTTCCTGCCAATCAGCCGTCCGCGGCGAATGTGCCTGATCCAAGCGAGCTGCAGGATACCGTCGATCTTTCCGAAACGGTAGGAATCACGCGATTCGATCCTGACTACTATCCGCTGCAGATGGGAAATCACGTGCTAGGCGGCGGATTCTACGCGACGCGCCTGTATCACGATCTGCGGCAAGTGAATGGCTATGTGTACACCGTGGACGTACGCTTGAGCGCTGACAAGACGAGAACGATCTACACCGTCACCTACGGCTGCGACCCCAAGAACGTGTCGAAAGCGAGAGAGCTAATCCAACGGGATCTCGTCGCCATGCAAAAGGAAAACGTAACCGATGCCGAACTGCAGCAAGCCAAGGCGCTGCTGTTGCGGCGAATTCCGCTGGCCGAATCGAGTGAAAGCCAGGTAGCCAACGGATTGCTCGGCCGGGCCGAAATCGGGCTGCCGTTGGACGAGCCCGTGCGGGGAGCGCAGCTCTACTTTTCCATGACCGCGGATCAAGTGAAAGCCGCCTTCGCAAAGTGGATCCGTCCCGATGGGTTCGTGCAGATTGTGCGCGGGCCCGCGCCGCAATAATCCCGCGCTACTTGTTTCCAAGTGACGCCACCTGGCTTTGCATGGCCAGGCAGCGCCGTCTACCGAGATACTTCACGATTTTCCAAAAAAGCTCGCGATTAAAACCACGTCGAGGCCTTATAGCGGCGATACTCGTCGCCGAAACGCTCTTCCAGAACGCGGGATTCGGCGCGGGCGCGGCTGACCTGGAGAATTAGGATCGGTATGAGAAACAAGAGCAGCCAGAGCCGCTCGAGGAAGAGAAAGAGTCCGGCGATAACGAATGTGCCGAAAAAATAGATGGGATTGCGAATGCGGGAGTAGATGCCGTGCGTAACGAGGTGCTTTGCCTGCGGCGAGATCGAGAAGGAATTTCCCAGCTGAAAGCGCGCAACCGTGATCAACGCGAGTCCGAGAATCAGGAGGGCCAGTCCAGAGATGCGCATCGCGTCCCAAGGACCATGCGCGTATTCGTAGATTAAAAAGGGGATTCCGACAAGCGGGACGACGATGAAGAAGAGAGGGCCGAAATCTAGCTTCATGTGTTGGCTCCTTGCGACCGTTCCTCCTGTATGGCCGTAACCTAGATCGTTGCGATTCCCTTCGCGACAGCTTTCTACACTGCACCGCTATTCAAGGCCCACGCTTCGTCGGCGCAGCGCTTGGCGTGCTGGAACGCCCCGGTATAATTCTGCGCGCCATTCAACTCCGAATGTCCGATGGCGATGCGGCCGAAACCCTTGGCTACGATCTCCCGCGGGCTGAGCTTGCCATTCACTCCGTAATAGAAACCGGGCGGTTGAATAATACGAGCATGGCCCCAGCGATTTAGGACGATGCCGGCGATGTCGTGCTTGGCGTCAAATCCGAGGCTGCCGAACATCACCGTCATCTGGCGGCGAATCGTGCGCTCGTAATCGGCGTAGGTGGTCGAAAGCAAGCGCATTCTTCCGAGCGTGCCTTGCTCGCGCGCGCTATGACCAGGCGTATAGAGGCCCATGTAGAAAGTCAGTAAGGTTGGCTTTTCCGGATCGAGCGGCGGATTGTAGTCGCCGATGACCATGTCGCGGCGAATGTTGGCGCAATAGCCGAACATGGTGCCGTCGTCCATCCAGCGCACCGCCGGCGCGCCGAGCTTGTAGAGGAAGCGCCAGTTGGTGAGCGCGACGTTGGCGATAAGCGCGGGGGCGTAGAGAAACTCTTCGTAGGCGGAGCGAATGTCTTCAGGCATCCCGAAAAGAATGCGCTTGTTGACCCATCCGCCGGAAGCCATGACGACGGCCCGCGCGCGTGTACGATAGACGCGGCCCTTGCATTCATAAGTTACGGCGACCAAATCCTTCGCTCCGTTTCTTGTACTCGCGTGGGCCTCGTGCTCGACGCGAATTACGGTAGAGCGAAGGCGAATCCGCGTGGGCTGGCCAGGTTCATCGAGCGCCGCGAAATCGATGTGGCCGTTCATCACGCCTTCGAACGTGAACTCGCCGGAAATTGATCCGGGGATAAGTCCGCGAACGATGTGGCGCCCCATGGTCGAATTGCCGCCGGGGAAAGAGAGCGTGTGTCTGGGCGATTTTTGGTATGCGAAGACAAGCCCATGGCCGACGCGCGCGGCCACCGCATCCGAGCCGACTCCGCCGAGCAGACCAACGATGGGTTGGGAAAACTTCGTGACCTCGGGATCGTATCCTTTCACGACTTCGAGGTAATGCTTGTAGGTGATGGTATCGAGGAAGCGCGGATCTTCATCGCCCGTGTGGCCAGAGTCGTGGCGCCAGTTGAGGAGATCATTGCGGGCCCGGTCGGTGAAGGGCGTGCCTTCGAGATTGTTGCTCCAGATGTTCAGCATCCACGACGGTTTTGAAGCACCGCTTTTCTCGTCGAAGTAGTAGCCGACGTCGACGTAACCTTCCTCGAATCCGTCCATGTTAGCGTAATTGTCGAAAGAGAAGCGCAGGGGCTTGAGCGCGGGATTCCAAGTCTGGAAAGTATAGGTACGCGGCAAATGAAAGTCGGTGAAAAACTGATCGAGCTGGGTGTTCGATCCCTCCTCGGGAGGATAGAAATCGTTCGAGCCCTGCGGCCCCACCAGGCGATAGCCATTCACGTCGAACTCGTTTTGGCGAGCTTCGCCGCCGAAGACGGGATGATTCTCCAGGATGAGGCAATGCTGCCGGCCCTCGGAATGCTTGGCGTACTCGTGCGCGGTCATCAGCCCCGTGAGCCCGCCGCCGACAATAATTAGATCGAACAGTTCGCCGGTTTCTTCGGGAGGTTGCGGATGCTGCTGGTAGAAATTGTCGCGGATGCGGTGGGCGGCTTGCATAACGGGGAGCGTGTTGCCGTTGGCATCCTGATAATCGCCGACGCCGCCGTAGCCGGTAAAGTCATCCTGCGGAGGCGCAGCGGAGCCGGGCTCGGCCGGCGGCTGCGCGAACGGAAAAGAATGCATCGGACAGGCCGCGGAGAGCAGCGCCGTGCCGCTGCCGAGAAGCGAGCTATTGAGAAAGTCGCGTCGAGTAATCCGCGAGTTGAGTCCCAACCTGTGGTCTTCGGCGGATTCGTTCTTCTTCAACGCGCGATACCTCCGCTGAGGAGGACGTTTCTTCCAAATTTGCGGTCTCAGTGTACATTAAACGGATGTACCCTCAGGCCGATTCCTTGGCATCCTCGGAGGGAGTTTCGCCGGTTGGCGGTTCAAAGCCGCCGCAGCGCGAGCGCCAACTGTGGCGGAATTTTTCGCGCTCTTCGGGAGTCATCTTTTCCCAACGCTCTTCCATGCGTTCTCGCATTTGCCGCCGCATGCCAGAGCGATGAGACCCGCGAAAACCGTGGCTTCCGAACAGAATGCGGCAGAGAGCCAGCAGAGCTAGAGCCTGCCAGAACGTGATTAGCCGCCATCCGAAGAGCGACGGCACCAGCCAGTTCCACAGATGCATCACCAGCTCGCCGCCAATCCAGATGAAAAGTGCTATCGCAGGTGGGGCGATGAAAATAAGTGCTAGCCATTTTTTCTTTGTCATGTTGTGCTCCTCACTTCCATCAATTATTTCTTCGCATTATCTTTTTGCGCTGTTCGCCAGCGTCACTCCTTCGGATCATTTCTTTGCGAGATCGTCGTAAATGCTCCGCAATCGTTGGCGGAGATGAAGCACCGCGTAGCGTTTGCGCGCGAGCAGAGTGTTGATGTTCGAGCCGGTTTCCGCCGACAGCTCCTTGAAGCTGCGCCCTTCAAGTTCGTGAGCAACGAAAACTTCGCGCTGCTCGTCCGGGAGCTCTTCGAGTGCGAGTTCAAGTTCGTCCAGAAGCACGTTGCGAAAATACAGCGCTTCCGGACCGGCGTCGGGCGATGGCAGCAGATCTTCGATGCGCCGCAGCCCACCATCTTCGTCCTCGAGCGCCGCGACGCTGAAGGGCACGGGCTTCTTCTTGCGGAAAAGATCAGTGATGCGATTGCGCGCGACGCGAAAAAGCCAGCCGGTCACGTGCTCGATGGGCATCAGCAGGCGATTGGCTTCGACGAGTTCGTAGAAGACCTCCTGCACAATGTCCTCGACGTCGCGCGGATCGGGCACACGGCGGCGGATGAAGTTGCGGAGCCTCAAGCGCTGTTCCGCGACCACTTGGGAGATTTGGCGGTCCTGCTCGGCCATCGAAATGACGCTCACGGGCTCATCCAATGCTGTAGACGAATGAGGCGCGCGGATATTGTAGAGGACAGGGAATCATGGATTGCGGGTGATCGATAGAATCGAAGCGGAGCACCGAGGGACTCCCTGCCCCCACCCCGGGTGTTTTGCGCAAAGAGTGCGGAAAGCATTGAGAAGATTGAGGATAGCCTTTTTGACGATGCAAAAGAGTTCGTAAGAGTATGAAAACAAAGGAAGCGTAAAGCGTTTGGAATGGAATTGATGTGAAGTGTGGGGAAAGAGCAGCGCAAGGACGAAAGTTCAGAGTTGAAGCAAGAAGGTGAAACATCGAAGGAAGATAGCCCAGAGATGCTGTGGCCGCAGAAAGGACGCTGAGATCGTTGGAAACGGGCAGCGCCTGCGATTCACAAGATATGGTAGCGCTATAGTTACTTTTTGTCAATAGATTTTTTGTGTGTACCGCATGGTTATTCGAACGGCGAGGGTGGGTTCGAATGGGAGGGTAGGAAGTGGGGAGATTTGAAGGAGTTGAGCGGGGAGTGATGGGTTTGCCACGGCTGTGGAAAGGTGTGGAAAAGTGTCCCAGTGGCTTCCTCAAGGCGGCGATTCACCAGCGACGGCCATTTGTAAATCGCGGCTCAGTCAGCTAGACTAATCATCTAGATTAATAACCTAGGTTGTTGGATAGGAGCCTGGCGATGCGCACGGTCGGGATATTTGAGGCGAAGCAGAAGTTGTCGGAATTGGTGGAACGGGCGTCGCGCGGGGAGCGCATCCGGATTACGCGGCGGGGCAAGGTGGCGGCGGAGATTGTACCCGCGCAAAGCGAAGCAGGAGACTTGGCCGAGATCAAAGAGATATTCGCAAACATAGAAAAAATCCGGAAGCGTGCAAAACCCCTTCCGCCCGGCGTGACCATCAAGGATTTGATTGAGGAGGGCCGGCGTTGAACCGGTTTGTGCTGGATGCGTCGGTGGCGTTGTCGTGGTTTGTCGACAAACCGGTGGTGCCAGATGCGGAACACGCGCGACAGCTCTTGACCAAGGGGTGGGCGGCGAGGGTTCCTGCGATTTGGCAACTGGAGATGCTCAATGGATTTGTAAAAGCGGAACGGAGACGGAGTCTCTCCGGGAAAGAAGTGGATGAAAGTTTTGTGGAGATGCAAAGGCTGCTAGCAACATCGGTGCGGTTGGATGCGGGGCTTGCTTCGCTGGAAGACACGCTGATGCTGTCGCGATCACTTCAGGTAACGAGTTATGACGCTTCCTACATCGAACTCGCATCTAGAGAAGGGTTGCCGCTGGCGACCCTGGATAAGGGGTTGCGGGCGGCGGCGGTGAAGGCTGGGGTGGCGTTGCTGAAATGAAGTAAGTAGCGCGGCGATGCGCCGGAGAATCGACTACTCGATCCCTGCTTGTGATGGGTTGAGTGGAGAGAGATCCGCATGAAGAATCTGTTTGAAGCGGCGAAGGTGGAGGAAGTGAAGCAGCGGATTGCGCTGATGAGGCCGGACAGCAAGCGGCAGTGGGGCAAGATGACTCCCGCGCAAGCACTGGAGCATTGCTCCCGAGGCATCGAAATGGCGCTGGGTGACAAGAATCCACCGAGGGCGCCGATAGGGCTGATCCTGGGATGGATGGTGAAGCCGAAGGTGATGGGGAACGACGAGCCGCTGCGCCGCAATTCGCCGACGATGAAGGAACTTATGGTGCAACATGAAGGGGACTTGGGGACGGAACGCACGCGGTTATGCGGATTGATCGACCGGTTTGCCGCGGCGGGACCCACAGGATGCACCACGCATCCACATAGCTTTTTTGGGCGCCTAACGCCCGAGGAATGGGCGATATTGATGTACAAGCACCTGGACCACCATTTGAGGCAGTTTGGGGTTTAGGAACGGCGAAGATTGCGGCAACGCTGGCAAGGAACAAGAACGGCAAACGGCAGGCCGCTGAGTTAATGCGCTGCCACACGCGAGCGAAACAGTTACAATTGGTTCCCACGATGGACCCCGAAGTGAAAAAGGTGGTGCAAGCCATGACGCCAGCGCAGAAATTGCGGGCGGCGGAACGTTTGTATTGGTCCGCGCGGCAACTGAAGGCGGCGGCGTTGCGGGCGGAGCATCCGGATTGGACGGAAGAAGCTGTCCAACAGGCCGTTCGGCAGATTTTCCTCTATGCCAGAAGCTAACCGAGAAGGGCGCTTTCGCCGAGCCTAGCGAGGTATAGCATTTCTGCGGCGGAACGCTTCGAGCGCTTTGCGCGCGGGGCGCATGCGGCCCTTCTTCACGTCTTCGAAGCCTTGACGGATGCCTTCCCGCGCGTCGGCTTGCGCGGCGATATCCAGTAGGCGTTGATAGGCTTCGGCATCTTGCACAACCGCTTGGGCTTTTCCGTTGACAGCGAGAATCAGGGGCCTTTTCGTCTTTTTGAGATGTTTCATGAATCCGTCCAGATCGCGCCGAACCGTGGTCACGCGCTCGTCAGGGCCACGCAATACGAGTTAATTAAGGGGAAGCACCTTACTGAACTTGGTGAGCGCCCGCGCTCGCGGCGAAACTTCGTGGGGGTGGCGGGATCCCCCATGATGGCCCCACGAACTTTTGGAACTCTCCGGACATCACGAGCTTTGTGAAGATATTGTAGGGGTCGTTTGCATCACCTTCTTTCCGCATAGTCTCCGAAATGAACAAGATGGTCACCTTCTTGGTGGCCGAATTGGCGGCCCAGCAGATCCTCATTCGGCCTTTTTTGATTCTGAAATACTTGGAGAGCGGCCCAGAGAGCCCAAACGACCTATCAATTGGATTTCGCGGAATGATCGTCTTGATGGCTTCTTCAACCATTCGAAACGTGGTGTGGTGACTGCTGGATGCTTCGCCTCTCGCCTCGGCGTCTTTCATATTCTGGTAAAGCTTTTTGTAGACGGCTTCAGCGGATGGGACCATTTCGACAGCGTAAAGCGCCGAAGGCGCAGTCACCGGTTTTTGTCCCGACGGCTGCGCCTTGCGGTGCTTCTTACGCGGCTTGGCCATTATTTTCTCGCTAGCTCGGCCTCGATATCCGCCAGAGGCCGGGCTTTTCCATCGCTCATTTCTTCAATTCCAGCGAGCACTCCAGCGAGTTCTTTGGACTGGGTAAGCAGCTCAAGGGTATTCATTACGGACATGAGCTTCTGCTGCATGATGAGGAATTTTTCGTAGGTGAGCAGCACGGCAAGTGGTGTGTTGTTGTCCTGTATAACAAAAGTGTCTTCGGTCTCCTTCAATGCTGTGGCATTCAGCTCGCGGAGTTTACTGACTCCAACGTGCTTAATTGTTGGGTCGATCACCGGATATGCGGGCAAACCCATAGTGTGGCTTCCTCCTCCAAAGGCCGGTTTAGCGCCGACAGTGCAATGCTAGTATATTGTCAAGACTCCGTCAAGACATTTATACTTTCTTGTACTATATAATGACATGAGTTCGACAACGTATGGGCATAGTTAAAGCGAGAAGATGAGGGTGAGATGCGCAGTTTGCGATGCGGAGAAGGTTAAGAAGATTCGGCGGAAGTTTGAGGCGCGGTACGGTCAGACGGGGGTGGCGATCGAGAATGCGGAGATGTACCGGTGCGAGGCTTGCGGCGAGGAATTCTTCACGGCGGAACAGTCGCGCGAATTGTCAAGGCAGATCAAGAGCCGCGTGCGCGAGGAAGCGGGATTGTTGTCTCCCGAGCGGATTGTGGAGATACGGAAGAATCTGGGGCTTTCGCAGACGGAGTTAGAGGAACTGTTTGGGCTGGGAGAAAAAGTAGTGACGCGATGGGAGAATGGACGGGTGATTCAGGGGAGGACGGCGGACGTGGCTTTGCGTCTGCTGGAAATGGAGCCTGATGTTTTGCCCAAACTGCGAAAAGCGTTGAATAGGTCACGTCAGCGGAAAGTGTACGCGTAATCGCGATCAGGCCATGAAAAAAGTCAAAAGCGTCACACACGAAGGCGACTTATGGGCACGCGGGACCCGGCTAACTCAATTGAGGAGCGTAGCCCCAAATCTGCGAAAAATCCTGTTGGCAAATTGTCAGGCTTTGGCGAAGGGCTGTCGAGCTTGAGTACTTAGTCCGGAGCCGAATTGCGTTGATCAATAGATCGTGTGAGATTCGCAGGGCTAAGCTCCAAGAGTTGTCATCTGATTTGGCTCCGATTACTAAACGGCCTTCCGGGGATTTCGCGAAACGTTGAAGAACGAATGAGCCGCCCGGGTGCACGAAAGCTGAGGCATAACCAAACGCAAGGGAGTGAAAATCATCAGATATTCCAACGTTTGACGCCATGTTGTAGGTAGTTTTCTCGTCGTTCCAATCGAGAGGAATGGTTTTCCCCTGTCCGTACTTGGGGAATTTTTGTAAGAAACCGCTGTGCATCTCGGGCATGAGTCGGGCGGCGTCGGTCACGTTCCGCAAGATGTTCGCCCACGAAGCGTGCATTGTATCAAGGTATGGCCCCCACGTATCCGGATGCTTGCTGATGTAGAGAGCAAACACCACGCATTCGTAGAGTGTTCGTGATGTTCGCAACGCGGCGTGGCCGAAACCGTAATGAACCAAGAAATGTATTTCTTCGAACAAATCACGAGCGGCTACGCCGAGTGGAAAGACGACAATATCCTCCGGGGTGGAAGTGTTGTTGGTGACCCCTTCACCGAACGCCAAATTCATCGTCACAATCAGACGGTCTAGTTGATCTTTGTACTTCGCTAGAGCGGCGTGTGGTTCCTTCGAGTTCATAGCTTGCTCCTGGTGCGCGTCTCTCACCCGACAATCGCGTAGATCTGGTAGAAGGTGGGTTTCTGGGCTTTTTGCGTATTTTATTCCTTACTCGGTCGCGACGTACTCTTGGATGTACGGAAGATCGCCATATTAAGGGTTCCCAAGGCGTTTTCACCGCTTGCGGATCGGTGGTCTTTCACATGTAGAATAGATTGACTTTTGCACAGGGTCCACGGGGCTGAGGATAAGTAGCAAAAATAATTATGGCGGGGACTTGACGAATTTAGAAAAGTCGGTATACTTACAAATGGTTCGGGGGTAGCCGAACGTTCTAGGGGTAGCTGTAGGAAGTAAGAGGGACCTCTAGGAGCCAGGGGCATCACAGTCGGGTCGAAGAAGCGTCTTCCCAGCGTACTATCAAGCGAAGGCCAAGAAGTAGATCCTATAGTGAGGTTCTTTACGAGCACAGGGTAGAAATATGTCGAGCATCGCGTGGAATCACCCAGGAATGGGTGGTTGTACCCGGCGCTCGACGCCGGGTTTTTTATTTTGTGGAAGTGAGTAGTGGATAGTGAGTAGTGGGTAGGCAAGAAGAAGCGCCATCCTGCGGTCACGATTCATCTAACACGGAAGCAAAAGCAGAGCTGGAAGGCAAGATCGCGGAACGCGATCGGGTAAGACCCTCCAGACAAGTTCCGGTGCTACCGGAACATTCCGACAAGCTCGGAATAAAACGTTCTTTGACAACAGAAAGGCTGGCAAGTCCACGCCGATAACTTGGCAGGAATTACGGTTCCTGCTGGGGCCATGGTGTGGATTATTTACAAGTTTGCTCGAGAATCGAGCAATACTGTGGAAGAAAAGGCGGCTTATTCAAAGGCCCTGAGTGGTGACTAGTGACTGGTGACTCGAGAGAGAAGCCGGTGGCAAGTGATCAAGCGCGGTTTTCCGAGGACTTCAGAGTCGAAAGCCTGCAACGGATACCTGAGTGATTTTCTAAAAAAATCATGAAGACTCGTTCGTGACTCATGCCCGAGTTGCGACGAGATCGGTTGCGAGGATGTATGGAACTGGAAGAATCGGGACGTCGATAGCAGGATTTAAAAAGCACGGACTAAGCACCGTGCGAATCGCGAAGGATGAAAATCCGGAGCGGAGTCTGGCAGAAGACGGATTGAGTAAGTTTTATGATTAAGCTACTAAGGGCGTACGGTGAATGCCTTGGCGCCAGAAGGCGATGAAGGACGTGGCTAGCTGCGATAAGCCTCGGGGAGCCGCAAGCAGGCTTTGATCCGAGGATCTCCGAATGGGGAAACCCGACGGGATGAACTCCCGTTACAGCCCGCTGAATACATAGGCGGGTATGAGCTAACCCAGGGAAGTGAACCATCTCAGTACCTGGAGGAAAATAAATCACAGAGATTCCGAAAGTAGCGGCGAGCGAAATCGGAACAGCCCAAACCCAAGTGCTTGCACTTTGGGGGTTGTAGGACCGCATAAGTAGAGTTACCAAACCGACAGTTAGATGAACCTGCTGGAAAGCGGGGCCATAGAAGGTGAGAGCCCTGTAATCGAAAGCTGATCGGACTCGAAGCGGTATCCTGAGTACCACCGGACACGTGTAATCTGGTGGGAAACTGGGGAGACCACTCTCCAAGGCTAAATACTCTCTGGCGACCGATAGTGAACCAGTACCGTGAGGGAAAGGCGAAAAGAACCCCTGCGAGGGGAGTGAAATAGAACCTGAAACCGTATGCTTACAAGCAGTCGGAGGGCCATGCAGGGACTTCGGTCCCTGAAAGCCTGACGGCGTGCCTCTTGCTTAATGAGCCGGCTAGTTATTCTGACGTGCAAGGTTAAGCGCAAGCGAGCCGTAGCGAAAGCGAGTCCGAATAGGGCGACAAGTACGTCGGAATAGACGCGAAGCGGGATGATCTACCCTTGGCCAGGTTGAAGGTCGCTTAACCGCGACTGGAGGACCGAACAGGTGTGAGTTGAAAATCGCTCTGATGAGCTGAGGGTAGGGGTGAAAGGCTAATCAAATTCCGTGATAGCTCGTTCTCCCCGAAATGTCTTTAGGGACAGCCTCATATGAATTACCACGGTGGTAGAGCTCTGAATGGACTAGGGACCAACTCAGGTTACCGAATCCAATCAAACTACGAATGCCGTGGATAACTGTATGGGAGTGAGACTACGAGGGATAAGCTTCGTGGTCAAAAGGGAAACAGCCCAGATCGCCAGCTAAGGTCCCTAACTGTATGCTAAGTGGGAAAGGAAGTGTATTCGCTCGGACAGCCAGGAGGTTGGCTTAGAAGCAGCCATCCTTTAAAGAAAGCGTAACAGCTCACTGGTCAAGCGGATATGCACCAACAATCCAACGGGGCTCAAGCATACGACCGAAGCTGCGAAATGGTATTCCTTCGGGAATATCTTTGGTAGGGGAGCATTGCGTGGAGTCTGAAGGTAGACCGAGAGGACTACTGAACACTACACAAGAGACCCTGCCGGCATAAGTAGCGATAAACACGATGAGAACTCGTGTCGCCGAAAGTCTAAGGTTTCCTGAGGAAGGTTAATCCGCTCAGGGTTAGGCGGGTCCTAAGGTGAGGCCGAAAGGCGTAGCTGATGGA
>JBARJI010000029.1:0-27970 GCA_049800195.1 Candidatus Acidiferrum sp.
GGGGGACAACGTGAGCTGCGAAGTGACGCTGAT
Source organism: Candidatus Acidiferrum sp. (assembly GCA_049800195.1). Lineage (GTDB taxonomy): Bacteria > Acidobacteriota > Terriglobia > Acidiferrales > UBA7541 > Acidiferrum. The sequence goes on from JBARJI010000029.1 coordinate 34, forward strand.
CACGCCGGTGGCGCTGGAAAAGGGATTGCGGTTCGCGATTCGCGAAGGCGGCCACACGGTGGGCGCCGGCGCCGTAACGGAAATCATCGAGTAACGATTTTCCCCTCGCGCATCGAGGGCTGGGCAGGAGAAGGGAATTAGATCATGCGAGAAATCATTACGTTGCAGTGCGGCGATTGTAAAAACCGCAACTACACCACGACCAAGAACAAGAAGAAGCACTCCGAGCGCGTGGAGACCAGAAAGTTTTGCAATACGTGCCGCAAACACACCGGGCACAAGGAAGTTAAGTAAATTTTCGTTTTGGAGCAGGCATCGGGCGGAGCGGTTTTGGGTTTTTAGGGGAGTCGTCCAACGGTTAGGACTCCGGTCTCCAAAACCGGGTATGGGGGTTCGAGTCCCTCCTCCCCTGCCAGAGATTAGTAACGGGCGGCGGCGCCCGTTTTGTAAAGAGGACGAATGGCCACGCAGGCGGTCAAAGTGAAGAACGACGAGTCGCAAAGCAATGCAATCACGGGCGCGGCGGCCGGAGTCGGCGAGAAAGTCACCGGCGCCGTGCAAGACATGCGCCAGTTTTTGCACGACACGCGCGTGGAGATGAAGCAGGTTACCTGGCCGACTCGCGAGGACGTCGTCTCGACGACCGGCGTGGTCATTGCCACAGTCTTCTTTTTTGGAGTTTTTCTGGCAACGGTGGATTGGCTGGTGCAATTGGGTGTTACGCGCGTATTCAAAATTTTCGGCGTCTGAAGGGGATCACAGCTTGACGGCAATGCAGTGGTACATCATCCATACGTACTCGGGCTTTGAACGCAAAGTCAAAGAGAGCCTCGAAAGCCGTGTGACCGCATTCAGTTTGCAGGACAAGATCGGCCGCGTGCTGATTCCCATGGAAGACGTCGTCGAGATGCGCGGCGGCAAAAAAGTGGTTTCTTCGCGCATGACGTATCCGGGCTACGTGCTCGTCGAGATGGATCTCGACGAAAACACCTGGCACATCGTGCGCTCGACTCCGCGAGTGACCGGCTTCGTCGGCTCAGCCACCGCGCCTTCACCGCTCTCCGAATCGGAAGTCGACGCCATCATCAACCGCGTCCATGTTCCAACGGACCGCCCCAAGCCCAAAGTGGTGTTCGAGCGCAACGAGCAGGTGCGTATCGTCGATGGCCCGTTCGCGAATTTTAACGGCACAGTCGAAGAAATTGACAACGACCACAGCCGGCTGAAAGTTTCCGTTACGATTTTTGGACGTTCCACGCCAGTCGAGCTGGATTTCGCGAGCGTGGAAAAGCTGGGTTAAGCCGCAGCGCAAGGGCGCGGAAAGTTAAAAGAGATTGAGGCAGGGACATGGCTAAGAAAGTACAGACAACGATTAAATTGCAATTGCCCGCGGGCAAAGCGACTCCGGCGCCGCCAGTTGGCACTGCGCTCGGTCCGCATGGCTTGAACATCATGGATTTTTGCAAGCAGTTCAACGCGAAAACCGCCAAGGAACCGGACGGAATGATATTCCCCGTGCTCGTGACGGTCTATACCGACCGCACATTCACGTTCATTCTAAAAACGCCTCCGGCGTCGATCCTGCTGCTTCGCGCAGCGGGCATCGTCAAGGGCTCGGCTGAACCGAATCGCAACAAAGTTGGCAAAGTCACGAAAAAGCAGGTTCAAGAGATTGCGAAGATCAAGCTTGTCGATCTCAACACCACCAATCTGGACTCCGCAGTGCGCACCGTGATGGGCACAGCGCGCAACATGGGTCTGGAAGTCGTGGAAGCCTAGAAGTTCGGGCGCCATGAGGTCGCAGAGGTAAGAGCAATGACCAAGGTCGCAGGCAAACACGTCGAGAATGCGCGCAAGAAAATCGAAGCGCGCCCGTACAAGCTCGCCGAAGCAAGCGAGTTGATTAAGAAGACGCATCACACGAAGTTCAACGAGACCGTCGAACTGGCCATTAATCTTGGCGTCGACCCCAAGCACTCCGACCAGGTTGTTCGCGGCACGGTGGTTCTGCCGCATGGCCTCGGAAAGTCCGTCCGCGTGCTGGTCATCGCCAGTGGCGAAAAAGTCCGCGAAGCGCAAGACGCCGGCGCTGACTTCGTCGGCGGCGACGACATGGTGCAGAAAATCATGGGCGGCTGGACGGATTACGACGCCGTCATCGCCACTCCGGACATGATGAAGTCCGCCGGCAAGCTCGGAAAAGTGCTCGGCCCGCGCGGCCTGATGCCCAATCCGAAGACTGGTACGGTCACGTTCGATGTCGCCAAAGCGATCAAGGAAACCAAAGCGGGCAAAGTCGAGTTTCGCGTCGATAAAGCAGGCATCGTGCACTGCGCCATCGGCAAGATTCAGTTTGACGCCGCGCACATCGCGGAAAATGCTCACGCGGTAATCGGCGCAGTGATCAAAGCCAAACCAGCGGCTGCCAAGGGCAAGTACGTGAAAAAAATTACGCTGACCTCGACGATGGGTCCGGGCATTCCGATCGACTTGGCTGAATCGGAAACCTTGGCGGCGGCAGCCTAAGCGAAAAGTTTAAGGAAACGGGATCATGAAAAAGCGCAGCGAAAAACAGCAGGACTTAGACAAACTGAAACTGGAACTGGCCAAAGTCTCGACCGTGATTCTCACGACTTTCCAGGGCATCACCGTCGAAAACGACACCAAACTCCGCCGCGCCGTGCAGGCCGCCGGCGGCAAATATCAGGTCGTCAAGAACACGCTCGCGGAGCGCGCCGGAGCCGGCACGCCCGCGGAAAGCTTGCTCAAGAATTTGAGCGGCACGAATTCCATCGCTTACACGCAAACCGACGCGGTCGCGCTGGCCAAGGCGCTCACCAAAGTGGCCAAGGACGTTCCGGCTTTCAAGTTCAAATCCGGAGTCGTCGAAGGCCGCGTCATCTCCATCGCCGAAATTCAGCAGCTTGCGAATCTTCCTTCGAAAGAAGAGCTGCTCAGCAAGATCATGTTTCTGCTGAACGCTCCGGCGCAGCGCATCGCCATGACGCTAAACGCATTGCCGCGCAATCTCGCAGTTACCGTCAGCGAAGCCATTAAAGCCAACAAGTTTGGGTCCGGCGGGGCGAGCAGTTCCGAGCCGGCTCCTGTACCTGCGGCAAGCCCTGAAGCGGCCCAGTAAATTTATTTCTTAATTTTGAGAGGAGAAGCAAAAGTCATGGCGAAAGTGGATACGATCCTGGAAGAAATCAAGGGGCTGACGCTGCTGGAAGCGTCGGACCTTGTGAAGAAGATGGAAGAGACCTTCGGCGTCTCCGCGGCTGCGGCTACGGTCGTGGCGGCGGGCGGCGGAGCGGCGGCAGGCGCGGCGCCGGCGGAAGAGAAGACGGAATTTACAGTCGTTCTCACCGATGTCGGCGGCAACAAAATCAACGTCATCAAAGCGGTTCGCGAAGTCACGAGCCTCGGCTTGAAAGAAGCCAAAGACCTCGTCGACGGCGCTCCCAAGACCGTTAAAGAGGGCGTCAACAAGGAAGAAGCCGCCACCATTAAGAAGAAGTTCGAAGACGCGGGCGCCAAAGTCGAGATCAAGTAGTTTCTGTTGTTCGGGCTTCGAGAGGGGGCGCGGCTGCTTGCATCGGCCAATTTACGGTCTGAAACAGGCATGATCCGCCGCGCCAAAGGAATCACGTACGCAAGTCGAGGCTGGTTATACCCACAACTCCGTTGGTCCTTTGTGGACCCAATGCAGCCGTGTGCTCGCTGACTTCGGGCAGGAAGCGCGCCTCACAAGCTGCATGCCGTTCTCCGTTTTCTCCGCAGGTTGCCCGAAAGGGAAGGGGTAGACCAAGCAATGTCAAATAGTCACCAGCACGTCAGGGAACGCGAGCGTCTCGATTTCGCGAAAATTCAGGGCTCCATTCAGATTCCGAATCTGATCGAAGTCCAGATGAAGTCCTATCAGCGCTTTTTGCAGATGGACCTTCTGCCGAGCGAGCGCGATGACGGCGGTTTGCAGTCCGTCTTCACGTCCGTGTTTCCGATCAAAGACTTCCGCGAAATGTCGCAGCTCGAATTCGTGGACTACTCCATCGGCAACTGGGAGTGCAAGTGCGGCAACCTGAAGGGCCTGCACCACTTGCGTGCCACTTGCCGCAATTGCGGCGCGTCCGTTGTCACCAATCCTTATCAGACCGGCGACGTCATCTGCCACAAGTGCGGCACGTTCAACAAGAACACGCCGACCTTCTGCAATAAGTGCGGCGATCCCGTGGCTATGCAGCTCAAGTACGACGTGAACGAGTGTCAGGAGCGCGGCATGACCTATTCCGCGCCTCTGAAAGTCACTATCCGTCTGACCATTTACGACAAGGATCCCGACACCGGCGCGAAGACCATTCGCGACATCAAGGAGCAGGAAGTTTTCTACGGCGATATTCCGCTGATGACCGAGAACGGCACCTTCATCATCAACGGCACCGAGCGCGTCATCGTCAGCCAGTTGCACCGTTCGCCCGGCGTCTTCTTTGAAAGCGCCAACAACCGTTCCTACTTCCTTGGCAAAATCATTCCGTACCGCGGCTCGTGGGTCGAATTTGAATACGACACCAAGAATATTTTGTACGTGCGCATCGACCGCAAGCGCAAATTCCTCGGCTCGATCTTTCTGCGCGCGCTGGGCATGAAGTCCAACGAAGAAATCCTCCGCACGTTCTACCAGGTCGAACGCATTTCTCTGCGTGACAAGGATCTTTTCTGGAACGTTTCGCCCGGCATCGTTGACCGCAAGCTCGCCCACGAGATCCGCAATCCGCGTTCTGAAGAAGTGATTGTCGGCGCGCACAAGCGCATCACCGAGAATCTCTTCAAGGAACTCATCAAGGCGAAAATCTCGCAGGTTCGCGCCGCATTGGCGGACCTCGAAGGCGCCTATAGCGTCGCCGACGTCGTCAACCGCCAGACGGGCGAAGTTCTACTCGAAGCCAACAAGCCTCTGACGCCTGAACTTTGGCAGGCTTTTGCCGAGGGCGGCATCACCGAAGTCGACGTCTTCTTCCCGGAGCGCGACGACATCGGCCTGGTGCTCTCGCGCACGCTCGACAAGGACGCGATCCGCTCTTCGAAAGAAGCGCTCATCGAAATCTATCGCAAGCTGCGTCCCGGCGATCCCCCGACGCTCGAAACGGCCACCAATCTCTTCCGCGGCATGTTCTTCGATCCGCGCAAGTACGATTTCAGCCGCGTCGGACGCCTGAAATTCAACATCAAGATGGGCCTCGACACGCCGCTCGACAATCGCACGCTCGATACGCCGGACTTCGTATCGGCTATCAAGTATCTCTTCAAGCTGCGCAAGAACATCGGCGTCGTCGACGACATTGACCATCTCGGCAACCGCCGTGTTCGCGCGGTTGGCGAACTTCTCGAAAACCAGTTCCGCATCGGCCTCGTCCGCATGGAACGCGCTATCAAGGAAAAGATGAGCGTGTACCAGGAAATGTCCACGGCGATGCCGCACGACCTGGTCAACGCCAAGCCGGTTATGGCCGCGATCCGCGAATTCTTCGGCTCCTCGCAGTTGAGCCAGTTCATGGACCAGACTAACCCGCTCAGCGAAATCACTCACAAGCGCCGTCTTTCGGCTCTTGGACCGGGCGGTCTCTCTCGCGAACGTGCGGGTTTCGAAGTGCGCGACGTTCACCCGACGCACTATGGCCGCATTTGCCCGATTGAAACGCCGGAAGGCCCGAACATCGGCTTGATCAGCTCGCTCTCTTGCTTCGCGCGCATTAACGACTACGGCTTCATCGAGTCGCCGTATCGCCGCGTGAAGGGCGGGCGCATCATCGACTACGTCCAGATCGTCAACGCCGGCGACAGCGAATTCAAAGCCGGAGAAATCGTCGAGAAGGACAAAGTCGAGGAGCTCAACGAAGAGCTCAAGCGCCGCAAAGTCGTTTACGAGCCGTACTGCTTCTATCTCTCCGCTTGGGAAGAAGACAAGTACGTCGTGGCGCAGGCCAACGTTTCGCTCGACGACCGCTTGAAAATCACCACCGAGCTCGTCAACTGCCGCCAGGCTGGGAACTTCGTGCTCAAGAGCCGCGACGAAGTCGATTACGTCGACGTTTCGCCGAAGCAGCTCGTCTCCGTCGCCGCCAGCCTCATCCCGTTCCTAGAGAATGACGACGCCAACCGCGCGCTCATGGGCTCCAACATGCAGCGCCAGGCCGTTCCTCTCATTCGCGGGGAAGCGCCGCTCGTCGGTACGGGCATGGAGCGCGTCACCGCGCGCGACTCCGGCGCAGTCGTTCTTTGCAAGCGCGAAGGCATTGTCGACCAGGTCGATTCCGAGCGCATCATCGTGCGCGTCGAATCCGATCACTCCGGCGTTCTCAGCCGCGAAGTGGGCGCGGACATCTATCAGCTCATTAAGTTCAAGCGCTCCAACCAGAACACTTGCATCAGCCAGAAGCCGTTTGTTCGCGTCGGCGATCGCGTGAAGAAAGGACAAGTCCTCGCGGACGGTCCTTGCACGGAACGCGGCGAACTCGCTCTCGGCCGCAACGTGCTCGTCGCGTTTCTTCCTTGGCGCGGTTACAACTTCGAAGACGCCATCCTCGTCAGCGAAAAGCTGGTGAAGGACGACTACTACACCTCCATTCACATCGAGGAGTACGAAATCGAAGCGCGCGACACCAAACTCGGTCCCGAGGAAGTCACTCGCGACATTCCCAACATCAGCGAATCCTTCCTTCGCAACCTCGATGAAAGCGGCGTCATTCGCATCGGCGCCGTCATCAAGCCGGGCGACATTCTTGTCGGCAAAGTTACGCCCAAGGGCGAGACCACGCTCACGCCGGAAGAAAAGCTCCTTCGCGCCATCTTCGGCGAAAAGGCCGGCGACGTACGCGATGCTTCTCTCTACTGCCCGCCGGGCATCGAAGGCACCATCGTCGACGTCAAGATCTTCACTCGCAAGGGCGGAGAAAAGGACGAGCGCCACAAGGCCATTGAAGCCACGCAAGTCTTCAAACTGGAGAAGAACCTCGCCGACGAAATTCGCATCCTCACGGATGAGCGCCTCAAGCGCCTCTCGGATTTGCTTGGCGGAAAAATTCTCCAGGCCGACTTGCACGACGAAAAGACCAACAAGCGCTTGTTGACCAAGGGCGTCGAGCTGACCCGCGACTTGATCGAAAAAATCTCCACGCGCAACCTCAAACGCCTCAAGCTCAACGAAAAGGATCCTCTCCTCATCGAGAAAATTGAGGAAATTGAGGAGATGACCTCGCGCCAGATCGACGTCCTCCGCAAGATCACCGAGGAGCGCAAGGAAAAGCTCAAGAAGGGTGACGAACTGCCTCCCGGCGTCATCAAGCTGGTCAAGGTCTATATCGCCATGAAGCGCAAGCTCTCCATCGGCGACAAAATGGCCGGACGCCACGGCAACAAGGGCGTCATCGCCCGCATCGTGCCGCAGGAAGACATGCCGTACCTTCCCGATGGCACGCCAGTTGAGATCGTTCTGAATCCTCTCGGCGTTCCTTCTCGTATGAACGTCGGGCAGGTTCTCGAAACGCATCTCGGCTGGGCTTCCAAGGAGCTGGGCAACAGTCTCAAGCGTTTGCTCAGCAAGGAGGTGAAGGCCGAAGCTTTGCGCCGCTGGTTCCGCGAAGTTTTCACCGACACCACCATCTGGAAGACGCTGGCGAAGCTCAGCGACGAAGAGTTGCTCGACTACGCCGAAGGCTTTAAGGACGGCATTCCCTTCGCCACACCGGTGTTTGACGGCGCTCGCGAGCCGGAAATCCGCCACTTGCTCGAAGTCGCTGGCTTGCCGCATGCCGGCAAGATCAATCTCTTCGACGGCATGACCGGTGACATGTTCGATCAGCCCGTCACGGTTGGCTACATCTACATGCTCAAACTTTCGCACCTTGTCGACGACAAGATTCACGCGCGCTCCATCGGTCCGTACTCCCTCATCACCCAGCAGCCGCTCGGTGGTAAGGCCCAGTTCGGCGGCCAGCGCTTCGGCGAAATGGAAGTGTGGGCGCTCGAAGCCTACGGCGCCGCGCACATCCTGCAAGAGCTGCTCACGGCGAAGTCCGACGATGTCTATGGCCGCGCGAAAATCTACGAGGCCATCGTCAAGGGTGAACCGGGTATCGAGCCCGGCGTGCCCGAGTCGTTCAACGTCCTCGTCCGCGAGCTGCAGTCGCTCTGTCTCGACGTCGAATTGATGAAGCGGCAAAAGCCGGCGTCCGACAAAGCCGCCGATTAGCAAGAATCATGCTCGTAGGGGCACGATACATCGTGCCCCTTTCGAGCGAGATTTCGAAAGTGAGTGGGTTTCAGTTTTTGGGTTCTCAGCCGGTCCGCTGCAAAACATCGGATCGCGTCCCCGGCGGAAGCTGGGGAGGGAGGAAACAACCTTGTATCGCAGCAGCCCTTATGATCGCGCCAGTTTGATCGCTGATTTCGATTCCATCCGCATCAGTTTGGCGAGTCCGGAAAAAATCCGTTCTTGGTCCCATGGTGAAGTCACCAAGCCGGAAACCATCAACTACCGCACCTTTAAACCCGAACGCGACGGTTTGTTCTGCGCCAAGATTTTTGGCCCTGTCACCGATTGGGAATGTCTGTGCGGCAAATACAAGCGCATGAAGCATCGCGGAGTTATCTGCGACAAGTGCGGCGTCGAGGTCACTCTTAGCAAAGTCCGCCGCGAGCGCCTCGGCCACATCGAGCTGGCTTCGCCCTGCTCGCACGTGTGGTTCTTCAAGGGCTTGCCCAGCCGCATCGGCTATTTGCTGGACATCTCCATGCGTGACCTCGAGCGCATTCTTTACTTCGAGGCCTTCGTCGTCGTCGATGCCGGCGAAGTCGCCGTCCTTCGCGAGCGCGAAGTCCTGCTCGAAGATAAATACCGCGAGCTCCAGAAGGAATATCCCGGCCAGTTCACCGCCAAGATGGGCGCCGAAGCTATCAAGGAGCTTCTCCGCCGCGTCGAAGTGGACAAGCTTTCCGAAGAACTCCGCGAGAAGATGAAGACCGATCCTTCTCTTCAGAAGCGTATCAAGTTCGCCAAGCGCCTCAAGGTTCTCGAAGCCTTCCGCAAGAGCGGCAACAAGCCGGAGTGGATGATTCTCGACGTCGTTCCCGTCCTTCCCCCCGAGCTGCGCCCGCTCGTGCCTCTGGACGGCGGCCGTTTCGCCACCTCCGATCTCAACGACCTCTATCGCCGCGTCATCAACCGCAACAACCGCCTCAAAAAGCTCATGGAGCTTCGCGCGCCCGACGTCATCGTGCGCAACGAAAAGCGCATGCTCCAGGAAGCCGTTGACGCTCTCTTTGACAACGGCCGCCGCGGTCGCGTTCTCCGCGGCACCAACAATCGCCCGCTCAAATCCCTCAGCGACACGCTCAAGGGCAAGCAGGGCCGCTTCCGCCAGAACCTTCTCGGCAAGCGCGTCGACTATTCCGGCCGTTCCGTCATCGTTGTCGGCCCGGAACTGAAACTGAACCAGTGCGGTTTGCCCAAGAAGATGGCTCTCGAGCTCTTCAAGCCTTTCATCTACCACAAGCTCGAAGCACAAGGGCACTGCACCACCATCAAGCAAGCCAAGGAAATGGTCGAGCAGCAAGAGCCGGTCGTTTGGGACATTCTCGAGGACGTCATCCGCGAGCATCCCGTCCTTCTCAACCGCGCTCCCACGCTTCACCGCCTCGGCATCCAGGCATTCGAGCCGGTCCTCGTCGAAGGCAAAGCTATCCGCATTCACCCGCTCGTCTGCACCGCGTTCAATGCGGACTTTGACGGCGACCAGATGGCCGTGCACATTCCGCTTTCGCCCGAGTCTCAGGTCGAAGCATCTGTCCTGATGCTTAGCTCGCGCAACATTCTGTCGCCCGCGCACGGCTTGCCTCTCGCCGTTCCGTCGCAGGACATGGTCCTTGGCATCTATTACTTGACCAAGGCCAAGCCCGGCGCCAAGGGCGAAGGCCGCGTCTTCGGCAACGCCGAAGAAGTTGTCCTCGCGCTCGAAGCTGGTGAAGTTGAGCTGCTCACTCCGATTCGCCTGCGTTACAGCGGCGAAGTGATTGACCTCACCACCGCCTACGACGATCAAGACGTGCCGCACACCGAGCCCGTCAAAATGGAGCGCCAGTTCATCCAGACCACCGTCGGCCGCGTGATTTTCAATTCGCACTTGCCGGCCAAATTCCCGTTCGTCAACGGCCTTCTAAAAAAGAAGGGCGTTCAGCAGCTCGTCTATTACGCCTACTTGCGCTACGGCCTCGCGGACACCGTCGTCCTGCTCGATCACCTGAAAGAGCTGGGCTTCACGTACGCCACGAAGTCCGGCATCTCCATCGGCATCGACGACATGCTCATCCCCAGCGACAAGTACAAGCTGGTAGAAAATGCCGAGAAAGAAGTCGTCAAGGTGCAGCAGCAATACCTCGACGGCGCTATCACCAACGGCGAGCGCTACAACAAGGTCATCGCCATCTGGGGCGACGTCACCGAAAAAGTCGCCGACGAAATGTTCAAAGCCCTCGAAAACCAGGACAAAGAGGGCAACATCAACCCCGTCTACGTTATGGCGGACTCCGGAGCTCGCGGTTCGAAGCAACAGATTCGCCAGCTTTCCGGCATGCGCGGTCTGATGGCCAAGCCCTCCGGCGAAGTCATCGAAACGCCCATTACCTCCAACTTCCGCGAAGGCCTCACGGTGTTGCAGTATTTCATCTCGACCCACGGCGCGCGCACAGGTTTGGCGGAGACGGCGCTCTAGACCGCCGATTCCGGCTACCTCACCCGCCGCCTCGTTGACGTGGCTCAGGACGTCATCATCAATGAGCGCGATTGCGGCACCAACGACGGCATTTATGTCGAACCCATCATCGAAGCCGGCGTCGAAGTCGAGCCGTTGCGCGACCGCATCGTTGGCCGCGTTTCTCTCGACAAGATCAAGGACTTCGAGGGCACCGTCATCGTCGACATCAACCAGGAAATCACCGAGGACCTCGCTAATCAAGTCCAGGCCGCGGGCATCGAGCGTGTTCGCATCCGTTCCGTGCTCACCTGCGAATCCCGCCGCGGAGTTTGCGCTCTCTGTTACGGCCGCAACCTCGCCTCCGGGCGCATGGTTGAGCTTGGCGAAGCCGTCGGCGTCATCGCCGCGCAATCCATCGGCGAACCGGGCACTCAGCTAACGATGCGCACGTTCCACATCGGCGGAACCGCCACCCGCGTTTCCGAGCGTTCCACGCTCGAAGCGCGCAACAACGGCGTCGTCAAGTTCGTCGACCTCAAATTCGTCGAGGGCCGCGGCGGCACTTCCATCGCCATGAACCGCTCGGGCCTCATTTCGATCGTGGACGAAAAGGACCGCGAGAAGGAACGCTACCACGTCGTTTACGGCGCGCGCCTTCGCGTCGTCGATGGCGAACACGTCACTCACGGCCAGATTCTTGCCGAATGGGATCCATTCACTTTCTCCATCCTCACCGAAACCGCCGGCTCCGTGAAGTTTGACGACCTGCGGCCCGGCTTGACCATCGAAGAGCAAGTGGACGAAGTGACCGGCCTCTCGCAGGACGTCGTCACTCTGCCTCCCGGCGATGAGAAGCATCAGCCCGCGATTCTTGTCCGCGATTCTTCGGGCAAGGTCCGCAAAAAGTACCTCATGCCTTCGCGCGCTCACTTGATGGTCAAGGATGGCGACGAAGTGCAAGCCGGAGACGTGCTCGCGAAAATTCCGCGTGAAACCACCAAGACGAAAGACATCACCGGTGGTCTCCCACGCGTCGTCGAGCTCTTTGAAACCCGCAAGCCCAAGGATCCCGCCGTCATCAGCGAAGTCGACGGCGTGGTTCGTTACGGCGATATCGCCAAGGGCATGCGCAAGGTCTACGTCGAGAGCGAGGATGGCAAGACCACCAAGGAATACTCCATCCCGCGCGGCGTGCACATCAACGTTCAGGAAGGCGACCACGTCAAGGCTGGCGAAGCCCTCATCGATGGCCCGCTCAACTTGCACGACTTGCTCGCCGTCCTCGGTGAAAAGTTCACGCAAGCCTACTTGGTCAACGCCATTCAAGAGGTTTACCGCCTCCAGGGCGTCAACATCAACGACAAGCACATCGAAACCATCAGCCGCCAGATGATGCGCTGGGTCAAAGTCGAAGACGTCGGCGACACCACTTTCCTCCTCGAGGAACAAGTGGACAAGTTCCGCTTCCGCGAGGAAAACGACCGCGTCATCGCCGATGGTGGCCGTCCCGCAACCGGGCGTCCGCTGCTCCTCGGCATCACCAAGGCCTCGCTCTCGACCGACTCTTTTATCTCGGCCGCGAGCTTCCAGGAGACCACGCGCGTGCTCACCGAAGCCGCTGTTGCCGGCAAGGTGGACTACCTCCGCGGCCTCAAGGAAAACGTCATCATGGGCCGCCTCATTCCCGCTGGCACCGGCCTCGAGCATTACCGCAGCATTCAGTTGCTGACGGAAATGCCCGCTCCCGCGCCGGTCGAGGAAATTCCGGAAGCCGCCGAGCTCACCGCGGAAGAAGCCGCCGCTCTTGACTTCCTCCAAAAGGACGCCGAAGCCGACGCCGCCACCGAAGGCTAAGCTCTTCCAAGGCGCCGTTTTCCTCCTCCAACACGTTCGAAACAGCAAAGCGTCCCGGCTCACCCCGGGACGCTTTATTTTTAAGTAATCCACGCAGGTACCCTTCAGGCACGCCCCGCCGTCCCGGTCATTGCCCGTGCTCGCCGCCGTTCCTACAATAATGTATGCATTTCTGAAGCGGCTTTCTGGCCTGCTCCGCTGGGCGCCGCACGCGTCCCCATGCCCAAACACGATGAGTTCTTCTCAGGTCCGGCAAAAGAAACTGCTCCAGGCGGTTCCAACCGCCGTACCATCTCGTCTCGCCTCGAGCAGTTTGAAAAACGCCAGAGCGAGCTCTGGCGCCTGACTTTTGTTCTCCTTCTGATTCTCTCCATCGTCTTTGCCTTCACTTCTTGGGGCACGATTCGTTCGCTCGCGCACCGCTTTGAAGCCTTGCCGATCGGTCTTGTGGTCCTGGTCGCCCTCTTTGGTTTCTATGCTTGGAAGCGCACTCAGGAAATCTCCGAACTGCGCGGCCTCGTCCGCGGCCTCGAACATCACGATGCCGCCCCTCCTAGCGACCGTCAGATGGACCAACTCTTCGAAGTCATCTCTCGCTCCCAGCAGGGTTACCGCGACCTCATCGATTCCTTCGACGACATCCTCCTCGCCATCTCCCTGGAGGGCGAAATTCGCGCTGTGAATCGCAGCTTTGCCGACCTCGTCGGCGCCAGCTACCAGCAGATCATCGGGCGTCCCGTTACGGATTTCCTCGAAGAAGGCAGCGGCGAAGGCGGCGAAATGATTCGCCGCGCCATGCCCCGTTTTCTCGAACGTCGCCACTGGTCCGGCGTCATCGAGGTTCGTCTAAAAAAACAAAACTCCATCGGCTACTTCGATTGCGTCGCGCACGCCATGACTCGCGACAATACCGTCCACGGCCTTACCGTTCTTGGCCGGGACATTACCGCCCTTCGCAAAAATGAGGCCCGCTTCACGGAACTTTTCGAAACTCTCCAGGAAGGCATCTATATCATCACGCCGGAGGGCGCCATCCTTGACGCTAATCCCGCCCTCGTCCGCATGCTTGGCTACGACTCCAAGGAAGATCTGCTCTCCATACAGGTCCAGGGCATCTTAGCCGACGCGGACGAAAGAAAAGCGCTCAGGGAAGAGGTCGAACATCAGAACGCTCCTCAGGGCCGCGAAATTATTCTGCTTCGCAAGGATGGTGTCCCCATCGTCTGTTGGAACACCGCCACTGCCGTGCGCGACACTGCGGGCCGCGTTCTTCGTTTTCAAGGCTCCGTCATGGACGTCACCGCCCGCCGCCAGATGGAACGCCAGCTCCACAAAGAGCAGGAATTCGCCCGTCGCCTGGTCGATAGCTTCCCGGACCTGATTCTTGTTGTGGATACCAATTCGCATTACACTTTCGTCAGCCCGCGCTGTAAGGAAGTTCTCGGTTATGAGCTTTCCGAAATAGAGAGCCTGGAGTTCGGTGGCCGCACCCACGCGGAGGACCGTCCCCTCCTTCTCGCGCTCTTCCAGGATATTCTTGCGGGACGCCAGAATTTCGGCTCTCTAGAAATTCGCGTGCGCCATAAGCTGGGCGACTGGCGCCGCATCCGCTTCAATTTCAGCCCGCTCGCCGACGAAACCGGAAAAATCGAAGGCGTCGTTCTTTCGGGCCGGGACGTGACCGAGCTCAAGCGCCTCGAAGAGCAGCTGATCCAGGCCGAAAAACTCGCCGCCATGGGCCAGATGCTCGCCGGCGTCGCCCACGAGCTCAACAATCCCCTCACCGCCATTCTTGGCGTCACCGAACTGTTGCGCGACGGTCAAAATGACCAGGAATCCACCAAACGCCAGCTCGAGCTGACCCATCGCCAAGCCCGTCGCGCCGCACGCATCGTTCAGAACCTTCTCGAGTTCTCCCGGCCCGCCTCGCCACAGAAACGGCCTGTCGATCTTAATAGCATCATCGAGCGCACCGTCCAGTTGCACGAACACTCGCTTCGCCGCAACAATGTCGAGGTCGATTTTCGTCCTCAGCCGGATTTGCCAGGCGTCGTCGGCGACGCCAATCAGCTCATTCAAGTTTTTCTCAATCTCGTCACGAACGCCGAGCAAGCCATTCGCGAAGTCCGCGAATCGGGCCGCATCCAGATCCGCTTCGCTCGTCTCGGCTCTCGCGTTTCCATCACCTTCCAGGATGACGGTGTTGGCATTCGCCCCGAATCCGTCCCGCGGCTCTTCGATCCCTTTTACACCACCAAGCGTCCCGGCGGCGGCACTGGCCTTGGTCTGAGCATCTGCCTCTCCATTATTCGCGAACACGGCGGAACCATCGAAGCCGAAGCTCTGCCCGCGGGCGGTTCGGCCTTCACGGTTTATCTTCCGCTTGCCATCGACCAGGAATCTCAAGCGTCAACCCCGCCCAATCCTTCCGGCATCGGAACGGGTTCGTCTCCTGTCCCCAATCTCAATTTGCTCAAAGGCCGCTCCGTCCTCGTTCTCGACGACGAGGAAAGTGTCCGCAGCCTTCTGCTTGAGGGCCTCACCGCTCGCGAACTGCACGTAAGTTGCGCTGCCACCTTGGAAGAAGCCCTGGCACTGCTCGCTCAGCGTTCTCCCGACGCCATTCTCTGCGATTTGAACCTCTCCGAGGATGGCGGCTATGTCAGTGGCAAGGCGGCGGCGCAGCGCCTCCTCGCTGCCGCTGGCGCGTGCAAGCCAGCCGTCATTTACATGACCGGAGATCTAATCGAATCCTCCGAAGCGCCGGTTAGCTCTGATGCGCCTCGTCATCTCCAGAAACCATTCCGCGTGTCCGATGTTCTCGCCACTCTGCTGGATGTTTTCGCTTCCGCCCCGCCGCAGTAGCACGGCAGTGCGCATTTCCCCAAGGTCAGACGCGTGCCTAGGGGCCGGACTGCCGAAGAGTTACGCTCCCGCTCAGCGCGGCCTCGTGGTCAGGCCCGCTTGCTTCCACAGCTTCTCCCATTGCCAGATATTCGGCTCCGCCATGCGATAGCCCAGCTGGTGCGCCAGTAGCAAAATTTGCCCGCGATGATGGGCCTCATGCGAAAACATGTAGGCGAACATTGTCCCCCCGGCTGGCCACGTGGGCACGTATCCGTCGCGAATGAACTTTGCCACGCGCCGGTTCGGCGAACCCGACAAAGCGTCCGTCAGCATACGCACGCATTGTTCTGCGCTTTTCTCGTGTGCCGCAGCCGCCTGTTTCATCGTGCACCGGTGCGGATCGAGCGCCGCCGGGCGCTTCAGGTGTGGCGCGGAATTCCTCAACCAGGTAAGACGACAGTTGTGCAAATGGGAGAAGAGCGCGGCGATGGTTCGCCCGTTGCCCTTGAGATCCGGCAGCTGGGCGCGCCATGCCCGCGGGTCGAGCCGCGCCAGGATCAACTGGTTCATCGCGTCGTTGCTCGCGTACGTTTCGAGCAGGCTGTCGCGAATCCCGGCCAGCGCCGCATACGATTCGAGCATCACCGCTTCCGATTTGAGCTTCGCAGCGTGGTGTTTGAGCGCCATAAAAGCTCCGCCAATTTAAAGTATCTTAGCAGAGCGAGCCTAGCGGGAGGCACGAATGAACATTCCGGAAGTCTACGATTACCTCGTTCGTGCCCGCGGCGGCTTTCGGGCTGTGCTCATCAGGATGTCTGGAACTACCCGGCGTGCGTCACTCAGCCGTGTCTCGGATTCCCTTTGCTAAGCGGCTTTGGCTCAGAAAATCGGCTACAATCCAGGCCGACCCGGCGATCGCCAGATTCTCCGCGTTGCCGGCCCAATTCATCAGCTTATGCGGATCGGCAATAAGCAACGGGAGCCATACCAGCAACCCGAATCCGACAATCATCGCCGTAACTAGTCGAGACGTTAGAAGCGCCATATGTCCGGAGAGTAAGGCGACGGCTGCCAGCGCGAACGCAATCGTAGTGGTTATCGCCCAGAACATCTGTCCCGGAGGAATCCACTTCGGAACGAAACTCGCAGTTGCCGAAAGATAAAAGAGTTGTTGAAACGTGAACGAAATCACACAAATCCCGAAGAAGTAGTACCCCATCCGAGCCAGTTTCGCTGCTCGCACCGAATCGCTCGCGGCAAAAGACGCATAGACAATTAGCGCGCCAGAAACCAGAGAAAATTGCTCGAAAAAGTTGCCTAAGGAATCGTAAACCCGCGGATTCGCAAGGAAGAGCGGCACCCAGAGCAACGCAAAAATAAGATAGATTGCGCCCAGTGCGATGGCGCCGGCTCGCGCCGTTCTAGGCCATTGAATTGCCACGCCTCCACCGATCTCGATGGCGGCGGCGAGGTACACCAGAATCTCGCGGTGAGGAACGTTGCCGAGCGCCCGGATCTGTTGCCAAGTGTTAAAGTCGTGCCAGGCCACGGCCAGCACCCCAAAGCCCACGGCGGCCAATCCATATATGTGACGTTCGAGATGAAATCTCATCCTAGACCGAGGCAAATCCAACCGGCGTGAGCCTAACTCGGTATCTCATCACGCGCTCCAATGGTCGCAGGCCTCGCTGCAAGAGAATGATAGGAGAAATGAACATTTGCAATACCCACTTAGCGCGTCGTCGGCATAGCCATTCCCTTGCCAGGAGCCCGAGGCGGTTGTGAAAGCACCCCCGTCAGCTGGTCTCTGCCACACCGCCAAATATTTATCCACCAGCTTCTTCCTGTTCTCGAACGTCGCCTCCGCCTCCCCCTTCGTACACAAATGCAAAACACGTTGTAACCGCTAGGCCGGAGTTCGGATTTTTCACCGAAAATCAGCAGGTCTTTTCTCTCCAACAAGGAACGACGCGCGAATATAGGGGAATTGTTAAGCCAACTCCCCGCTTGGGTCCCTTCGCTGTTGTAACCTAAAATTAACAAAATTTTTCTACTGAGTCCGTCAGCACTGCCGTACTCTCCCCGTCTCCAGCCCCCTGTGAAGCTTACGCCATCGGCAAATGATCACGCAGGTCGATGACGAAAGTCTTTCGAAAAACTCTTACAAAGCCAAACTCGAGGAGACCTCTTTATGATTCGCGTTCGTTTCGGCAAAGCAGCCATGATCGTGTGCTTTTTGCTCATGGCGACTATCGCTCCCGCTTCGATCTTCGCACAGATCGACACAGGCGGAATCACCGGCACCGTAATCGATCCCTCGGGTGCCGTGGTTCCAGGGGCCACGATTACGCTAACCAACATAGCCACCGGGGTGCCGCAAACAACGCACTCCACCTCGACTGGCACCTACAGCTTTACCGGCGTGCGACCGGGAACCTATAACTTGCGAGCAGTAGCGCCCGGTTTTGAAACATTTGTCGATGATGGCCTGCAAATACACGTGCAGCAGACTTTGACGGTTGACGTCCATTTTGAAACCGGTGCCGTATCGCAGCAAGTCACCGTGAGCGCTTCAGCGCCCTTACTGCAAGCTGAAAGCGCCGCCCTCGGCCAGACGATCACTACCCAGGCGGTCAACGATCTGCCGTTACAGACTCGCGATTGGGCGTCTCTGGCACAACTCTCCGCCGGTGTCGCCACGGCCCCGGTGGGCAACCCCAGCAGCGATTCTGGCACCAGCAGCAGCGCGTTCTTCTCCGTCAATGGCGTCGACACTTGGCAGAACGATTTTCGCCTGAACGGCATAAACGACAACATCGAAGTTTACGGCGGCTCCTCCGTTGGAAGCGATGCCGCCATCACTCCTCCGCCAGACGCTCTTCAGGAGTTCAAGCTGGAAAGCGGCGACTTCAATGCCGAATTTGGACACTCCACCGGAGCGGTTATCAATGCCGCCATCAAATCCGGCAGCAACAGCTTTCACGGGGACGTGTGGGAATACTGGCGCAATGACCTCCTGAACGCCAATCTTTACTTCAACGATATCAATCACGAGCGGAAGCCGGAGTACCGTCAGAACCTCTTTGGCGGAACCCTGGGCGGCCCAATCAGGAAAGACAAAACGTTCTTCTTTGCTGATTATCAAGGCGGGCGGTACGTCACGCCCTCGCCCCAGACGGACACTGTGCCGACCGAGAACATGATTAAGAGCGGGTTCACCAATTTGCAGGACCTTATTACCTACAACAGTGGCACGGCGACCGATGCTTTAGGACGCGTGTTTCCCCATGGCACGGTCTTTGATCCGGCCACCACCCGCCTGGTTGCCGCAGGTGCGACGGATCCCATCACCGGCTTGAGAAATAACAGCAGCAACGCAGTATACGTCCGTGATCCCTTTTTTACGGGATCTAGCCTGTTCGGTATAACCAACTTCACCAGTTTGACCTCAATGCTCAACATTATTCCCGTAGGACGTCTCGACCAGAATGCCGTGCACCTTCTCAGTGTGTACCCCACTCCTACTACATCGGGCTTGGCCAATAACTTCTCCTATACTCCTACAGAGCCGGAAACCACGAACTCCTACGACATTAGGATTGATGAGTATTTGACTGCGAACAACGTCCTCTTCGGCGTTTTTGACAGAAGCCTAATTTCCGAAGTCGTTCCGTCCACTCTCCCGGGCGTGGCCGTAGGTGAGGGCGGAGGCCGACATGACAGCTTTCCAGCTTATGCCTGGGCCGTTGGATACAGTCACATCTTTAGTCCGACGTGGACCAACGACATGCACGTCGGCATGGTCCACTCCGACAAACTTCAGGAGTCCGACTACGGAGATACATTCGGCATTCCCGCTCAGTACGGAATTCAGGGCATCCCGCAGGTTGCCAATAACGGCGGCATTCCGCCCATCACCATCAACGGATTGACGCATATTGGCGTGGGCAACTATACCCCCACGCTTCAATACGTCTACAGCGTGGAAGGCGAAGACAACGTAACCAAGGTTTTCCGAAACCACACTTTCAAGATGGGCGTTCAAATTGACGACATCGAGGGCAATATTTCGCAGCCGCCGCAAGGCCGCGGAGACCTGAATTACACCGGTCAGTACACCGATATCCCTAACCAGAACAGCAGCCTCACCGGAATCGCGGACCTTCTTTTGACCCCCATGCCCTCGACGGTTGGCGGCCCCGATTATGTGGGTGGCATGAGCAGCTTCTCCGGATCGAATATCGCCGCCACTGACGATCATCGCTGGTACACGGGACTTTATTTCCAGGATGACTGGAAGCTCACGCCAAGGCTCACTTTGAACCTTGGCCTTCGCTGGGACTATTTCACGCCCTATGCTGAAAGTAACGGCAGACAAGCTAACTTCATACCCGTCGGCGGCAACGGCGACTCGGGCACATACTACATGTCCAACCAGGGCTGCAAGGTGCCGCGCTCCTCTTCGTTTGACGCTCTGCTGGCCGCCAGCGATATCACGCTCGATTGCGTCTCCGGCCTGAGCCTGGGCGAAGCTCAAAAGACTAACTTCGCTCCACGCCTAGGCTTTGCCTATCGCCTCAAGAACAACCTGGTGGTCCGCGGAGGATATGGCATCGCCTACGGCGCCCTCGGGAATCTTGGTTATGGCGGCACTCTCGGCACCAACTATCCGTTTGTTTATACTTCGACGTTCAATAGCCCCGATTCTCAACATCCTTTGCTCCTTTCCACTGGTGGGCTGGCGACCATGGAAACTGCCTTCACTACCATTAATCTGAGCGACCCCACAATCAACAGCGGATTGGGCCTGAATCTCTACGGCCGCCAATACAATTTCCAGACTCCTTACGTCCAGACTCTCAACCTCACTGTCCAGGATCAGTTCACGAGTCACGACGCCGTTCAGATCGGATACGTGGGTACCCTCGGCCGCCACCTGGATAACCTGGGATATAACAATTCTCCCACCGAGATCCTCCCACCCAGCGTAAACCCACAGCTCTACGTTCCCTTTCCAAGTTTCGCTCGTAATGCGACTTATGAAACGACCAACGCTAACAGCAACTACAACGCCCTGCAGGCCACCTATGAGCATCAGTTCAGCTATGGCCTCTCTGTGCTCGGAAACTACACCTACAGTAAATGCCTGAGCGACCAGCATACCCAAGCCTCTCAGAATCAGCAGTACCGCGCCGAGTGGCTCCCCGGATTTGGCATTCAAGGGGACTACGGCCTCTGCGACATCGACGCGACCCACCTCGTGCATTTGTCAGGCAGCTATCGCTTGCCGTTTGGCCACGGCCTTCAATTCATGAGCGACGCCAACAAAGTCGTCGATGCCTTCCTGGGAGGTTGGGCTGTCAACTTCATCTACACCTACCAGAGCGGCCAGCCCTTTACCGTCCCCTGCCCTGTAGCCACCTCGGAGTTCGGCTGTTTCGCCGATCTTGTGCCTGGCCAGAATATTTACGCCGGACCGCACAACCGCACCGACTGGCTCAACCCTGCGGCATTTGCCCAGCCGCCCATCGCCACCACCATTGGCGAAACCAACCTTGCCGTTCTCGGCGGCGGTCCGCAGCAAGCTCGCGGGCCGAACTTCGCCAACCTGGATTCGTCCATCTTCAAGAATTTTAAATTCACGGAAACTATCACCATGCAGTTCCGCGCCGAGGCCTTTAACACCACCAACACCCCTCAGCTTGGACAGCCAACCAACCTGAACTTTACCGATGTCACTGGCGGCTTCAGCGCCATCACCTCAACCAGAGCTCCTTCGCGCCGCCTGCAACTTGCGCTCAAGCTCTTCTTTTAGCTCTGAACTCGGACCGCGACCAGCGCCTCCTCTTCTGGCGCATCTCGATCATTGGTTTTCGGCAGAATCTAAGCGTGCGGTCCGCGTGGCCACTTTCCATT
This sequence comes from Candidatus Acidiferrum sp., assembly GCA_049800195.1. Classification (GTDB taxonomy): domain Bacteria; phylum Acidobacteriota; class Terriglobia; order Acidiferrales; family UBA7541; genus Acidiferrum. Next base: position 21,396 of record JBARJI010000029.1, read on the forward strand.
TGTCAAACCTCCATGAAGTCAAGCTGTCATGGAGGCCGCCCAGGTTCGGTATCAGAATCTGGCCGGCTAGTAGCAGCCTCCTGGCTCTTGGGTGTCTAATTGTCGGGTGGGTAGCCGCTCCATAACGCACCCGCACGATTTCGCCTCTGCGTTTCGGGGTGCCGCTGCGTTCGTGGCGGAGAGGGGCCCAGACAATTCAGCGAAAGGATCACCGTATGCCGCCCGACAACCTGCTCGACGATTATCACCGCGGCACCGTTTCCCGCCGTGCTGTGCTCAAGGCATTGGGACTCGCAGCCTTGGCCGCGCCGCTGTCCGCCTTCGGGCAAGGCCGTTGCCTCCACGCCCCTTCGACTCCGGCATGCAGTACCGCGCCGGTTCCTGCGGTTTTCGCTCCCACGGGGTGGAAGACCGTTGCCCTCGACCACCTCACCTTCGACGTTGCCGACTACCCGAAAGAGGCTGCATTTTACGCCGCCCTTTTGGGATGGAAAGTCAGGAGCGACGACGGCAGACGGGCCGTATTGGACATCGCCGATTGGGGCTCCGTCATCTTCCGGCAGGCTCCCCTTAAAACGTTTGAGGTCGCCGCTGCGGGTGGTCCTGCTCACCGCGGCGCGCCCGTGCTTGCGCTGGTGAAGTCATTCTGTTTCGTGATCGAGCCATGGAGTGCGAAAGAGGTCCAAGCGGAACTTCGCAAGCGTGGCCTCACTCCGCTGCCCGATAACGATCGCCACGGCTTCGAAAGTTTCCATGTGAAAGACCCTGACGGTTTCGATCTCCAGATCTGCAACGGCAAGGGCTTGGCGAGGGAACGCCGAACCCAACCCTCGCAGGCCAAACAATCGGAGCCGCTTCCATTTGCGCCGACGGGATGGAGGTCAGTCTGGCTCGACCACATTTCCTTTCAGGTCGCCAACTACAAGGAAAGCGCGTCCTTCTACTGCAATCTGCTGGGATGGCAGCCGACCTACGACGAAGGCAGCCAAATCCAATGCCAAATTGGAGACGTCGGCGACATTATCATCCGTGGAGGCAATCCGTTCGCGCCGGATTTCGCGAAGGGCCGCCGGGGCGGCGCGCTGGTGGATCACATCTCCTTTGGCATTCAGCCGTGGGACACGGACGCCGTGCGAGCGGCGCTCGAGAAGCGAGGCCTGCAGGTCCACGTAGACACGGCTTCCAGCGGCGATATTCATGTCGCTCCTTACAAGAGCTACCACACCACCACGCCCAACGGATACGACATTCAGATAAGCGACATTACGCGCGAAACGCGCGGAGTGTTGCCGAACGCCGTCAGGCCGAAGCCTTCAGCCTGAAAGCTGGCGGGCGGACAGCCTTAACGCGCCAAGAAGAATTTGACTTTGTCTTTCTCGCTCCGGCGCCCCATCCTTAATCGCTAGCGCTTCGCCGAGAAGCAAGTCATCGGCCTCGTCGTGTACGGTGACGTTTCAGGAGCTGTTGCTCAAGAGCTTCGGCGATAAAAAAACCGCTCGCCTTCAATCGTTGGAGCACTTGCGGGAAATCGCTCACGAACCCCATCGCGTCTGCACGTTCCAGGACACCGAGAGTTCCGGAAAGCGGAAGATTCCGGCTCAAGGCGATTGTCCGTCCAATCTGCTCATCAATCAAAAGCACATCTGCCCGCAATGCTTCGGCTAACAGGATGGCCTGCCGTTCTCCACGATGCAAAGTGACCGGAAATGTGGTTTCCTGAGTTTCTTGTACCGTCCGAACCTCGAACCACCCGGGCATTGATAACGCGCGGCCGCGCACAGTTTCCGGCGTTCTCGCGTCTGTCAATTCCTCGTGGACCGCAACTGGCACAAACACCTTCTCAAACAATTGATCGAGGAGATGTTCTTGTTCGATGGCGATCAAATACCGGAGTGGGGTAGTGTTGGAAACCGCTTTCATCCCGCGACTATATTAACGCGGGCTGCGGCGCGATGCCGCCTCAAACAATGCCGCCTCGCGGTCCAGATCCGCTTCCGCGATCGCAGCCAAGGAAACATGGTGCCGGCCCAAAAAATCCTCCGTCTCAACGCGAGTGAGCCCAAGCATCTCCGAAACCTGATAAAGCGTCAGAGTTTGCTCGCGGTAGCCTTCTAGAGCGACGGCCTCTAATGCGCGTCGCGATACGTCCCCGCCAGCGCCAGAAAGGCGCTTGGCGATATCGTCGGGGATATGCAGCGTAACTTCCATGTTCCAAAGTTTAGCACGACAATGTCGATTGACTACGACGGTCACGCTTTGAATCACTCCCGGGCCTGGTGCCCTTTTCCAGTTCCTCAAAGCCCGATTAGATGCATCTAGCCTCCCACTCCGCGTCTTCGCGCCAATCACTCTGATCCCGCCCCGCTCCGCGTCTCAGCGTCTCCTCGCGAGACATTCTGAACCACTCGTCAAGCCCGCCCGCCGCATCGCCTTCCACACCTACCTCTCGCGCTCCGCCCGCTGCCCATGAAAACGGCGTCCCCCGCCAGTACCTTTTGCGCTAAACTACAAGATCAGGACAAACAAAATGTCGCTCGATTGGTCGCAATGTCCGGCTGTCGAAAGCGTTCCGGGAAAAGTGAGCGGTGCCTGGGTTCTTCGCGGCACGCGTATGCCAGTCTCCGTCATTTTTGAAAATTTGGAAGCTGGCGCAAACATCGATGACATCATGGAGTGGTTTGAAGGGCTGGACCGCGAACAGATAAAAGCCGTCATCGAATTTGCCGCCCGCAGTCTCGACGCGGCCCCCTCTGCCTCTAGGCGCTGATGCTAATTCTTTTCGACCAGGGAACTCCCGTACCCCTGCGCCCCTTCCTCGCAGGACACACGGTCGAAACGGCGGGGCAACGAGGTTGGGACAAGCTCAAGAATGGCGAATTGCTGGACGCCGCTGAAGAAGCCGGCTTCGAGGTGCTGGTCACTCCCGACAAGAACATTCGCCACCAGCAAAATTTAGCGCTTCGCAAGATAGCGCTCGTCGTTCTAGGCAACCCCCAATGGCCGGTGCTCTGCCAACATGTCGAGCGTGTGGTCATTGCGCTCAATGCCGCTCAGCTACACCGTAGTTGACATACCCTAATCCACAATCAAAATGAGTGGGACGGCGGCATACTCATCGGGGTTGTAGTGAACTCTAAACCCGCACACGCTAAAGTCTTCCCCTCTGAGTCGCGAGCTGGGGCACCCCTTTTCATCGCATGGTACGCACCGCAAACCTCTAGGGCGTATTCGATACGTAACCGACGTAACTTACGTACTATGTCACCCCTCCGGCAAAAAATCCTATGCTGCTTCTTGGGAGGGCCCATGGTGCAACGCAACCTCAAGGTGCTCGTGTTCGGCCTCTGGGTCCTGTCCGTAGCGGGTACCGCGTTCTTGTTAGCCAACCACCGAAACCGCCTCTCGGCGCGTCCCGCCCGCATCGTCACAGTCTCCACGCCGCCCACCAATACGCCACTGGCCGCAGCTACGCCAACCGTCTCCATGGCAGCCAATCCAACTCCACATCCCGCGGCACCCGCCGATCCCGCAGATGCTTCTGCCTTCATCGCCTTCCGCTATGACCAGACCCACATCGCCTTTCGCCTCCGCCAGGAAGGCGATTTCGACCTCAGCAACGAACAGGCACGGATGCTGCGAAAGCTGCCGGATCCCGCTCTGAAAAGCGGCGGCGCTGATACTTGGCAGCTTAACGAGAACTTGCTGGAGTCTCTCAAAGACCATTTCCGTGCGGCACACATAGGCCAGAACTGGCAGCTCGAATTGTCCGGCGATTTTCGGACCTCGGCAGTCATCCAGAAGGCTGTCGCCTTCACTTGGGGCTGCGATTCGTCTTATACCGCGGGCTTTCTTGCCGAGATTGCGCCGCAAGACCAGGCCGCTTTCGCCGCTTCTCCTAACGAATATTTCCTCGTGCACCAGTCCGCGGGAATTTTCAGCGTGAATTCAAACAACAAGCAGGCTCACCTCGACCTCCTCGCGGACTGGAAACCTTCGCCCGAAGTCCGCGCGCAGATCGAGCAAGCCCTAGAAGCAAAACGCAAAGACGAGTTCTATGACGAGCGCATCTCAGGACTCTTTCCGGACGAACGTGCGCGGTTTGCAGCGCAGGCGAGCTTGGACAAGGTTAAGCTAGACTATGACATCAAGGCTGTGCGCGTTTCACCGGATGGCTTGCCGCTCCTCTTTATCCGCGCGCGATGGAAAGTGGACGAGCGTACCGAGTTTATGCCCGAGCTGTGGCTACATCTCGGCCCCACGGCAACCGTGGAGCCATTCGAAGAAACTGACATATCGGGCGTCTGGATAACCGTTCCAGACCGACTCGAGGCCGACGCCCCATTCACCCAGCCAGGTGCGATCCTGAACGTCTTCGACCGACGCGGCGACGGCTATGGAGAAGTCCTCGTCCTTTTCAGCGGAGGCGACAGTTACGTGATTCGGCTCCTCCGTTACACGCCCAAAGGCCTAGTCCCCACTACCATCTCCATGGGCGACGGCTGCTAAGTCGGTCGGCCCATTCTCACTGGCCCCAGTCCGCCAACAGGACCAAAGTGGACGACTGAAGGGCTGATGGGACGTTCCCTCGTTCTAGCCATCACCACCGCCGACCGCCAAAGCCTTTCCTGAACGCCTATACCTGTTTCGGCAGCACACCGCCGACGTCGGTAGACCCTCCGAGATGCCCTCCTACAATAGGAATTAGGCCACTCCGGATGCGCTGCCCCAAATGCCAATTCGATCATCCGCTGCAGACCACCGAGTGTCTGAAGTGTGGAATCGTCTTCTCGCGTTACCGGGCACCGATGGCGGCTGGAACAGCCTGCGCGCTGCAGGACGATCTTGCCTTCTTTCCCGGGTGGCGACCCTTTCGGTTTTGGTTTTTGAAAGGGCGGGACTATCTTTCGCTCGGCGGGTGGCACATCCTTAACGCGCCGAGGGCGGGCAGCACAGCCCTAACGTGCCGAGATGTTTTTGATTTTGCTTTCTGTTTCGGGTCGGGAGGTGGCCCATCCTTGCGGGTTTGCTTTTCGCAAGGGTGGGTCTTTCTTTTTCTGATCTGGACCCATCCCACAATTCTCCCGCCAGCACTAGCTGCCACTCCCGTCGCATCCCCTCTATTCACTACCCACTATCCACTACCCACTTCCCAATCCGTCTCACCAAACTCCCAAATTCCCGCCAACCCCTTCCATCCACACCACTTCCCGCGTCTCAATTCGAATGATGCAACGCAAGTACTGTAGCTTGACAGTAATTCATTTCTGTGGTACCATTCCCCATGATTTCGCGCCGCCCCACGCCTCTGCATCTCCTCAACTCTCGATTCACCACCCACCACTTCACTACCCTTCTCCGCGTACACGCAGGAAATGCCGCAAACCCTTTCCTCTCATGCGCTTACTTCATAACTAGCGGACACCCGGGGGTGGGGGTCTCCCGTCTTTCTCTGCGGTCTCTACGCCCTCCGCGATCTCCGTGTTAAGAAAGACCCCCGCAAAGTCCGAAACCAAGCCACTCTCCTCGTTCCGTTTTGACATTGTTACTTCGTTACATCCTTACTTCGCTCCCGTGGAACGGCCCACCCCCTCTCACTCTGTTCTACCCGCTAACCACGCCTCCCAACGGCTTATCCCCTTTAGAATCCGCACTTCCGCAAAACAAGCCCATAACCCCTTTAGATTCCGCACTTCCAAAACAAAGGACTTAAAAGGTGATTTTTGCCTTGACACAGTAAACGGAACATGGTACGCTTTTGTCAGTGAGGGATGCCATGAGCCTGATAAACGTTAGCAGGAACTACGGGACAAAGGAAGCCTGCCTGGATAAGCTCGAAAAGATGCGCTGGCCGGATGGCAAGATTGGCTGCATCCACTGTGGCATGTATGAGGATGAGAAGGGCAAACCCTCAGTCACGAAAATGGTGCTGGCCGCGAGTAAGAGGAAGAACGGGAAAGTGATTCCTCCGCGTCGGCTCTATCAGTGCAAGAACAAAGAATGCGGCAAGCAATTCAGCGTGACCGAAGGCACAGTTCTTCATCGCTCGCACATCTCTATCGAAAAGTGGTTCCTCGCGGTCGCGCTCATCCTCGAAGCGAAAAAAGGGATTAGCTCCCTGCAAGTGGGCCGTCATCTTGGCGTGAAAGAGAACAACACCAAGTCTACTTGGTTCCTCTGTCATCGCATCCGAGAGGCCGCGATAGAGGCCGGATTCGAGTTTCTCACTGGCGTAGTAGAAGCGGATGAGACTTACTTCACGCCTCGCAAACCGCGCAAGGGCAAGCCCCGTGTCAAGAATCAAGAGCCGATGATTGTACTTGGAATGCGTCAGCGTGGCGGCGATCTGCGACTAGTTCCCATCAAAGACGCTAAAATGTCCATAATCGAGCCTGAGCTTGTGAAGCATATTTCGCCGGATGCGACGCTACAGACGGACGGCCATCCGTCGTACTAGAAGCAGTCTCATAAATGTCTCACGAGGATAACGAAGCAGCCAAGCTGGAGCATGCCGAGGAAGTTGGCTTCCTGATGTTCCCAGCGGCTGACGAGTCGGCGGAAATTATGGAGCCAAGCGA
>JBARJI010000030.1:0-35365 GCA_049800195.1 Candidatus Acidiferrum sp.
TCCACTTCAATCTGCCGCAGCAGCGTGACAATCTGCTCCGGTTTGTATTTCCTTGTCGGCATACCAGCGCTCCTTCAGAGTGAATTCTCTCTCACTTCCGCTGGTACAAAAAATCCCGGTCAGGTCACAGGGTCATTATAGCTCCACCACGTCCATCCATCTCAACGTCCGGTTTGCCCGCCATCCGGGCGGAGTGTTGCAGTTGGAGTATTATGGTAGGGAATAATCATTCTTGCCTTTGCACGAGATGGTGTTCTGCCGCAAACGCGATCCGCTTAGTGAACTGTCAAAGGATGACTAAGCCAATTTTCCGGGGAAATGTGAATTGTGAACGTCTACAAATCGTGGCGCTGAGAACAGCAATACTCTCGTGCATTCTGTTTGTGGTTGTTCCAATCGGTCTACTCGCGCAGACTGCCACGATTCGTATTCGTGTACTTGACGGACGTACAGGAAAAAACCTGTCCGGAATGGACCTAGCGTTTGTGGACTACCATAATGATCGGGACGGGAGCACAGATGCTGATCTCGACGGGAGAAAGATTGTTGAGACCTCAGCGGACGGCGATTCATACATTGCGAATCCAAATGCTCATGGAGTTCTGGTTTTTGACGGGTTGGGTAGTGGGGTCTGGGTACCGTGTACTCGGCAAAAGCTCTACGATAGCGATACGCGGACATACGGAAGCGAACATCTCTATCCGGTTTCTACGATCGTCGCTTCAGGCTTAGTAGCTAAAAATGATTGCAGCAGAAGAACCGCTACAGCAAAGCCTAGTGAGCTCATTATTTTTGTTCGCCCTGCAACTTGGTGGGAAAAGTTGATCTGGGGTATGAAGTCGTAAACTATGCTGCGCATTCGTAGCACTCGTTGAAGACAGGTTCAGAGTGCCCAACTCCCGCATGGTCGGCAAACCGCAAGTAATCCGCGTCATGCGGCCCGCTGGCGGCGGTTCTTCCGCTGTTCTCTTGCCGCCTCCAATTTCCGATCTCGGTCGGCCTGAATATCCTGCTGAAGCCCGGCGAGCATGTCCTTCGGCGTTATGTAGCCGATAGCGCTGTTCAAACCCACATCGTTGTAATGCTCGACGTAATTCCCCACCAGACGCCGGGCATCTTCAAGCGACAGCGGTGTTCCGGGCCGGATGCACTCCCCTTTGAGTGATTTGTGCCAACGCTCGATTTTGCCGTTCGATTGCGGGTAATACGGTGAAGTCCTGACGTGCGTCATTCCCGAGAGCCGGATGAACTCCTGGAAGTCCTTGGCGATGAACTGCGGACCATTGTCGGAAATGATTCGCGGTTTAGCGCCAGGGTACCGCTCTTTGGCCCGTTCCAGAATGATCTCAATATCAGCTTCGGTCATTCGCTCGCGCAAATCCCAATGAACGAGGAAACGACCGTAGCCGTCCAGGATGCTGCATAGGTAGTAGAACGTCGCGCAAACATTCAGGTAGGAAACATCGATATGCCAATGCTGGTGCGGCTGCGGCGGTTGTTCAAACCCGGTCCCTTTCTTCGAGGGCTTCCCGTTCCACTTCCGCAGCAGTCCCGCCCGATTGAGCACCCGCCACACGCTGGCCGGACTCACCGCCACGATGTCGGCGTCCAGCATCATGAACGCCAGCCGCCGGTAGCCTTCCAGCGGGTTCTTCAGATGAAACGCGATGATCGCCGCTTCTCCCAAGCCTCCAGCCAAAAGTCACGGGGAACCCAGCCGTTATGCTCGTTGACCTTGCCGTACCGCTCGCGCCAGCCGTAGAACTTGCTGGCAGTGATGTCCAGCCAGCGGATGAACCGTCCGGCGCTGATCTCGGTCTTCTCCGACCAGCGCCGGACGAAATCCACGATCTGGTCCCGCGTATCGTGCGGAGCCCAGACCCCGGTCAGAGTTCCCCAATTCTTTTTTTTAGGGCAACGTGCTCAGCCATCAGTTCCGCCAACACTTCATCCTTGGTCTGGATTTTGCTCTCCAGATAGGCGATTCGCTCTTGTTCGGCCTGATGGTTGGTCCGTCCTCTGTGCTGGAAAGCGGCGGCTCCGTTCTCAAAGAACTCCTTTTGCCAGCGGTAGAACACGGTCGGCTGGAGTCCCAACTCGTCACACAGATCTAAGATCGGCACTCCTTCCACCAAATGCCTCCTGAGAATGGCGACCTTTTCTTCCGGCGTGTAGTGCTTCCGTTGGTTTTTCATGTATTCGCTCCGTTATCTTAACGGATGAACACTTTCTCCATTTTCAACTGAGGCAGGACAGGCCGGGTACCCCACGGGCCGCCGTTGCACGTGGGGCTTGGGTCCCTTTTCTCTCCCCGCCCCAAACCTACCTCCCGACCCCAACCGCCGTCTCCTTCGCCAAACTCGCCACAAACGGGGTCCCCTCTTGAATCACCGCATCCGTACCATGCCTGAGGAGCGTAAACGGCCCTGCAACCGGGATCAGCAGCGCCGCATTCGGAGGCTTCGCTTCGCCTTCCTTCGTCGCCGAGCCTCTCAATCGAATCAACGTTCCATTCACATCCAGCGTCTCCACCCGAAACGCGATCACCCCCGGCGCACCACCGGCCCCGGTTCTGTCGACCTGAATCACCTTGCCAACCGCAGCGGCGCCCTTCTTCACCACCACTACATCCCCCGCCTGCAAGTCCTCTGCAAGCTTGAACGAAATCGCGTCACCCACCGCCGCATTCTTCGAACTCACCTCCGACGCAAAAACCAGCGGCACCGACGTTCCCTCCGGAAGCATAATTTTCCCGTCCGCATTCACCGCGGGAGCTTCCTTCAACGGCTCTTCCGTCTGCTCCGCCGCAGGCGTCCCCGCCCCCCCGATGATATATTCCGCCGTCACCACAAAGCTTCGCGCACCAAAAGGCGCAATTGCCACCGCCTGGATCGTCGTTGTCGAACTAATCTTGATCGGACCTTCATACCTCTTCGACGCCGCCGTCGGCGTCCATCCATCGGTGGTGTAATAGATGATTGCCCCGCGCGTTCTATCTGTGATCCTCACCGTGGTCGGCGCCGAGTAGCTTCCCTGCTTGACCGAAAAGTTCGGTTTCGCCGCGATCCCGCAACACCACACAAACGGTTGCGAGTCCATGCTGTTCTGCATCGCCTGCTGCATGGCCATGTTGCTGGCCTGCTGCTGCATCTGTATGGCTTGCTGGGTGGCCTGCTGCGCCGCCATTTGTGCCTGTTGCGCCGCCTGCATCGCCGGATCCTGCGCCACCGCAAAGGATCCAGCCAAAAGCATCACACTCATCACAAGGAGCGTTCGCATCGGAATTCTCCTTCTACTCTCGTTACTATCTCTACCAACTTTGACGCGCTCCGCTCGCCCCCGGTTCCAACCATTCGGCCCGAATTTCTCGCTTTATCTCTTCACGCGCTGCCTCTCTTTCCTCAAAGGACCGATCAGCGTCGTTCGCAATCACAATCCGCGTCTTAGCCCTCAGCAGATCGGCATCTATTCCGATTGTTAACTACTGATTAATTAGATGGATTCGAATGATCATGCCACCGTTTCTCCCAGAAAGTTGGCATCCAAGGGTCGAATTCACTACGGATTGGCGTTAGTGCCCGGTTAGTCGTGCCAGCTCAACCGGACTTAGTCGGACCACTCTCTCCCCGTACCCACATCTGTGAATGGTGTGTGTGTCAGATGTTGGGGAGGCCCTCCACCGTGGTGTAGACTTGCAACCTTGAAACGGATTTAGACGGGCAGCTGCCCGTTTCGTGAGAGGTCTTACAGCATGCGACTGACAGTTCTGTGCCTTGTAGCGTCCATCGTGTTTTCACTCGCGAGTCGAGCACAGGCTCCTGCGGAGGTTCCTGTTTTTGTGATCACACCAGCCGCCGAAGGCTTCAAAATTACGTTTAACGTAGAGGCGTCGGTGGCTATCAAGGGTGTTTTCGAAAAGTGGGATGCCAGCCTGAAATTCACGTCTCCGGATGTCACGACAGGCGTTTTGGACATTAAGGTCGATGCCGCCAGCGTGAATACGGGAAGCGGGCTTAAGGACGGCAAGCTGAAGGGCAAAAGTTTCTTCGACGCGAAAGAGTATCCGTACATCACGTTTCACTCGTCCAAGATCGAACAGACTGGTCCCACCACCTTTGATATTCCGGGCACGTTTACAATACGCGGAGTATCGAAACCCGAGACGCTGAGCCTTACCGTGTCCGGCAAAGGGACAGGCACCGGCGATATTAAAGGGACAATGGCGTTCGATCGTAAGGATTACGGGATGAGTAGCGGCATTCCCTTCATAAAGATTGCCGACCGTGTTGAGGTTGATGTCCACCTCCAAGCCAAACAAGTTAGCGGACCTCGCCTGGTTTATAAGGAATAGGCGCCCTGGCTCCGTCAGCTCGCCGCGCCCACCTGGAAGCGGGGCGAACTCGCGATAAGTCGTGCCAGCTCAATTGTTCTTGGTTTTCTCGTGTCGTGGTTCTTCACTGAATCAGGGGTTTCTATTTCGCGTTTTCGTCGACCTGAAAGAGTCCAAACGTATTGCCCTCGGGATCAAGGAAGTAGCCCTGCCAGCAGGTGCCAGGAACGGCAAACTTCTCGAGTGCGACTTGGCCGCCGTTTTTCAAGATTGCTTTTGCCGTTCCATCGAAGTCCGTCACTTGCATTGAGCACACGTATGCGTTCGTGCCGCTCCGAGGGGGCGGCGCAGTTGCGGGACGCTTCAGGAGTCCCCCGCGCATGTCTTCAGCTTGAATGCGCCAGTAGTCGATCGGCAGGCCTGTCACCTTCGTAAAACTCCATCCGAAGACGGCTGTGTAGAAACCAATAGCTCGTTCAGGATTGTCGGCTTGGATCTCAAAATATGCCGGACTATTCATGTGGCAGCTCCATTGGCAAATTGGGTTCGATGATAAATCGGGATGACCCAGGATGGTCAAGTCCCGACCAGTTGAGCTCGCCCGCTTAATCGGAAACTGACTGTACAGGTTTTCTATCGTAGGGGGAGCTAGCGGGAGAGCTGATTTTCGCCGAGTTTTTTGAGGCGATCGCGGAGGCGGCGCTGCAGCGGCGTCGGCGTATTGGGATTGAAAGCGACGAGGTACCAGAGCGGCTGGCTGCGATCCTTGCTCAACCAGGTCAAAGTGCTGGCGTCGGCGTTCGGATGGCGCGCCACGTTTTCCCGGATCGCACCGTAAGGATGCTTGGCCAGCTTATTCAAAGTTTTCGCATTGGAACGAGGGTGCTCGCTAATCAGGCGTAGAAGATAAAAATCTTCCTCGGGCGCCTGCTTGACGAGTTTTTCTAGCATCTCTGGCTTGGCGTCGGCGCTCAGAACGAGGCCGATTTTTTCATCCCACGCGGTGTTGATTTGGTTCAGCTCGCGCGTCCGGGCATGGATCAAGTCTTCGAGAATGCGCCGCTCCTGCTGCATCCGCGCAATCGGCAAATCGGTGCCTTCGAGCGAATCGAGAACGCGCAGCAAATGCTGGCGCTCGCCGAAGACGATTTGGGAGGTGCGCGTTACCGCGCCCTTCTCCTTTTCCTTGTGCTGCACCAAGTCGGATCGTCGCATTGTCAGATTGCTCCAACCGAATCATTTGCCAAGTTCGTATGCAAACCGGGCTAGCTGTTCCACGTCGAACCCACGAATCACGCTGCGAAGAGTGTGTTAAACGTCTCCTGATCGCTTCTGCGGATTATGTTCCGTCGACCGCATGCGGTAAAGTTTAGTGCGTGTTGCATGTGCCCGAAGTGCAACCGTCTGGCGCATCCTTGCGGCGGGCGCCAAATCACGAGGACAGCAGCTTATGAATGCATTTGATGAGCACAAGGATGAACTGGAGCACTACGAGCAGATGTACGGGCGGGAGCGCGGCCGACTGGCGGTGTCGCTCGATCGCGTGACGAACGCGCTGGTGCTGGTCGGGCAACACGGGGTCTATTGCACGAGCCAGCGCAATCCCACGGTTCCGGCGATGGATCTGCGGATGATCGCTCAAGAGCTCGAACACGCAAAACAACTCGTGCAGTCCGTCATGGAAGAATTGAAACGGGCGCGAGAGGAACGCAAAGTGACGGGTGACTCGTAACTGGTGTCTCGTAACTGATGAATTGTGTAGACCGCGCGGAGGCGGGTTGCACTGGAACGGCAGGTTTGCGTCCTGCTCGCGGATCCTTGTGCCAACCAAGGAGACCGTTTGCCGAGGCGCCGCAAAGACTTACGTGTTAATCAGGAAGGGATTTGTGTTGCGCTCCTGGCCGATGCTGGTTAGTGGGCCGTGGCCGGGATAGACGACAGTTTCGTCCGGCAATTTCATGAGTTTGCCGCGAATCGAGTCCGTGATTTGGTCCATCGAACCGCCCCACAAATCAGTGCGGCCGATGCTGCCCGCGAAGAGCGTGTCACCGGCAAAAAGCCGCGGAGAAGGCATGAAGATTGTGCCGGCTTCCTTGGGCAAGTAGAGGCAAACGCTGCCAGGCGTGTGGCCGGGAGTGTGAATGACACTGGCCTCGAACGAGCCCCATCTCAGCGAATCGCCTTCTTTCAAGAGCTGGTCCACGTCCGTGATTTCTGGCGTGGCGACCCCAAGGAAGGCGGCTTGCACGTCCATTCCCTGATACAGCGGTAGATCGTCGCGATGCATTAAGATGGGGGCGCCGGTGTATTGGTGCAGCTTGCTGAGGCCACCAACGTGGTCGATGTGCGCGTGCGTGCTGACGATGGCTTTGACGGTGAGTTTGTGACGCCCAAGCAATTCGAGGATGCGCGTAACTTCGTCGCCAGGATCGATGACCAGCGCTTCGCGGGTAACGGGATCGCCTATGATCGAGCAATTGCACTGCAGCATTCCCACGGGAATGGTGATGTGAATGAGTCCCTGCGAGACGGCATCGAATGCTGGTACGGCATCACTCATAATTTCAAAGTATAGCATCCACTGCGGCCGATTCAGGAATGCGGTGCGCGCAGATAACCCCTCACTTTGTTAAGCTGGTGGAGGAAGGAGTCGCATGGAGACGGCTGGGGCACCAGCGGTTGGCATTGCCATTGAAACGCCACTCGGCGAACTGCACAAGAACGCAGGCGCGGCGATGGCTACGTGGTTCGGGTGCGTCTTGCCGGATCATTGGCTTGGTGCGCGGACCGAGCAGGAATTTGCGCGAAAGAGCGTCGCCCTGGTCGATAAGAATTACCGCGCTTATCTGTCTTTTACTGGGCCGGACCGGGTGCGCTATTTGAATGCGATTTTGACGAACAACATTAAGGATCTACCTGCGGGACAAGGTGATGTTTCTCTGCTGCTCAATCCTCAGGGACACATTCTCGCTGAAATCGAGACTTACGCGGAGGCGGATCGACTGTTCTGCATTTCCCACGAGAAGATTCGAGAACGGCTCGTCGAATGGCTGGACAAGTACATCATCATGGATGACGTGACGCTGACGGATGAATCGCAGCGATACGGAACTGTGGGGATTGAGGGGCCAAAGGCCGCGGCTGTCGCGCAAGAGTTGAGCGGAGTCGATCTTTCCGCCCTGGCCGAGCGTGCGCGCAGGGAAACGGCTGTGGCCTCAGTTCCCTGCTGGCTGACAAAGCGCTCGCCGGGTGGAATTGCGGGATGCGAGTTCCTGATCGAGCGCGACAAACTGGTATCGCTGTGGCAGATCCTTTCAGAAAGTGTGAAGAAACATGGCGGAGGCCCCATGGGGTACGCGGCGCTGAGCGCGCAACGGCTGGCGCAAGGCGTGCCGTGGTTTGGATATGATTTTGGCGAGAAACAAATTCCGCATGAAGCGGGCTTGGAGGCCAGCCACATCAGTTATACGAAAGGCTGCTATACGGGACAAGAAATCGTCGAGCGCGTGCGGTCACGCGGACAAGTGAACCGCCGAAGGGTCGATATCATCTTTGATGGCACAGGCGTTCCGGTCGCGGGCGAAACACTGACAGTGGATGGAAAGGAGGTGGGTTTCGTGACGCGCGCCGCGCTGCCTTCGTTTTTGTCGCACGCGATTGGAATGGGTTATGTCCGCAAGGACTACAACGCTGCCGGAATCCGCTTGAACTGGTCTGGAGGCGCCGCGGTGGTCTCCAAATTTCCCGAAGGGCTTGCCGAATCGGACCGCGCGCATTGAACGCCTCTCAAGAATTTTGGCTGCCCGGCAGATAATTTCTGTTCTGATTAATAAAATTCATGGCGCGAAGCAGGCTGCTCGGGGCCCACGCATCCGGCTGCAATTTCTGCCTTGAAGTAGTTTTCGCCTTTGATGGGGCAACCGGCGAGACGGCGGAGCATGGCGATCTGGCCGATGTGTGTGAGCCCGTCAGCGATGGGGCCTTGAAATAAATTTTCCGCGGGGGCGCGCAGGGGTTCCGGCGAGGCGAGAAAGTCATCTAAGTTTTTTAACGAGGCGTGGAAGCGGGCGATTTCGGCATGCCATGCCAGCGGCCCGGAATTGTGCCAAGCGTTCTCTCCGCGTGCCATCGATAAAGCCCAATCGAAAAGGTCACCAACATGAGCGAGGATTTTCGCGGGCGTTCGCGTGCTGTCGCCAGCGCTGAAGGAAGCGAATGTTTCCGGAGCGCCGCGCAGAGCTTTGCCGCCGCGATAGGCGGCTGTGGCTACCGTGTGACGTAGAAGTTGACGGGCTGGATCAGGCGCGTTGGACATGATGACGCGGTTCCTCCTGTTTGGGCAAATTGGATCAGCGCTTAGTATAAACGCGGACGTAGTCGACAAGCATCCTCTCCGGAAATTTGGTGGACGCGTCCGGGTTGCCGGGCCAATCGCCGCCGACAGCAAGATTAAGAAGGATGAAAAACGGATGGTTGAAAACCCACGTTCCACCCGCGGGCCATTCCGACGTATGGAAAGTGGCGTAGAGATTCGAGTCGACGTAGAAACGCACGAGCTTGGGTTCCCACTCGACGGCGTAGAGATGAAAGCCGTCGGCAAAGTTTTGGCCTGCCGGAAGACTGAAGATCGAAGTGAGATCGCTCGTACGGTTGGTGGCGCTAGGGCCGTGCAAGGAGCCGTGAATCTTGCCGGGTTCCTTGCCAACATTTTCCATAATGTCGATCTCACCGCACTTCGGCCAACCGACGGAGGTAACGTCGTCGCCGAGCATCCAGAACGCGGGCCACATTCCCTGGCCTTCCGGAATTTTGATACTCGCCTCGAAGCGGCCGTAAGCCTGCGCGAAGAGGCCCTGCGTTCTGAGGCGGGCCGACGTGTAATCGCGCGTGACGCCATCCGAGCCGGTGTAGGATTCTTTCCGGGCGGTGATGACTAAATTCCCCTTTTCGATGCGCGCGTTTTCCAGGCGATTGGTATAGGACTCGAGCTCGCGATTGCCCCAGCCGGCGCCGCCTAGGTCGTAGGTCCACTTGGCGGGGTCGGGTAAGGAGCCGTCCGTGCCGGCGAACTCATCGCTCCAAGTCAGGATCCATCTGGACGCAGGAATCGGTGGAGGAGGATCTCGATAGATGAAAACCCCACATGCGCAGAGGAGGGGTACTAACGAGATGAGCGCGGCCCACGGAACGCTAGATGGCTTCGGCGAGAGGTTCGACATGCGGGCTCATACAAAGAGTACAGACTGAAGTCTGTGCTACTACGCTAGATTTAGCGCGCGCTTGAAAGAGCCTTTCTCGTTCTCGATTTTCTTTTGCAGTTGGAGGATGGCGTAGAGAACGGCTTCGGGCCGCGGCGGGCAGCCGGGAACGTAGACATCAATGGGAATCACCTGGTTGCAGCCCTGCACGATGGCGTAATTGTTGAAGACGCCGCCGGAAGTAGCGCACGCACCCATGGAGATAACCCATTTCGGCTCGGGCATCTGATCGTAGAGCTGGCGAATGACCGGCGCCATCTTTTGCGACAGGCGGCCAGCAACAATCATCAGGTCAGCTTGACGAGGTGAAGGGCGAAAAACTTCCGCGCCGAATCGCGCCACGTCAAAGCGTGCGGCGGCCATGGACATCATTTCGATGGCGCAGCACGCCAAACCGAACCCCAAAGGCCAAATCGAGCTTTTGCGGGCCCAATTCACGGCCTTATCAAGCATGGTGAAAATGATACCTTCGTCTTCGAGCAAGCTGCCGAAGTCGTCGGGTTTGGTAAGCGTGACGTGCTTGCCGAGCGATGTGCTCATGGTGCCCTCGTCTGACACCATTTTCGCACAGGCGGGCGGCGGAAACAAACGGACGCGCAGTGGTTGTCCTCTGGTGATTCCACGTTTCGCTACGTCAGCTCGTAATCGGCCGGCGAAGCGGAACGGGTTCGCCGGAGATACGCAACCACTGATCCCGGCCAAAGCGTGGTGTTTTCGCCGGTGCGTTGATCCTGATACCAGCTTTGGCAGCCGCCGGATTGCCAGACGGTGCCTTGCAAACGGCGATGGACTTCGGCGACAAAATTGTTTTGTGTTTCCGGACGGACTTCGAGGACGCTTTTCTTGCGCCGCTTCATTAACTGGAGGCAACTCATCACGTAACGCACTTGCGCTTCAATCATTAGCACGACGGAGTTGTGGCCGAGGCCAGTGTTGGGTCCGAGCAGCAGGAAAAAATTGGGGAAGCCGCTGACGGTCACGCCGAGGTGGGCGCTCATGCGTTCTCGCCAGGCATCGTGAATTTCCATGCCGCCGCGGCCAACGACGCGGATTCCGATGAGCGGTTCGGTCGCGCGAAAGCCCGTGCCGAAAATCAAGACATCGATGGGGCGCTCGACGCCGTCCGTCGTTACGATGCTGTGCTCGCGAACTTCGGCGATTCCTTCCGTCACTAGCTCCACATTTTCGCGCGTCAGAGTTGGATAAAAGTCGTCCGAGACGAGCACGCGTTTGCAGCCGAGCTCGTATTTCGGCGTCAAGGCTTCGCACAGCTTGGTGTCCTTGATTTTTCTTTGCATGTGGCGCGCGGCGATCTCCGTGGCTTTTCCGCGAACAAAACGGTTGCCGAGAAAACCAAGCACCCGAAACTCCTGCCGCCAGAAAATGTATTGGCGAAATGCGCGCATCACCACCGGATAGCGCCGGAATCTGTGCCGCCATTTTTCGTCGATTGGAAAATCGATGCGCGGGACAATCCACGCAGGCGTGCGCTGGAAGAGATAGAGCTTCCCCGCGCGGGGCGCGATTTGCGGCACGAACTGGATGGAACTTGCTCCGGTCCCGACGACAGCGATGTTCTTCCCATCAAGATTGACGCTCTGATCCCAAGTCGAGGAGTGAAATTTCGGTCCCACAAAGCGCTCGACACCCTTCAGCTTTGGATATTGCGGGACGTGCAAGCCGCCAATTCCGGAGACGAGCACGCGCGCCTTGACGCGCATCCCATCGCCGGCAGTGGCGTGCCATGCGCCTTCCGCTTCATTCCAAGCTGCTTCGTGAAAGCGCGTGTTCAGCTGGATGTGCGGCCCGAGTTCGTATTTTTCAACGCAGCGCTTCAAATAATCGTGAATTTCCTGCTGGCCGGGATACATGCGCGACCAATCCGGCCACGGGTCGAATGAGAAGGAATACAAATGCGAAGGAATATCGCAGGCGCAACCGGGATAGCGGTTGTCGTACCAGGTGCCGCCGATGTTGTCGCTCTTCTCGATGAGCAGAAACGAATTCATGCCTGCTTCGCGCAGCTTGATGGACATGCACAGCCCGGAAAAGCCGCTGCCGACGATGAGAACATCGACGGCGATCTCATCTGCGTGCGAGTCTTGCAGGGAATTATCCGCCATTGCTACTCACGCTACCTTATTCGATGCTTCTCCGGCTAGCAGCGTGCGCAAGAATGCCGCGCTCTCACGCAAAGACTGCCGCGCCTCGGGAATTTTATGCGGCGCAAGCTGCCAGGCATGGGGAACGACCGGCCAAACCTTCAGCTCGATGCGAACGCCGGCCAACCGCGCTTTTTCGGCGAAGCGCGTCGAGTCATCACGCAGCGTTTCGTTTGCGCCTACATGGATCAACACTGGCGGAAATCCTGTGAGGTCCGCGTAGAGCGGAGAAGCCAGCGGATTGCGCGGGTCCGTATCGCCAAGATAGTAGCGCGCGCTGGGGCCGATGTCTTTGCCGTGAAACATGGCGCAGCGGCGTGCGTTTGTGCGGATCGAATCGCCTGTTGCGGCTAGATCGGTCCACGGCGAAAAAACGGCCGCGCCCGCCAGAAGCGGGATTCCCGCATCGCGCAGCGCGAGCAACAAGCAAAGCGCGAGCCCGCCGCCCGCGGAATCTCCGCTGAGCACCATATTCTTGGGCGAGTAGCCCTCGCTGAGCAATCCCCGATACGCGGCCACAGCGTCATCAACCGCCGCCGGAAATCTGTTTTCCGGAGCGAGCCTGTAGTTCGCTGAAAAAACGCGAAATCCCTCACGGGCAAATCCCACGGCAATCGGCCGGTGCGTCTCTGCCGAACACGCAAAATATCCGCCCCCGTGCAAGAAGAGAAGCGCCGAATTCGCAGTGGAAGCGACGTCAACCCATTCGCCGGGCACGCCGCCGACCTCCGCGGGCGCGATCCGCGCGGCCACGGGAACTGTGTATGGCTCGGGAGTTAAGACTTTCCGGGCCCACTTGTAGTCAGGCGCGCCGCGCAGTCTGCGCTTCACGCGCCGTCTGACAATCCACACCGCAAGATGAGCTTGCCAGCTTGCCATAGTTGCCGCTTTCCATTTTCGCGCAAGAGGCGCCGAGAGAATAGCAGAGATCGCGCGAGATTCGGCTAGACCAGGAGAACCACTTTGCCGAACTGCGACCCGGCTTCGAGATACGCATGAGCGGCGGCGGCTTCGGCGAGCGGGAAAACGCGGTCGACGATGGGCTTTAGACGGCCCTGCGCGACTAACTTCAATACCGTCAGAAGCTCCGACTTCGCTCCCATGTACGAGCCGAGCAAAGAAAGCTGACGGCTAAAGAGGAAACGCAGATCGATTTTCGCGTCGTAACCAGTGGTCGCGCCGCACGTCACCAAGCGCCCGGCGAGAGCGAGACTCGCAACGCTTTCGTCCCACGTTGCCGTGCCGACATGCTCGAAAACTACATCGACGCCGCGCTTATTCGTGATGCGGCGTACTTCCTCGCGGATCTTCTGCGATTTGTGATTGATGACGTAATCGGCGCCAAGTTCGCGCGCCCTTACCAGTTTTTCATCCGTCCCGGCCGTGGCGATCACACGCGCGCCGAAGAATTTGGCGACCTGTATCGCCGCGCTGCCAACGCCGCTTCCTGCTCCGAGAATCAAAACGTCTTCGCCAGGCTGGAGCTCGGCGCGCACGACGAGCATGTGCCAAGCGGTTTGAAAAACCAGCGGAATGGAGGCAGCTTCTTCGAACGAAAGGTTTTCTGGATAGGGCAAACAGTTCACCTCCGGGCAGCGGACAAATTCCGCGCACCCACCATCGATCATGTAGCCCAGGTTGGTGAAAGAGCGGCAGCGATTGTCGTGGCCGGAAATGCAAGCCGGACATTTGCCGCACGTCACGCCCGGCGCGAGCACCACTTTCTGCCCAACCTTAACCGTCGTTACATCTGCTCCAATTTGGGCAATTTCGCCGGCCACGTCGCTCCCCGGAATGTGCGGCAATGGAATCGGCACGCCCGGCAAACCGCGCCGCACCCAAAGGTCGAGATGATTCAAGGCGCAAGCCTTCACGCGCACAAGCACTTCGTTTGCGCGAATGGCAGGCTCCGGTGCATCCTCATATTTCAAAACCTCCGGCCCGCCATGCTGGTGAAATCGAATCGCCTTCATCCACCCTCCGAGTTTCAAACCGAATCGCAACCTAACATGCCACCCAATCCATGTCCAGAATGTGCATGCCTTGGTCGACTTTCGATGGCGGAACTAATCGGGCACCTGGTCGTATTTCGAGCTTGAGTCGGACTAGCCCGGATCCTAGGATTTCAATCATGCAAGCACGCGTGGCTCGGCTTCTTGTGGTGTTCGGGCTTTTTGTTGGTGCCACCACGGCTCAGATCCCAAGAGCTTCCATGCCATCGCGCTCATCCGTTGCCAAGCCGTCCACCAGCACCGCCCAAGATTCCACGGGTGAGCTGCCTTGTCCGCAGAACAGGAAGGAAACGACCGAGGCTCAGTACGGCGACTACCTAATCGAAACGTACCGCTGGCCAGAACCTGACGGTTGCGTGCAAATATCGAGGCGCGGGAAGGTCATCTATTCCTTAGTGAGCGGCGAGTTCCAGATCGGCAACAATTTTTACGGCTTTCAGAATGGTCCAAAGATTCCTGTCGGGGCAGATATCACAGGAGGTGGCAAACCCAACGCGATCGTTAGCGAATGGTCCGGTGGGGTCCATTGTTGTTTCACAATGCACGTCTTTGAAATCGGCGAACATTTTAGAGAGATCGCACAAATCCAGGCCGACGACTCCGACGGGGCGCATTTTGTTGATCTAGATCACGATGGTTCCTACGAGTTCGATGGAAACGACTGGGCGTTCGCCTACTGGGGAGCATCCTTCATGGATTCACCTGCGCCGCGGATTGTGCTCAAGTACCGTGGCGGGCGTTTCCGCCTAGCATTTGATCTAATGGCGAGGCCGGGCCCGACGCACAAAGAGTTCATTCGGCTAGCCCATGATATTCGGTCAGACGACGAATGGACTCCAAAGCATGCAGGAGATTGTGTTATGGGATGTGGCGTCCCAGTCGCCCTCTGGCGGAATATGCTCGAGCTTATATATACCGGCCACGCTGATTTAGCATGGCAGCTGCTGGACGAAAGCTGGCCGCCAAACCAGAGGAATAAGTCGTCCTTTGTTGCGCAGTTCTGCAAACAGCTCCACCAAAGTCACTACTGGTTCGATCTAGAGCAAGCGATAGGCACATGCCCTCCAACTTTGAAACGTTAGGCAGCAAGGTGGCGACCGCGCGAGCTCGTTGACACCACCTCCCTTGCGCCGTAGGCTGAGGATTGAGGCAGAGCGTGGACCTCTTCGAAGAAATCGTGAAGATGCGGCGCGCGGGGCAGCGCGGAGCGATGGCGACGATCGTACACACCAACGGCTCGATCCCCAGCTACGAAAGCTCGCGCATGCTAGTACGTGACGATGGCTCGATTGCGGGAACCATTGGCGGCGGTTGCGTGGAAGCCGAAGTTTGGGCCGCGGCCAAGGAAGTGATGAACAAGGAAGCGCCGCGCAAAATGGTCTTCAACCTGAATAATGAAGCGTCCTACGATAATGGCCTGATTTGCGGCGGCACGCTGGAGGTTTTCGTCGAGCCCATCCTGCCGCAGCCCATCCTTTATCTCTTCGGCGGCGGGCACGTTTCCATGGCCGTGGCCAAAGCCGCCAGCGGCGCGGGCTTCGGCATCTCGGTCGTTGACGACCGAGAATCCTTCGCCAACGCCGAACGCTTCCCTATGGCCCAGGACATTTACACGAACTACGACGACGCATTCGAAAAGATTCATCCCAACGCCGCGAGTTATCTGGTGATCGTCACGCGGGGCCACAAAGAAGATATGCGCGTGCTCAGTTGGGCCGTGCGCACGCCCGCGCGCTATGTCGGCATGATCGGCAGCAAACGCAAAGTTCTTTCCGTCTATCGAGCCTTGGAAAATGACGGCTATCGCCCCGAGGAATTTCAGCGCGTCTACGCGCCCATGGGGCTGGAAATCGGCGCGCTCGCGCCAGAGGAGATTGCCATCAGCATTGTGGCGGAGTTGATCGCCGTTCGCCGCAACGCTGAATCGCCGGCGCACAAAAAATTGCAGTACGAAGCGCGCCCGGCACTGACAGAACGCTGAAAGAGGTGGCATGCTCGCAGCCGTCATTCTTTCGGGCGGCGCATCGCGCCGCATGGGCTCGCCGAAGGCGCTGCTCTCCTACCAGGGGCGCCCGTTCCTCGAACATTTGCTGGATGTCGCGCGCCACCCGAAGATCGGCGTCCGCCGGGTCGTTCTCGGGGCCGACGCGGAACCCATCGCCAAGGAAATAAATCTTTCGCCCGATGAAATCGTTATCAATGAGGACTGGGAAAAAGGGCAACTGAGCTCGATTCAAGCGGCTCTGCGCAGTCTTCCGCCACAAACCGATGGCGTAATTCTATTCTTGATTGATCACCCGCTCATCAGTTCGGCGCTGGTGGGCGAGCTGATCGAAAGTTTCTACAATTCCGGCAAACCCATCGTGCTTCCCGTTTACGAAGGCCGCCGTGGGCATCCCGTCATTTTTTCTTCCCCGCTGTACGCGGAGCTGATGAATGCCCCGCTGGAAACCGGCGCGCGCTCCGTCGTCTGGGGGCATTCCGGCGAGGTTCAGGTCGTGCAGACAAATGAAGAGGGCTGCGTCCTTAATTTGAATGATCCGGATACGATGCAGAAGGCCTTCGGCATCTGAGCCGCTGGCGTCTTTCCTGCACTAAAGCAATTTTTCGAGCAATAGACTCAGCGCATCCGCGGCCAGCTGTGCCCCGTGAAACGTTGCCGGCGGCAGCTTTCCCAGACCTTCGGAAATGTTCTCCGCCGTGATCGAACGTGCCTCCCGAGTGCTGCAACCCGTCAGGCGCTCCGTCAAAAAAGATGCGCAGGCGATGGAAGTTGTGCAGCCACGGCAAAGAAAGCGCGCTTCCGCTATGCCGCCGTTTTCCACACGAACGGCTAAATCCAGAATGTCTCCGCAGACCGGATTCGTCGTCTGCACTTGCACTGTGGCATTCGCCAGCTTCCCCGCATTGCGCGGATTTCGAAAGTGCTCGAGCACCAATTCGCTGTACATGCCGTTATCCTAGCTCAACTCGCACCGGCCTTTTCAACTCCGGCCGAATCTTCTCCGTGGATTGCAAAATCCGACAACTGCCTTCACACTTTCGTTGCGCGCAGCCGCAAAGAGGTTGAACATGGTTAGAGCGCTTCCACCCAGCCATGCCACGGTTAATCATTGAGCGGCCCGGCGTCCAGCCGCGTCTTTATGAGTTGAAAGACGGCGCCACGATTCACATCGGGCGGGCTACTTCGAACGAAATCACCCTTCCGCATTCCAGCATTTCGCGCAGCCACGCGCTTCTCGAAGGCAAGCATGATACTTGGGTGGTCACCGACCAGCACAGCGCCAACGGCGTCCTCGTTAACGGTGTGCGCACCGAACGCGCCGAGCTCAAGAGCGGCGACGTCATCGGCCTCGGCGACATCAAACTGCGTTTCGAGGACATGACCACTGGCACCGTGGTCGGGAAAACATCGCATGAGCTCGCGTCCCATCTCACACAAATTCTCGATCAAGCCAGCGTCGCGAAACTTCTGGATCGTTCGCGAGCCAAGCCACCTTCCGAATGGAACGAACCACGCGTCGATGCAAGCAGCCGCATCGAATATCTCCAGCGCGAAAATCGCTTGCTCACTCTTCTCTACCAAGTCAGCCGAGCCTTGGGCGACAAAACCACTGTCGAAGATGTGACGCAATGCGTTTTGGACCTCGTCCTGCAAATTGATGGCGCGGAACGCGGCTACGCGATGCTCTTGACCGAGGATTCGCTGCGTGACGGAACAAGAGCTGGCGCCGCTTACGCCTTTCACCCAGCCATCATTCGGTATCGCCAAGCCCCGAAAACAACCAGTCCGCAAGTGGCGCTCTCGCGCGCCATCATCCAGCAAGTCATGGAGAGTAAAGGCCCGCTTCTCGTGATGGACGCAAAAGAAGACGCGCGATTTTCCGCCAGCCACAGCATGGCCATTTCCGGAATGCAATCGGCGATGTGCGCGCCGCTCTCGAGCCGCGACCGCCTGTTCGGCTTGCTCTACGTGGACAATCTCTCGAAGCGCGGCACATTCACGCCCGAGGATCTCGAGGTTTTTGCCGTCATCGCCGCGCAAGCGGGATTGGTGATAGATCGCGTCATGGCGAAAAGCGAAGTCAAGCGCCAGGGCGTCCAGCTCAGCGCGCTCGAACGTTTTCTCTCGCCGGCCATCTCGAGAAAAATTACCGCCGAAGCCGCCGATATCCGCCTTGGCGGCGAAAGCCAGCGCATCACGCTGCTCTTCGCCGACGTGCGCGGGTTCACGACCATGGCCGAAAAAATGAATCCTCGCGAGGCCGTCGAAGTCCTGAACGAATTCTTCAGCCGAATGACCAACGTCATTTTCGAGCACGATGGAACGCTTGACAAATATCTCGGCGATGGCCTGATGGCCCTTTTCGGCGCGCCTTTTGCTCTCCAAAACGATGCGGAGGCCGCCGTTCGCGCCGCAGTGGACATGCAAAAGAGTCTCGCGGAGCTAAACGTATCCTCCGGCAAGGCGCCCCTAAGCATTGGCATCGGCATACATACGGGAGAGGCCGTCGTCGGCTTCCTCGGCACGGAGCGCCGCATGGATTACACTGCCATAGGTGACACCGTGAACGTGGCTTCGCGGCTCACTTCGCAGGCGGGTCCCAGCCAGATTGTCATTTCCTCTGCCACGCATGCGCGACTCACGCAACAGATTCCTTGCTCGCAACTTTCCGCGATGAAGCTGAAAGGCCGCGCTGAGCCTATCGATGTACACGAAGTTCTTTGGCGCGAGCCCTTGCCGCAGCATCGCACCGCGCAACATTTAAAGCCCGTCACCACCCGGGTGACTTGAACGCCGTGGGGCCGCAAACATCCGCATAGTCCACGGAAGCTTCGCGCGAAGCGCCTTTCCTTCAAAACGGTGAACATGGCTCCCTCAGCGGCGCGGGCCCACGTAATTTGCATTCGTCTGATTCGCCGGACGAACTCTCGCTGCGTTGGAGAGAAATTCTCGCGCAGCTTCTATGAAACTAGCGGTCTGCGCCCCTCTCGGCCGTGAAACATTTGTTGCATAATCGCGGGATGGTGTTGCGTTTGTTGCGCCCGCGTGATAAAACGCGCGCTCAGGAGCGGCCCAGGTCGTAACCGCCGCAGACATTCGCGCGGCTGGCCCACCTTTGCCAGTGGCGGACCACCAGGCCCCATCCTCCTCGGAGAACGCACATGCCAAGCATTGCCCGTGAACGTACCGTCTTCAGTTGTCTGCGTGTCCTCGGCTGCCTTTTCGCTGCCGCGTTTCTCGCCTCCCTCTGGGCGGCGGCGCAGGAAAAGCCCGCCACCGAATGGGATACCACGCAGCCTCGCGGCAAGACTCGTGAGATTGACTTCGACACGAGCGAAGGTACCTGGATGTCTCTGGACGTTTCTCCCGACGCCCAATGGATCCTCTTTGACCTGCTCGGGCACATTTACCGCATGCCCGTAACCGGCGGAAAAGCGGAATGTCTCACCCAGGATTCCGGCATCGCCCTCAACATGAATCCGCGCTATTCTCCCGACGGCAAGACCATCGCCTTCGTCAGCGATCGCAAAGGCCAGAACAACCTCTGGCTCATGGACGCGGACGGAAAAAATCCGCGCCCCGTCTTCCTCGACAAAACTCTGCGCGTCCTCAGCCCCATTTGGACTCCCGACGGCAACTACATCATCGTCCAGCGCCAGGGCACGCGCCGTTCGAGCGGCCCCGAATTTAGCTGGGACTTGGTGATGTACAGCAAGAACGGCGGTTCCGGCGTTGAACTTGTCGGCAAGGATAAATCGCCCGGATGGCATTCCATCTCGCGCGATGGGAAATATCTCTATTTCGATGTGCAGCTTTGTTCCCCTCTTCCCTTTGGTCATACCGATCCGCTGCTGGGTTGCCTCCAGCTTCGCCGCATGAATTTGGAAACGCGCAAAATCGAAGAAATCACCGGAGGCCAGGACGAACAGCAAGATCGCGGCACCAGCGGAGGCGGCGTCGCTCCCGAGGTTTCTCCGGACGGCCGATACGTGGCGTTCGGCAGACGCATTCCCGACGGCACAGAATCCTACAAAGGCCACGTTTTTGGCCCCCGCACCGCTCTCTGGCTCCGCGACCTGCAAACCGGCCAAGAGCGCCTGCTGATGGATCCCATCGAGCTGGACGAATCCGAAGAAATCTCACGCCAGATGCCCATTCTCCCTGGAATGGTTTGGAGCGCGGACGGCCAATCCATCGTGCTCTCGCAAGGCGGAAAAATTCGACGCCTGTGGGTCGCCAACGGAAAAGTCGACGCGATTCCGTTTACCGCCCACGTTCATCGCACCATTACCGAGATGGCCTATTCGCCTCTGCCTCTCAGCGACGGTCCTTTTGAAGCGAAGTTCATCCGCTGGCAGAGCGCTTCTCCGGACGGCAAGCGCTTGCTATTCCAAGCCGTAGGAAAGCTATGGCTCATGGATTTGCCCGACGGCAAACCGAAGCGCCTCACTCCCGATTCTTTCACTCCCAGCGAATTTTCTGCCGCGTGGTCGCCCGACGGAAATTCTATCGCGTTCGCGAGCTGGGACGACGGAAATCACGGCCAGCTCTGGACCATCCCGGCTGACGGCGGCGAACCGCATGCCGTCACCACCGAACCCGGCGAATATCTGAATCCTGCGTGGAGCCCGGACGGCTCGACACTTGCCTATTCTCGCGGTTCCGGCGCCACGCTGCGCGGGCGCGATTGGGCCCGCAACGAGTGGTACGAGGTCGTCCTTCAGCAGGCAAACGGCGGCACTCCCCGCACCCTCGTGCGCGTTGGCAGCGAGGAAGCCCCAGGCGCGCGTCCGCAATTCGGCTCGGATGGCAGAATCTACTTCACCGAACATCGCACCGAACAGGGCGCAGGCCCATTCGACGGCAAGACCGTCTCCGAACTCGTCTCCGTGCGGATAGACGGATCGGACCGCCGCGTTCACGCCACGTTCCCCTACGCCACGCTCGTGCAAATTTCCCCGAACGGTCAGCAGGTGGCCTATCAGGAAGGCGACAACGTCTATCTCGCTCCGTTGCCCCTCAATGTCACCGGCCAGCAAGGCATCCTCCTCGATCGCCAAGCCCCCGCTTTCGCCATCGTGCCGGTCAGCCTTGATGGTGGCATGTATCCGCGCTGGCGTGATTCCGCAACCATCGAGTACGGAGATGGCAACAAATACTTCGTCTACCACACTCGCACCGCAAAAACCGACGTGACGGAAATTCACCTAAGCGTCCCTCGTGCCATTCCTCAAGGCGCTATCGCCCTCACTCATGCGCGCATCATCACTCTGCAGAATCGCAAAGTCATCGAGAACGGCACGCTCGTGGTCAAAGGCGCGCGAATCACCTGCGTGGGCACGTGCTCCACGGCCGGTGTCGATCGCGTGATCGACGCCAAAGGCAAGACCCTCATTCCCGGCTTCATCGACATGCATGCGCATCATCACCGTGAATCTGCCGGGATCACTCCGACGCACAACTTCGAATCCGCCGTCTATCTCGCTTTCGGCGTCACTACCACTATGGATCCCTCGACCTGGTCGGAAGATGTCTTCCCGCTGGCCGAAATGATCGAAGCAGGCCGCTCGATCGGTCCGCGCACTTTTTCCACCGCGACTCCGCTCCTGAATGGCAGCGGTCCGCATTGGAACGAACTCACCAGCTACGAGGTCACCGAGCATGAAATCACGCGTCTTGCTTCTTACGGCGTGATTACCCTCAAACAGTATCTGCAGCCCGACCGCGAGCAGCGCCAATGGATCACGCAAATCGCTCGAGAGAAAGGGCTTCGCGTGACTGCGGAAGGCTCCAGCGATCTCTTGCACAAAGTCAGCATGCTCATGGACGGCCAGACCGGCTTCGAGCACCCAACCCCCTACAATCCCTTGTATGGCGACGTCGCCAAAATGTTCGGACAGGCTCACACTGTCTACTCTCCGACGTTCATGGTCGGCGGCACGGCTCCCTGGAACGAGGAGTATTTCTTCCAATCCAGCGACGTTTGGAAGGATCCCAAAGAGCAACGCTGGATTCCCTGGCGCGAACTCATGCCCCACCTTCGGGCTCGTTGGCTCCGCCCGGTCACCGACTATGACTTCAGCGTGGAGGCGCAGGGCTTGGCCGACATTATCGCCAATGGCGGCTACGGCGCGATCGGTTCGCACGGCCAAGCACACGGCATCGGCTCTCACTGGGAAGTTTGGATGATCTCGAGCGCCACGGGCCCCATGGAAGCTCTCGAAGTGGCCAGCATGCATGCCGCGCACTTTCTCGGCGTGGAGAAAGATCTCGGCTCGCTCGAAGTAGGCAAACTCGCCGACCTGATGGTCCTCAACGCCAATCCTTTGGACGACATCCACAACACGGCCAACATTGACATGGTCATGAAGGCCGGCACGCTCTATGACGCCGATACGCTCGACGAAATATGGCCCGTCAAGAAACCCTTCGGGGACTACTATTGGGTCAATGTCGACGAATTGCGCAACGACACGCGCCCCGTTGACATCTACGATAAAAAATAGATTCGCCACTCTGTTAAACTTCTATTGTGAATTTTAGGCCGGCTGCAAGTGCGTTTCGAATCGTCTCGCTTGCCCCCAGCGCCACTTCGATCCTCTGCGCCATTGGCGCGAAGAAGTATCTCGTTGGCGTTACAAAATGGTGCGCCGACGTTGCGCCGGTCAGCGGCCTTCCAAATCTTGGCGATTGTTGGCACATGAATTCCGTGGACGAAATCCTGCGGCTGAAACCTTCGCTGGTTATCGGCTCCGTCCCCTACAAACAAGAGACCGTAGCTAAGCTTTTAGAACATCCACTCACCTTCCTGGCCAAGAATCCAAGAACGCTTGCGGATATCGAAAATGACATTCGTTTGCTGGGCCGAATCACGGGCCGTCCGACGCAAGCCGAGCGGCTTGTCAGAAAGATGCGCCAGGAATTCGCAGCCATCTCCAAAAAGGCCCGTGCCGCCCCAAAGAAGCTCCGCGTGTACTGCGAGGCCTGGCCCAATCCGCGCATCAGTTCCCCGCCCTGGGTCGCGGAAATCGTGGAACTCTGCGGCGGCGAAATGGTTCTGCCTGCAGGTCAAAAAGTCAGCGAGGAACAAATCGCGGATGCGCGGCCCGAAGTAGTCGTCCTCGCCTGGGCCGCTACCGGTGACAAATCCAAACCGCAAAGGGCCTACCAGGTCGCCGCTTGGAAAGACGTCCCAGCCATTCAAGATAAACAGGTCTACGTGGTGCGCGACGAGCTACTGAACACCCCAGGTCCGCCTCTTGTCAGCGGTGCAAAGCAACTTTTTAGAATTTTTCAGAAAGCTTCGGCGGAGGAGAAGAAAGCTTGAGAGTTGTCGTAGCTGCGATTATCGAGAGAGGCGACCACCGCTTCCTCATCGGCCAGCGCCGCCGCAATGACACTTCTCCCCTCAAATGGGAGTTTCCTGGCGGAAAAGTCGAAGAAGGCGAAGCGCCGGAGGCGGCACTAGCGCGGGAGCTGCACGAGGAGCTGGGCGTCACGTTGCAAAAGTGCGTGGAAATCGGCCGCGCCCGTCACAAATACGCCGCCGTCCCCCAGGAACTGGAAATCCGCTTTTACGCCGCCAGCATTAATGAAAGCAACATCACACCGAAGACCTTCGAACAGGTCGCCTGGGTGCTCCCGAAAGATCTTGGCAACTACGACTTCCTCGCCGCCAACTCGCAGCTCATCGCGCAGCTCGCCACCGGTCGCTTGAAGCCGAGCGACCTGCTCGGAGCCGGCCAATCTTGAATCTGGACGGAATGCCATGAGAATTGCCGTGGAAACAGGCTGCGTGTTCTAATTGTAGGCGGGGCTGAAAATTATGCAGAAAAAAATGCGAGCAGTCCTTTGCGCTGCGAGTCTCTTCCCCGCAATTTCGGTCCGCGCGCAAACTCCAGCCAATCAAGGCGCCCCGTCAGGCCCTGACGATTCAGAAGTCCGCCCGCCTGTAACGAAGGCGGATGTGCAAGTCGTGGAGCACGCGCAAAAAATCCTCGATTCGCCGGCAAAATGGAATCGCGCCGACACGCGGATTTGTCCCGTCGATGCCAAGACTTTCAGCCTGTATTGCGCTTTGGAAAAAGCCACTTACGAAGTGACAGGCGACTTCAAGCATCGCGGAGCGGCGATGCAGGAAGCGCGGTTTGTAATTGAAGAGGTCGCGCCAAACTGGAGAAGCTACCAGCACCGCTTGAAGGACTACAACAACGACCCTGCCACCACATTCGCCGATATCCAGAGGGTATTTCGGCTTTTGCAGGAGCGCATCAGGAAGCGGCTGGCCGAAGAAGCGGTACCCGCCAAGCCATGATGTAAGGAGCTTTTGATTTGCGCCCTGGCCGGCTTGATCGTCAACGCGTGAGCAACTCTGACTGGCGCTCTGGGTGTAGCAACCTGTGACTATCAAGAAATAACCGGGTTTGATTTCTCCGGATTGATCCCCAATTCCTGAATCGCCCTATCGACCACCGACTTCTCGATTTTTCCTTCCGTGCAAAGCTCGTGTAAAGTCGCCAGCGTAATGAATCGCGCATCCACTTCGAAGAACTCGCGCAGTGAAGCACGCCCTTCGCTCCGTCCAAATCCGTCCGTCCCCAGCGTTGCCAGTCTCCTCGGCATCCATTTGCTCACCATGTTTGGCAAAGTCTTCAAATAATCCGACGCCGCCACTAGCACCCCCGGAGCGTCAGCAAGACACTGCGTCAAATAAGGCGCGCGCGGCCTATCGCCAGGGTGCAAGCGGTTCAAGCGTTCCACTTCGTTTCCGTCGTTGTACAGCGCTTTGTAACTCGTCACGCTCCAAACATCCGCCGCCACGCCGAACTTCGTCTCCAAAATTTCCTGCGCCTGCAAAGCCTCGCGCAGAATCGCTCCGCTTCCAAAAAGCTGCGCCCGCAGCTTGGACTTCTTGTTGTCCGAAGCCTTATAGCGGTACATGCCCTTCAAAATTCCATCTTTCACGTCGCCCGGCATCGGCGGCATCACATACGGCTCATTCATCACCGTGATGTAATAAAAAATGCTTTCGCCATCCTTATACATGCGGCGAATCCCATCCTGCAAAATCACCGCCATCTCATACGCAAACGCGGGATCGTACGCTCTCAAATTGGGCACGGAGAGTGCCAGAATGTGGCTGTTGCCATCCTGGTGCTGCAATCCTTCGCCCGAGAGAGTCGTTCGCCCGGAAGTTCCTCCCAGCAGGAATCCGCGCGTCCGCATATCCGCCGCAGCCCAAATGAAATCGCCGATGCGCTGGAATCCAAACATCGAATAATATATAAAGAAAGGAATCGTGTTGATCCCGTGCGTTGCATACGCCGAGCCCGCCGCGATGAACGACCCCATCGAACCGGCTTCGGTAATCCCTTCCTCAAGAATCTGCCCGTCTTTCGCTTCCTTGTAATAAAGCAGGGTATTGACGTCCACCGGCTCGTACTTTTGTCCAACGCTCGAATAAATCCCGACCGTTCTGAAAAGCGATTCCATGCCGAAGGTTCGCGCCTCGTCCGGAACCACCGGCACCACCAGCTTCCCGATTTCCGGATCCTTCAGCATTTTGCGCAGCATTCCGACAAACGCCATCGTCGTCGAAACTTCCCGTCCCTCGCTGCCTTCGAGGAACTCCTTAAAAAGTTCGTCGTGGTCCGCGACCAACGGCTTAGAACGCGCACTGCGCTTCGGTGTGTACCCGCCCAGCGCCTCCCGCCGCGCGCGCAGGTATTGAATCTCGATGCTATCCTCCGTCGGCCGGTAGAACGGCACCTCCACGCAATCGTTGTCGTTTAGCGGGATTCCAAACCGCGAGCGAAACTCTTTCAATTCCTCTTCGTTCAATTTTTTCTGTTGGTGCGTGACGTTCTTGCCCTCGCCCGCTTCTCCCAGCCCGTAGCCCTTGATCGTCCGCGCCAGGATGACCGTCGGCGATCCCTTGTGCTCCACTGCCGCCTTATACGCCGCGTAAACCTTGCGCGGATCGTGCCCGCCGAGTCGCAGTCGCCGCAGCGCCTCGTCCGGCAAAGGCTCAACCAATTGCAGCAAGCGCGGATCGCTCCCAAAAAAATGTTCGCGCACATACGCGCCGGACGACACCACCAGCTTCTGATATTCCCCGTCCACCAATTCGCCCATGCGCTTCACGAGCAGGCCTTCCGTGTCCCGCTCCAAAATCGGATCCCATTCACTTCCCCATAGCACCTTGATCACGTTCCAGCGCGCCCCTCGAAACGCCGATTCCAGCTCTTGAATAATTTGTCCGTTCCCGCGCACCGGCCCGTCCAGCCGCTGCAAATTGCAGTTCACCACAAAAATCAAATTGTCGAGTTTCTCACGCGAAGCCAGCGTAATCGCGCCCAGCGATTCCGGCTCGTCCGTTTCTCCGTCGCCCAAAAACGCCCAAACTTTGGCGTCCGTCACCGGCTTCAACCCGCGATCTTCAAGATAGCGGTTGAATCGCGCCTGATAAATCGCCATCAGCGGGCTCAGACCCATCGACACCGTGGGAAATTCCCAGAAGTCCGGCATCAGCCACGGGTGCGGATAAGAAGACAACCCGCCGCCGGGTTTCAATTCCCGCCGAAAATTCTCGAGCTGCTGCGCCGAAATTCGCCCCTCGAGAAACGCCCGCGCATACATCCCCGGCGCCGCGTGTCCCTGAAAATAAACCGTGTCTCCCTCAAAGTCTTCCCTTCGCGCGCGAAAGAAATGATTGAAGCCCACTTCATACAGCGTCGCCGCCGAAGCATACGTAGAAATGTGCCCGCCGATGTTGTGCTCCACGCGGTTCGCCCGCACCACCATCGCCAGCGCATTCCAGCGAATCAAACTCTTGATGCGCCGCTCCAATTCCTGATCGCCGGGGAACAGTGGCTCGAGCCGTAGCGGGATCGTATTGGTGTACGGCGTGTTCGCGGAAAAAGGCAGATCAATCCCGTTAACCGTGGCGTGTGCCCGGAGCCGTTCGAGAATTTCCGCCGCCACTTCCGGCCCGCTCGATTCGAGCACCGAGTCCAGCGACTCCAGCCACTCCTGAATCTCCGTGGAGTCTAGTCCTTGCGGCTGACTGGTCTCTTCGCTTCGGCTCTCAACATGTGTATAGGTCTCGTTATTCATAACTTCGGTTGGCCTCTCTTTTTCCAGATTCCGTCGCGTAGGTCCGCGCGCCTTCCAAACTTATGGTTCCGATAAGCAGAGTAGAATACACCGCCGCGCGTCTCTCTGCACGATACACCGTCAACGAAATTCCTCTTTCGCAGGCCCAAGGCTCCGCCCGCCATCCAGCACTAACGTGTGCCCCGTCAAAAACTCCGCGTGTACGAAATACGAAACCGCATCGGCAATGTCGCTTGGCCGTCCTGTTCGCTGAAGCGGCGCGGGCTTCACAAAATTCGATTCCCATTCCGGCGGATCGCCTGGCATCGTAATCGTTCCGGGGGCAATCGCGTTCACGCGCACTTCTGGCGCCAGCGCTTTCGCCAGCACTTTTGTCAGCATCACCACGCCCGCCTTCGAAATCGAGTGCGGGATGTACCCCGGCCAGCCCAAAAGGCCTCCAGCGTCCGCAAAATTCACGATCGTTCCGTTCGCCCGCCGCAGGAGGGGCGTCGCCGCCTGTGCGCAGAAAAAGCCCGCTTTCAAATTCGTATTCAGCGACGCATCCCAAATTTCTTCCGTCGTCGAAACGATGCTCGCCGGCAGAAAATTCGCCGCACTGTTCACCAGCACATCCAGCCGCCCAAATTGTTTCCCCGTTTCCTCGAACAACTTCTGTATTTCGCTCACGCTGTTTAGGTTCGCTTGCAGCGCCGCTGCGCGCCGTCCCAGCGCTTCGATCTCCCCGCAAACGTCATGCGCCTCAGACGCCGACGAGTTGTAGTGAACAACAACATCCGCGCCTTCTTCCGCGAGCCGCAGAGCGACTGCCCGCCCCAGCCGCTTCCCTGCCCCTGTCACCAACGCCACTTTCCCCGCAAGCGACGCTGCCGCTGCTCTTGTGTTCTCTGTCGTCATCTTCCGCCGCACGAAACGTTATCACACCCCGCAAGCCCGCCGTTCCGCGGAACGCTTGCCACGCGGTGCTATCATCGATGCCTCAAACCGATTACGAATAGTTGAAGTCGCACAAGGAGCCTGCGAATGAAACTCGACTTGCTAGCCATCGCCGCCCACCCCGACGACGTGGAACTCACCTGCGGCGGCACGCTTCTAGAAATGGCTCGGCTCGGCTACAAAACAGGCATCCTCGACCTCACTGCCGGCGAAATGGGCACGCGCGGCACTCCCGAAATTCGCGCCAAGGAAGCCGCCAAAGCCGCGAAACTGCTCCGCGTAATCTGGCGCGGCACGCTAGGTGTCCCTGATTCCGACGTCCAGCCCAGCCGCCAGCACAAACTCCGCCTCGCCTCCGTCATCCGCGAACTCCGCCCCAAAACGGTCATCGTGCCCTACTGGGAAGCCCGTCATCCCGATCACTACCACGCCTCCACACTCGGCTACGAGGGCTGCTTCCTCGCCGGCCTCAAGCAATTGCCCATCGAAGGCGAACCTCACCGCCCCTTCAAAATCCTGTATTCCACCGCCTTTGCGCCCGTCCGCCCCACTTTCGTCGTGGATATCACCCCTCATTTCGACCAGCGCCGCCGCGCCATCCTCGCGTACGCCTCCCAATTCCATCCCCCCAAGGGCCATTCCGCCCGCCAATTCAAGAAGACAAACGTCTTCCTGGCCATCGATCGCCTAGAAGACGAAATGAACCAGCTAGCTCGCCGCTACGGCGAAATGATTGGCGTGAAATACGGGGAGCCCTTCTTAGTCAAGGAGTTGATGCAAGTCCACGACGTAGTCGCAATGGACGTCCGCTCCATCTGACCCTTCGTCCACCTCAACGATTTGTTTCTCATGCGGCACTGGAGCAATAAGCCGCCGGTACCTGCGGGAGGATAACGTCAACTCGAACCCAATGGCCGCATCCGAGATCTACTCAGTATTCACTACCCACCGCTCACTTCTCGATCAGAACTTCTCCTCATCCTGCGCCGGCGAATAGCCCGGAATCCCCGGCCCTTTTGGGGTATTTTCCGCCTTCAATCGCGTCAGAGCTTTGTCTTCCGCTCCAGACTTCCGCAGCACCACTATCGTGCTCAGCGCCTCGCTGTACACGCGCGTCACCAGGTAGATTTCTCCCGTGTCGTTCTTCCGCCAGAGCTGTCCAATCTGAATCTTCTTTACGCCCATTTCTCTGCTATTGACTCTAGAGGCCAGCACGAAGAGTGTCAACCCTTCTAATGGCGCATTTTGGACACAATCCCCCTCTCCCGCCGCTCCGGCTTAACTCCACCGCTCCGATTCGTTATCCATGCCTCGCCCCCAACCCATCGCCCTTCGTCCGATCTGCCCCGGCAATCTGATTCTTCGTCTCATTAAAAGGAAACCTTCCACTCTTCCCCTACATCCTAGTGGTTAAGGCTGAGATCGCCATTGCACCCTGATGTTCGCCGAACGGGTGTATACTGACCGCACCGGGAGGTACATGCCATGACCCAATTTCCGAGACTAGCCCTGGGATTTACCGTGGCAGGCCTGCTCGCTGCAAGTGCTTCTTTCGCCTCTCCGCAAACTCAGCAGTCCAGCCAAACTCCTGCGCCAGCACAAACGCAGCAGCAGCCTGCCGCGCAGCAGAAATGTGGCTCCTCTCAGACCGCCCCTTCGTCCCAGCCGGCCTCCTCGAGCACCTCGTCGAGTTCGTCGACTTCCTCCTCGACCTCGTCCACGGCGGCAGCAGCTCCCTGTTCGAACCAGTCCCAAACGCAAACTTCAGCGCCCGCGCAACCCGCCCCGCCGCAACCCGCTCTTCCTCAGCCGACGCCAGCAGCGCAATCTCAGACTCCACAGAATCAGCCCGTTCCCCAGAAGGACACTGTTACTCCCAAGAATTCCAAGGAAGACGTCAACGACATCGGCAGTCGCAATCTCGGCGGCGGCATCAATTTCTATTCTCTTGAGCGCGAGATTGCCCTCGGCAAACAGCTAGCTCAGGAAGTCGAACGCTCCTCCAAGATGATTGACGACCCGGTGGTCACCGAATACGTCAACCGTGTCGGCCAAAACCTCGTCCGCAATTCCGATGCAAAAGTTCCCTTCACCATCAAAGTGATCGACTCCGACGAAGTCAACGCTTTCGCTCTTCCCGGCGGCTTTTTCTATGTCAATAGCGGCCTCATCCTCCGCGCTCAAGAGGAGTCCGAACTTGCTGGCGTTATGGCCCACGAGATTTCCCACGTCGTCCTCCGCCACGGCACCAAAAACGCCACCAAGGGCGAAATCATGGAGCTCGCCACCATCCCGCTCATGCTTCTCGGACCCGGCGGCTGGGCCGGCTACGGAATTTATGAAGCCGCTCAACTGGCTATTCCCGTGACCTACCTCAAGTTCAGCCGCGACGCCGAGCGCCAAGCCGACTATTTCGGCTTGCAGTACATGTATCACGCCGGATACGACCCTAACTCTTATGTCACTTTCTTCGAGCGCATTCAGGCTGACGAGAAGCGCCGCCCCGGCACTATTCCCAAAGTGTTCTCCACTCACCCGCCAACCCCGGAGCGGATTGAACTTTGTCAGAAAGAAATTGCCGATATCCTCCCGGCCCGCCCTGAGTACATCGTTACAACTTCCGAGTTCGACAACGTCAAAGCCCGCCTCCGCAATATCATGTTCGCCCGCAAAGCTTCGGACAACGTTCCTGGCAAGCCCACTCTGCGCTCCAGAACTGGGCAGTCCAAGCCGGGTACCTCTAACGATCCCAACTCCACCACGAGCGACGACGATGATCGTCCGACGCTCAAGCGCCTCCCCAACGATCAGCCCTGATCGTCGCCGATCAATTTTGAGTCGTTACGAACCAATTTCCTAAAGAAAAACGGGCGGCCGCGAGCCGCCCGTTTCAATTTCCCCTCTCCAGCCGAATCCTTCAGGGCACAATCACCGTAAGTTTCGCGTTGTGAACAATCCCGTTGCTCGCCGTCGCGCTCACGACCACGCTGTACACAACGCCGTTCGGCGGGGGCGGTGGGGGTTGCTGCACGATTTGGCTCCCCCTGTTGCCACATCCCGCAACCACAACGAGCCCTCCGAAGAGCGCTCCGAATAAGCAAAGTTGGAGAAGCAGGGTTAGCCGCCGTTTGCGATTCACACATCCGATTAGAAATACCGAGGCCAGCGCGAACCCGCCTCCGCTTCCCAGCCACCCAAGCCGCTTGCCACGTTGCACAGCCTGTGCCGAAGCGCTGGCCGAAGCATTGATCGTCAAAGTCGCAGTCGCCGCCCCGTTCAACGTCGGCGCGGCCGGATTCACCCCGCAACTAATCTGGCTCGAAGATGTCGCGCACGTCAAATTCACTACCCCGTCGAAATTGTTCAACGAAGCCAGGTTCAGCCCAACGGTTCCTGAGGCTCCAGCGTTCACCGCAATCTGAGGGATTTGTGGCGCAATCGTAAAGTCGCCGCCGTTTTGCGTCACCGTGAGGTTCGCTGCATTGCTCGTGGATGGAAGATAGTTGGTATTACCCAGATAAATCGCCGTGATTTGGTTGGGCCCATTCGTCCAAAACGACGACGCATCGAGCGAGAAGGAAACCGTGTTGGTTGCGCCCGCGCTGGGAGGCCCCATCAACGCATACGTGAGGAAGACCCCGTTATTGTAATAGTCGACCTCTCCCGTAGGCGCGATTCCCGAATTTCCCGCCCCGCTCACCACAGTCATGATTGTCGCCGCGCCCGGGCCGGAAATAGTGGCCGGCGTGATACTCAGAGTCGTCGTGGACGCAGTCAATGCCGCCGCAGGGACAACATTAATAGTGCTCAAATCGAACAGCCCGCCAGCTTGCCAGTTCGCGTCGCCGCTATAGTTGTACGTCGAAAAATAATTTCCCGCGGCTAGGTTTGTAAACGTCACTGTCGCCGAAGAATTTTGCGCATTGACGCCGCTTGGCGAAGCCAACGTCGCGGTCACCGAGTAGCTTGGTTCAACGCACACATCGCCCACCTCCGGCAATGTCCCCAGGCATGCCGTCACTGTTCCCGTGGGAGCCACCGTGTTCAATGGCGCAGATTGCCCCGACTCAAAAGCGCCGTTGAAGGGCCCGACCACGACAGTGATAGTCAGGCTGCCACCCACATTCACGTTGTATCCCGGAAATGTAGTGGCCCTCGGCGAGTTGATGTTGTCATTGATGGATGCGAACCCTTTCGTTACACTGAATGTTAGCGGTGTCCCAGAGGTTGACGCATTGAAGCTTGCATCGCCCGAATGCGTTGCGCCGGCCGCGTGCATCCCAGGCGCCAGCGCCGGCGGCGTCCAGTTCGCCGTCCCTGCCACATTCAGCGCCACCGCTTGGCTGATCGCATCGACGGTAAACGTCGCCGTCCCCGTCGCGTTCCCGTTGGACTGCCCAGTGGCCGCGCTCATGCCTATCGGCTGAATATTGAGCGTGAAAGGCGCGTTGTAGGCTACGCTCCCTCCCGCGCCCACCGGTGTTTGCCCGCTCATCATTGTGAAATTGATGTTCGAATTTTCCGGCTTCACCGTTAGCGCAACCGGCGTCGACGTGCTGCTCCCGAAAACACCATCTCCCTGGTAATTTGCGGTAACGTCGTAATAGCCCCCAGGGAAATAATCGATACTGCTGCTTCCCGTCCCGGCGTTCAAAGCAATCGACGTTTGCCCTTGGCTTGCCGGCGAAGGCGAGTTCGTCACGATTCCCACGGCGCCCGTCGGTGTTCCCGACCCAGATGTTCCGCTAACAGAAGCCGTCGCAGTGATTGCCGCTCCATGGGTAATGCTTGTCGAGGAAAGCTGCAACGTCGTAGTGGTCGGCAAGAAATTCAGTGAATTCCAGTCATTCACAAACACGTTGGCATCCACCGATCCCAGTCCCGTTGCCATGTCGTAATTCGGTCCAGCTGAATAGACCGTCGTCATGTAAACCTGGTTGTCGCTCGGATCCACCACGCAATCCGGAGTTCCTTCGCTGCACAACACAAAATTGTTCCCCAGCGTGATGTCATGAAACGCCAATGGCTTCTGCTGCGCCAGCGCATACAACGTGTAGTTCGCCTGCCCTTGCCTTCCGTACTTCTCGTCCACCAGAGCCATGATCGCGGCCATTGCTGGCGATGACGCGGACGTGCCTCCAACCACCAAAACGTCCGCCCCTTCGGATGTCCCCACCGCGCATTCCCCCGCATACGCGCAAATCGGCCATGCGCTCAAATTTGCTCCATTGGACGCGTACAGTGCCACATCGGGCAAGTCCCGCACCCCATCGCTGGGCACGCCAGGCCCGCTCTGCCACGCCGGCTTTGCATAACCGCTCACACACGCGCTGGTTGCCTTCACTATCGTCACGCAACTGCTCGGTCCTCCGCCTCCAGCGCCTATCTCCCCGCGCTCCAGCCCGTCGGAGATAACATCCAGCCCAAAAC
This sequence comes from Candidatus Acidiferrum sp., assembly GCA_049800195.1. GTDB lineage: Bacteria > Acidobacteriota > Terriglobia > Acidiferrales > UBA7541 > Acidiferrum. The sequence goes on from JBARJI010000030.1 coordinate 33,249, forward strand.
CATCGTTCCATGCCTGCTCCGGCAAGGGCGCCTTCAAGGATCCCAGATTCGCATCATTCGTCGCGTTCCACAGCGTCGTCGCGCTCGCTCCTCCTGTCGCATAATCCGAGTAGTAGAAATCCGTGCCGCCCACCGCCACGTTCCACGGCGTCGAAGCTATTCCGCTTACTGCGTTTCCGGAAAATATGTTGCAGGCCGGTCCGCTGTCTCCCGCTGCGACGAACACCGTCTGGCCTTGCGCCGCCGCCTGCTCCCACAAATCGTTCCAGAATTGGTTGCCGGCCACACCGAGCCCCGATTCGCAATTCCCAAAGCTGATGCTCAACACGGAAGCCTGATTGTCTTCCACCGCTCGCACCGCGGCCAGTTGCAGCGGGTCCTGCAAAGTGCTCCCGCCAGCAATATATAGGTTAACCGTCGCTCCCGGCGCCACGGCTCCGCTCACTTCCACATCCAGATACGCCTCCACATTCACTTCCTCCAGCGTTCCGGGGTCGTCGCCATCAATCACCACCTGGGGTGGATTGTTCGGCAATCCAAACAACTGCTGGTACGCATTCACCTGGCTCACATCGATGTTCGATTCGTTGATGATTCCGATCGTCTCTCCGGCGCCCTTCACGCCCGCCTGATACAACGGCCCCAAATCATATTGCGTCGCAAAATCTTCCGGCGCTAGAAGGTAGATGTTGGGGTTTGACGTCCCGAAGTCATTCGGCGCGGTCCACTCTGGAGTGGCTTTCCCCCTCGCCGGCGAATACAGGGCAGTTCCACGCACCCTTACATACGGCTTCGCGCGAAAATCATTCAGTGGGGAAACCCCTCGCACCAACTGCGCCAGCGCCGCCGGAATGCTGACCTCGGTTGCATTCGCGTAATGCGTTTCCCCATTTACATTGTATTGATGAATCTCCGTCCGAAACGCCTTCCGTAACTGCCCTGCCATCCCGGAAAATTCGATGTATTGCTTGCTCTTCGTCGCCCTCGCGACGCTAAATCCCGCCGAATTCAGCCAGTCCTCCGCCGCCTGAATGTCGGAGTCCGCCGGACCAAATTGCGCTCCAAACTCCTGCGGTGTCAGCCACCGATGGTAATTCGCTAATCCTCGCCGGTGTACGTCATTCAGGAATTGTTGAAGCGCCGCTTCCCTCTCCGGCGGCCGACTCAATAGCAGCAGAATGCGATTGGCGGCAAAAGAATCCGGCACCGCCCCGCGGTCGTAACGCGCCTGCGCCAGCGGATGCACAGTCCCATGCAGCGCAACCATCTGCGTATCATCAATTTTTTGGGTAAGCAGCGGTCTCGCCACGCTTTGCGCGCTGGCCCGCCCGGCCATCGCACACGCCAACACCAGTAGCAGTGCTTTGCTGTTCACGGAGGACCCCCACGGCGGCTTCTGGTTGCACAGCATAGCACGTACCTAGGAAGCGCACCACGAGGAACTTCTGCTTGTGACTCGCCCTCCAACAATCGGACCGCGTTTCCCCTATTTATAAACTCTCATGCGCAGCGGATCCTCGCGGCGGTCCACCACCATTTCCGGATACTCCCGCCGGAACGTTTCTGCGATGTGGCAATCCCAGCACACAGGCAGATGCGTCCGCATCGTCTCTTGGAGTTTCTCGGCGGGAATTTCACTCCACTGCACTGTCTTGAGTTCTGCATCTATCAACGCCGGCTTGTGACTGTCCCAACGCAATTCACCAAACGGCTTGTGACAGTACGCGCACTCCTTGCCCTGATACCATTGATTGACAATGGTCGAAACCAGGCTCGCCTTCGGCGCTTCTTCGATCTCCGCCAAGCACCATTGCCCACACCTTTCCCTTTCCGGCCATCTCGAGCATTCCTTCAACCGAAGTTCTTCGTTACCAAGCGTTGCATGCCACGCCGCGTCTCCCGCTGCCACGCGGACTGCCGCCGCTTGATGCGTTTCCGGGCACGATACAATCCTCTTCCCTCGAAACTTCAGATACGTCCGCACCGCCCGGCTCAACCCCACGCCAGCCCCTATTGCCAGTGACCAGCCCGAGTTTTTGTACCACGGCGAATGAGAGAGTTTACACCACAACCTCATCGGGCAAGGGTGCAAATGGCGGCTCGCAGGGAGCCGTAGG
>JBARJI010000031.1:0-71570 GCA_049800195.1 Candidatus Acidiferrum sp.
CGGCCGGAACAGCGGTTCGAGAATGGCCCACTGGGCGTCGGTCAGATCCATGCATTCGATTTGCTCCGTTTTGGACTATCTTTCAACTCTTCCGTGGGCTGAAAGTGTTTATGAGACAACTTCTAGCTATTCGGATCGGCAAACGCGGTCCGCACCCTCGCCTCAAATAATCAGTCAGCGGCGCCGGCTTTTTGCGGCTCGTAACCTTCGCGTGCGTAGACCACCCACTTCTGTTTCTTACCTTTTTGATTGTGTATTTCCAGTGGGGTGCCGTCGGGGTTCACGAGTTCGACTTTCACTTTATGGAACTTGTCGTCATTTCCGCCGCTGGGCGTATACGAGAGGCTGTATTGGTGGCGAAGGAATGCGGCGACAGTCTGGAAGATGCCAGGGAGTTCACCGTCAAATTGCGGAAACCACGCATACCCGCCCGTCAGGCTCGCGATATTCTTCATCTGATTTTCGCCCTGCAAATAATTCATGTGCGAGCCCATGGACCCGTGCAATTCCAAGAAGTTAAGAAATGGTTTGTCGAGCCCTACGCAAAAGATCGTCACGTCGCTTTGCCGCAGCTGCTTGATGGTTTGGTCCCATGTGTGTTTCGAGAAAGTGTCCACGCCGGTAGCCATCAACAGAATTGACTTCTTGCCTCTCACGTCTTTCATGTCGTCAATCGTTTTGAGGACCGCGTCAAATACGTTCGATTCGCTGAATCCCGGAAAATACAGGTGGTAGATGGCGTTGCGCACTTCATCCTTGTTCTGGGTGAAGTCGACCTCGTCGTGTGTATTCATGTCGAAGGTCCTGAGCGCGACCCAGTCGTTCTGCTTGAGGTTAGGAAGGAAAGCGTCCGCCCAATATTTCGCTTGGTAGGCGAACCAATCGTATAGGCCGCGGCTGCTGAATTCCATCAGCATGACAATCGTAATCGCGGCATCCGTGGGCCCGAAATTCGTGATCGTCTGCGTAACGCCGTCATCGACAATGCGAAAGTTCTCTTTTTTCAAACCTGTCAGCAGGTCGCCGTTCTGTGTAGCCGCGATTACATCGAGAGTCACCACCGGAACTGTCACCGCGATGCTGACTCCTGCTTGTGGGGCTTGTTGCTGGGGCGCGGCTGGGGCCGGGGTTTGTGGCGCGGCGGCTTTCGGAGGAGGCGCTGCTCCTTGTGGGCCCGTGGGTTCTTGCGCCGTGGCATGCTCTCCGGAAAGCGGCAGGATGAATACAGCTGCAAGCAAAGCAAGTAATGTCAGAGAAGCAATCGTCTTCATTTAACCCCTCGATTCGCGTTAGAAATCATTGCCGTCCGCCCATCCTCTGCTTCATCCCTCGTTGGGAACGACTGCGCGGCGTTTGAGTTTACGCAACGCGCCGCCGAGGCCGTGGCCGGTCCCCCACACCTGCATGTTAGTATGAAGCGCGTTAACTGCAAAACGTTTGCTGAGGCTGCCGCCCTTGGCCGCATCTAAGACGGAGGATGTCTTCATGAAGGGGGATTGGAGAATGCGCGCTTCGGTGTCCGCTGTGGCCGTATCGATGCTCTTCTTGGCGGCTTCGCCTCTTCGGGCCCAGGCGCCATCTATGGCCATGCCGACTGTTCAGTCGACGCAGTCTCCCGTCGGCAACACCGCCGCTTTGGCAAAAGAGGCCGAAGGCTGGCTCGCCGATCTCATTCGCATCAGCACCACCAACCCTCCTGGCAACGAGCAAGCCGCCGCAAAATACATCGCTGGAATTCTGACCAAGGAAGGAATCCCCTCCGAATTTTTGGACCTCGAGCCGGGGCGTAGCGCCCTGGTGGCTCGTTTGAGCAGCGCGGCGGTGCCGAATCCTTCTAGCGCCCTGCTTCTTGTCGCGCACATGGACGTGGTTGGCGTGGACAAGTCCAAGTGGTCCGTCGATCCTTTCGCAGCGGTGGTTAAGGATGGCTACATGTATGGCCGCGGTTCCATCGACGACAAAGGCATGCTCGCGACCAACCTCGCGGCTTTCATCACTCTCAAGCGTTTGAATGTGCATCTGAATCGCGACGTGATTTTTCTTGCCACTGCGGATGAAGAGCAGGGAGGCGACGCCAGCATCAAAATTCTCATCGAGAAATACTGGAACAAATTTGCCGCCGGTTTTGCTCTTAATGAAGGCGGCAGGGTCGTCGTGCAAAACGGCAAAGTCCAGTATGTCGCCGTCCAAGCCAGCGAGAAAGTTCCCGTCAACGTTGCGGTGATCGCAACCGGGCCCTCGGGTCATGCCTCCGTGCCTACCAAGGACAACGCCGTCGTCCATCTGGCCGCGGCGGTTGCCAAGATCGGCGCCTATACCGCGCCTGTCCACTTCACCACGATTGTGCGCCGCTATTTTGAGCAGCTCGCCCCGCTCGAAGACGACGAGCTTGCTAAATGGATGCGCTCGCTTGACACTCCGGATCGCGGCGAACATGCGCAACGCTTCATTTCTGACGCCAACCCTCTTTGGAACGCCATGCTGCACGACACCATTGCTCCCACGATGCTCTCGGCCGGTGTTCGCGCTAACGTGATTCCTTCGGAAGCCCGCGCCAATCTGAACATCCGGCTTTTGCCGGGTGACACAATCGACATGGTGCTCGCCGACCTTAAAAAATTGGTCGATGATCCCAAAATTCGCTTCGAAGTCCAGCCTGACGCCGGCCTTACTGCTCCGCCTTCTTCACTTGAAACTGATTTATATGCCACAATCACCAAGGCCGCGGCGCAGGAGTTTTCCGGTGCCCCGGTGCTGCCTTTCTTATCGGCCGGCGCCACGGACTCGGCTCAGTTGCGGCTGCACGACGTGCAGGCCTACGGTCTTTTGCCCTTTCCTCTGGCTGATGAGGACTCCCGTCGCATGCACGCCGACGACGAGCGCATCCCGCTCGCGTCTTTCGATAAAGGCGTCGATTTCCTCGCGCGCATTGTCGCGGAGTTTGCCGCAACTAAGTAGCTAAACAGGAGGTTGCCGCGCTTTCCGCCTGCGTGTGGGCGGATGGGGTTCCAAACTACCCCGCGCGGTATAGCATGGTTTTTCGCCACTCCAAAATCGTTTGCACCATCGGTCCGGCCAGCAGTTCGCCCCGCATTCTGAGCCGGTTGATCTCAGCCGGTATGGATGTGGCGCGGCTGAATTTTTCTCATGGCACGCACGCGGAGCATGCCCAGAATATCGCGAGGTTGCGCGCCGCAGCTGTCGAGCACGAAAAACCGATCGCCATTCTCGCTGACTTGCAGGGGCCAAAAATTCGTACGGGGCCTCTTGCGGGGAGCAGGCCTGTCTTGCTTCGCGCGGGGCAGCAGTTCGTCATCACCACCTCGCGAATTTTGGGCGATACCACCCGCGTCAGCACTACTTTCCGGACCTTGCCCCGCGAAGTACGCCGCGGCGACCGCATCCTGCTCTCCGACGGCCTGATCGAGCTACATGTTCTCCGCGTGCGCGGCCCCGAGGTGATTTGCGAAGTCGCCAACGGCGGAGCCCTCGGCGAAAACAAGGGCATCAATCTCCCGGGGATCAAACTACGCGTTCCTGCTCTTACTTCGAAGGATCGGCACGATCTCGTTTTTGCCTTGCACCACGAAGCCAACTACGTTGCCGTGAGTTTCGTCCGGCGGCCCGAGGATGTGCTTCTCGCGAAGTCGCTGATTCGCCGGGCCGGCAAGAGCACGCCTGTGATCGCCAAGCTCGAAAAACCGGAGGCTATTGATAATTTGGACGCGATCCTCCGTGTGGCCGATGGCGTCATGGTCGCCCGAGGAGATCTGGGCGTCGAAATGAATCCCGAGCGCGTCCCGGTGGTTCAAAAGAAAATCATCGCGCGGGCGCGCCACTTCCGCAGGCCCGTAATCACGGCTACCCAAATGCTCGAGTCCATGACGGAGAATCCCCGCCCCACACGCGCCGAGGCCTCCGATGTGGCTAACGCCATTTTTGACGGTTCCGATGCTGTCATGCTTTCCGCGGAGACTGCCTCGGGCAAATATCCCGTCGAAGCCGTCAGCATGATGGCCCGCATCATAGAGGACGCGGAAGCCAGCGAGTGGGAATCGCCGCCTCGTGTGCCCCAGGAAAAATTAAAAGTGGCGGAAACTGTCGCGGAATTGGTTTGTCATGCCTCGCGCGAGCTGCGCATGAAGCTCATCGCCGTCTTTACCCACAGCGGCTTCACCGCCCGTCTGGTTTCCTGTTATCGCCCCGCGGTCCCCATCGTCGCCTTCTCGCCGGAAGCGGACACCCGCCGCCGCATGGCCCTAATCTGGGGAGTGAAGCCGCGCCACATTCCCGATACACACAGGATTGACGGCCTAGCCGCCATTACGGAAAAACGCCTTCTCGAAGAACACCTGGTTCGCAAGGGCGACGTCATCGGAATCATCGCGGGAACGCCCATGGGCATTCGCGGCACCACCAACTTTATGAAGTTTCACGTGATCGGCGGCTCGGCGTAGCGCACCTTCTCTTCGCCCCGTCCAATACCGGGTTTCATCCAAGCTGCAGCAATCTAGCCACGGTAATCGCCGGAATCCCCCGAATGGCGCTCAGGATCGTATCCGACACTTCGCCGTCCAACCGCACCAGGGACACCGCCTCCGCGCCCTTCGTGGCCTCTCTCCGGCCCAAAGCAAACGTCGCGATATTCACTCCCATGTTTCCCAGCGTCGAGCCTACTTGCCCGATCACTCCAGGCTCATCTCGGTTTCGCAAATAGAGCATTGTCCCGGCCAGCTCCGCCTCGAGTGGTATGCCGTCGATTTGCAGCACGCGCGGCGAACCGTCGTGCAACACCGTGCCCTCGGCGGAAAAGCCACGCAACAAGCCTTCCTTTTCCGGCAAAGCTGCCACTTCCAAAGTGTGCGGAAACCCGTGCTCCCGCCGCCTCGTCTCTTCCTCCACGGAAAGGCCTCTCGCCGCGGCCACCGCCGGTGCATTCACCACCGTCACTTTTTCGTCGAGCACGGCATTCAGCATTCCTGCCAACACCGCATTTCGAAGCAGGTGTGTCCCCACCTCCGCCACTTCGCCCGCGTACCGAATCCGGATCCGCGCTGGCCTCGCCGCCACAGCCTGCGACACCAGTGATCCCAGCCGCTCCGCCAGCGCCAGATACGGACGTACCCGCCGGTATTGATCCGCCGAAAGCGCCGGCAAATTCACTGCGTTTCGAATCAACCCTTCCGCCAGGTAATCCTTCACCTGTACGGCCACCTGCGTGCCCACTTCCTCCTGCGCCTCGGTCGTCGATCCCGCCACGTGCGGTGTCGCAATCACGTTGGCCATGGCCAGCAGCGGCGAATCCTTCGGCGGCTCGTGTACGAAAACGTCCAGCGCCGCTCCGCCCAGTTGCCCGCTTTTCAGCGCCTCCGCCAACGCACCTTCATCGATCAGCTCGCCACGCGCTGCGTTGATCAGCCGCGCGCCCTTCTTCATCTTCCCGATCGTCTCCGCATTGATCAGATTTTGCGTGGCCGGGCTCAGCGCCGTATGCAACGACACAAAATCGCTCTCCGCCAGCAATTTTTCAAGCGGTACCAGCTCCACTTGTACTTCCTTCGCCGCCGCCTCGCTGATATATGGGTCGTACCCCAGCACGCGCATGTCAAACGCGTCCGCGCGTAGCGCCACTTCGCTCCCGATCCGCCCCAGCCCGATCAATCCCAGCGTTTTTCCGCGCACTTCCGTTCCTGCCGCCGACGATTTTTCCCACTTTCCTTCGTGCATCGACTTATCCAGCCGCGGCACCAGCCGGGCCAGCGCCAGCAGCAGCGCAAACGTGTGCTCCGCCACGCTGACCGCATTTCCCCCCGGCGTGCTCATCACCAGCACTCCGCGCGTCGTGGCCGCGTCCAGATCGATATTGTCCACGCCCACGCCCGCGCGCCCCACGGCCCTCAATCGCGGCGCTTTATCCAGCAGTTCCGCTGTAACTTTCGTCGCGCTCCTCACAATCAGCGCATCTGCGTCCGCTATCTCCGCGTTCAGCGTGTCCTTCGTCGTCAGAACGATGTTCCATCCCGTCTTCCGCAGTAATTCGACACCTCGTTCGCTGATCTTGTCCGCAACTATGACTTTCATCGCGCCTCATTCGGATTGGATTGTGTTTCCGTGCGTACCGGCAGGCAAATCCCGCCAAAAGCGAAGCATTAACGTTAGCGAGCCCACCGCACCCTGTCAAATCCCTCTTTGTTTTTTTCTCTGTGCTCTCTGTGTCTTTGTGCCCTCTGTGTAAAGTCTTTTCCTTTCTTTGTCTTCTGCTATATTGAACCCATGACTCTCTCCGAAAAAATCCAAAAAGATTTGACCGACGCCATGCGCGCCAAGGACGAGCTTCGTCTCAGCGTCCTCCGCGGCGTCAAATCCGCCATCAAGTACAAGGAAACTGAAAAAATTCGCACGCTCGACGAAACCGAATCCATCCAAATCCTGCAAACCCTCGTCAAGCAGCGCAAGGAATCCATCGATCAATTCGGCAAGGGCGGCCGCCAGGATTTGGTCGACAAAGAAACCAAGGAGCTCGCCATTCTCGAATCCTATCTCCCCGCCTCCGCCAGCGAAGCTGAAATGGACGCCGCCATCGCCAAAGCCATCGCTGAAACCGGCGCCAATTCTATGAAACAAATGGGCGCGGTAGTCAAAACCGCCAAATCCGCCCTCGAAGGCAAAGTCGTCGACGGCAAAGCCCTAAGCGACCGCATTCGCGCCCGCCTCTCCTGAAATTTATTTTTTGTGTTTGGCTGATGGCTGGGAACTCTAGGCCTATGATTCCGCACAGCGCAGCGACTTGCTCCTGCTCATGGGGCGGCCCAGAGTCCGTTTAGTTGCCCGCTGGCTTGAGCACCGCCGTGTTCCGTTCATCGCTCGCAATGATCCGGTAGAACTTTTTTAAGTTGTCCATTTGCGCCAACGGCACGGTTAGTTCCTTCACTTCCAGCCATCGCGTATATTTCAGTGTATCCCCGGCGGCCACGGTTTTGCTGTGATAGCTCGCAAACTCGTAATCGACGTCCACAGGCGGTGGCAAATCGTCCACCTCATAACCTTTCGGCAGCTTGATCTCAAACGTATCCGAATCCAGCGACGGCCCCCGGAACTCCACGGGAAACTTCCTCGGCTCCGCCGTCTCCAGCAACGCGCTTGAGTCGCTCCCAAGCACTCGCGGCCTCACTAGCAGCAAATTCCCCGCGGTCTTCGCATAATTCTCGACCACTACCGAGTAGTCATAGCCGAAGGGCAGCTCAGTTTGCTGCAAATTGTCTATTGCCGCATGCGTGATTCGGTAGTTCGAGAACGAATCGGTCAGCAAGTTCTCGATCGGCTTAATCCTGTCCTTATTTGAGTTCACCGAGAGCAGCGCATACCGCTGCCGCGCTGCTCGGTCGCCCATGCGCGTTTCCGTCACGTCTCCCGTCAGCGTCCCCGCCGCCGTCAGCGTCAAGTTTGCCATCCGCCGCGTTCCGTTCAACGCTGCTCCCAGTTTTGGCAGCTCGATCAGCTCGCCGCCCGTGTCCGTCACCAGAAGCGCAAAGTTTGCCTGTAACTCTCCGCGCAAATATCCCAAGGGCGTCAATTCGTCCGTCGGGTCGAAAATCAGCAACTTCCCCAGCGTCTTGTCCGTTATCACCGCTTGTAAGCCCGTTTGGTCAATCCCTTCGGGCAGTTTGATCGCCAGAATCACGTGATTGAACCAATTCACCGCCGGCGTCTGCGCATTGACCGCTCCACGTTCCGTGTTCAACACCACGTAGTACGACTCGACCCCGATTTCTTTCAACATCGTGCTCATCAGCGTGGCTTTGTCTTTGCAGTCTCCGAAGTGGTGCGCGAAAACATCGTTCGCCTCATGCGGCTGCCACCCGCCGATTCCCAGCTCGATGGCCACGTAACGAATGTCGTCCTGCACGTACTTCCCGAGCGCCTCCATTTTCCCTAGTGTGCTCGATTTCGTGCTCGTCAGCTCCGCCACTTTTTGCTTGATCTCCGGCGAACTCTCTCGCCTCCCCCGCACCAGTCCCGCTTCCCACAAGCCCATGTCGTTCCAATTATCAAATCCCTTCGTCTCTCCTCCGCCTGGCGGAAAGAACGAAACGACCATCAGCCCCGCTACCGCTGTCCAAGGCGGCATATCGTCTTCCGGCCGAATCTCCCCAACATTGCCCACGACCCACTGCCATTCATTGCTTCCAGCGGAAGTCGCCTTCACTTCTGGGTAGTTCAAAAACGAGGCTTTGAACTCCCATCCCGGCGGCAGTTGCAGCGTGTACCTGGCCTCGCGCACGGGATCCTCCTGCTGAAAGCTCCATTCATCCTGCAGAATGTATGGCCGGTCTTCATGCTCTATTTCATAACCCACTATGTTTCCTGGATCCGGAGCTGGAATCTTCAGGATTTTTGTCCGCACGTCGCTCGCCAGCTCCCCGTCGGCTACGCCAAACAGCGCCGTCTCTACTACGTCCTTGTCCTTCACTTCGTAGTCTTTGCCCTGCGCCGGGATACACCACCCCCGCAACTCCGTGATGCGCGTCTGCGAATCGGAATTCACGTAGATAGTTCCATGCCCGCGTCCTTCCGGACGCAAAATCTTGTACGCCCTCCGTTCGATGCTCTTGATTTTTCCATTGGCCTCCACATCCAATATGTCCTCGGAATAGAGCAAGACCGCGTCCGTCTTTTCGTCGTGAGCGGGCAGCGGCACGTTCACCAGTGCATGCATCCACTGCGGCGCATCCGCTCCGCACGCGGAGCGCGCCGAGCACACCCATCCCGCTAGAACCAGCACCGCAATCCACCCGCATCGATGCGCAACTCTAATTGCTCGCTGCCGTGGCCATCGGCTGCAACACGATTTGCTCTTCATCGCCTGTCCTCACTACCTCATAGAACTTCCTTACCGTCGGGTAATATTTTTGGTCCAACAGAATCAAGTCGCTCTTTAGCAGCCTCTCCAGATGCAGTTTTCCTTTGTCGTTGTCCACCTTCTCCGTGTACACCAGCAGCTTCGCGTCCACGTTTTCAGGTTTTGGTAGACTGTTCACCTGCCAGCCCAATGGCAGCTCTATCGTCACGTTGTCCACTTTTTCCGACGAATACTGGAAATACATCGGATGCACTCGTGAACTGTGCTCAAACGTGTGTTTCTCGGGTGCGCTGAAGAGTCCCACCGGCAGCAACGCCCGTCTTCCCGCACCCGACGCCCACCCTGGCACTTTTAAATCAAACTCCGCTACCATTTGTGGACTCGAACTCGACCAATCCGGCTTGTTTGTCAGCTTCACCTCGACCCCCGCCGGAATCATGGACCGCACGTCATCCTCCAGCGCTTTCTTCCGGCTCGCTTCGTCCTCGTTCCGCTCCCCGACTCGCCACTGCCGTGCCTCCAGACCCGTATACGTCACCGTCAGCTTCCCCTCCAGGCTCCCTTCTTGCGTCAGTTTCAGGTCCGCTTTCCTCTCGATCTGCGACGCCTCGCTCTCCGGCAGATTTGTTAAAACCCAGCTCCCTCCATCCTTATCCAGCTTCAATCCCTGCGTCCCTGTCTCCGACCACGGCAGCAGCCCAAAGGGCGTAAACGCCGAGCCAGGATCGAAATACATATCTTTTCCATTCACTTTCGCCAGCACGACGTATGTGTGCAGGTCGCTGGCCCTCATCACCTGCGGCGCGAAGAAGTGATCTTCCCGCGTCGAAATGTCTACCGCCGAAGCATCCACTCCCGCCGCTCTCGCCAGCCCCAGGAACAGCAGCGTGATCTGGTCTCCGGTGCCGTACCCTCTCTTCCAAACGTCCTCCGCGTTCCCGCCGCCTTTTTCTTGCGCTCTTTGCAGCTCCTGCTCCGTCTTTGCTACTTCGTAGCTCGTATTCCGCAATTGCTGCGTTCTCGCGTAGATTTTGCTCAATTTCACTTCCGGCGTATCGCCCGGCGAGACAATCCCCGCCACTGCCTCTTCCATGGCTTTCCGTTTGTTGGCAAAGCCTTCCACGAGTCCATTTTGCTTCTTCCCCTGCTTTTTCCAGAACTTCACCGGATCTGTTTCTATTCCGTCTTCGTAATACGTGAAGTCCACTCGCAATTTCACGGCGTCTTCCGGCGGCATATTGTCTTCTTCTTGAAATCCGGGAATATTGTTCGCCTCCATGTGGACCAGGTGGACCACGCCCTTGTCTTCCACTGGCGGCTGGATGTCCTTCGGCAGCCCGTTCGGCCAGCTCCACTCCAACGGCCATTCTTCGTACGGCTTCAGCGTGAACTTTGCGTGCAGCGTGAAGAGCTCGTCGCTCAATATCCAGTTTGAATCGAAGACGTAGTTCTCCGCGAATTCGATCATGTAGTGATATTCAATAATGCTGCCTGGTTGCACGTCGGAAAACGTGAACGTCTTCGCCAGAACTTTCAGGTCCCGCCCTTTCACGATTTCCTTGTCGTATACCTTCCCGTCGAATTCCGCCACCGAACCGTCCGGGTGCACCGTCCTCGCCCGGATGTTGATGATCTTGTATCTGTCATTTACGTACGGGATCTCCGCGTCCGCATACTTTCGCCCTTCTTCCGTGAAGATCTTTTCCCGCACGTAGTTGTACTCGTGCGGAATATGCGGGTTGCTATCGTCGCGGTCCACCTGCCGGTAAAGGATGATCGCCGGCGCTCCCGGTGCTTGTGGCACGTTCGTCATCTTTAGCTCTTCCGGCGTGATCGGTTGCCATTCCTCCCCTGCCTTCGCCGGGCCCGCTCGATACACCGCCGCTCCAACCAATATCACCCCCGTCGTTGCCGCAATCATGGATGATCGGAGCAGAGACACGGCCCACCTCCAAATTTGAATTTTAGGCTTGGGAATTTCTGCAAACGGCATTTCGCCCGCGCACACCAACCCCCTGCTCGCAGGAGAACACCTCCGACCTGCACCGCCGCGCTGGGAAGGGTCTTGGCGCATAAGCAGTGTGAATGCAGTGTTACCGACCGAAGTCACTTGCTGACGCGGACAATACAATCCCGCATCCCAGTTGTCAATAGCCCGCCCACCGCGGTTATCTCGGATCCAGCCTTCAAGAAAATGATCGTGGTGGCGCCATGCCCAGAAATTTCTCTTTCCATGTCCCGCTTTTCTAGCCTTAGCAAAAAGCCAATTCCCGAAAGTTTCGCCTGACATATACTTTGCCAGAACCAATCTTGGCTCTTTCGCTGGTCGTGGGGAGGAAACTCATGCGCGCGCGCATCCCGATCACTTCCCGGATTTTGCTATTGGCTGCTATCCTCGCCCCCAGCGCCTTCCCGCAGGCCAGTCCCGACTGGAGCGAGTCCTTCCCGCCTTTCCAAATCGCAGGAAACCTGTACTACGTGGGAACAAAAGGCCTGGCGACCTATCTGATCACCACTCCCAAGGGCAACATCCTCATCAACAGTGATCTCGAATCCACTGTGCCGCTCCTCCAAGCCAGCATCGAGAAACTCGGCTTCAAGATCACGGACACAAAGATTCTGCTAATCAGTCACGCCCACTATGATCACGACGCCGCAAGCGCAAAGATCAAGGAATTGACCGGTGCGCGCTATATGGTCATGGACGCTGACGTGCCCGTCGTCGAATCAGGCGGCAAAGCCGATTTTCAATATGGTGCCAATCCCGCAATGCTCTATAAGCCTGTCAAAGTGGACCGCGTCCTCCACGACGGCGATGAAGTGAAGCTAGGCGGCGCGGTCCTCGTTGCACATCTCACCCCCGGACACACCAAAGGCTGCACCACCTGGACCATGAAAGTGCAGGATGGCGTAAACACCTACAACGTCGTGATTATCGGCGGTCCTAACGTGAATCCCGGCTACAAGCTCGTCGCCAACGCGGCTTACCCTCAAATCGCCGAAGACTACGAGCGCATGTGGCGCGTCCTCAAGTCTCTTCCCTGCGATATTTTCCTCGGCGCCCACGGCAACTATTTCGGCCTCGAAGAAAAATATGCCCTCTTAAAAACCTCGACCGTAAACCCCTTCCTCGATCACGATGGCTATCTAAAGTTCGTAGCCGACAAGGAGCAAGAGTTCCACACCGAGCTGGCTCGCCAGCACCACGCGGACAAGTAGGGCCTGCTCACCGGCGAAAAACGGCTGGCCGCTATCGCTCCCTTCTCGTTCTCATTCTCAGGCAACATAGCCGACCGCGTACAAGCCGGCGTGCCACTCAATCCATCCCGCATGCCTAGGGAGGATCATCAAATTTCGGCAGATTTCCATAGCCGCTTCGATCCGTTTATGGTCTTCGCGCCGCGATGTCATCTCGGACAACAGTCACATAGAGCATCGCGGTCTCGACGGCTTGCTCCGCTTCATGATGAGAAACAAATCCCGAATCGTCGTAGAGCGCCAGATTCCGTTTGCGCCGGAGCCTGTCGAAGACGGTTAGCAGGGAGGCATGCTTCTTGTCGATCCGCGCTCGCACGAAATCAATGATGGCGATATGGTGCCCAGGCTGGCTCCTCGCGCGAAATCCGTAGCTGAACATGAATCCGAGAGAAGCCTTCAGCATGGCTTCGTACGCTTGCTGCAGGCAGGCCTCTTCATCAAAAGCTAGGATTTTGCGCGCAGAGGCCAGTTTCTTATCGGCGCTCGCGAGGAAGCGATCGATTTGCGCCCAGTCGACGACGTGAGGTTTGAGCTTTTTCATCCGGCCCAATCAAAGTGACGCGTTTATTGTGCCAGATATTTACAAGAAAGGCATCTTTTCGAGCCAGCCGGGACTTGGATTCTTTCGCTGTCAGGACCGTGTAATTGATTTCGCGGCCAAGCTGGTGCTCAAGTTTTCTCACTGCGTCGGCTAGAGCATCGCCGCGAGGCACTCCAATCACAAACACGTCGATGTCGCTGGCCGCGTCCTGCGTGCCTCGGGCAAAGGATCCATACAAATACGCTTCGTCGATTCCATCGATTTTCTTGAGCGATTCCGCAATCACAGGCGCGGCGCCAATTGTTTTCGCCACAATGCCGCGAACCTCTTTGAACAGGGGATAGCCGCGATTCAGCTGAAAATACTTTTGTCGCCCGCTCACCTCCGCCCGAAAGAGCCCCTCGCGCTCCAGCCGGGCCAGCTCTTTGGACAGGTTGGACGGATCGACTTTCACCCGCTCCGCGAGGTCCCGCAAATGCAGCCGCGCCCCCGGGTTTGTGAAGTAATAGGCCAGCAGGTTTCTCCTCGCCTTGGATCGCAGTTCGAACATGTGGTCATAGATTACCACAAATGTGGTGGACAGTTACCACAGCTACAGATATTCAGATCCTGGTCTTGACTACCTAGGCCCGGACCGCCGGTGGCACCAGAGAGGGATTCGTCGATCGATCAAGCGAGGAAGAGCCAAAGCCCGAAACCCTTGCAAAAACAAAATCCAAAGTGTGCGCCACCCAGTTCAAAAGCCCGGCCCACCCGCCAGCTTGTCTCAGGAATTCCCTATTTGTTAAGATGCGCCATTGTTTAACAGAGGTTCTGCAAGCGATCGGCGAGAGGGCTGATGTTTGAAGAGGACGAAATTCGTAACTCACTGGAAAACGAACGAAGGCGAGAGAAGGCCGGCAAGTACAAGCCTCTGCCTCGCAACCGGCAGACCGAGAGGGAGTTGAAGCGAATCTTCGATTACGGGACGGAAGCGGAGCTTACGAAATACTTGCGCGAGAACGGCGTGGCGGACGGCTCGAAGCGGTTCGTGGAGATCGTGAAGCTTTTCCGCGTGCACGGCGGGAAACACGAGTAGCCAGTTCGCGGAGTTCTTTGCGCGCCTTTTTTTCTTGTGCGGGCGTTAACGTAGCGAAGTGCTCTTCCAGGATTGCGGCTGCCCGCTGGATGTTGTTGCCCCTAGCCATAGCTTTGACAGAATAACAAGGTACGCCCCACCTTGCAACGCGCGGCGGGTGGACGACATACACCGCGCTCACCGCGTCTCGGTCTTCTTCAGACGTTCATCGAGTCGGCGATGCTTGTCTTGCCAGTAGGAGGGGCCCGCCTCGAACGGGGCACCAGATTCGAGCCCCTCAAGAGCGAGCGCTTCCAATTCCTCGGTCCCCTGCCGGTCAGCCTGAACGAGCCGCTCTAGATAGGCCTCGATGCTGAGCCCCTCAGCCTCAGCCCGGGCGCGGATTTTGGTTTCCAGCTCTGGATCTATCGAAATGCTCATAGTTGCACCATGTTTCCATTCTCATCCTGATTCTGCGACCGGCCAACCCCACTCTCCTACCAGAAAGTCGAGCCGGGCGACCCACGCACCCCTGTCGTTCAGGGGGAGGCTGGCCGTCCCTTGAAGCTCTAGAAAGATTTTGGATGGCCCATCCTTTCGGGTTTTGCAAGGGTGGGGCTGTCTATCGCTAGCTTGACGGGTTTCACGGACATTCTCTTATCGGCCTCGGCGGGCTGGGAACCTTCACCGCTGCGAGGGGTTCTTGGGAGCCCCATCCCTTTGGTATTCGCTTCACCAAAGGGTGCGTGTTTTCACTTTTCCACACATTTCCACAGCCGTATCAACTCAATTACTCCCCCTCCAACTCCTTCCATTCCCTCGACTTCCACCACCCCCATTCGAATGCGCCCCCGCCGTTCGAATGACCATGAAGTAAACGCACTTCGCTATTGACAAGTGGTAACCAACCCTGGTACAATCTTTCATGTACCCGGCGCCAAGACCGCAAACCCCGCCGCTTTCCCGGGCCGTTCCCTCCCTTCTCGACTTCTACCCCGTCACTCTTGTGCGCGCACGCAGGAATCCTCGCAAACCATTTTCCTTCAAGCACTTACTTCATAACTTGCGGACACCCCGGGGGTGGGGTAGGCATCCTCTCTCTTTTTCACTCATTTCGCTCCCTGTCAACGCTATCCCCTTTAGAATCCGCACTTACAGGAAAACCCCCAGGGGGGCCATCTCATTGGCACTCGCCCGCCCCAAGTGGCACTGCCATTCCTGGCTGTCTCCTCTCGGGCTCTTCGGTTTTCTCCCCACGGGTCACAGGTCACGGAACACCGGCCACCTCCTCTCTGCACGTCTTCGCGCACGGCGTTCACCCCGACCCGGTCGGGGCGTCTCTGCGTTATCCTTTTCCGCGCTTTGCCTTTCCACTTTTAACCTTCAACTTTCAACCATTCCCCTCCCCGAGAACTTCTACCCTCCCGCCCCGGATTTACGGCATAATCCCGCCGCACAGGGGCACGTCAGCGTCCGGCTCAACTCTCGGTTCTCTGAACGCGCGCATCCCATTCCGCAAAAGGGGAGGATTCAGTGACTGACCGTCCATGGAGTTCCACGGCTCCTCCAGGAGAATTCCGCACCTATATCTCCGCCGACGAGACCCTCAAGGAATTCACGATCCGCGCGATCATCCTTGGCTCCTTGTTCGGACTGCTCTTTGGCGCGGTCAGCGTCTACGTCGGCCTCCGCGCCGGCCTGACCGTTTCCGCCTCGATCCCCATCGCCGTCCTCTCCATCAGCATCCTCCGCGCCTTCGGCCGCTCAACCATCCTCGAAAACAACATCGTCCAAACCACCGGCTCGGCAGGCGAATCGCTCGCCGCTGGCGTCATGTTCACGATTCCCGCCTTGATCTTTCTCGGCTTTGGCTCGGAGTTTACTTTCTGGCGGATTTTCCCCCTCGCGCTTCTCGGCGGATGGCTTGGCGTGCTCCTCATGGTTCCTCTCCGCCGCCAGCTCATCGTCAAAGAGCACGGCAATCTCGCTTTCCCCGAAGGTACTGCTTGCGCCGACGTTCTCGTGGCGGGCGAGCGCGGTGGCTCCTTTGCCGGACGCGTTTTCTGGGGCCTCGGACTCGGCGGCGTGTACACCGTCTTCATGAACATCTTCCAGGCCTGGACCTCGCAACCCGAAAGCCAGCCCAAATGGTTTCCCGGCGCATCCTTCCGCGCCAACGTCACTTCCGAATATCTCGGTGTCGGCTACATCATCGGTCCGCGCGTTGCCGGGCTTCTTTTCGCGGGCGGCATCGTCTCCTGGCTCGTCGTGATCCCCGCCATCAAATTCTTCGGCCAGCTTTCCGGCGGCCACGCCATCTACCCAGGCACGATTCCCATTCCCGAAATGTCTCCGGACCAGCTCTGGACCACCTACATTCGGCCCATGGGCGCCGGAGCCGTCGCCGCTGCGGGCATCATCACGCTCGTTCGCACTTTGCCCACCATCATTTCCGCTCTGCGCTCCGGCCTCAAAGACGTCCGCGCACAGAGCGGCGGCCAATCCTCGGCCTCCAACCGCATCGACGAGGACGTGCCCATGCGCAATGTAATCGCCGGCTCGATCGTCGTCATCGTGATGCTCTGGGTTTTGCTTACCTTTCATCCTATGAAGGGTGCGAGCACCTTCTGGTATCAAAATCTTTTCGCCGCAATCTTTATCGTGATTTTCGGTTTTCTGTTTGTCACCGTGGCGTCCCGCATCAGCGGCCTTCTCGGCAATTCCTCGAACCCCGTCAGCGGCATGAGCATCGCCACGCTCATGGCCACTTGCGCCATCTTCTTCGTCGCCGGCTGGACCGCTCCGAACTACGCCGCTCTGGCGCTCATGATTGGAGGCGTCGTTTGTATCGCCGCGGCCATCGCCGGCGCCACTTCACAAGATCTCAAAACCGGCTATCTCGTCGGCGCTACCCCTTACCGCCAGCAAATCGCCCTTTTGATCGGCGTAACCGTCTCCACTTTCGCCATCGGCGCCACGCTCAACTTGATGAACGTGGGCCTCGAAAAATACGCACCCACGCAAATCGTCGTGAATATCGCCGCGCTTCCTTCGGGTGTGAAAGTCGAACGCAACGGCTTCGAGTACCGCGGCAAGACCTACACTCTCATCAACTCTCTCGGCTCGAACGTCATTCCTGACGGCGAATATCTCTACGACAGCGATTCCAAACAAATCGAAATTCAGTGGGCGCCCGGCATCGGCAGCGACAAAGCTCCCGCTCCGCAAGCGCGCCTCATGGCCACGGTCATCAACGGCATTCTGAATCAGAAACTTCCCTGGCGCCTCGTTCTGATGGGTGTCGCTCTGGTCGTCGCCGTGGAAGTCCTCGGCATACGCTCGCTCGCCTTCGCTGTTGGTTCCTATCTCTCGATCGCCACCACCGCCACGATGTTCGCGGGCGGTCTCGTTCGCTGGCTCGTCGAAGCTTTTTCCAAGGAGAAAAAAGACGAAGGAGAAGCCAGCCCCGGCGCGCTCTTTTCCAGCGGACTCATCGCCGCTGGCGGCGTCTTTGGCTTGCTGGGAATTGTCATCAATCTTTTCCAGGACCCGGAAATCGCTACCCACGTTCCCGGCTGGTTTGCCCACCTATTGCGTTTGCCTTGGCGCCCGGACCTCTTCTCCCTCGGCCCTCGATTCTGGCCTCTGATTGCTCCAAACGACAAATTGCCCGTGCCCACCCACATTCAATCGCTCTTTGCGGTTTTTATGTTCGCACTGCTCGCCGCTTCACTCTTTCATTTCGCCCGCAAAAAACTCGACTAAGGAGGCCGGTAAA
This sequence comes from Candidatus Acidiferrum sp., assembly GCA_049800195.1. GTDB lineage: Bacteria > Acidobacteriota > Terriglobia > Acidiferrales > UBA7541 > Acidiferrum. The sequence goes on from JBARJI010000031.1 coordinate 17,495, forward strand.
ACGAAGAAAGAATCAGAGCAAAAGCGGCGGGAACCACATCGCAAGAACGCAGCGAAAGCTGTGGAAAAGCCGCACAAACCCCACTTTGACGGGCGCGTTCCAACGCCGTAAACTTTGAGCGTGCCGACCTCTCTTAGCCCCCGTCGCTATAACTTCGATTGGCGCGGTTTTATCACGCCCGGCGTAAGACTATTGGTGCTCATCTGCTCTGGCGTTTTTCTAGTCCAGACGCTCATCCAACTTTTTCTCGGCGTGGGCGCTGCGGCGTGGGTCAACCATTACTTCGGCCTCGTCGCTCTTGGCCCCGTGCCCGGCCTTCGGCTATGGCAGCCGTTCACCTACATTTTTCTCCACGGCGGCTTGTTCCATCTGCTGATCAACATGCTGTTTCTCTGGATGTTCGGCCGTGAACTCGAGCTGGTTTGGGGGAAGAAGCGCTTTCTGTATTTCTTTTTTCTTTGCGGCGTCGGCGCTGGCCTGATCGAGATTCTGGTGAAAGTGATTCCCATGAGTTGGGGTCACGTGCCGTCGGACATTCCGACCATCGGCGCGTCGGGCGCGATCTTCGGAATTCTGATGGCCAACGCGATTTTGTTTCCCGACCGGCGCATCTGGCTTTTTCCTTTGCCGGTGACGATTCCGATGCGGCCGTACGTCGCGGTGATGGGCGCCATCGAATTTTTCTCGACGCTCGGAGCGGGCGGCGACGCCGTCGCGCACGTCTGCCATCTCGGAGGCATGTTGGTCGGCTACATTTATTTGCGGCGCGGATCTTTTCTCTATAGCGTTCGCAACAGCGTTTCGGACTGGCAGTTCAAGCGCAATCGCAAGCGCTTCGACGTGTACATCAACAAGCACAAAAACGAACCGCCCTCGCGCCCAGACCGCTGGGTCAATTAATTTTTTCGCCACTTTCCTGTGGCTGATTCGGTGCAAGCCGGGAGAACTTCAGCTCTCCGGCTTGTGCGCGCTATTGCGGCTCGATCACGACGAAGCGCGTCGCCGAGCCGCGGTTCACCAAGAGCAGGATCGACTGATTATGGATTTCCGCGAGGGCGCGATTGTATTCCTCGACGTTGTGGACGGGTTTGCGGTTCACTTCCTGGATGACGTCGCCTCGTTCAAGATCCGCTGCCGCTGCCGCGCTGGAAGGATCCACGGAGGAAACGACGACGCCCTGAATGTTGGAGGAGAGGCCGAGATCATGCGCAATGGAAGGTGTGAGGTTTTGTACTTCCACGCCTTGCAGCGCGGACGGGCCGTTCGATTCGTTGGAGGAGGCAGCGGCCGTCTCGGAAAGCTGATCGAGAGTGACGTCCACATCGCGCGTTTGGCTGTTGCGCGAGATTTTTAGATGAACCACGGAACCCGGAGCGAGTTGCGCGATGCGGACGCTCAGATCCTCAGGCGTGTTGACGGGCTGGCCATCCAAATCGAGAATGATATCGCCGCGAGCGATGCCGGCTTTTGCAGCCGGACTTTTGGGAGTTACTTCCGCAACCAAAGCGCCGCCGCCTTGGCTCAGGCCGAAGGCTTTGGCCATGTCCGCATCAACGGTCTGCACGGTGACGCCTAGATGGCCGCGGATGACTTTGCCGTGGTTGACGATTTGCTCCATCACGCTGCGAGCCATATCGATGGGAATGGCGAAACCGATGCCTTGATTGCCGCCGCTTCCGCCAGTGACGATGGCGGTGTTAATGCCGATCAAGTCTCCATGCAGATCCAGAAGAGCGCCGCCGGAGTTTCCGGGGTTGATGGCGGCATCGGTTTGAATGAAGTTTTCATACTGTTCGATGGTTCCGCCGAGAGCGCGGCCGGTGGCGCTGACAATGCCCATTGTGGCAGTCTCTCCGACGCTGAAAGGATCGCCGATGGCAAACACCACGTCGCCGACTTTCAGCTGCGAGGAGTCCCCGAGGGTGAGCGAGGGGAGATTCGTGGCATCGATTTTTAGCACGGCAATGTCGGTGCGAGGATCGGTGCCGATGAGCTTGGCTTTGAACTGTTTCTTGTCCTGTGTGAACACCTCAATGTCCGACGCGCCGGACACGACGTGGTTGTTGGTCAGGAGATAGCCATTGGAGTTCACGATAACTCCGGAGCCCAGGCTGTATTCGCGTTCTGTTTGGGGCGTGGCCTGCTGATTGCCAAACTGGTTTCCAAAGAACTGCTGAAAAAATGGGTTGTCGAAAGAGAAGCCGGGAAAATTGTTTTGCTCCTTGACCAGTTTGGTCGAGGAGATATTGACCACGGCAGGGAGGGCGGGATCAATGACGGAGGCGTATCCGTTCTTGAACTCCGCGAGATTTACAGGGGCGGGGTCGCTATCGATCCTTAGCGGAACTTTGCTGGCGATAGGACTGCTGCGGCCGATTTGAGGGACAAGGCCAAGAACGAAGAGCCCTAGAACGAGCACAGCTAAAATCGTAATCACGACAATGCCGACGCGGCCCAGGCTTCCCACGGGGCCAGGTTGGATGGGGACGAGGTGCCACGGATGTTGGTCTGAATTGGTACTTCGCATGCTACTTCTCCTCTCCTAATTTCTGAGACAACAAGTCCACACTGACGCTATTCCGGCCGAAAGGATGAAAATCGCCATACGAGACTTTCTTGCGGCTCGTTGAGGAATTCAGCAAAAGTGTGGAGGCGCGAATTTCGGCAGCGTGGAAGAAAAAGGCATCCGAGCCGGCGTTCAGAACCAGCGACGTGCGCCGGCAAATCCCGCGGCGTCGGAGCGCAGATTCACAGAGGGCTGGGCTGATTCGCCGACGAGGAAGAACGTTCGCGGGTGGAAGCTGGAAGGCTGCGGACAAGGGATCGCAAGTTCGCCGGGAGAAATGATCCAGGAAGGAGGCGATTCGCGCAGGACGATCCGCAAGAACAACAGCGCTTGCGCTAGCGTGCATACGCCTCCTTCCAGCAGCCGGAGCAGAATCGCGGGCATGCCATCGCATACGGGAAGGCTCATGGAGAGTCGGGCGAAAACAAAATTCCTCGGCATGAGGAATGCCACCCGTGCGCAGCGGCGGAGACCCCTCGTTCCGCGCCTCTAACCTATTCGATGTATCGTATTACGATATGGTTGTCCAGCGGCGGCAACAGAACATATATCGCAATACGATATTATATTGCGACGGTAGGGAAGCGGAAGCACCAAGCGACTGGCGATGGGCGACTCGTGACCGGCGAATCGCAAATGGTTCGCAAGCGCAAGTCTTGTATTTTTCGAGAGACGGCCCCATGTGCGGACAGCGTGGCGCAGAAGTTTGCGTGGCGAGAGAGAGTTTGCGCCGAGCGCGTCCCCCGGGTGTCCAAGGCAGCTTTCGGGGCGGCATCGGCACGCCGAAGGCTGCCCATGGAACCGCGCGTTTAGTTTCGAAGCTTACGGCTTGGGGAGGCGTCGGCGATTTCCCGGCGCTGCGACAAGTCCAACCGCGCCACATTGCAATCGTCCGAGCCATCGAGGCACGCGCTCAGATTATGGTCGAGGGTCGCGCGGGCTACTTCCTGCCGCTCTTGACTGTTCAATTCGGAGCGATCGCATTCGCCAAGCGTCTCAAGGCAGTTTTGCAGATTACGGTCGTGATTCGAATCGGCGACCTTCTGCTTTTCGTCGGGAGTGAGCAAGGCTTCGTTGCAATCGCCCGTTCCGTCCAAGCAAGTCTGCAAATTATGGATGCGCGAGGCCTGGGCAACCTGCTGGTGTTCCTGGCTGTCAAGTTGCGCCAGATCGCACTCGCTGATGCCATCCATGCAGTTCTGAAGGTTGCGATCGCGGTTGGCCTGGGCGATGTCCTGCCGCTGGCTGGAGTCCAGTTGTTTGCTATTGCAGTCCGAGAAACCGTATAGACACTCGAGGAAATTGCGGTCCCGCGTGGCGCTTTGAACGGCTTGCCTTTCCGCGGCAGTGAGCAGGGACTGGTCGCAAGTGGAGTACTGGTCCAGGCAGTTGGCAAGGGCCTGTGAATGGGCGGACTGGGGGTTCTGCGCCGCCGCTCGCGGGGGCGCTGCGCCAGCAAGGAGCAACGCGGCGAAGATCCATCCGATGAATTTCATAGATTCCTCCAAAAGGTTAAACCGGAGACCGCTCCAGGGACGGAGTTTCCACAGTAGACGCGCGGCCACCCAAATAGATAGACGCAAGCGGGCTGGGAAGCGTTGTCCGGGGCGACGCAAATATATCGCAACACGATACAAGCGGGAGGGCAACACCCGAAATAAGTATCGCATCACGATATATATAGCCAGCCGAATATTCATCAGGGAAAAGGAGATGGAGATGCGAGAACAAGACATGGCCAGACAGCAAACGATGGAGCCGCCGATTGCGATAAAGACAACCGGGTTGAGCGGCGAGGCAAAGAAAATGTTCGATTTGATCGCCAAACGCGCCTACGAAATATTCGAAGCCAACGGCAGAGCGAAAGGCCGCGAGCTGGAAAACTGGCTGGAAGCAGAAGCGGAGCTGTTCGAGCGAACGCCGATCAACGTGAAGGAGTCCGGGGACGAGCTGACCGTTCTCGCCGACGTGCGAGGTTTCATGCCGAGAGAATTGGAAGTCGATTTGGAGCCCAAGCGGGTGACGATTATCGGAAAGCACGAAAACCAGGCGGATCGAACAACAGGGGCGACCATCTCATCGGAGACGCGGGCCACTCGATTGTTGCGGAGCTTACAATTGCCCGTCGAGATTGACACGCGCCACGCGACGGCGCGGCTAAGAAGGGGCGTGCTCGAGCTGGACGTGAGAAAGGCGATGGCAACGCGGGGAAACACCACAACAGGCGCGCCGGGAAGCCAGCCCTCTTGAAGAAGGCTGGAAAGAAGGAGTAGGGAAGAGGCAGACGGCAAGAGTTTTCATCCAGAAAACGTTCCCGCGCGGCGGGGATACGCAGGCATGCCGGGTGGCGATGAAAGCTATGCGCTCGCCCGGTGCGCGGCAGGGCGAGTTGCTTTTGAGAATTTTTTCTGTCCTGCCTGAGGCTTGCCGGAACGTTTGCGCGGCGAGTTCCGAGAGTGGCGGTGTTCAAGGATAGCGGTCAGGGCAAAGATGAGCTCGTGACCGCTCTCGCGCAGTTCGTGCAGACGTTCGTGGACGACACGCTCTAGTGCGCGTCGTCCACGTGGGAGCAAAACCACGCAGAGCTGACGATGGTCGCGAGAGCTTGGGGTGCGGCGGACATAACCGTGTGCTTCGAGACGGTCGACCAAACCCACGGCGCTGTGATGGCGGAGAAACAGGCGCTCGGCCAGGCGGCGGATGCTGGCTTCGTTCGGATGGGGAAGGCCGCGAATGGCGAGGAGCATTTGGTACTGCTGGGGTTCGAGTCCGGCGGCTTCGGCGGCTTGATCGCTTCCGCGGAGGAACTGGCGGATGCGGTAGCGCAGTTCGGCCAGGGCGGCGTATTCGGACTCGCGAATTGCTCTTTTCATTGTATTATTATATCGTAATACGATACAAACGCAAGCCCCGGAGGATGGCAAAGGCAATTTTGCATCTTGACGCTTGGCGCCCGCATCTAATGGATTGAAAGGCGCTTAAAATGCTCGAAAGGAATGCAGGCGCAGTACTCGAGGAAGTCCGACAACCAAATCCACCGCCCCCCGCGAACCCCACAACCCCCGAAACAACGCGCGCCCGGAAACGGCCGGCAGTTTCCATAAACTTTTCCGCAGGAATGCTCGAAAACAACCGGATGAAACGTCCGAGAAGGGCCATTGACCTTTTTCTGGCCTTTGCGGGCCATGCTTTGCTGCTTGCCACGCTGATTTTGATTCCGCTGTATTTCGGCAATGCGCTGGTAGTACAGCCGATGGAAACCACGTACTTAGTGGCGCCGCCCGCGCCGCCACCTCCCCCGCCTCCGCCAGCCGCGGCAGTGCGTGCGATTCCGCGTCCGAAGCACGTGCTCTCGCTGAACAAGCTTTACGCCCCGCGAGTGATTCCCCAGCGCGTAGCCGTGGTCAAGGATCTCGAGAACGCGCCGCAACCGGTCGCGGGAGTTCCAGGAGGGGTCATTGGAGGAGTTCCGGGAGGGCAGCCAGGCGGAGTGCTTGGCGGAATTCTTGGCGGCACGGGCCATGTGGCTCCGCCGCCACCTCCAAAGGCCGCAGTGCATCGCGGACCGTACCACGTGGGAGGCAGGGTCCAGCCGCCAAGGATTATCAATCAAGTGCAGCCCGACTACCCCATTCTTGCGCGAGAGGCACGAGTGCAAGGTGATGTGGTGATTGACAGCGTGATCGATCCGCATGGGAACGTTACGGGAATGAAGCTGATCAGTGGGAATCCGTTGCTCGTGCCGGCGGCATTCAGTGCGGTTCGGCAGTGGAAGTATCAGCCGACGCTGCTAAACGGAGTTCCCGTGGCCGTGGAAATGGCCGTGACCGTTCACTTTAATCTTGGTTGAGAATCCCGGTTATCGCCAGCCGCAAACAGAAGCGGAGCGGCTGGCGGTTTCCGATCTTGTTAGGCTACCCCAAATTAAACTTACGGGCGCAGAGCTGAATCGTCCGGCTGGTTTTCTTCCCTCGGGTTTGCGACGGGAGCAGTGTGTTTGTCGATGCCATCCGCCAACTTGGCCGCGACGTCGGTGGAGATGAGTCCAGCGCGGACGGCGGCTTCGATGGAAGTTTTCTCGGCAGCGGCGAGGCGGAGACGCGCGGTTTGTATTTCGGCCTCGGCACGGCCGGAGTCCCGGCCATAGAGTTCCGCAACTTGAGCACGTAGGGCGGCGACCTGGTTGTCCAGCTCGGCGCGCAATTTGTCATAAACAGGTCCGGAGATAACGCGAGTGCGGAAAAGCTCTTCGAGCTCCGACTGGCGCGCGGAAGCCGCGATTTGGCGGACTCTCGCGACGGTGAATTCGTCTTGGGACTCGGCGGTGGAAAGGCGGAGCGCGCGGATGAAGGGTCCGATGGTCAAGCCCTGAACAATAATGGAAAACGCGACGACGCCGAAAGTGAGAGCCAGAATTTGTTCACGGTAAGGAAACGAATGTCCGAGACTCAGGGCCAGAGCGAGAGAAAGGGAGCCGTGGAGTCCACCCCAAACAAATACATGCTGCCAGCGCAGGGGAATTCGTTCCGAGAAAAGATTACTGAGAGGAACGAGAGCGTAAACGGAAACGGCGCGGCCAAGGAGCACGGCGAGGACGGCGAGGAGAATAGTAGACCAGGCGTTGAGCAGTTCCCGGATGTGAACCTCGAGACCGATGAGCAGGAAAACTAGCGAATTGATGACGAATGCGGCGTACTCCCAGAAGGACCAGAGGGCGAGGCGCGTGCGCGCGGTCATGCCCTCTTGGGCTCCGAGATTGCCGATGGTGATGCCGCTGAGAACAGTGGCGATGACGCCGGACAAATGAAGGTGGTGGGCCACGAGGTAGGAGCTGTAGGCCAGAATTGTGGTAATGGTGATTTCAAGCTGTGGTTCGTCAATTTGCTTTGTAATTTTTCCGGCAGCGTAACCGAGTGCGAGTCCGATGAGGGCGCCGCCGAGAACCGATTGTAGGAACTGTCCGATTCCGATGGCGATGCTTAGATTGCCGGTGAGAATGCCAGCAAGCAGGATCTGAAAAAGGACGACGGCGGTGCCGTCGTTGAAGAGACTCTCGCCTTCGACCATCACGGACAGCCGTTTGGCGATGGCCAGTTCCTTGAAAATGGCGAGAACGGAGATGGGATCGGTGGCGGAAATGATCGCGCCGAAGAGCAGCGCGGTGACGATGGGAATGCCAATCTCCCAGTGCAGGACGTAGCCTGTAATCAAAGTGGCGGCGAGGACGCCAACATTGGCGAGCAGCAGGATCGGAATTTTATTCTGCAGGAGCTGGCGAACATTTATTTTGAGGCTGCCTTCGAAAAGCAGCGGCGGCAAAAAGAGGATAAGGACTACTTCCGGGTTGAGCCAGTCCGGCCGGTTGCTTTGATAAATTTGCTCGACGATGGGAAAGCGCAGAGTTCCGAGAGCGAGGCCGCCGAGAACCAGCGCGACGGTGTACGGCATGCGGAAGCGCGCCGCTAAAACCGCGATGACGGATGCAGCGATAAGGAGCCAGATCAAGAATTCGATCGCGGAAGCTGGCGTCATCACTCTCCTTTAGCGGCCGACGTGGCGCTGTGGCGAATATAGCATCCGTGTGCCTGGGCAAGGAGCGGAAACGAAAGGGAACACAAGGGGAAAGGACGCAGCGCACGAACTCATTCGATATAGGGTGGGCTGAGACTCTTCGGGAGAGCGCGTCCGTTCCCAACCGCACACCGAAATGGAAGTGCGGAAGACGAAACGCTATTGAGTTCGCATGAAAGCGAGAAAAGGCCAGACACGAAGCGGGCGTGAGAAGAGAGCGAACAGACGGCAACATGGGGATAACCCATGGTGTCCCTGCGGATGGAGAATTTGGTCAAGAGGAGGCGAATTTTGCTTGATATATCGTGATACGATATAATTGGCGTGGAACAAAAAGTGAAGCTCGTCCAGCGCGAACCGCGGAAGAGAACTCCCGCCGTTTTGGGAAGAAGCGGGCTCAGGTTCCGCTTCCCCCGCGCGATGCTTGGATTCCCACAGAGAAGGTGCGTAGGATAAAAATGGGGTGCAGCCGGGAATTGTGACCCATCTATCCCGTTGATTGCCGCGAGAGGGCTGTATCGGAGCAAAAGCAGGCTTGAGCTAAATTGCGGCGTGATTCAAGAGTCTGCGCGAACACTATTCCTATGAAGGCCACTAATTCCGTACCAGAGATTGACGGCATGCTCTCCCGGAGCGATTTACAAACGAGCGCTCGCGAGGGCGCGGTCCTTTGGGGATTTTCTCCGGACCGCGTTGACGCGGAGCGCCGCGCCACTCCGTGGTGGCTTTGGTGGAATATTCTCAGCATCGACGCGCCAACAGTGGCCGTGATTTGGGCGGCGCTCTTCGCGCGTGCGGGCGGCATTCGATTGCCGGTTGCCGAGGCAGCCGCCCTGGGGCTTTCCGTTTGGGTCATTTACACCAGCGACCGGCTGCTCGACGGCTGGACCGCGAGAAGCCGCGCGGCTTTGCAAGAGCGGCACCTCTTCTGCGAGCGGCATCGATTTGTGCTTGCGGCTTTGGTTATGGCGGCAAGCGCGGTGGTTCTCTGGCTTATGGCGGACAGTTCGCTTGCCGCGCCGGCGATCGCGGGCGTAAAACTCGGCGCCATCCTTGTGTTGTACATGGCGGGAATTCACGCCGGCCGCGGCCGGATTGCCCAAGCCTTACCTAAAGAGCTATCGGTGGGTTTCCTGTTTGCATTGGGGACGACCCTGCCGATCTGGTCGCTGTCGGTTGGGTTTTCATGGCATCAGAGTCTCGTGTGGGGATTCTTCGGCCTGCTCTGTTCTCTCAATTGTTTATCCATAGAATGCTGGGAAAACCATCGGTTAGAAAATCCGCGCCAGGCTGCGGGCTGGAGACGGCCACCACACCCATTTGTCCGCTGGGCCGCTCCGCGTATCAATGGCATTGCGGCAATCTTGGCAGCTGCTGCCTTTGCGGCAGGTTTCGTGCGACATGCAAGCGGGTCATTTCAGCCGGCCTTTTGTGCGGTTGGCGCCGGAGCTTTGTTGCTTCTTCTTCTCAGCCGGGCCAGAAGAAATCTTTCGGCCTCCGCTTTGCGCGTACTCGCAGATGCCGCGCTGCTCGTGCCGGCACTCGTTGCACTGCTGGTCCGAGGTTGAAGAGAAATGAGCGCGATTCAGCCTATTCAGATGAACTGCGATGGGATCGCCCGCTATTACGAGGCGCTCGAACGCCTTTCGTTCGGCAGATTCCTGGAAAGAAGCCGGTTCGCGTTTCTGGGAGAGACCAGGTTTTCGCAGCGAGCCATTCTGTGCGGCGGCGGAGATGGCCGGTTTCTTGCCCGTCTGCTTTGCGAGAACCCGAGAGTCGAAGTTGATTTTGTGGAGCTAAGCCCCAAGATGATTGAGCTTGCGGAACGGCGAGTTGCGGGCATGGGCCGCGCATTTCGCGAACGCGTCAGATTCCACTCGACGGACATCCGCGATTTCCAGCCGTGGCCGGAAGGCTACGACTTGATCGTGACGCATTTTTTTTTGGATTGTTTCGGGGAGCAGGAACTCGCGCAGGTGGTTGCGCGCCTCGCCAGTTGCGGAGCGCCCCGGGTGCGATGGATCGTCTCCGATTTCCGCGAAGCGGATGGACTGATCGGCCGGATGTGGACAGGGGCAGTCATTCGCGGTTTGTATGCCGCGTTCCAGTTGACCACGGGGCTGTGCGTGACGCAGTTGCCTGACTATGCGGCGGCGCTCGCAAGAAGAGGGTATTTCCTGCGCTGTGAAGAGAAGGCCCTTGGCGGTCTGCTTCATTCATCGCTGTGGGAGGCGTGAACGCCGGGTCGCGGAGTCGCACCAAATCACGGCCGGCCATGGCAGGTTCATAGCCGACACTCTGGGTTCTGGTTCGAATTGAATTTTGTTACGCTCTAATCATGCTCCTTGAACACCTCGGTCTCATCGGAAATTGCCAAGTATCCGCGTTGGTGGATCGCAGCGGAGAAATGGTTTGGTGCTGCTTGCCGCGGTTTGATTCGGAGCCGGTATTTTCCACGCTGCTGGATGAAGAAGAGGGCGGCAGATTCTTGGTGGGCCCGGCAGACGGAGAAGACGGCGAACAAACTTACATTGAGAATACCAACATTCTCGAGACCCGCTTCAGCACTCCCTCCGGCTCCTTTCGCGTCCTGGATTTTGCGCCGCGCTTTACGCAGTTCGACCGGACCTTTCGGCCGGTACAGCTTTTCCGCATTGTTGAGCCCATCGAAGGCACGCCGCGCATTCGCGTAGTTTGTGATCCGCGGCTCGGGTGGTCCAAACGCGTTCCCACGTGCATCCACGGTTCGAACCATGTGCGATTCGAGGGCTTTGAAAGCCAACTCCGCCTTACCACGGACATTCCTATTTCTTATCTCAGCGAGCAGTCCTTTACCCTCACGGGACGGCAGCATTTGGTCTTGACCTGGGGCGCACCGGTTGAAGAATCGCTGAGGCTACTTTCGGAGCGGTTCCTTGGCGAAACGCAGCGTTACTGGCAGCGCTGGGTAAAGCAGTGCAATGTGCCTCCGCTCTACCAGGACGCCGTAATTCGCTCGGCGCTTGCCCTGAAATTGCACTGCTTCGAGGATACGGGCGCGATCATCGCGGCGATGACCACTTCGATTCCCGAATCGCCGGGTAGCGGCCGCACCTGGGATTACCGCTACTGCTGGCTCCGGGACGCTTACTACTCCCTAGGCGCGTTCCGCCTTCTCGGCCAGTTTGAAGAGCGCGAGGACTTCATCCACTATCTCCTCAATATCGCCGGCGGCGCCCCCGACCTGAATCTTCCGCCCCTTTACCGCGTGGATGGCACCTCCAGCCTTGACGAGCGGATTCTCGATGGCTGGCCAGGGTTCAACGGAGACGGGCCCGTCCGAGTAGGCAACGGCGCGGCCAAGCACACTCAAAATGACGTCTTCGGAGAGATGGTCTTGGCGCTCGTCCCCATCTTTCTCGACGAACGCTTCAGCGCGGAGCGTTCAAAGGCCGCGCTCCAATTGATCGAGCGCCTCGCCCGAAAGGCCATTTCCGTGGCTGGCAAGCCGGACGCCGGTATCTGGGAGTACCGCACGGAATGGAAACCGCAGACATTCTCGAACCTGATGTGCTGGGCGGGAGCCGACCGCATGGCCCGTGTTTCCGCCCTGCACGCGCCTGCTTTGGAGTACGAGTTTCGAAACGCTAGCGAACAAATTCGCGAAGACATTCTCGAGAAGGCCTGGTGCCCGCAGATCAGCAGCTTCGCCGGCACGTATGGAGGCCAGGATCTCGACGCTTCGCTGCTGCAAATGGCTTATCTCAGATTCCTTCCCATTGAAGACGTGCGCCTTTCCGGAACGATACAGTCCGTTCAGCGCGGGCTTTCTCACAATGGTTGGCTCTATCGCTACAAGCTCGATGACGGATTCGGTTCACCAACCGTCGCGTTTACCATCTGCACGTTCTGGCTGGTGGAAGCGCTGGCCGATACCGGAAGAACGGCCGAGGCCAAAGCGGTGATGGATCGCGTGCATTCGACGCTCTCCACGCTTGGCCTCCTCTCCGAAGACTACGAGGCTTCCAGCATGCGCATGTGGGGCAATTTTCCCCAGGCCTATTCCCACGTGGGCTTGATTCATGCCGCGTTCGCCGCCTCGCCCGAATGGGCAGACGTACTTTAAGGGACACGCTCCGGGTTCCTAGCCGCCGCGGCATGGTCACCATCCGCTCCCTACCCAAGCCAGACCTCTTGATCATCGAGCAACGCAGCTGACTCCGCTGGTCGGCGTCACAGTCGATGGCCGGAAACCTAGCGTTTCTCACTGTCTTATTCGCTTCTGCGGCCCAACTGGGCACGGCAAGCTCCAGTGACGAAGATCACATAAGCCCGTGGCTATGGTCACCGAAAGGCGGCCGTCAGATGGACATACTTGTCCACGGAGTGCAGCCATGACAACAGTCCAAGCGAACAAGCGAATTGACTTCAAGCATGTTTTGTTTTTGACGGACTTCTCGGAAGCGTCCTGCGAAGCTCTGCCATTCGCGACGGCCATTGCGCGCGGCTATGGCTCGAAAGTGCATGCCGTTCATGTTCTCTTGCCTACGACTTACGCTTACATGTCGCCCGAAGCGGCGGTTAGCTTGCTGGATGACCTCGAAGAGTCGGCGAAAACGGAGATGACCCGCGTCGAGGCGCAGCTTACGGGCCTCCAGAGCGAAGCCATCCTGGAACGAGGGAGCAATCTTTGGGAGGTGGTCAGCCAGCTTGTGAAGGAACGCGAGATCGATTTGATCGTACTCGGAACCCATGGCCGGACGGGATTCAAGAAGGCTTTGCTGGGCTCGTCCGCGGAGGAAGTCTTCCGCCGGTCGCGTGTTCCCGTGCTCATGAGTGGCCCCGACACGCGCGTGGGCGCGCATAACGGCGGACGTTTCCGCTGCGTTCTCTTTGCCACCGACTTCAACGCGGTTTCTTCCGTGGCTGTGCCGTTCGCCGTGTCGCTTGCACAGGAAAATCAGGCAGAGCTAATTCTTCTACACGCTCTGCCGCTGCCAAGACCAGGGAAGACGAACGATCCACGAGAGTTGTCGGTCGCCGAAGCGATTCATCGCCTTGAAGACCTGGTTCCGCAGGAGGCGCGACAGTGGTGCGATGCGCGAGCTGTCGTGGAACACGGCGACCCCGCGACCCGAATTCTGGCGGCTGCCAAGGTATACGGTGCAGATTTAATCGTTCTGGGTGTTCGGGGGATGGATCGGTTCGCTGGGGCCGTGGGACGAGTGCAAAAAGACATCGCTTACAACGTGGTGGCGCACGCGCCTTGCCCCGTGCTGACGGTCCGCAGCGAAGGCTGATTTGATCAGCCTCCGCGCCGCCCAGAAGGGATCGGGAGGTTGCCATGATCAAGAAAACAAAAGCCGGGTATCAAGTAGTTTCCACGAAAGGTAAGAATCTTGGCGGGCCATATAAAACGCTCGAAGCTGCGAAGAAGCGCCTGCGCCAAGTCGAGTTCTTCAAACACCGCAAAGGATAATCCGCGAACAGCAGGCCATCTAAGAATTTCCACGGTCGGTTCCGTCCGACGAACGAAGCAAGCGATCCAGCCTTGCGAACGAAAGGGTCGCTAGCGCGCGGGGAAGGTTAGTCCGCTACAAGCGTTTCGAGTCCCAGCCGGTTCGAGATCATGAGATTTGAACCTTGAAGAGCGACAAGATGGTTGCTCTTGAAATCGCTGAGAGTGCGCGTGACCGTCTCGCGCGTCGTGCCGATCAGCGCGGCAATCTCTTCATGGGTCAAGGGCAGCTTCACTTGCGTGCCTTGATCGGTTTCCTTGCCGTCGGCGGACCAGTCGAGCAGGAGCCTCGCCAACTTCTCCGGGGCGGACGCGGACAAGCCCACAGTGCGCAATTGGTTGCAAGCTCCCTGATAAAGCGATGTCATCTGCCGCACCACACCTTGGTACGCTTCCGGATGCTTGGCGATGAAGCGCAGAAAATCGTCACGCCGGATGTAAGCCACCTGGCACGGGCGAATCGTCTCCGCTGTGACTTCGTAGGGTGCGCCTGAAATGGTGGCCATCAACCCGAGCACTTCGCCAGCCTTGGCAATCCTTAGGATGAGCGTCTTGCCGCCGCTCGAGCTGATGGAAAGTTTCACCTCGCCCGCGCAGAGTACGAAAATTCCGCGTGGCGCCTGCTTTTCGAGGAAGAGCACGGCTCCCTCAGGGTAGGTCGTCGACGATCGAACGTCGTCAAAATCCTTTAGCGCAGCCGCGGATACCTGGCAGAAGAAACCATTGCCTCTCAGCTTGCAGGTCTGGCAATGCTCGTTTGATTCGAATCCATAGGGACCTTTCATGTCACTCTCCTTGGTCTTCTCCCTTTTCCATGTCTTGCAGGATGCGTCCGGCAAAGTATTTCGTGAGAGGACAATCCGCCAGCACTTCCGCTCCGCTCCGTTTCCGAATCTCCCGAAGCAGCGCGATCCCGCGTCTGTCCATGAACGTCACGCCGCGCAGGTCCAGCCGGAGCTTCTTTAATCCCAGCTCCGGCCGGATTGCCTGCCATGCGCGGTGGCACTCATCAACCCATGGGCCTACAACTTTGCCTTCCAGTCGTATGGACACCATGTTCTCCGTCGGCTCTGCTGAAATTCTCAGCACACTCTAACAATTGCATTTTGTGCGCCATGTCACATAGAGCTCTGCCCCGGCGCGCTCGAGCTCAAACTGTGTTGAGATAATTAGGTTTAGAGTTCGTCTTGAGAAGCAGGAGGGCGTGAAGCGAATAACGGTTCCCAAAGTGACGAGACGATATTTCGTCGCCGAGGCTAAATGTAGTCTTTGCGCGCGATTCGAAGCTTTTTCATTTTGGAATTCAGCGTGGTTCGTTTCAGGCCTAAACGTTCGGCCGCCCCGTGCCTTCCGCCGATCATCCCTTTGGCTTCCCGCAGAACGCGAAGAATGTGTTCGCGTTCCGCGTTTTCGAAGTTGGGATCCAGGTCGCTCGCGGGCTCATCCGGAATTTTCAGTTCCGATAAAGGCGCGCGAAGGACCGGTCCCTGAGTGAGGATCACAGCTCGCTCCATGAAGTTCTCCAGTTCGCGCACATTGCCAGGCCAGCTCCACTTCCGCAAAACTTCCATCGTTTCGGCAGGGACCGTCGCAATCTGCCGGTTCATCCGCCGGGAGTGCTTGTGCACGAAGTAGTTCACGAGAACAGGAATGTCCTCGCGCCGCTCCCGCAGCGCAGGAATTTCGATCGGGAAGACCTTCAGCCGGTAGTACAGATCGCTCCGGAATTCGTGGCTGGCGACCATCTTCGCCAGATTCCGATTGGTAGCCGCGATTAAACGGACGTTGACGGGTATGGTCTTCGTGCCGCCCAATCGTTCAAACTCCCGCTCTTGCAGTGCCCGCAGGATTTTCGGCTGCAGCTCCAGAGGCAAGTCCCCAATCTCGTCCAGAAACAGCGTTCCCTCGTGTGCCAGCTCCAGCCGCCCAACCTTTTGGGCAAGCGCTCCGGTGAACGCTCCTTTTTCGTGCCCGAATAATTCGCTCTCGAGCAGGCCTGCGGGAATCGCGGAGCAGTTCAGTTTGACGAAAGTGCGTTTGCGCCGCGGGCTCAATTCGTGGATCGCGCGCGCGATCAATTCCTTGCCGGTTCCTGTTTCTCCCAGGACCAAGACCGTGGCTTCCTCGCGCGCCACGGTTTCCACCTGCTTCAACACTCTCTTGAGAGCCCGACTCTCTCCAATGATTTCCTCGAAGCGGTATTCGGTTTGCAGTTCTTCTTCAAGGTAGCGCCGTTCCAGCTCCCCGCGCCGAAGAGCTTCTTCGTCGCGTTTCTTTTGTGTCAGGTCGCGAATGACGGCCAGAACAGCGGCGCCTTCCAGTCCCGCAATGGGGCCAAGCATGATATCCACGGGGAACTCAGTACCGTTCTTGCGCCGGCCGGAAAGCTCGAGTCTCGCGCCCATGGCCCGCACGCGCGGCTGCTGGGAATATTTCTCGCGGTGCCCAGGATGTGTCTGGCGAAATTTTTCTGGAATGAGCAGCTCGATACTTTGGCCCACAAGCTCGGCCCGTTGATAGCCAAAAAAACTTTCGACCTGGGCGCTGGCTTCCGTAATCTTCCCGCCCGCGTCTACCACCAGAATAGCGTCCGGCGAAAATTCAAATAAAGACCGCAATCGCGCCTCGCTCCTCCGCAAAGCCTCCTCGGCGCGCTTTCGCTGCGTGATATCGTTATTGATCTCTAGAATAGCTTTCGGCTTTCCTGCCGCGTCGCATTGGAGCACCCGGCGGCTCGCCGCGACGATCTGGGTTCCATCTTTTGCGGTGTGAATCACCTCGCCTTCCCAGTAGCGGTTGCGGCGGAGAATTTCATCGATTTCTTCGATTGGCTGGGGAAACTGTGTTTTCAGAAATGTGTGGACGAGCTTTCCGATCGCCTCCTCGCGCCTCCAGCCGTACTTCTCTTCGGCGCCTCTGTTCCAAAACCTGATCCGGTTCTCGAGGTCGCGCACAATAATGGAGTCGTGCGCCAAGTCGAGCAGCGCTGCCTGTTCTTGAGAGAGAGCAGCTTGTCGATCCCGCTCATCCTCCGCTTTTTTGCGGCGCGAAACATCTCGAACCACCGCCAAGACATAAGAGTTTCCGTTCGCCTCAACCGGGCTGAGCATGATGTCGACAGGGAACTTGCTGCCGTCCTTCCGCAAGCCATAAAGTTCCAGTCCGGCGCCCATCGGACGAATGTGCGGCTGCCCAGCGTAATCGCTGCGGTGTTTGGGATGGCTCTTGCGAAATCGTTCGGGCACCAGCTCCTCGACAGGCAGGCCGAGCAACTCCTGGCGGTCGTGGCCGAAGAGCCGCTCGGCTTGGCCGTTGGCGCGGACGATCGAGCCGCCTTGGTCCGTCACGAAAACCGCGTCCGGCGAAAACTCGAACAGCTTTTCGAATAGGCCCTCTATGGCAGCGCCGCTCGCGGCTGGGGGCGTTTTTTTGCTCACTTTGCCGCGACCTCGGTTGGGCGGGCGCTCGGAAGAAAGGACATGCTAGGAACCCCTGCAAGGAAGACGCGCGGCTGACGCTGACTTTGCCAAACATCCGCGTACTTGCCGATCGCGAAAGTATATCTCATTAGCGCAATCCAATTCACTGCAACCTATTGAGGGCGGACGGGATAGCGCTTGGAGTGACCGGCGACACGTCGGGTTGTGAGGTTGCTCACTGCGCCCCAATCGCCTCGGAGCGAAGCTGGCAGCGTGGGGAAGGTTTTATGAGCAAAGATACTCGCGATTTATTGGCAGTTCTCAAAGCCGAATTGGATTTCGTCGAAAAAGGCGGTTACCGGCTCACCTCTCGCGCCCCCTGGCGCCCGCAATTCATTTTTCAGGATTCGCCAACCTGCCTGAATTTCGATCCCGCTCAGCCGCCGCGCCCTTGCAGTGATTGCGTTCTGATGCAGGTCATCCCGGAGGAGCTGCGGCGCACGAAAATCGCGTGCCGTTATATCCCGCTGAATGAAAAGGGAGAGACCATCGATTCCTTTTACCGATATGGCACACGCGATGAGATGGAGGCAGCACTGCGCGGGTGGCTCCGCAATACGATCGACTGTCTCGAGAGGACCGAAACTTCCCAAGAATCCGGCGAAGTGGAAATACACGTCAGAGCAAAGATGGCTCCGGCCGAATGAGCTCTGAAGATGGGATGGTGATTTCCGATGATTTCCTCCTGCGCAAACCCGGCCTGCCAGGTCCCCTTTGACTACCGCCAGGGAGAGCTGTTCCGCTTTCACAAAGCTCATCGCCCCGAGGAACTCCCGCCGAACACGCACTCCGTCCAGCACTTTTGGCTCTGCGGAAAATGCTCGAAAGAGTTCACGCTGGTCTACGCCGAAGACCGCGGCGTCCTGCTCCAGTTTCGTTCCGAAATCGCGGTAATGTCAGAAACCTCCTGGTTCGTCGCCGCCGCGTAATCTCCCGCAATCTGTGGCTCTGGATTAGCAGCCGACCACCCCCTCGTCGCCCGCCTCATCCAAATCGCCCGCGCATGCGGCTGCACGGGGTGATTGACACTACTCTCCCCAATCCCAATCTGAAGCCATGGAACTACATTTGAAACCCGACCTGCAAGCAAAGCTCTCCCGCCTGGCCAGCCAGCAGGGCCGCGACAGCGAGGCGCTGGTGGTCGAAGCCATCGAGCGCATGGTCAATTACGACGAATGGTTCGTTCGGGAAGTCGAAAAGGGAATCGCCGCAGCCGACCGCGGCGAATTCGTCAACCACGAAGATGTCAGAAAATTGATTGACCAGTGGTACCCCGGCTAAAGCGTGTTTTCCCCAGATATTGGGAACGAGCAGTCTTCGCCCTGCCTTCCTACTCATCGCCCACCACTCACAGCCCACTCTCTTCTCACCTTTTTCCACACATTTCCACAGCCGTATCAACTCAGTTACCCCCTAACCAACTCCTTCTTTTCCCTCAACTTCCGCCACGCCCATTCGAATCCGCCCCCGCCGTTCGAATGAAAACGCAGTAATCCAAAAAATGTAGTTGACAAGTCGCCAACACCATGCTATGATTTTTTATGTTTGCCTCGCCAAACCTAGCGCTCTCCATTTGCCGGTGCTTTCCCCTCCTCGACTCCTATGTGCCTCCTCTCTTAAGCTTCGACCGTACCTGTACAGCACCCACCGCTCGCAAGTCGCCAGTCCCTAACTGCTTTAGAATCCGCACTTCCGCAAAACACACCCGTAACCCCTTTAGAATCCGCACTTCCAAAACACGGCACTTAAAGCGGGATTGTATACCTCACTCAAGGTGAGTGTATAATGACTTCCCTATGGAATGGCTGTTCTCATGGGAAGTCACAAGTGTGGTTGTTGCGTTCTTTGCTACATCTGGTCAGGGCTTTATCGCCTTGAAAGATTACAAGCTCGCGAAGACATGCTTCCTAATTGCGGCAGCCGACGCAATCGGAGGGGTGGCTATGGCAGGAACGAAATCACATCTCGCACCTTTAACGACTGCCATCTTGGTCTTTGTTTCGTCTGGCGTCATCGGATTGATGGCGCTCCAAGCTTTGAAATATGCCGACACCAAAAAGGAAGAGGAAATAGCTGCAATACGCGCCGAGAAGGAAAGATTATTTGGGGAGTTGAGCGCGGAAGAAGCGGACAGGAAATATCTCTACAACAAGTTATTCGGCATTGATACGAATATCCAAATTTTGGAGCAAGAGAGAAGAACGAACAATATGCTGAATCCGGCCACTAAGCACGATGCGTTCCGGAGACAAGAGAACTTCATAAAGGAGCACGACGAAGCTAAAAAAGACGTGAATGTGCATGAAGTCGCGCTTGCTAAAACATTGGCGCAGATACGCCTCAGGTTTCCTGGAAGCGACACTTTGGTGGATGCCGCAGCCAAGCCACCTATCTACGAGCCAGCTAAAACAATGAACGGAATGTGGTCAGGCAAGGAAAAAGAAGCGTGGGTACACGCTGAATCCAGTAGAGCCAATTCTATCCTCTTGGAACAAGGTGTGAAGCCTATAGAGACGCTACTCCAGTACATGCAGGGCCATTTAAATTAAGCGGCATCTTGCACTTTGGCTGTCAGTTCTTTGTATTCGAGATTGGAAGAAAGAAGCAATTTGACGAGCGTGTCGCGGAAAAGGAACTGATTCTTGCGATTATTAAAGCGGAAGCACATTTCGTCAAGGTAGGCTGGGAGATGTTTCGCAGAGACTTTATGCCAAGTGCCAACGATGCCGCGTTTCAGCAAGGAAAAGGCCGACTCAATCGTGTTCGTATGCACGTCACCGTGAGCATATTCCCGCGTATGATTCACGGTCTTGTGCTTCTCTTTGGGGAGCTTTTTCAGTGCCCACAGATAGATAGCCGATTCATCGGTCATAATGACTTCCACGTGACCCCCGACATTGGCATTGATAATCTCTTGGACAGTGTTCGACTTGGCATCCTTAGCCCGAATAAGGCGGAGATCGCCGTTGCGCTGGCGAATGCCGATGACAACCTGTGCCTCAGCCTTTGCGCGCCAGCGGCGTTTCTTGCCAGCAACATAGGTTTCGTCAATCTCGACCGTGCCACCAAGTTTCTCAGGAGCAATTTCGAGCATCGCGGCGCGAATCCGATGGCACAAGTACCACGCCGTCTTGTAGCTCACGCCCAACATACGCTTGATTTGATTCGCGGAGACGCCCTTCTTCGATTCGCACATCACGTAGGTCACGTAGAACCACGTTGTAAGGGGCAGGTGCGTATCGTGGAGCATCGTTCCAGATGTTACCGAGAACTGATAGCGGCAGTTGTCGCAGTCAAACGTGCCGCGCTCGTAGACGCGAGAAATCTTGTCCGAATCGCACTTGGGGCAGGTAATATCTTTGGGCCAGCGGAGTTGTTCTAGGGCAGTGCGGCACTTCTCATCGGTGCCAAACTGCTTGAGGATAGACATGAAATTCACAGGGGAGTTCATAGGGCCGCCTTTATGAGGAAGAAAAAGCATCCGAAGAACATGACGAACGACGAACTAGCGAAGCACGTTTTCCACCCTGAAGTGCTGAAACACGCCAAAAAGCACATCAAGGAACTAAACGCCGAGAAGCCAAGTCGCCGCAAATCAACTAAGTAAATCACCATGAGAACTACTGTACCAGAAACACTACCTTGTGTCAAGGGGATAATCCCGCTTAAAGTCCTTTAGAATCCGCACTTACGAAAAAACACGGGGTGGGGGGCCCTCCTCGCGAACCGCCTCCACAACACGCTGCAACGCCTGTCTACCACGAGCGCCGTGGACGAAGGGCAACTCGCCGACACGCAGGATCTCCCGCAACCCCAGTCTCTTCATGCGTTTACTTCATAACTTCTGGATACCCTGGGGGTGGGGGTCCTGCGCCAGCATCCAGCACTCCCGCGCAATCGCCCAATCTTCCTGCGCCGCCAGCACCAACACACTCACCTTCGAGACCGTCGCGGAGATGTCTTGCTCTTTCGGCGAGGCCAGATTTTTCGTCGCGTCGATCGCTAGCCCGAGAAAGCCCAAGTTCGCGCAGGCGGCAGCCCGCACTTCCGCAGAGTTCTCCCCAATCCCCGCCGTAAACACCAATACATCGACCCCATTCAACGCCGCGATCATCGAGCCAATGCCTGCCCGCAGCCGGTGCACGAAAATGTCGAACGCCAGCTTCGCCCGCGCGTTCCCTTGTTTCATTGCCACCACAACCTCGCGCATGTCGCCCGACACTCCGGAAATTCCCAGCAATCCCGATTTCGCATTCAACATGTCATCCATCGTCTTTCCGTCGAGCCTATCCTGCCGCACCAAGTACGTAAGAATCCCCGGATCGACCGACCCCGACCGCGTGCCCATCATCAATCCATCCAGCGGCGTGAATCCCATCGTGGTATCGATGCTCGCGCCGCCGCGAATCGCCGCGAGCGAACATCCATTTCCCAAATGGCACGTCACAAGTCGCAGCTCGCTCAGATTTCGCCCAAGCAATTGCGCCGCGCGGCCCGCGCAGTACTGGTGGTTGATGCCATGAAAGCCGAATTTGCGAATCCCGCGCTCAACCCATTCGTACGGCCCCGCATACACCGCCGCCTCATCCGGCAAAGTTGCGTGGAATCCCGTGTCGAACACGGCCACTTGCGGCACGCTTCCGCACAATTTTTCAATTTGCGCGATGCCTTCCAGTTCCGCGCGATTGTGCAGCGGCGCGAACACCGCCATCTTTTCAATCGCGGCCGTAACTTCGGGCGCGATCAGCGTCGGCTTTGTGAACTCGCGCCCTCCATTCACCACGCGATGCCCGACCACATCAATCTCGGAAAGTTTTGCAAGCACCTGCGTCTCGCCAGAGACCAGTGCCTTCAAAAGCTCGGCGATCGCATCGCCCCTCTTGGCGGGATTCAGCTTCTCGTCACGCTTTTTCCCGGAGCTAGTACGCACCTTGAGCGAAGCGCCATCATCGCGCCACTCGATTTTGGCTTCCCACAGTGGAACCGGCGGAGAATCCGGCAGCGCGGCACCCACTTCGTAGAGACACGATTTTTGGCTGCTCGATCCGGAATTAAGGACCAAAATCTTCATTCAGTACGGCCATTTCCAATCGCGAATTTCCGGCATGTCCTCGCCGTGCATGCAAATGTAGCGCTTGTGGTCCACCAACTTGTTTCGCAACATCTGTTTGAAGTGGCCGTTGATCGGACGCAGACGCGCGACGCGGTCCACCACGTCTCCCGCAAGATGATATCGATCCAAGTCATTCAACACGGTCATGTCGAAGGGAGTCGTCGTCGTCCCTTCCTCTTTGTAGCCGCGGACATGCAAATTGTCGTGGTTGGTCCGCCGGTAGGTCAGACGATGAATCAGCCAGGGATAGCCGTGGTAGGCAAAAATGATCGGTTTGTCGGCCGTGAATATCGAGTCAAAATCCGCGTCCGTAAGTCCGTGAGGATGTTCCGAACTCGGCTGAATGGTCATCAAGTCCACTACGTTGACGACGCGAATCTTGATGTCCGGAAAATGTTGCCTCAGCAAATCCACTGCCGCGAGTGTCTCGAGCGTCGGAATATCTCCCGCGCAAGCCATCACCACGTCCGGCTCGCTTCCTTTGTCCGTCGAAGCCCATTCCCAAATCCCAAGCCCCGCGCTGCAATGTTCAATCGCGGATTTCATGTCCAAGTATTGCAAAGCCGGCTGCTTTCCGGCGACGATCACGTTCACGTAATTCCGGCTGCGCAGGCAATGATCCGCCACGGAGAGCAGCGTATTCGTGTCCGGCGGCAAATACACGCGCACGATGTCGGCTTTTTTGTTCACGACATGGTCGATGAAACCCGGATCCTGATGTGTGAATCCGTTGTGGTCTTGCCGCCAAACGTGCGAAGTCAGCAAGTAAGTCAGCGAAGCAATCGGACGCCGCCAGGGAATGCCGCGCGTCACTTTCAGCCATTTCGCATGCTGATTGAACATGGAATCCACGATGTGAATAAACGCTTCGTAGCACGAGAAAAATCCATGCCGCCCGGTCAACAAATATCCTTCGAGCCAGCCCTGGCACATGTGCTCGCTGAGCACTTCCATGACCCGCCCGGTGGGCGAAAGGAACTCATCGGTCGGAAGTGTAGGCTCCAGAAATGTCTTGCCCGTCGTTTCGTAGAGAGCGTCAAGCCGGTTTGAGGCGGTTTCGTCCGGGCCGAAGACGCGGAAATTGTTCGCGTCACCATTTAGCCGCATGACATCGCGGAGCATATCTCCGAGGGTGCGCGTGGCTTCGGCGATTTCCGTTCCGGGTTTGGTCACGTGGAAAGCGTAATCGCGAAAATTGGGCATCGCGAGATCGCGTAGCAAAAGGCCGCCGTTCGCGTGCGGATTGGCTCCCATGCGATGGTTGCCTAATGGAGCAAGCTCCGCAAGCTCGGCGACAAGTTTGCCGTTTTCGTCGAATAGCTCCTCCGGCTTGTAGCTTTTCATCCATTCTTCGAGTTGGGTGAGATGCGCGGGATGTTTCGCGAAGTCCGCGATCGGAACTTGATGCGCTCTCCAGGTATCTTCGACGGGCTTGCCATCGACTACCTTGGGTCCGGTCCAACCTTTGGGAGTGCGCAGAATAATCATCGGCCAAGTGGGCACCCCGGAGCCGTTTTCGTTACGCGCGTGATTTTGTATGGCGTGAATTTCATCGAGCACGGTGTCCATCGTGTGCGCCATCAGTTGGTGCATCACCAATGGATCGCGTCCTTCGACGAAATGAATCTTGTAACCGTAGCCCTCAAACAACTGGACGAGTTTTTCATCGCTCATCCGGCCGAGCACTGTGGGGTTCGCGATTTTGTACCCGTTCAAATGCAAAATCGGAAGGACAGCGCCGTCCCTCGCGGGATTGAGGAATTTGTTGCAATGCCAGCTCGTGGCCAGCGGCCCCGTTTCCGCTTCGCCATCGCCGACCACGCAGCAGACGAGCAAATCGGGATTATCAAACGCCGCGCCATGAGCGTGAGTGAGAGAGTAGCCGAGTTCGCCGCCTTCATGAATCGAGCCGGGCGTTTCCGGAGCGACGTGGCTGGGGATTCCGCCCGGAAAAGAAAATTGTTTGAAGAGTTTGCGCATGCCGTCTTCGGTCTGCGGAATGTGCGAATAGAATTCGCTGTACGTTCCTTCCAGGTAGGTGTTCGCGACAAGCGCCGGGCCTCCGTGGCCGGGCCCGGCAACGTAAATCACGTTCAAGTCGCGCTTTTTGATGACGCGATTCAGGTGGGCGTAGATGAAATTTTGTCCGGGAGTCGTGCCCCAATGTCCGAGAAGGCGCGGCTTGATGTGCTCGAGGCGCAATGGCTCCCGCAGGAGAGGGTTGTGCAACAAATAGATTTGTCCAACGGCGAGATAGTTGGCCGCGCGCCAGTAGGCGTGAACTTTGCGCAATTCCTCTGGCGAGAGAGGCTGCGGCAAGGCAGCCTGTGCTGATCCTGTACCTGATCCGGAAGGTATAATGTTTTCTCCTTCAATCGAATTCTAGCCACATGCTCGCGGCCCGCGTCTCGTTTTACATATTGGAGCACTTGCGGAGCAAAACGGTTGCGAGAGATTTTCAGCTCCAGCCGTATTTTCCTCCCGGCCATTGGAAAGATATTTTAGCGCGTCCAGGTTCCGGTCTCCTCGGGACCCAATTCAGTCTCCCGTGCGCCGCGAAATGTCTCTGTGACATTGCTCACAGGTAAAAGTGCGGTTACACACAGACGGGGGTCCAAAAGCCAACGAAAATGACTTTGACAATGTACGATTCCGACGTATTGTTCTTTTCTCTTCAGCCGCACCGGTCCATGCCATAGCCTAGACCGATGACTGCAAGCGTAAGTGGTTGTGCGATGGTTCATACCGATTCCAATTTGGGCCGGAGTTTTCGCCCGAGTATCAATTCGGTTCTTCCGAACAATTCTACCTGGGAAAAAAGCACGCACGTCGAGCGCTGGTGGGAGGCGCTAGGCGAAAAAGCCTGTGACGGGAGTCACAGACTTGGCAATGGGCTTGCTATAACTTTGGGAAACGGCAGGGGTCAGGTTGTGGGTGAGTGAGTGGAGGGGTGACGATGGGAGTGCAGAGGAAAAAGCCGAGAGTGGTTATTCTTATCGGTCTCCTGCTCTTTTTCGTAGCCGCGCTGGTTTCCTTCGGCGGGCAACCCAAGAGGCCTAGTCCAGGAAACAAAGCGGATCAGGAGAGTTATAAGCCTCCCACGGATCCCTCGCTTTACGTTGGGACCGAAACCTGCAAAACCTGCCACGCGGACATGCCCACCAAGGGCTTTTACCAGGGCTACGAAAACTCGCCGCACTTTGTGACTACATTGGATACGAAGAAAGGACCGGGATTTCATGGCTGCGAAGGTTGCCATGGCCCGGGGAAAGCGCATGTGGACGGCGGCGGGGACGCAACCAAGATTTTCCGATTCGAGGAAGGCTCGACGCAGGAAATCAACGCGCGCTGCCTGGCTTGCCACGCCGGCGGAACACAACACATGAACGCCATCAATTCGATTCACTCGAAGAATGATGTTAGCTGCATTTCGTGTCATTCGCCGCACCATGGCAACACCGAGAATTTTTTGCTGGTCAAGTCCCAGCCGGAGCTTTGCTACACGTGCCACCTTCAGCAAAAAGCGCAGTTCGAGATGCCCTTTCATCACCGGGTGAATGAGGGGTTGGTGCAGTGCAGCGATTGCCACAACGTTCACGGGACGGCAGGGCCGAAGCAGGTGCGGACATCGGCGACGCAGGACGCCATCTGTTTCAAATGCCATATCGACAAGCAGGGACCGTTCGTCTACGAGCACGCGGCCGTGAAGATTGATGGTTGCCAGGCGTGCCATCTGACGCATGGCGGACCGAATCCGCACATGCTGAAGGTGAGCAACGTGAACTTGCTCTGCCTGCAGTGCCACACGACTTCGTCTTTCAGCTCCGCACCTGGAGCTCCGTCCTTCCACAACCAGGCGAGCTTTTTCCAGTCTTGCGTACTGTGCCACTCGCAGATCCACGGCTCGAACTTTGATGCGACGTTCTTCAAATAGGAGACGGCATGAGAGCCATTTCGATGAGGGAGAAGGCCTTGAAGCCCGAAGAGAGGCTTCCGAATCAAGAGGGAGAAAAGCCATGAAGGGGCGCCTGGGGGTTCGCGCAATTTCTTTCGTTTATGTGATTGTGCTGATGGCGTTCTTCTTTTCGCCTGTTGCGCGCGCGCAAGACGACTCCGAACAATCGAAAGGAATCGATTCGGGCGGCTACAACATTCACCAAGTCATCGATTTTGGCTATCGATCCAGCAACATCAACGGGAACATGGATACGTACAACACGTTCGAGAACCTCGGCTCTGGATTGCGGCTGTTTGATTATGACCTGCAAATGCGTTCGATCGATCACAACGGAGTTTTGTTTGACACTTTGACGTTCAGCAACTTCGGCTACGGCGGCGATCCCAACAACGTGTCACGGCTGCGGATTGAAAAAAATAAGTGGTACGACTTCCGGGTGCTCTTCCGGCGCGACAAGAATTTCTGGGACTACAACCTGTTTGCGAATCCGCTGAACCCAGCCGCCTTGAACCCTGCCGGGTCTTTGACGACGGGCTGTTACGTGGGACCGCCTACAACCGCCTTTCCGCAGGGGGCGCCGGCGTACTGCTCAAAACCCGCGGTGGCGCAGACCACCTCCGTTGATAGCTTGTATCTCGCGCGGCGCATGCAGGACTATGACCTGACGCTGCTTCCGACTTCCAAGGTGCGATTCCGCTTGGGATATTCCCGCAACCGCGATCAGGGGCCGGGTGGTTTCAGCACGGATGGTGGGACGATATCGGCCTTTGATGAGATCTATAGTTACACGACCAACGCCTATCGCGCCGGCATCGATGTTCGAGTACTGCCCCAAACGACGATTTCATTCGACGAGATTCTAAGCTACTACAAGCAGGACAACGCCGTTTACGATAATCCCACTGTCAATCCGCAGAATTTCGGATACATCCTGGCCAATCCCACAGGGAATGGCACGCCGAACGGGACGCCAGTCGATCTGGGAAATATCTGGAGTACGCAAACGACGGCCGAGGTTCTTCCTTGCGCGACGCCGATTGTCGCCGGCACGACGAACACGGCCACGCCGACATGCAACGGGTTCTTGTCCTATAGCCAAGTGGGCAATCCACGAAATTTCATGCCCACCGAGCGGCTTCGTTTTCAATCCAACTACTTCAAGAACTTCGAGATGTCGGGCTCGGCGGGGTACAGCACGAGCAACAATGTGATTCCGGATTTCCTCGAGACAGTGAACGGATATACCTCGCGCACAGCCGAACGCGGCAGCACAACGGGCGGTCCGGCGGATGCCAAGCGCGTGTCCGTGAATGCCGACTGGATGGGCGTCTATTCGATAACGGCCAAGCTCAGCCTCCGCGATTCTTTCCGTTATGACAATTGGCGTATTCCGGGAATGTGGGCGCTCGACGAAACGAATATCTACGGCACAGGTTATCCTGGCATCACTGGCATGCAGCAGAGCCAAGCTGTCTTCAACACAACCAACTGCCCGCTGGACTCGAATGCGGTGACTTGCCCGTATCATTCGGCGAGTTCGGCCGCGGATGCGATCTCAGGGCTCGCCACCACCTTCCTAGGCCAAAATCAGAGGTCCAATACCTTGGAGTTTGAATACGACTTCACGAAACGCTTCACCGCGCACATCGGTTATCTCTACACCAACGAAACCATCGCCCAATATAGCGATACGAACGACACGGAAGAAATCTATGATCCCGGCGGAGCGACGGCGACGGCGGCAAATGATTATCTTGCGGCGCGAGGCAGTTGCGCTCTGGCTGCGGGGGTTCTGCCGGCGGGGTGCACGCTCAATCCAGATGGTTCAATGACATACATCCCTCCGGCGGCGACGGCTCCGACTCGAGCGATTACGACGATCAAAGAGGATGCGCTGGTGATGGGGGTTGTCGTACGTCCCATGGATGCGCTGCGCATTACCGGCGATCTCGAGTGGGGTTATAACGACGCCGCCTATACGCGGATCGATCCGCGGCAGGTGCAGTCCTATAAGATCCATGCGGATTACAAGCCGCGGCCGTGGGCGAACATCGATGGAGCGGTGGAGATACACGAAAACCGCGACAACGTCTACCAGGTGGACAACCTCGAGCACGACCGCTCGTACGGCTTCGCGACCCAGTTGATAGCAAATCCGCGGCTGTCCGTCGATTTCGGCTATAACTATTGGAACGTCTATACGCAATCGTTGATCTGTTTTGCCTACTCCCAAACATCGGCCAATCCCGCGCCGCCGCCAACGACTGTTGTCGCTTCCGCGTTTCCTCCCGGCGTGCCAGAGTTGCCGACGGGAACGACGTGCCCGATTGCAGGAGCGTCGTCGCCACTCGGCGCGATGATGACTTATGGCAGCACGGATCATTTTGCTCACGCCACGGTGATCTGGAAGGTCATGAAGCGCGTGACCACGATGACTGGCTATAGCGGGAGCTTCGTGCGTGGCAACACCATTTTTTTGAATCCGCTGACGCCTTCCGGGACGCTGGATTTCAATTATCAGAGGCCATTCGCTTCGATCATGGTCGATTTGGGACGCGGTCTCACTTATAAAATGGCGTGGAATTATTATGGGTTCAACCAAACGGGAAACACGAACCCCTTCGGTCTCGCGGCGATTCCGCTGCAGGATTTTAACGGCAGCAACGCCACGTTTGGGTTCCGATATTCGTTTTGAGACGGGTATCGCAACGGCTGGGCGACAAACGGCGCAGGGATCTGCCGCTCCGGGAGATTGCCGAGGAAATGTATTCACGCTCTATGTATGATATGTATTCCAAGGGGTGAATTTTATTTTTTCGGGAGGAACCATGAACCGACACACGATGCGCACGGGCCAAGGAGTTTTGGCACTCTTGCTTTGCGGAGCTTTCGGACTTCTGGCGCTGCCCGCGCAGGCACAATCCGATGGCGCGGCCCTTTTCAAGACAAAATGCGCGGTATGCCATGGCGCGGAGGGAAAAGGCGATACCGGTATTGGCAGAGCGGACAAGATTCGTGATCTGGGCTCCCCGGAAGTGCAGAAACAAACGGATGAGGAGCTTGCGGGAATTATCGGCAACGGCAGGGGCAAGATGCCGGCGTACGGCAAGAGCTTGAAGCCGGAGCAGATTAAGGATCTCGTGGCTTTTATTCGCACATTGAAAAAATGAATCGCGGTTTGATTTCGTTGACACCATGTCCACAGTCGCGACGTTAATCCTCGTTCTGTTCAGCGCGGTGCTCGCCGGGGTTGTGGTTGTGCGCCCCTCAGTCACGGTGAGCCGCGCTGGAAAGATTCTGGCATTCTGCGTGCTTTTCTTTCTTCCGCTTTTTTCTCTCGCCGTGGGCATGCAAAACGAAATGACGCGGTCCGAGAGCACGTCGTTCTGCCTTTCGTGCCACATCATGGAGCCTTACGGGAAGAGCCTGCACATCGACGATCCCAGCTACATTCCCGCGGCGCATTATCAGAATCATCGTGTTCCCGCGGACGAGGCGTGTTACACCTGCCATACGAACTACGCGATGTTTGGAACGATCAAGGCGAAACTCGGCGGCTTGCGGCATCTTTACGTCTACTATCTCGGAAAACCGCCGTTGCCGGAGAACATCAAGCTCTACCAGCCGTTCAGCAACCAGGTCTGTCTGCATTGCCATCTTGGGGCGCGCTCTTTTGAAGAAGGCGTGGTTCATAATGCGGACCCGGCGACGCTTCCGGCAATCAAGGCTGGCAAACTGTCGTGTGTTTCGAGCGGGTGCCACGATCAGATCCATAATGTGGGCCATTGGGGAAGCAACGTGAAATTCTGGTACGCGAAGGACTAATGCACCTGGGATACTCGATCGACCGGCGGTTGCGCATTGCAGGGAGCCTCGTGGTGATGGGGCTGCTGATTGAGGCGATTTGTCTTTCGTGGTCGCGGCCCATTGCGTTTGTGGTGCTGGTAGTGATTGGCGGGGTGCTAATCGGCATGGGCGTTTTGTTTTTTCTTTATTCACTGGTTTCCGCGGTGCCGCATCATACAGAGTCTTCTGGAGCGGCTTCCGATAAAAAGTGAAGCCGGGGGCGGCGAACTGGCCAGATTTCAGGAGCTTGCAAGCCAGGTAGGTTACAGCAGCATTCCGTTTCGTGAGCCAGCGAAACTGTCGCGGGCGTAGAGCCAAGCGCATAGGTTTTCGGGATAACGGTATAAGAATCTAGGACAGCGTGCTTTGGAGGACTTCCCGCAATAATTCCTGTTTTGGCTGGCTGAGTTTTTCGCCGCGCTCCGTCAGGTAAAAAACGTCGATGGCTTTTTGACCTTCGGTGTCGATCAGGGCGACATCGATATTGCAGCCGAGACGGGCAAGCGCGGAGCCGACTTCATACAACAATCCGGGACGGTCCTGGGCCATGATTTCGAGCAGAGTGCTTTGCGCGGAGGAAGCGTCGTCGTAGTTGATGCGCGTCTCGACGGCGACTTTGGGAGGCCGGGCTTTGCTCGCGCTTTCGCGGCCTTTGAGCTGCGGTTCGAGCGGGGCTTTGCCGCTCACGGTGTCCGCAAGGCTTTTTTGGAGGCGCGCAATCTCGCCGGGATTCAGTTCGAGCGTGTGGTGGAGATCGACAAATTGAAAAGTGTCCAGCACCACGCCGGCGGCATTGGCGAAGGCGTCGGCTTTGACGATATTCATGCCCCAGCCGGCGAGTACGCCGGAGATGGTTGCGAAGAGAGCGGGCCGGTCAGCGGTCAGCAAGGTGAGCGAGAAAGAATGGTGACGCGCTTTCACTTCGGTCTGGACGGGTTCAGCGCCGAGTTTTTGGTAAAGCTGGAAGTGCGCGGCAATCTCCTCGGCGGAATGAACCGCACGGTAACGCCGGGGGAAGCCTTCGAGGAAACGCTCGACCTGGGACTTGTTCGCGCCGGCTTGCTTGCTGACCTGTTCGAGCAAGGACACTTCGTCGGAGGCGTGCAAGCGGTCGCGATCGAGGGTGCGGCTGAAGTAGTTCGAGGTTGCGACGAATAGCTGCCAAAGCATTTCCGCTTTCCAGGGCGTTAAGGCTTCGGGATTCACGGCGTGGATGTCGGCGTAGGTCATCAAGCAGAGGCGCTGAAGGCGCTCCTGAGTTCCCACGGTCTCGGCAAAGGCGGAAACGGTCGCGGGATCGAAAATGTCGCGGCGCTGCACGGTGGCGGACATGTCGAGATGGTGCTCGATCAGAAAATGGATTTCGGCGATTTCGTACTCGGAGAGGTGGAGACGCTCGGCGGCACTTTTGAGGGCTTCCAGGCTGCCGGTAATGTGATTCTCGACCGGCACGCCTTTGCCGACATCGTGGAGGAGCAAGGCCAGAATGAGAAGATCGCGGCGCTCGACGGTCTTCCAGAGCTGGCTGAAATGAGAGGCGCGCTCATCGGGCGGGTCCGCAAGCTCCTCGAGATGCTCGATGGTGCGGAGGGAATGCTCGTCGACGGTATAGCGATGGTAGAAGTCGCGAACGACGAGCGAATCAATGGCTTTGAATTCCGGCAATACTTCCATGAGAAGAGAAAGGCGCTGCATGGGACGGAGAGCCATGCTGGGATAGTTGGCAGCGAGGATTTCGCGAAGCGTGGGCCAACTTACCTGCGTGTTTTTTGGGGGTAGCTCGGGATGTTTGAGGATGTAGAAGATGGCGCGTTCGGCTTCGCGGCTGAGCGGGACGCCGGTGCGCGCGGCCCCTGTAAATAGGGCGAAAGTGACCTGGCGGTCGGAGAGAGCGGGCTCGTCGACGACTTCGAGCAAGCCATCGCGCACGATGAAGGGCTTACCCTTGCCGTGCTCGCTGCGAGCGCCGCGTGCGGCGTTCATTAGTCTTTCCCGGAGAGAAAGCTGAACGGGGGGCTTTTGCTCGATGTAGCGCAAGAGGAGGCGGTTGAGAACGCGGGCTTGGCGAAAATAGAGGCGCATCCATTCTTCCGGGCTGCGCTTGAGATCTTGGGGCGAACGGTTGGTGACTCCCAGAGAACGATCGGCGGCCGCGCTTTGTAGTTCGTAAGTGAGGGTATTGTCGTTCCGGCCGTTGCTGTAATGGAGGAAGCAACGAATGGCGCTGAGAAACTCGACGGCGTTGGCGGCCAATTCTTCCTCGCCGGGGCTGTTTTTCCAGCTTTCTTTTTGACCATTGGCAATCTGCTTAAGCCAGGTTGCCGCCTGATAATCGCGCAGGCCTCCCGGCGCGTCTTTTACATTTGGCTCGAGGTGATAAATCGTGTTGCCGTAGCGGGCGTGGCGCTCTTTGGTGAGCTTGGTAAGTTCGGCGAGAAGAAATGGGCGGGCTTGTTTTTCAGGGCCAGCGAGGATTCTTTTGTTGAGACGATCGAAAAGCTCTTCGTCCCCGTCGAGAAACCGGCGGTCGAGAAGCGCGAGATGAAACTCGGCGTTGTCTTCTTCGATGCGTTTGCATTCTTCAAGCGTGCGTCCGGCGGAGCTGACGCGAAAACCGAGGTCCCACAAAGTGCGAGCGAAGTCGGCAATCAGGGGGCGGAACTCGGCTTCGGCTTTTTCGTTGCCAAAGAGAAAAAGAATATCGAGATCGGAGTAGGGAAAAAGCAGACGACGGCCGTAGCCGCCGAGGGCGACGAGGCTGAGACCCTGCGGCTGCGCGGCGTGCACGCGAAGAACTTCTCCAAAGATCTGTTGAGCGGTGCGGTCGGCGAGATCGCAGAGCGCCTGGAGCGTTTCCTGCGCGCTGCCGCCCGCTTCGAATTGTCGCCGGATGCGCTGGCGTTCGTCCTCGGCCTGCGGTCCGAGCACGGACAAGGGAGTTAAAGAACCTGGCATGGTTTTTACGGGTCGGTTAGCCGGATCAAGACCTGGGCGAGCTGCGGTCGTCACTTGGTTTAGAGGGCGTTTTCGCCGCGCTCCTCGTTACGAATCCGGATAGCTTCCTCAACCCGTGATAGGAATATCTTACCGTCGCCAATCTTTCCTGTCTTGGCGGTCTTGAGAATTGTGTCCACAGCCGGCTGCACCAAGGGATCCGGGAGGACCATTTCGAGCTTGAGCTTGGGAAGCAGGTCCACGGTGTATTCGCGACCGCGGTAGACTTCGGTGTGGCCTTTTTGACGGCCGTGGCCGCGGACTTCGGTGACGGTCATGCCCTCGATGCCGATTTCGCGCAAGGCATCTTTCACGGAATCAAAACGAGAGGGCTGAATGATTGCCTCAATTTTCATCATGAAAGTTTCTGCTCCGCGCTAGGCGTGAAGCTGCCGCGCCGCTGATGCTCAGGACTCGAGGTTGTAAGCCTCTTCACCGTGTTGCGTGATGTCCAGACCTTCGATCTCGTCGGCTTCGCTCACGCGCACGCCGGTAATCATATCCGTTATTTTCAGGAGAACAAGGGTGCCGACCAGGGCGAAACCCCAGGCAATGAGAATGCCGACAAGCTGATTGCCGATTTGTCCCCAGTGGCCGTCCAGTCCGCCGACCGGCTTGTCCGCGCCAAAAATCGGATTGATCAACTGTTGCGCGAAAACTCCTGTCAAAAGGGCGCCAACAGTGCCGCCGATGCCGTGAACGCCAAAGGCGTCGAGAGCGTCATCATAGCCGAAGATGGATTTCACTTTGGTGACCATGAAGTAGCAGACCAAGCCGGCGATAAAGCCAATCGCTAGAGCGGGCATGGGAGCAACGAATCCGGCAGCCGGCGTAATTGCTACGAGTCCCGCGACGGCGCCGGAAATCGCGCCTAAAGCGCTTGGGCGGCCATTTTTGAACCATTCCGCGACGCTCCAGCTAATCGCCGCCGCGGCGGTGGCCATGTGCGTTGCGACAAAGGCGCTTGTTGCTAGGGCGCTAGCGGCGAGAGCGCTGCCGGCGTTAAAACCGAACCAGCCGACCCATAGGAGACATGCGCCGATAAAGCTGAGGACGAGAGAGTGGGGAGGCATCGGCTGCTTGGGATAGCCGGTCCGTTTGCCGAGGTAAAGCGCGCACACTAGTGCCGAGACTCCCGAGCTGATGTGCACGACCGTCCCACCGGCAAAATCCAGCGTAGGAAATTTTCCGCCCAAGGAGGCGTTCAGCAGGCCGCCCTTGCCCCAAACCATGTGGGCTAGCGGCGCGTACACGACCAAGAACCAAAGCGCGAGGAAAAGAACCGTGCCGCTGAACTTCATGCGTTCGGCGGTGGCACCGGTGATGAGCGCAGGAGTGATGATCGCGAACATCAACTGGTAAATCATGAAGGTCGATTGGGGAATGGTGCCCGCGTAGTCGGGGTTGGGTGCGGCGCCGACGCCACGCAAAAAGGCATGCTCGAATCCACCGATGACGGGGCCGTTTCCGCCAAAGCATAAGCTGTAGCCCACGAGCGCCCACATCACACTGATCAAAGCCATTAGAAGGAAACTCTGCATCATGATCGCGAGGGTGTTCTTTCGGCGGACAAGACCGCCATAAAAAAGAGCGAGGCCCGGGCCCGTCATCAGAAGTACCAGAGCTGCGCTGACGAGCATCCACGCGTTGTCGCCTGCTGATTGCGCGGCAGTCACACGCTGATCGAGTTGCGCCAGTTTTTCATTCACGGCTGCCGGGATTTCGGGAGTTGCGGAGGACGTCGCGGTGGAAGAGGCTGCGGGAGAAGCGGTTGCGGCAGGGGTAGGCGTTTGGCGGGCAAGAAGGGGAACAGCGGCGAGCACCATGGATACGAACAGACAACACTTCCACCCCAGGTGCTTCATAGATATTTCCGCTCCAATGCTTTAGTTTGTTCCCGGCTTGGCCGGGCTATGCCACCAGAGACGCTGACCACGCCCCACCACTTTTTCGGAGTGGATTATACGCGCGCGCACGGGGAAGCAGGTTTAGAAATTTGGATTGGCTAAATTCGTTTTTTAGATTCGTTGTACACGGCGCAAATTTTGCGCCGCAGCGTGGGCACGCATTCCGGGTGCGCGGTGGCAATTCTTTCAGAGCCGTTCTTGCCTAGAAGCGTGGCCATCGTATAATGCATTCCGGCAGCGAAGCCGCCGTCCCGGAAGATTGGGCGGGGCGGGCGATGTTGCGGTGAAGGTATGAGATTTTCGAGCGAAGTACTATGACCGAACATCCCCCCATGGAAATCATCGTGCGAGAGGCTGGGAGCATCCCCATTCTCGATGTGCGCGGGCGGCTGACGATTGGAGAGCCTAGCGACCAACTGCACCAAGCCTTGGAGTCCGTCGTCAAGGATGGCTCCCGCAAGGTCATAGTGGACCTCAATGGCGTTCCTCAGATCGACAGCTCGGGGATTTCTTCTCTGGTTCGAATGTCCATCAAGCTGACCCGCGAGGGCGGCGCGCTGCGCTTGGTCTGCGGCCCAGGACGAGTGCGCGATGCGCTGACTGTCACGCGGCTTATCGAGGCTATTCCGACATTTGATTCCGAATCCGCGGCTCTTGCCAACTTCGCCTAATCGAAGCAACGTTTGCAGCATGCAATGCGTCTCTTAGCTTGGTTGGGGGTGTACCTCAATTTCATCGACGAGACGTCCGTTTCTAGACGAAAAATGTGTGCCCCCT
This sequence comes from Candidatus Acidiferrum sp., assembly GCA_049800195.1. GTDB lineage: Bacteria > Acidobacteriota > Terriglobia > Acidiferrales > UBA7541 > Acidiferrum. Next base: position 53,203 of record JBARJI010000031.1, read on the forward strand.
TGCCTATAAAGGCTTTCTGCTTCGCGTATGGATGTGATTTCTCCCGCATTTTGAGCCGCGCCGGCGCTTTGCTGATTGGCGTGCTGACATACTTCTTTCTCAGTGCTTCTGCGGCGGCTCAGGATCCCCCTCCAGCGCTGCCGCCCGCAGCACAAGCCCAGATGGATTCCTTGGCTACGCGTGTGGCGGCTGAAATCCGCGCGTCCAAGATCGATCCGGCATATCCAAAGATATTTGTGATCGACTTTTCAAATGCGGGGGGCAATCAGTTCTCAAAACTGGGCAGCGTGCTCGCGGATGACTTCGCAGAGTCTCTCTCCAGATTGGCTTCGGGGTTCCAGGTGGAAGACCGCAAATCGTTCAGCGATTATTTGAAGGAAAACTTGATGGGACCGGATGACCTGGAAAGCGAGGCAGTCTGCCTGACTTTGGCGCGTTCGATGGGAGGATCAGGGGTTGTTCGCGGCACCATCGAGACGGACACCGATCAGCAACTGCGAGTGAGTTTGACTCTCGATGGACTCGGGCCAGCTTGGACTGGAGACGCTCAGTTTCCGCTGACGAGCGCATTGCAAAATCTCTTGAAGCAACCGGCAATCTCCTTTGAGCGCCCTCCAGATGCGGTGCCAACCGAACCTGGCGTCCTTCGGCCCGGAGTGGACGGAGCATCGCTGCCGGTCTGCGAATTTTGCCCGAGTCCGGACTATACGGAGCTTGCGCAGGAAGCGAAGTATCGGGGGACAGTGGAGCTTTCGGTGGTGGTGACAAAGAATGGGACCGTCGAGTCGGTGGTGGTTTTAAGAGGGGCGCCTTTTGCGCTGACACAGCAAGCAGTCGAGACAGTTCAAAAATGGAAATTCAAGCCCGCTAAGCTTCAGGGAAGGTCCGTTCCAGTGCGCGTGCCAGTGGATATCGAATTTCAGTTATATTGAAGAGGTTTCAGCCGCCCCTTTCTACCCTGTCAAGCTTGCTTCGCCAATTGGATCGCAACTCCTCTCAATGTGCCCTCTTCCGATTCATTCCATTGTGGTACATGGGCCTTGCTGGCCTAGGCCGAGCAACGTTTGGGGCGCTCTATGCGTCTTTTAGTCTAGGTGTGGCTCAAATCCATTCTTGAAACATTGAATTCGCGTCGAGCAATGTGGTCTTCTCTTCGAGTAAGGACATCTTATATCGTATTTATCCTGGACCGCTCCGCCGTTCCAGCCCCGTTGGGAAAGTTAATGAGTATGGCGCTCGTGTGCTCGTTAATGTGTGCCATAGCGGGGGCGCAGAATGCTCCCATCTCACTTCCGCGTATTGCACAAGATCAACTGAGTGTGCTGTCGTATCGAATTTCAGAACGAATTCAAAGAGCACAACTTGAACCGGCTTATACCAAAGTAGTGGTTTTTGACTTCTTCAGTCAAACCGATAAACAAGTTTCCAAACTCGGTTCTTTCCTTGCCGACACGTTATCGGAGGCCCTCGCCAGCCAGGCAAGGGGATTTGCCGTTTTCGACCGAAAACTTCTCGCCGACTATATGAAGGACAATTGGATAGACCCGAGAGAGGTTAAGGAAGTGGGCGTGGCGTTAGCCGTCGCGAGGTCAATGGGAGCTTCGGGAATCATTTGGGGGAATTTACGAGAAGACGTCGATCATCAGCTAAAACTGGTGGTTAGGGCTGTTGGTCTAGGGCCATCGTGGGAGGACGAAGCCGGTTTTCTAGCGACAGAAGACATGGAAACCCTTTCGCACGAGTTGGTACCCTCGTTCATTCGCTCGCCCGTTTCGATTCCGCTTGAACCTGGCGTGCTCCGTGCTGGCATCAATGGCGCAGGCGTTCCCACCTGTGTGTTTTGTCCGCCTCCTACCTACAACGGCGTTGCTCGCGCGGCCAAGTACCAGGGCAAAGTGGAACTATCGCTGGTCGTCACAGCTGAGGGCCAAGTAAAATCCGTGCTGATCTTGAAGGGAGAGCCTTTTCTGCTAAACAAACAGGCAATCGAAGCGGTTCAGCAGTGGAGATTCAGGCCGGCGGAAAAGGATGGCAAGCCCGTTTCGGTACGCGTGCCCGTCGACATAACGTTCCGGCTCTACTAGCGGAACTCAGCCGCCCTTTTTTGACTTCGGCGAGGATCAGCTTGTCAGACTGAGCCGGGCGGGCCAATCTCCGTCCCATGATCCCCTACGAGTCGCGGACTATTCCGCCGAATTCGCAATCTTCCGATTCATCCCATTGTGGTATGTTCACCTCCATGAAGTCGTGTACCCGGTCATTGCGAACTCTTTTGTTTTTGGGCTGGGCCGCGTCCTGTCTATCCGGGCCAAGACTCATAGCACAAGAACCGGACCGAGACCTAAATGATCTTGCCAAAGGAGTCAGCAAGGAACTCACAAGGGTTAAGATCGGTTCCGTCGTCGTCGCGGATTTTGTTGGCCAGGACGGAGCAAGCTCAATTGAAGGGCACTATCTCGCGAACGAATTTTCTCAGCGTCTTGAGCACTACGCAAAGAGGTTTGAAGTAATCGAGCGCAAGCAGCTTTCTTCGGCTCTCTCCGACGCGCAGCTCTCAGCCAACGATCTTGCTGCGGTAAATACGTTGCGTCGAATTGGAGGCTCCCTCAAAGCGAACGCGATTGTGACTGGGATTCTGGAAACCACTCCCAAACTCTACACGGTACGGGTGGGCGTGCGCCGCGTGCAAGACGGAAGCGTTGTTGCGTCAGGCGAACAGTCGGTCAAGAGGCCCGCGTATGTGGATACCCTAATGTTTCTAGATCCAACTGGATCAGCAACAGAGGTCGCCAGAGCTGGGGAGCACGGCGTAAGCGTTCCGACATGTGTGAATTGTCCACCGCCGAACTATACAGCCGAGGAGAGGGCAGCGAAAGTCCAAGGAGCCGTAGTATTAGAGGCCGTGGTTAATGTGAATGGCCGGGTAGGCAGGATCTCTGTGGTGAGAGCTATTGACGATGGCCTCGCCAGAAGGGCGGTCGAGGTCGTCCACGAGTGGCAATTTAAGCCCGCAACAGATAAGGATGGAAAACCAGTCCCGGTCCTCGTGCCGATCTATGTGACGTTCCGGCTCTACTAGCGAAACTCAGCCGCCTTTTTTCAGTTCGGCTAGGACTAGCTTGGCGACTTCTTTTAGCGTTTCGAATACTCCGACGCCTTGAATGGCGACGCCTTCGAGGACGGGTTCGCCTTTTTTCTGGAGTTGTTTGGTGAGTTCGGCTACGGGCATGGCGTTGGGGAGATCGCGCTTGTTCAATTGCAGCACGTAGGGAATCGTGTCGAAATTCAGGTTGTGCTCTTTCAAGTGTTCTTGCAGGTTTTCCATGGTCTCGAAGTTGGCGTCGAGACGTTCTTCCTGAGAATCGGCTACGAAGACGACGCCGTCCGCGCCTTTGAGGATGAGCTTGCGGCTGGCTTCGTAGAAGACTTGGCCGGGGACGGTATAGAGGTGGAACCGGGTTTTGAAGCCGCGAACTGTTCCGAGATCCAAGGGCAGGAAATCGAAGAACAGAGTGCGGTCCGTTTCGGTGGCCAGAGACACCATTTTGCCTTTCTGGTTTTGGCCGGTGTGATCGTAGACCCACTGGAGATTGGCGGTCTTTCCGCCCAGACCTGGACCGTAGTACACGAGCTTGCAGTTAATTTCGCGCGCAGGAAAATTGATGAAAGGCACTTGTCCCTAACCAGAATTCGGCCACAAACTTATAGCACACGCAGTGCTGGCAGGCCAGCATTCCGGCTGTGCCTGCCCCCTGATAAATAACTTACTTACAGTTTCCGCGAAAACTCCCTCATTTCGATGCCCTTTTTTGCGCTGTGCCGCCGGGAGGTAACTCGGGCGGGTTCTGGCGGTCTCATTTGGGGTCAATTTGCGCTCATTTCTCGCCAATTTCCGCTCGTTGACGGAGTTCGTCTGCTCTGCTACGATGCGCTACATGGCAAAAGCGCGCAAAGCCGCGACAGGCTCAACGGGACAGGGCAAAAGCGTCGCACACGGCCACTCTATCTCACAGAAAAAGAAGAACTTACCTCCTCCTCCACCTCCACAGCGCGGCGGTGTCGAACTTGTGGATCCGCGTGTCCAGGCGCAGCTCAAGATTTACGATGAAGCGCTCGCGCTCTTCCACCAGCAAAAATTTGCCCGCGCCAAGCAAGAGCTGGAAAAAGTTCTCGAGGGACCTAGTCAGGGATTGGCGGACCGCGCCCGCATGCACTTGCGCATCGCCGAGCAGCGCATGAAGCCGAGCGCAGAACATAATCCGCGCACCGCCGATGAGCATTATCAGCGCGGCGTGGCCATGATGAACATCGGCCGCTGGGACGACGCGCGCGAAAGTTTGCTCAAAGCGCGCAAAGCTTCGCCAAAATCGGATTACATTCATTACGCGCTGGCTGCTCTCGATTGCCTGACCGGCGAAGCGGATTCGGCTTTGGCGAACCTCAAGGTGGCCATTGAACTCCGCGCGGAAAACCGCTACCACGCGCGCAATGATGAAGACTTTGCGTTCCTCCAGGAAGATCCTCGGTTCACGGAACTTCTCTACCCGGAGAAAGACGGCACCGCAGGTTGAGCCCTCGTGTTTTAGTTTTCTTAGCCGCGGAGTCAAACGTGCCCAGCGAAAGTACGCGCTCGCGGAATCCAGCTCGATTGGAATGAGTTCCAACGCAGGCTATTAAAGGGCGGTAGAAATGCGATGAGGAGGAATACTCCTCGAGTGAAACGATTCGCTTTTCGGTTTCACTACGTCATCCGGTGAAGAATAAAAGGCCCAAACCGAAGCGTCTTTCTCGCGGATTCCGCGTCGTTGCGCTTGGCGGGGGAACGGGGCTATCGACGCTTCTACGGGGCCTCAAGGAATACGTCGTTCGGCGCAGCGACGAACACCCTAATTCGGACCGGCCTATTTCGGACCTTACCGCCGTCGTTACCGTTACGGATGATGGCGGGAGCTCGGGGCGCCTTCGCCGGGAAAACCGGGTTCTGCCACCGGGCGATATACGCAATTGCATGGTTGCTCTCTCAAAAGATGAAGCGCTGCTCGGGCGCCTCTTTCAATACCGCTTTCACGCCGGACGCGGCCTTGTCGGACACAACTTCGGGAATCTCTTCCTCGCCGCGCTCACGCATGTTACGGGAGATTTTGCCGAAGCCATACGCGTGAGCAGCAAAGTCCTCGCGATTCGAGGCCGCATTTTTCCTTCGACACTCTCCAACGTTCACCTTGTCGCGCGGCTCTCGAACGGACGGATGGTCCGAGGTGAAACGAGCATCACCGCCAGCCGGGCGCCGATCGAAAGGCTTTCGCTTTCACCGGGGCGAGTTTCTCCGTTCCCCGCGGTCGTTGACGCCATTGAAGAAGCTGATTTGATACTTCTCGGTCCGGGGTCGCTATACACCAGTATCCTGCCGAATCTTTTGATTCCCGAAATCGCGGCCGCAATCGCCAAATCGACGGCACCCCGCGTGTATATCGCTAATCTGATGACACAGCCTGGCGAAACTTCCGCCTACTCTCTCGCCGATCATCTGCGCGCTATCCGGCGGCACACACAGCGCTCCGTAGTGGATTGGGTTGTGGCCAATCGGCGGCCAGTTTCTCCGGAAGTCGCGAAGCGCTATCGCCGCGAGGGCGCCGAGCAGGTGGCTATCGACCTGCCCGAGCTTCAGAAACTCGGCTATCGCGTCGTACTGGACAATCTTTTGGAAGAACATGGCGTCATTCGCCACAATCCTCGGCGCCTCGCGCATCTTCTCCTTGAAGAGTTTCTTTCTTCTTCAAACCCAGCCCGCCGATAGGTGCATTCTGATTGCACTCAGCCGTGAAGGTTCACCGGCGACCCGCTCAACTCCCGTTCGTGGGATTCGAACTTCACTCGATTTTGCCCCGAAGAACGGTTATGGACGCGCGGGGCAACGTGAAGGCTTGGCCAGCCCTCGCGTTGAGGGTGGAAGTGGCAGGAGGTCCGTCGGGATCGGCGTGGCTCTTCGCTTCGTCGGGGTGCCAAACATACTGAGCCGCGCCAAAAGTTGCCATCGTGACCTGCCCCGAGAATTGCAGCGTCTGATGCGTGCCGTGGTCTGCGAACTCAATTTTTACAGCATGAGCATTCGAGGGGTCTTTATTCAGCAGCATCAGCGACCATTCTCCGTCCGGGCGTTTGACGGCGTAGGCCGTGACTAGCGTGTGGCCCGCATCGTCTTGCACGTCGGCTTCGGCAGGAAATAATTGATGCACTCCCGCGCCGTGCTTCACCCACTCGAGATTAATCATCTGGCTCGCGAAATACTGCGCGGTAGGTTGCGAGACCTGCAGGTCCTGGTTGGCGACAAAATTTCCAAACGTGCTGTAACCGCGGCACCCCGGTCGAAGCGGCTCTGGCTGAATCGGGGAGTGGTAGAACGCGGCTCCGCCGTTTGCGAGAAAAGATCCCGCGTTGTCCGCGAGCCAGAGGCCTCCAAAGAGGTCGGCCATGGGTTCGGTCAAAGCCCAGGACAGATTGCTTTCCGTGATCATCAGAGGCACATCGGGGGGCACGCCATCCTGTCGCCACACCTGCAGAATGTGGCGAACCAAATCCGATTCGCGATACAGGTCCGACCAATTGATGGTGCAGGGCGGAAACGGATAGTGCTCAAATGAAACGAAAGATAGATCTTTTAGCCGCCCCTGCTCCTTGAGGTAATCGATGAAACGGCCGAGCCAGGAAGTTCGCCCCTGCGCATCAGGCCATACTTGGATGTCTTCATTCACGCCTTCAAATACCGGGCCGCCTAGCTTTAGCTTCGGATCGACGCTGTGCAGCGCCGTCGCCCACTGAAGGTAAAGTGCTGCATCATCTTCCGGGCTGGTATATTTGCCATCGGGCTCTTCGCCCATTTCGATGTAGGAAATCGGGTAGCCTCGTTTTTCAACGTAGGCAATCTCCGCCGCCGCATCTTCCGGGATCGCATAAATCATCGCCACGGGAATCATCGCCGGCAAATGGTTGGTGATTCCACTGGTGTAGAAGAGATCGAAACCCGTTTGATCGCGATTTGGCTCGATATCCGCGGCGGTGTGCCAAGGATCGGTCGAGGAAACGGTCGTCTCTGTTTGATTTTGGCCCGGCGCGTGCGTCACTAAATCGATGAACGAGCCGTCGAGTGCAAAATTGCCCGCGTAGATTTCGTTGACCGCATACCCCACACAGTTGCGCGGATCGTCGCTGCCGTGGGTATCGCAACTGTTTGAGGATTCCGTCATCCAGATTCTCAGGAAGCGTGTTTTGACGGGCATGTCTGAGAGTTTTAGAGTGCCTGTTCCACCCGCTCCATCTTTAACTTCGCCAGCAGGAAATTGCGTCCAGACACCCGCCATTGGCTTTTCGAACGCATTTTCGCCAAGCCAGTACTGAACGACGTATTTCCGCGCGTAAGGATTGGCCCACGCGATGCGGATGGCGTCGACTTCCTGGGGCGTGCCGAAATCGACGATGATCCACTGAGGATGGAGGGCATCGTCTTCTCCCGTGAATTTTTTTGTAAGGTAAGGATTGCTCTTCCAATATGTAGCGGGGTCTCCGTCAGTGAGGCGCGAGTATTTGCCGCGCGAGGCATCGCTTTGCGTGGAGCCGCGGTGCGGAAGTGCGTAGCCATAAGAATGCCGCAAGAATTCCTTGGGCTCCGCGCTACCCGTGAAGTATCCGCTTTGGTGGGCTGGATCGCTCCACGTTCCATTGGGATTCCAATGCCAGGCCTCGATGGTCAATTCCGTGTTTTGACGATAGGTAATCGGTCCCCATCCGGCGAAGAGCGATTCCTTCAAGATCGGGGGGCCGTAGATGGTGTCTATCCATTTGGACGGCAAAATATCGACGGAGGTTCCCAGCGCTTTGTCGGGATCGAAGGGAATAGCCCCGGCTGGTGTAAGATCCACGCGCACGGTTTGCGCCGATGCGTTGGGCGAACTAGCAGCGGCGAGGAGCAGCGTGCAAATCGCAAAGATTTCAGGGGCTATCGCGAGTGATTTACGGACGGGAATGCGTCGCATGTCGATTACCCACGCCTGGCCAGATTTCAGAAGGCTAAAGGCAAAGGGCCGGGCGGCCAAAAGTACCTTATTGTATCGATTTAATAAAGCGAAAACGACTGCCATGTCGTCCAGCGCAGGCGCTTTCAGCGTTGCCGTTCAACAGAAAGCTAGCCGTTGACAGATGCTTTGTCTGGCGGAGATAGCCGCTTCTTGCTAACGATTCGAGGAACACTGCTCCATCAAATTCTGCACAACGCCATTCCTGGAGAATTTCATGTCGACATTTGGACTGATCGAATACAAGGACGCAAGCCCTGAAGTGCGCGCGGTGTACGACGACATCATGGCCACGCGCAAGACGGACTGGATCAACAATTTCTGGAAGGCTATTGCGCACGACCCCGTCACGTTGAAACGCACCTGGGAAGATATTAAAGAGATCATGGCTCCAGGCGCGCTCGATCCGCTCACGAAAGAATTGATTTACGTCGCCGTCAGCGTCACCAACAACTGCCATTATTGCATCGCCTCGCATACGGCCTCGGCCTTCAAGAAGGGAATGACCGATGCGATGTTCAAGGAGCTACAAGCCATCATCGGCATGGCGAATGAGACCAACAAGGTCGTCACCGGCTATCAGGTTGAAATTGACGAGCAATTCCGCCCTCCGCTGAACCGTTAGAACTGTTTCCACCCGCAACACGGCTGTCCTTCAGGACAGGTGTTTCCCTATGGGTACGCACGTACTATGGCTGCATGTTCTCATCGCAGCGGAACATCTAGAAAACCGGGGATAGCCCTGTTTATCGGCGGACTGAGCAAAATTCTGCGTAGCAAGCGAGCATCCTATGGGATCCATTAATCGAGAAAATGAAGTTCTCACCGTAGCACCAGAGGCAGCCTCCACAGTTTCTGCTCCAGCGGGCCCTCGGCTGGAGGATACGGCTAGCCGGCCGCAGCCGGTGGCGTTGGAAGTGCCTGTGACGGTGAACGGGGCACGCACTGTCGAGGGCAGCGACAAACGCGAACCATTTTCTGAAACAACAAAGACCGTTCTCGTTTTTGGGAACGGCGCGGTCATCCGGCTCGGTTCACCTGTGTCGGCTGGCCAACTGCTTTTTTTGACGAACGAGAAAACGAAAAAGGAAGTGGTTTGTCAGGTCGTCAAATCGAAAAATTACAGGAATGTCAGCGGCTATGTGGAACTCGAATTCACGGAGTCGGTCGTCGGCTTCTGGGGCATGCGTTTCCCTTCAGACCGCTTATCCACGCAAACGGCCGTTCCCTCCGCTTCGACTCAAGCGCCGGCCAAGAGCATCCCAGTTGTCCCGTTCTCGGCTGCGCCCAAAGTGGTGAGCCCGGCGATCAGCCCCACACCAGGAATTCCTGAAGGTAAGCCCGCCCCGATTCGTGCAGGCGTGGGGCCCGGCGCGCAAACTCCGCCCGCCGAGGTCAGGCCAGTCGCGCCTCTTTCCTCAAAACCAGTCGCACCTTCCATTCAAACAATGCCGGCGCCTGTAACACCAGAGGCAAAGAATCCGGCGATGCCGGCGATTCCCGCGCCCTCAATGTCCGCTTCGCTGGTTTCTTCCGTAGTGAGTCTTCTTAGCGAGCGCGGGGTGTTGCCGGTACCATCTGAAGACAAATCGGCGACGGCAAGAGTGGCCCCTGAAAATTCGAGCGAAGAGCTGCGATTGCAAGCCGCGCGCCTCCAGGAACAACTTTCCTCTCTATTGTTTAGCGCAACGCCTGCTGCCAAGCCTGAGCCACCCGTGCCCGTTCTCGATTCCAAGGCCATAGAAGGGGTGGCCGCCAAAGTTCTCGAGATGTCGAAATCGGATCCGGCTCCTTCCAAAGCCGCGCCGCCTGCTAAGACTCTTCCACCTCCTATCAAGTCTTCCCTGGATACGGAGGAGGTGAAGATTCCGTCGTGGCTCGAGCCGCTGGCGCGCAACGCCGCCGCATCCACACCAGCGCATGAGTCCATCGACCGGGAAAAATCCAAACACACCGTTGAGCTTAGTGCGCGCGAAGAGCGTTCCGAGGAAATCCTCCCTGCACCCAAAACGGGCAGCACACCTGAAATCGAGTTACCTGGCATCGGCAACTTACTTCCTCTGGATGAAGGAGCAATCACGAACGAACGCTCCTCCCGAAGTTCTCGAAGAGGAGTCTGGGCCGGAGTGATCGCCGCCGCTGTCCTGCTGGCTGCTGGAGGCGCTTGGTATGAGTTTTATCCATCAAATGCACCACGCAACACACCGCTGACAATCCCAACTGCGCATGGCAGTCCGACGACCGCAGTCCCTCCCACGCACACGGAAACACCGCCTGCGGAGCATCCCGCATCGCGGAATGTGGTGGCCGAGCCTGAAGCAGCAGCCGGCTCGGAAAGGACACCGCGTTCGGACTCGGCTGCGTCCGGCGTGGCCACGACGAAACCAGCGGAATTTCCACGACCTGCGCCAGTCACTCGAGACACCCCGCGAAACTCCGCAAGTGCAATTCCCGCTTCTATTACTGAGCGCATCCCGCGCGTCTCTACACCGGAACCAGAAGAGCCCAAAAAGCCCGCGCTTGGCGAAGTCCACCTGGCCAGCCCCACGATGAGTCACGCGGAAACTCAGCAGGCGGATCGTGTCATCGCCCCAACGATTTCCACGAGCAACGCGAACGCTAATTCGGAAGGGCTCGGTTCCGGACTGGCCGCGGGAAACGGAAAACAGCCAATAGTGCCTCTCCCAGTCGGGGGGGACGTCACGCCAGCCAAATTGATTAGTGAGGTGGCTCCGGTCTATCCGTCCCTGGCCAGAAACGAGCACATCTCTGGCGACGTGGTAATCGACGCGTTAATCGACGCGAACGGCCATGTCACAACGATGAAGATCATCTCCGGCCCGGCCCTTCTGTATCAAGCAGCCAAAGACGCGCTGCACCAATGGCAGTATCAACCGGCCTCGCTCGATGGCAAAATGGTGGCGATGCACCTGACGGTCACCTTGAAGTTCCGCATGTAATACTTCGTTTTCTGCCACATTTCTTGCAGCCCGCCAATTGGGGCGCCCATTCCCATCATTCTTGAGGGATTTGGGCGGGGTAGACCCGCGGAAGGCGCATCTCGACGCTAGGCAGCGCAGGAAATGCCGCGTGAGGCTCCGTCTGGTACCAATACGCCACCGAGTAGTAGTTATCCCCGCGATCGTTCGCTTGACCGTGCTCAATCGTTGCGCGCAGGGATTTTGTGAACGGAATTGGCGAGTCCAGGTGGAACCTATAAACGGACCATCGCCCGCCCTGTAGCTCCGGTCCGACAACTGGGGCGCCAAATAGCCCATAAGCAAAAGGCTTTCCGCCGAAATCCCAGGCACCTAGAAAATAATCCTCCGAACCGGTTCCGTTGATGGACGGCAGCTTTTCACCATCCACAAAAAACATGTCGTCGCCCTCGCCCCACCATCCATCCTGATTTTCAATCACCGACATCGTGACACCAACGAAATGCCCGCGGCCAGTTGCTTCCATCCAAACGTAATTCTCTTTGCCGTCTAGATTGAACTTGTTACCGGGGAATGCTTTGTTGGGCGCCGCTTGCCGGTACTGCGCGTGAAAATAAAGCGTATCCGCAGGCAGCGCCGACTTGTACGCGCGCAGATCGATGTTCCAATAAACCGCGTCCGCGCGCTGCTTTCCTTCGTTCGTCAGAGTGATGCGCGCGTGCTTTTGAAATGGCATCGGGAAAAAGCAGTTCAGAGCTTTGTCGCCTCCCACCGCGAGGGGTACGGACTGATAGAGAAAATATTCACCCAGCCCCAATCCAAGAAAATCTCCGACGGGAGCTTCCACGCTCGGCGAGCTCTCGCCGTCCCAGTACATGCGCAGCACCATTTTCTTTAGGTGGAATCTTTCATCGCTTGCGATAGTTATCCAAACGTGGGAGATCTCGCCAGGCCCCGCTTCATCCAGCAGCGTAAGATTCTCTCCCGCGGCCAGCGGCCGGTAGTCGTCGTTGCCGCCCGTTCGGTCATAACTCGACACTCGCTTCAAAATGTAGTCGTGCGGCCTGGTCAATTCGGAAAGCAAATTGGAGGGCGTTTGCGCGGAAGCGGTTCCCGGCATAACAAGCAAAAAAACTCCGAGCCAGATCGGCAAAGTTAGTTTCATTTCTTGTCTCCGGAAAGCTCATTTCTTCCAGGAATTGCGCGGATTATAGCAGAGCAGATTGCCGAACTCCCGCTTGCGGGGTGGCTTTTCGGACGTTGGATATTGTTCGGCTTCCAACGCGCTCTTCGTAGCGGCTCGAAACCGATTCTGGTATGCTTGCGCCGTTTTGTCGCTCACGACACGTAGGGATTTTATTGCGCGGTCCGCTGCCACGGCAGTTGCGGCCACGCTGTGGCCGTATTCGAAGGCAGCCGCAACCACTGGTCCAAACCTTCATTTTCCTTCTGCGCCACGCGAGCGAATTGCCATTGCCTCCTATCCCTTCCGCGATTTTATTGCCGGCGCCCACGACAGACGGAGCAATTCTTCCGCTCCAAAGATCGAGCTAAGAGATTTTCTGCCTCATGTCATCTCCAAATTCCAGATCGGCAAGATAGAGCCCTGGAGCGAGCATTTTCGTTCGCTTGAGCCGCAATATCTCGAAGCCGTACGGTCCGCCGTCGAAAAAGCTCACGGGGCCATCGTAAACATTGCTGTCGACGGCGAGTGCAGCCCGTACGCGGCAGATAAGTCCGAACGCGAAAGAGCTATTGCGTTCAGCAAGCAATGGATCGATGTGGCTGCGACGGTCGGCTCGCCGAGCGTGCGCACCAACATGCCACCTGCCAAGGATTCGAAGCCGGACTTGGATCGCGCCGCGGAGAGTCTTCTACGCGTGGCGGAGCACGGCGCGGCGAAGAAGATAGTGGTAAATCTGGAGAACGACAATTCCGTCAGCGAAGATCCTTTGTTTATCGTCAAAATAATCGAGAAAGTGAATAGTCCCTGGCTGCATGCAAATCCGGATTTCGGGAATACACTGGTCACCGGCAAAACGGAATATGCCTACAAAGGTATCGAAGCGATGTTCCAACACGCCTACAGCATCTGCCACGTGAAGGCCATGGAGGCCGATGAAAGAAGCCAGCTCATTCGCGTGGATATGGCGCGAACCTTCGGCATTCTCAAATCGTGCGACTACAAAGGCTACTGCTCAATGGAATTCGACAGTCCCGGCGACCCTTACCAAGGAACTTCCGAGCTGATCGAAACGACCCTCAAATATCTCTCTTAACGCAGAACTTAACGTCATCCAAGGGCCCTGACGTCGGGAAGTATTCTCTCGTCGCCCGTAAAGCCCTCTCTCTTGCAGCCAAGGAAGCAGGTTCGTATACTGGCGGCCCGGCCAAAAGACGCGTCTGGCGGGTCGGTCGATTCGCAATTCCATACAACGGGGTAGCCCGCCAGCCAATGGTCTTGGCCCAGCAAATGCAAGTCGGTCCTGAGGTCCCTTTACGGGCCGAAGTGCGAATATTGATTTCACTGTCGTCGCCGCCTCTAAGGAGAGTTCCGCATGTCGCAAGCCCCAGTACCCGAAGAAATGAATGTCTATCAGAACGCCGAAGCGCGTTTTGAAGTCGCAGCACAAAAGCTAGGCCTCGAACAGGGCCTTTATCGCTATCTTAAGCATCCCAAGAAGGAAATTACTCTCTACATCCCGGTAGGCATGGACAATGGCCAACTCGACGTTTTCAAAGGCTATCGCGTTCTTCATTCGACTGTACGGGGACCTGGCAAGGGCGGCATTCGCTTTGCGCCTGACGTTTCTCTCGACGAAGTACGCGCACTGGCCACTTGGATGACTTGGAAGTGCGGCGTCGTAAATATCCCTTTTGGCGGAGCGAAGGGAGGCATCATCTGCGACCCCCGAAAATTGTCGCGTGGAGAATTGGAACGTCTCACGCGCCGCTATACAGCCGAGCTAGCCGATTGGCTTGGGCCCGAGCGGGACGTTCCCGCGCCGGACATCGGCACAAACGCTCAGACCATGGCCTGGGTGATGGACACCTACGCCATGCACGTCGGCGAAGCCACCACAGCCGTCGTTACTGGCAAGCCCATCGAGCTGGGGGGCTCCCGCGGTCGCCGCGAAGCTACTGGGCGCGGGGTGATGATTTGCTGCGACAAAGCTCTGGCCAAGCTCGGCATTAAAAGGGATGGTTGCCGCGTCGTCGTTCAAGGCTTCGGCAACGTTGGTTCGCTGGCCGCCCAGCTCATGCAAGAGGCCGGATACAAAATTATCGGGCTCGCTGATATCGGCGGCGGCCTGTACAACGAAAAAGGATTCGACGTCTCGAAAGTGATTGACTGGGTTTACACCGAGAAAAAATCCTTGCCGGATTTTCCGGGTGGCGGCACGAAAATGTCCGCGCAAGACGTTCTCTTCCAGCCGTGTGATATCGCCATTCCTGCCGCGATTGAAAACCAGATCACCGAGCAAAACGCTCATCGGGTTCAGGCACGCATTCTCTGCGAAGGCGCAAACGGCCCGACCACGTGGCAAGCCGATGCCATCGTCGACGGCAAGGGAATCTTCACTGTGCCCGATATTCTCGGCAACGCCGGCGGCGTAACAGTTAGCTATTTTGAATGGGTGCAGGATCGACAGGGCTTTTTCTGGCGCGAGAGCGAAGTGAATGAACGGCTGCTCGACATCATGGAAAGCGCTTTCGATGGGGTGGTCCAGTATGCCGAAGCCCACAAAGTCAACAATCGAATTGCCGCGTACATGCTGGCGATTGACCGCGTTGCCAGCGCACTAAAGTTACGCGGAATCTACGCCTAGTGTGATAAAGTGCGGCGCGGGCTCCGGTCGCTCGGGGCCTCAACGCTTCTTTAGGGGGAGGGAAGCGGCCCGGATGAAGCTCCAGGCAAGGAAGGAGTGCGTGCAATGAACGCAAACTCGCTCTGGCCCACTCACCAGAAAAGCGAAGAGCAGCACCGCCGCGAGATTTGTACCGCGGGCAAATGGATGTACGACCGTGGGTTCATCGTAGCCTGCGAAGGCAATATCTCGGTCCGCCTCGACGAAGACCGCATTCTGACGACACCTACTTGCATGAACAAAGGAATGCTCGAGCCGCAAGATTTGGTGATCACAAATCTTGAAGGACGCCAACTCGCCGGTGAGCGCAAATTTTCTTCCGAAATCGCCATGCACTTATTGTTTTACCGCATGCGGCCCGATGTGAACGCGATTTGCCACGCTCATCCGCCAACAGCGACGGGATTTGCAGCCGCTGGCCGTTCTTTGAATCAAGCCCTCTTGCCGGAAGTGATCATCGGCCTCGGGCAGATTCCGCTCGTGCGCTATGCCACTCCCGGAACACCGGAGCTCAGCGCCGCGATGGAACCCCTGGTCCCTCACTACGATGCGCTGCTTTTGGCGAATCACGGCGCGGTCACTTGCGGTCCTGATCTTCTAACTGCTTTCTTCCGCATGGAAACTATCGAGCACTTCGCCAAGATCCTACAGGCAGCGGAGCTGGCTGGCGATCCGGTGCTTCTATCGAGCCGCGAAGTTGCGAAGTTGATGGCTGCTCGAGCGCGATATTTCGTTGTACCTCCCCCGGGCGGGGGTGCCGAACTGCCGGAAACCAATGACAGCGGCGAATCTTCCGGCACTCACGTTTCTCTCACTCGCAACGAGCTCGACGCCCTCATTGACGAAGCCGTACGTAAGGATCGCGCCCGCCGCTGATCGTCCCCAAATATAGGATTCTCTTACTATTTTAGTTTGAAGAGAAACCTCTCTGCCGTTTTCCATCATCCATTCAAAAGGGCGGAACAGAGGTTCGGGACACGTGGCCGGAGGTTCGGGCCAGCGTCGGAAGCCAGTTCGCCAATCAGAGAGGAAACATTTTATGGAACCCAGAATCGATGCTCGGAAATATGCACCAGAAGCGCAGAAAGCGATGTTCGCTCTCGAACAATACATTGCGGGATGCGGCCTTGAGCCAACGCTCGTCCACCTTCTGAAAATGCGCGCTTCTCAAATCAACGGCTGCGCTTATTGCATTGATATGCATTCCAAAGACGCACGCGCTCTCGGCGAGACTGAACAGCGCCTATACGAACTGGACGCCTGGCGTGAAACTCCTTTCTACAGCGATCGAGAACGCGCGGCTCTGTCTTGGATTGAGGCCGTCACGCTCGTTTCCCAGAGTCACGTGCCGGATTCCGTTTACGAGGAAGTCCGCAAATACTTCAGCGAAAAAGAAATCGTGGATCTCACCTTCGTTGCGACCACCATCAACGCGTGGAATCGCCTGGCCATCGCTGTCCGCGCCGTTCCGGGCCATTATCGTCCGGCGAACTCCGCGGCATCGGCGACTTAGTGGTTTCGCCAAAAGACTCCGAAGGACCCTTTTATTTTTGAGATTTGGCACAGGCAATGCTTTTACTGGCCATCGAGGGTTCGGAATGGCAAGTCCCTCGCGGCATGCCGTACCGGTTTTGTGTTTACCGCCGCGCGCTGACGTCCAATCCTGTTGGCTTCGAGGTATCTCGGCTCGGTTTTTTCAGCGTCACCCTGCGCGGAATCGAATACAATCGTTGCACTCAGCCTTTAGCAAGTTCCTGGGCAACATATTTCAAAAACATAATTGTCGGAGGAAAGAATCGCCATGAAAAGCAAGAATCTCGTATTGGGCGGCATGCTGGCGGTTGCGCTATTTTGCGGCGGTTACGCGCTCGGCCAAGGGCCAGTCATCAACATCGACTCACACCGACATCCCAATCTCGCGGAAGCCCAGCATCACCTTCAGCAAGCCTACGGAAAGGTCGACGAAGCCCAGAGAGAAAATAAAGACGAGCTCGGCGGTCACGCTGCGAAAGCCAAGGACCTGATCGATGCTGCGGATCGTGAACTCAAGGCCGCCGCCGAGTGGTCGGATCACCACCGCTAGGGCTGTCTGATTCGCAAGCATTGAACAATGGTTTCTCTGCGCGTGTCCTGGACCGGGGAGAGTCGTTGCGCTCACTCTGGAGCACCCCTTCGCAAGCGCGTTGACGGGGTAGTATCCTTCGGGAAAAAATAAGCTACACCTAGCGCGGAAAGTCCGCTGATGCAAAATTTGGCACCCCGATTTTCCCGACCTTGTGGTGTAATCTGCTTCTACAATGGCTTTCGGTGGAACTGCGTGCCCTCGGAACTCAGCAAAGCGATGGGGCAGCCAGGCAGGGCTGACAGCCTGCGTGTAGAATAGCGCCAAGCAAGTTGCAAATGGCCCTTATCGGGAAGCTTTCTAAACTCTCGTATGGGCGCTCCGAAACAAACATATGACCCTGAACGGGGCTCTAAGGTCCTTCCGCTTGAAGGGGAAGATGGATCATGAGCCGACTGGTCTCGTTACGAAGAAGGAGTTATCGTACGGCCGCAAAGACGTTGAGCGCACTCTCGCATTGTTGAACGCCGTGAAGCGAGAGTATGACGGTTTTCCGTTGACGCTTCGGCCGGAACGCGCCATGAGCGCCGCGAGCATCACGAAAGCGTTTTTGGAGCGGATGGCGGTAATGCGGCCATCCGCTAAATTCAAACCTCCCGACGATATCCTCGGCAAATGCATGCAGGCTTACTACGGAGGTCGAAGTGAAATCCGGATTCGACATACGGAAATGCCCGTCGTCGTATGCGATGCAACTTCGGAATACCCTTCTGTAGCCGTCCTCCTCGATCTGTGGCGATTACTCACCTCGGTCGAACTAAGCGTGGTCGATTGCACTCACGGTGCGCGAAAAGTTCTGAAACGCACGAATCTGAAAAGCTTGCTTTCACAGTTAACGTGGAAGTCCCTAAACTTTTTCGCTCTTGTTAAACCGTCCGCTGATGTCCTTCCGATACGGTCGTTGTACAGCGTCCCGGATCGCGAAAGTGAGGAAACTAAATCGCTGGCGGGCAGTACAAACATCGGAATCAATCCACTCACTTCTGAGGAGCCGATCTGGTATGCGGGTCCCGATCTAGCGGCCGCCAAATTACTGGGAAAAAGGGCTCCACATGTCGTTCGGGCGTTTAAACTTGTTCCTAAAGGTTTGCAAGGCGGAATGAAACCAACGACCATTGGGTCGCGAAACTTCGATCCGGAGAAGGGTGACTTTTTTCAAACAATCATCGAAGAACGGCAGCGGCTTCCAAAGAAACATCCCCACAATCTTCTCCTGAAAATTATCGCGAACTCGTTATATGGAATGACCTGACCGGGATTTTTTGTACCAGCGGAAGTGAGAGAGAATTCACTCTGAAGGAGCGCTGGTATGCCGACAAGGAAATACAAACCGGAGCAGATTGTCACGCTGCTGCGGCAGATTGAAGTG
>JBARJI010000032.1:0-6981 GCA_049800195.1 Candidatus Acidiferrum sp.
TCGCTTGGCTCCATAATTTCCGCCGACTCGTCAGCCGCTGGGAACATCAGGAAGCCAACTTCCTCGGCATGCTCCAGCTTGGCTGCTTCGTTATCCTCGTGAGACATTTATGAGACTGCTTCTAGAAGAAACTGCGCTGCGCCATGACTTCGCGGGGACTCGCATCGCCGGGCCTCCGCGGACAATCTGTGTTGTGCAACGGGCGTTTACGCTGATTTGGCAAGTTTGCCCAATTCGCGCATCTTCGCGTCATCCACTTTAATCGCGGCAGTCGCCACGTTCTCTTCCAAGTGGCTTACGCGAGAAGTTCCTGGATTCGGCAGCATCACCGGCGAGCGCCACAAAAGCCACGCCAGCGCCAACTGAGAGGTGGTGATCTTCATCTCGGCCGCCGTTCGCGCGAGTTTGCCGCCGGGCGCGGACAACTCTCCGGCTCCCAGAGGGAACCACGGGATAAATCCAATGTCCTCGTGCTCGCAATACTCGAGAACGTCCTCGGCCGCGCGGTCCGCCAGGCTGTAACGGTTCTGGACCGATACGATGGGCACAATTTTACGTGCGTGTTCGATCTGCGCTACGGAAACTTCCGAAAGCCCGATGTGCCTGATTTTTCCCTGGGCCTGCATTTCCTTTAGCGTTCCAAGCTGATCTTCCGCGGGCACTTTGGGATCGATGCGGTGCAGTTGATATAAGTCGATGCGCTCCAGCTTCAGGCGCTTCAAGCTTCCATCGCAAGCCTCGCGTAAATGCTCGGGGCGGCCGTTCATCGTCCACTGGTCCGGTCCTGGGCGGTCAAAGCCGGCCTTGGTCGCGATCACCAATCCCTTCGGATACGGATGCAGGGCCTCCGCGATCAGCCGTTCGCTCACTTCCGGTCCATACGAATCCGCGGTGTCAATAAAATTGATGCCCAACTCCACGGCTCGGCGAAGCACCCGGATTGCTTCGTTATGGTCCTTTGGCTCTCCCCAAACTCCTTTGCCCGTGATCCGCATGGCACCGAACCCGAGCCGCCAGACGGGCAGGTCCCCGCCGATGCGGCGCTGTCCACTTTTTGCAGCGGGAAGTTCATTGGCCGATTTTTCTTTGCCCCTCGAAATTTTCGCGTTCGGTTTCATCGTTGCGCTCCTTGCCGTCTTGGCGTTGGCACCTGACTCTGGGAGTTGGATGCGCGGTTGGCAAGGAATGGCGACCGGAAGGCCGGGGGCAGCTGGGAATCGGCGGAGGGATGTGTGGCGTATCCCCCCACCCCCGGGTGTCCGCAAGTTATGAAGTAAAAGCATGAAACAAATGGAGTTGCGGGAATTCCTGCGTGTCGGATGTGTGTTCGGCGTGTTGGGGAGGCGAAGGGATAGGGCCGGTGCGGGGAAAACACCCCCTGGCATTTTGTAAGAGTATCAAAAAAAAGGAGATGGGAAATGGGCAGTTTGTAACGAGCTGAAAAGGAAGGGCTTATTTGCACAATTTTTGCACATTTTTGCACGCTGGGTGCACTGGGGCAGGGTGGAGGGAGCGTGTGAGAGGCGAAAGAAGGAGTGGGTCGCGCGGAGACGCGGGGCTCGCGGAGAGGAAGTGGACAAGCGGCGGAGCGGCGGCGGATGGGGAGGGAGACCAGCGGGTGGAGCGTCGCGATCATAGAGAATCGTACCATGGATTTGCATTACTGTCAAGGACTATTATTGTGTACATATCATTCGAACGTGAGACAGGGAAGTGGAGTGGATTGAGGCGGTTGGCGGGAATTTGGGAGTTTGGTGAGACGGGGAGGACAGAGGTTGGCGGTTAGGGAGGAAAGCTGGGCAAACAGGACCTGGAACCCCACCGCGCTCTCCGGTCCGAGCTAGGAATGAACGCAAACTGCCTTCGGGCCACCCGCCATCCGGAGACTGTTCGTCCCTTAGCGTGCTCCGACGAGAATTTGCGGGTGCAAACCCAGCGCCTCGGCATAGGTGATGAGTGTTTCCAAGCTGAACTTTGCGATCTTGCCCGTCATTAAATCGCTGACCCGTGGCTGTGACTCATCCAAACGCTTTTGCAAGTCCGCTTGTGTGTAGCCCCGCTTTTTGATGGCCTTGACTATCTGTGAATGCAACTCCGACTTCATCTTTAGTGCGGCTGCCTCTTCCGGCGAGAAACCGACTTGCTCGAACACGTTACTTTTCACGCCTGACCTCTTTCTTCCGCTTTGCGATCTCTTCTCTTACAAGTTGGAGTCGCTTTGCCGCGGTTTCGATCTCTTTTTGTGGCGTTTGGTTCGTTGTTTTGGTGAAGCAGTGCAACACATAAATCAAGCCCCCCAACGGAGCGTAAAGGAGTCTACACCAGTGCCCTGAAACTTCCCCTCGCTGGTCTGCGTGGTATTGTTAGCACCCGGAGGTCCGCATGCTCTGGTTCTACGAACCGTTCTTTCCTGTGCTCTGGATTTTCTTTTTTCTTTACTGGCAGATCAAGGCCGCCGATACCAAAACCACCCGGCGCCTCGAGCCGGCTGCCTCCCGCATCCTGCGCATGTTCATTTTTCTGGTCGCGATCGTCCTGCTCTCGACA
This sequence comes from Candidatus Acidiferrum sp., assembly GCA_049800195.1. Classification (GTDB taxonomy): domain Bacteria; phylum Acidobacteriota; class Terriglobia; order Acidiferrales; family UBA7541; genus Acidiferrum. Next base: position 2,548 of record JBARJI010000032.1, read on the forward strand.
ACTCGCATCCCGCTGCACTGGCTTTACCTACAGCTCTGGCCGGTTGGCTATTTGCCCTTCTGGTTGGGAGCTGGCGTCACCATCGCCGGCCTGCTGTTCGCCGTCTGGGCGCGCGAGCACCTCGGCCGAAACTGGAGCCGCTCCGTGACCATTAAGGAGGGCCACGAGCTGATCAACACCGGTCCCTATGCCGTGGTCCGTCACCCCATCTACACCGGCATTCTGGCCGGTTTCCTTGGCATGGCGATTGCCGTCTCCCAAGTGCGCGGGGTCCTCGCTTTCGTTCTCATCTTCGTCGCGTTGTGGCTCAAGCTGCACATGGAGGAACAGTGGATGCGTACCCAGTTCGGCGAGGCCTATGCCGCCTATGCTCGTCAGACCGCTGCGCTGGTGCCTTACCTCCTGTGATCGCCGGGAAATTCGGGGACGGAATTCGGGGCAGATGGAACGTTTCCGCATGCTTAGAAGATGCTGGTCGCGGCTCGAAGTACATACAATATCTGGGAGTTGTACAAAACGTCTTGTCTTCCCCCAGCTTTCCCCAGCTTTCTTGTGATTACGGTTGACATGCGTTACGTAACGCATTACGCTAAGGTGTGATCCGGTCGATCCGCCACAAAGGCCTGAAACGCCTTTATGAAGATGACGACCATCGCGGCGTCGTGAGCGAGCACGCCGAAAAACTGCGCGATATTTTGGTGCGACTCGATGCTTCGGCAGACGCAGGGGATATGGATCTGCCTGGCTTCCGGCTCCATCCGCTCAAGGGCGAATTCAAGGGCTTTTGGGCAGTGACGGTGCGTGCTAACTGGCGGGTGATTTTTCGCTTTGCGGAGGGCGATGCCTTCGATGTCGACTATCTCGACTATCACTGAGGATTTGTTCGGGGAGATCACCGGCGAAGGAGGACTAACCATGGCGATGAAGAATCCACCGCATCCGGGCGGGTTTGTTTTACGCCAGTGCATTGAGCCGTTGGGGTTGACGATCACGCAGGCAGCCGCGGCTCTTGGCGTCACTCGGACGACGCTCTCCGAGCTTGTCAACGGCAAGCGCGGCATCTCGCCCGAAATGGCCGTGCGCCTCTCGAAAGTATTTGGCGGGAGCGCGGAATCCTGGCTCACGCAGCAGGCGCACTACGACTTGGCGCACCTCCGCACGTCGCACCTCAAACTCAAACGGCTCCAATTCGCCTAGGCGATCCGGGTGTTTGCCACTGGGCCCGTCCGACCCGCTAGAGCAGATGAAGATGCGGACCCACCCTTTCAAAAACCAAAGACGAAAGGGTGGGGCACCCCCACAAACGAAGACCAAATTCAAAATCGTTTCGCTGGGATTAGGGTGTCCCACCCGCTTTGCGGTCTGTCCCTATCTGTCCTCTCTGTATAGACAATATTATCTGGTGGTACTATTCACGAATGCCGAGATCACCAGGGCATCTTCGAGCGGGCTCGCTGACGAGCTTCTTGACTGCCGTCGTTGAATTGCGCGACCAGTGGCGAATTGAGGACGAGAGGGAAGCCAAGAAACGTGGCGAAAAGAACTTCGAACCAGGCTAATACTGGTATCGCGGTGTCTCTGACGCTGGGTACGAATTGAAGCCTAAGATATTCCGCAAGGCGGGATTTGAGGCTGTGAGGAAGTTTTCGCGCAGGAAGCCAAATGAAGATGAAATTCGGCGTGGTTTTAAGAGTTGTGCGATGCAGCTCATGTCTGAACCTCGCCTGCCCGAAGATGAGAAGGGTTGGTATTTCCTCATGCAACATTACGGAGCGCCTACCAGATTATTGGATTGGACTGACGGTGCAATTTTAGCGCTGTTCTTTGCGGTCAGAGAACTAAAGAAACCTCGCGATGCAGCAGTCTGGGTCTTGGATCCTTCTTGGTTGAATGAGAAAACGCTCGGGGAGGAGGAAAACTCGTACCTTTCGGGCGTGATGCTGCCAGAGTGGAAGGAAACCGACCCTTGGTTCTCGAAACCATTCGAAGAAACACTTCATCCCAAAATGCCGATGGCTCTCGACCCGCCCCACGTAGCTAGACGCGTTAGCGTTCAACGAGGCCATTTCACAATACATGGAACGGACAAAGAAGGCCTGGATCGGCTCGCTTTGGGGAAAGACCCTAGACTTGTAAAAATAACAGTTAGTGAGAGCGGAATTGTAGGCATTCTGGATGACTTGGAGACTCTTGGGATTATTGAGACGACTATCTTTCCGGACCTCGAAGGCCTATCTCGCGAACTCGTGCGCACATGGGGCGGAGGCTAACCGATGAGATGCTTCTTGCTTTGGTTCGTGCTGACGGCAGCGGTTGTGAACGCACAAGAAAAGGGAGCGCCAATCACCGTTCACGTCAAAGAGGTTCATCGCGAACAAGAAGAGGGCACAGAGAAGGGAACTTGGTTTCACATCACCGTGATTGCAGAAAGCAAGACCATAGCGTTCTCACTGAAATGTGATGAATTCTTTGACAATAAAACACACGGATTTGTCATCCAATGTTTTGACCTCTCTGCCGGTAAGGACTATTCGGCTCGCAAATTTCCGACCGCAATGAGCTTCTGGCCAGATGGAACCAAGAGCGGCCAGGGCCGCATGATGGCCGCGTACGACATCGTGTCCGAAAAAGAGAAGTGATTCCTACCAGGCAGCACGAGCTAAAATAGCGGATGTGGATACATGAGAACGGTGTCACCAAACCATCGAATGATTTCTGGTGCGGTATATGAATACGTCCCACCGCAGCCTTTATCGTCGCAAGGGATGTCAAGGTAATCCGGTATCCTGGGACGCGGTGAATGGGCGTCAGTTTTTCCAATTGGAATCCGGTGACCGTTGAACGGATTCGTTGTCGCATGGTAAGCGGTGTTCTTGCAGGTCACCACCCAATAGTGCCCTTGCGCCATTGTTTTTCACCTCCAGAGAGTAAGGTGTCAGCAACGCGAAGCGAAGTCAATTGCCGCGTGTTCGATGCCTAACAAAATGGCCGGAAGCCATAGGCTCCGGCCCTTGTGACTGCGGACTTGTGGTGAGGCTACTTCGCTTGTTTCTTGGCTGCGCACTTTGCTGCGTGGGCGGTTTCTTCAACTGCGGCAGAGGGCGGCGGCGCCGGCGATTCCGGCGTCGGAGCCATATTTTGCGAGGAGCAGGGGAATTTCGGCGGATCGCTGGTTGACGCACCAATTTGGCAACTGTTCGCGGATGCGGGGGAAGAAGCCGCTCATGAGTTGCGACAGACCACCGCCAAAAAGGAAGACGTCAGGTTCGAGCAAGTCGATGACGTTTCCGGCCCACACGGCCAGCAAATCGGCGGTTTCGCGGAGGACTGCGGCGGCTAGCGGGTCGCCCTGCCGATAGGCTTCGGCCACTATTTCCGCGTTTACGGCGTCCGGATTGCCGCCGGCCAGAGCGAGGATTTTACCTCCGGGCTCGCCCGGTTTGGCGCGGAGTGATTTCGCGGTTTGCGATTCGGAGCTTTGTGAATCGGGACTTTGTGATTCGGAGCGGGGCGATTCGGGACTTCGTGATTCGGAGCGGGGCGATTTGGAGGGCGGGGAGTTCAGGAGCCGTTCTTTGGCGCGGCGAGCGATGGCTGGGCCGGAGCACAACGCTTCGATGCAGCCGCGTTTTCCGCAGCCGCATTTCGGTCCGTGGTAGTCGATGGTGACGTGGCCGCCTTCGGCGGCGCTGCCGGTGCGGCCGTGATAAATTTTGCGGTCGAAAACGATGCCGGTCCCGATGCCGGTGCCCAACGTGGCGTAGAAGACGTTGCGGTAGCGGACGCCAGCGCCCCAAATCGCCTCGGCCAGCGCAGCGGCATTTCCGTCATTGTCCACGCGCGCGGAAAGACCGAAGACGCGCTGGATTTCCGCGGCTAGCGGAAAATTGCGCCAGCAGGGCAGGTTGGGAGGATTGAGAATCACTCCCTTTACGGGATCGAGCGGACCGGGAGCGCAAATTCCAATGCCCGTTAAATGGGAGCGCGCTTCTGGTTGCGCGGCGAAAACGGCTTCGATGGCCGATTGCACGGCGGCGAATCCTTCGGCGGCGCTTCCGCGCGCGGGCATTGGCACCCGCGTTTGAAAAAGAATCGTGCCGTCGGGGTCAACCAAGCCTGCGGCTACTTTTGTGCCGCCGATGTCTACGCCGAGAGAAAGTGTTGGAGCGTCTTTCATGATTGTGGTGGTGAGGCCCAGGCCATCAATGCAGATTCCTTCCGACAAGGCCGGAACCTTCGGTCGCTACGCTCGGAATGGCAGTGGACTCCGGATTCTTCGCTTCGCTCAGAATGACAATGTGGTTCAGAGTTCGCTTCGGAATGACGGTGGGCTCCCGATTCTTCGCTACGCTTGATTTCATAACGACGTCGGCTCCTTGGGCCCGGGTAGACTTGGCGTGATGAGCGACCAAGGCTCGGGAGAAAGGAGCCGAA
>JBARJI010000033.1:0-62897 GCA_049800195.1 Candidatus Acidiferrum sp.
GCTTCTTTCAGGCCCCGCCTCGCGGCGAGTGTTATTTCACCCTTGCGCTTCGCTATCACTTCACGTCCATCACGTTGTGAAGAGGACTTGCACCTCCTAGCTGTCGAACATGCTCGGCACACCAAAAGGGAGCGGGGCGCGAAAGTTTCGCGCCCCGCTTGATTTTTGCGATTTTTCCGATTCGCCGCAACCGATAAGCGGTTACTTGGTGGCCGCTGCGGAGACTTCCTTTTCGATGGGAGCGCCGATCAAGTTGCCCCACTCTGTCCACGAGCCGTCGTAGTTGCGGACATCCTTGATGCCCATGAGGTACTTGAGAACGAACCAAGTGTGGGAGCTGCGCTCGCCGATGCGGCAGTAAGCGATGACTTCGCGGTCGCCCGTGATGCCTTTCGCGCCGTAAAGTTGCTTCAGCGCTTCGGCGCTCTTGAACGTGCCATCCTCGTTGACGGCTTGCGCCCAAGGGATATTCGCCGCGCCGGGAATATGGCCCGCGCGCTGCGCCGTTTCGCTCATGCCGGGAGGTGCGATGATCTTGCCAGTAAATTCGTCGACGGAACGCACGTCCACGAGCTGCGCGCCGGATTTCTTCTCGAGCGCCGCGAAAACATCATCTCGTTTTGCGCGAATCGCCGCATTCGCCGCCTTCACTCTGTAGGTCGCCGGGCTGACCGTAGGCTGGGCCGTGCTGAGCGGGCGCTTTTCTTCGAGCCACTTCTTGCGGCCGCCGTTCATGATCAGAGCTTTCTCGTGGCCGTAGTATTTCAGTTGCCAAAACGCCCAAGCGGCGAACCAATTGTTGTTGTCGCCGTAGAGCACGATCGTTGTTTGCGGAGAGATGCCGGCCTTGCCGAGCAGTTCCTCGAATGCGGTTGGCTGCGCGAGATCGCGGCGAATGGCGTCCTGCAATTCGGTTTGCCAATTCCAGGCGATGGCGCCTTCGACATGGCCCTGATCGTAGGCCGTCGTATCGACATCGACTTCGACGACACGGACGCCCAAATCCTTCGAGTGAGCGGCGACCCACTCGGTGGTAACGAGTACTTCCGGATGTGCATAGTCAGACATGGTGTTTCTCCTTCGCGTTAGACGCAGGTAGAAAAGAGTAGCGCAGGTGCGGCCGCAAATCACCCTCTTTTTTATCGAGATTCTAGAGGCAGGTTCGTAGAGGCGCAATAGTGTACTAAGTATATTATTTACAATACTTTATGGGAGATTATTCCGCGATTTGCAGCTTGCTGCCGCGCGTTTCCCATTCGATGCGCACGATCCAGTCGTAGTGCATGCCTTCCGTCTTGAGCCAGGCTTCGAGGGTTTCGCGGGTGTCGGAGCGGAACTCCGCGAACATTTTCCCCTCGACCATATTCACCAGGACGCGCTCCGCGCAGGCCGGTCCGCCGCCTTGCATCCGTTGCGCGAGGGTCTCCGCGCCTTGGCGCGTGAGGCAAGCGAGCGTGTGTTGCGAGAGGTAGCGTGGCATGGGAACTCTCCAGAGTAAGTTGGAGTCCAAGTATTCCATAGAAGGCGAGATCCGTGCATGTGCCAGGCAAAAGTCATTCTTTAAAAATTCGGGTGGCGTCCTAAATCGCCATTGCAGAGGCCCAATTTACGGTGTGTGCTAGGATTGTGGACTGTGGTTAAGAATGTAATCCCGCGTATCCTCGGACAGGTACCAATCTCCTGGCGCAGGGCAATTATAGGCCGACCTGACAGGCCTTCACGAATCGCTACTATTTTGCACAATTTTCTGAATCGCATCTCGCCTGACAAATCAGAAGTCTTTGATTGTCGGGGCGCCCTCGAGGGCTTTCGGATGTGCGTCGATTGGGGCCGGTTTCGAAGTTTTATTTACGGCACGTGGGAACCAGAAGCTACCGGGGCTGTTACGTCCACTGTGAGGCAGGGCATGACCGTGGTCGATATTGGGGCTCACATCGGATACTACACGCTTCTGTTTGCAAAGTGTGTCGGCCCGAGCGGTCGCGTTTTTTCATTTGAGCCGCTTCCAGGGAATTTCGAACTCTTGCGGAAAAATGTTGAGCTGAACAGTTTGAGCCAAGTCCGAACTTTTAATCAGGCCGTATTCTCGTGCGCAAGCGAAATCACCCTCTCGGTTTCCGACGATCAGCCTAACCCTGGTAGCGGCTCCGCATATCTGGAAAAGGGCGTGCAGCAATTCCGCGTCAGCGCAGTTTCACTTGATGGTTTCTGCGGGGAATTCCTGATCCAACCGGACATCCTCAAGATGGACGTGGAAGGGGCCGAATACGAAGTTCTTAGGGGCGGGAAAGAAATCATAAACAAATTCCAGCCGAAATTGTTTATCGAGCTTCACCACTTCGACGGAAATCTAGCGGCTCATCCGGTGCCAGGCCTTTTAAACAGCTGGGGTTATCACATCCACTGGATTGAGCGCTGGCAGCTAACCAGTTATATCCTCGCGACGCCGGGTACGCCTGCCGTAGAATAGATTTCGGCGCTTTAGGCCGGGCCGGCACGACCATAGAAATGTTCGAATGGCGGTTTATCCTTGCTTAATACCGACACTCTCTAATGAGAATTGCATCGACACTACAGTCAGGCCATCTCCGAAGACGCCCGCTGATTGCTTTGGGCACCCTGGTCGTCGGCGCCTTCGCCGCGTACGAGCTGGCCCAGTATGTGATCAGCGGCAACTTGATCGGCTTGATGTATGCCAGCATGTGTCTCGTCGGCGGAGTGATTGTCATCGCCATCCTCAACAACTGGCGGAACGGCGTTTATTTCTTTCTGAGCTGGCTGTTGTTGGAGGATTTTGTGCGGAAGTTTCTGAACAACAATATGGCGATCTATTTCGCCAAGGACTTCCTGCTCCTGGTGGTGTTCATTTCGTTCCTCAACGCCGTCCGGCGAAAAGAGGTGACCATTTTCCGGCCACCTTTTCTCATGCCCCTGCTGATTTTCATTTGGTTTGGCGCGCTCCAGATATTCAATCCCGCTTCCACGAGCATTTGGTATGGGCTGATGGGCTTCAAAATATTCTTCTATTACGTTCCGCTAATTTTCATCGGCTACGCCCTTCTGAACTCCGAAGCGGAGTTGCGCCGTTTCTTCACGGTGAATTTGTTGCTCGTCCTTGTCATCGTTTCGCTCGGCATCGCTCAATCCATCCTCGGCCCTTCTTTTCTGAACCCCGCGACACAAGCGGCGGACCTGCGCGAACTTAGCGGCCTCTACCGCGTTGCTCCCATCACCGGCGAGATCGCTTACCGGCCGACTTCCGTGTTCGTAAGCGCTGGGCGCTACTCGAACTTCATCATGGTGACCTGGTTACTGGTCCTCGGCTTTAGCGGCTACCTCCTGCTACGCCATAAGAAGGGGAGAATTCTTGCGTTTATCGCGGTTCCCGTGACGGCGGCCGGCGCCTTCATGACCGCCTCTCGAGGCTCCTTCATGTGGGGCATGATGAACGCCGTGGCAACCAGCGTTGCTTTTATCTGGGGCGCTCCGTGGAAGCAGGGCGAAGTGCTGCGCGTGCTGCGCTCGGTTCAGCGCGTCGCGATAGGCATCGGGCTGGGAATCATTTTGTTGTTTTATGCCTATCCGGATGCGCTCATGTCGCGGCTCGACATCTACAAAGAAACGCTTATGCCCGATAGCCCGACCAGCGAGCTTGCGTACCGCAGCTGGACCTATCCCGTTGAAAACTTTCTTGGAGCCTTCAACTACCCCCGCTGGCCCTATGGGTATGGCATCGGAACGACCGCTCTCGGCAACCAATACGTGGCGCGATTTTTTGACGTGAGACCGCCGGTGATCGGCGTCGAAAGCGGTTTTGGAACGCTGGTCGTTGAAATGGGAATCGTGGGCCTGATTCTTTGGATCATCATGAGTGTGGCGATCTTGTTCTCCGCGTGGAAAGTGGTCAAAAAGTTGAGAGGTTCGCCTTGGTTTCCGGTGGGCTTCGTGATTTTCTGGTACGCATTCTTCCTGCTAGGCCCCGCGACCTTCGGGGGCATGGTGGCCTATGAAGATTTCCTGCTGAACGCCTATTTTTGGCTGCTGCTGGGCCTGCTTTTCCGGCTTCCCACCATCGCACTCTCTGCGCAGTTCGCGATCGACGCTCCTACAACGCGACCCGCGCGGCGCTGGATTCGCTAACTTGCGGCTCGCCGTCGTTTCACCGTTTGTCGACCGGCGCCACGGTACGGAGCGCGCGCTTGCGGAGTTGCTCGAGCGGCTCGCGGGCGAGTACGGCTGCGAGATTCACCTTTATGCGCAGCGCGTGGAAGACCTGCAGGTCAATACCCCTCATTCCTCGCAACCGACGGGGTCGGGCGCCATTTTCTGGCATAAAGTCCCGTCCATACCGGGCCCCCATGTGGCGCAATTTCTCGCATGGATGTTCTTGAACGGGTTTTTGCGAAAGTGGCACGCTTTATTTGAAGGGGCTTCCTACGATCTTGTGTTTTCACCGGGCGTCAATTGTCTCCATCCAGATGTCGTGGTGGTGCATGCCTTGTTTCGTCGATTGCGGGACCTCGCAAGGCAAGAAAGGCGGGGATCCACGGCGCGGGGCGGCTTTTCAAGGCGGTTGCACCGGCGCGTTTACTATGGGCTGTTGACCCGATTGGAACGCAGGATTTACACCGACCGCAAAGTCTCTCTGGCGACTGTTTCGCGGCGCTCGTCCCGGCTGCTGAAAGAATACTTTCATCGGGAAGATGTCTGCGTGATCCCGAATGGCGTGGACACAACGCACTTTACCGCAGCCGCACGGCTCGCAAGGCGCGGGGAAGCGCGGTCGCGCCGGGGACTGCGCGATGAGGATCTTGTTCTACTGCTCATCGGCAATGATTGGGGCGTCAAAGGCCTGCCGGCCCTCTTAGAGGCGGTGGCGGCTCTTCAAGGCTTGCCGCTGCGGCTGCTGGCGGTCGGGAGCGACACCTTGCAGCCTTTCCGGTTGCGCGCCGCGCAACTCGGTCTAAACGATCAGTGTACGTGGGAGCTCCCGAGTCCCGATGCGCTCGATTTCTATGCTGCGGCGGACGTTTACGCCAGCCCAAGCCGTGAGGATTCTTTCGGGCTCCCCGTGGCGGAAGCCATGGCATGCGGTTTGCCGGTGATCACATCCATCTTTGCCGGTGTCGCGGATTTGGTTGAGGATGGTGTCAATGGTTTCGTCGTGAGCGAACCGAGTGACGTGCAGGGATTGGCCCAGCTTATACGGCGGCTTTATGCGGACCCGGACCTGTGCCGCAGCCTTGGCGAGATAGCGGCTCAGAGAATGATTCATTGGACCTGGGATCGTCATGCCGCAGGGGTCTGGGAGTTCTTGAGAGCGTCGGCCCCGGAGGGATCTTCTTCCCGTGATTCCCAGTAAGACCCTGAAGGATTTAATCCGGCGGGCAGGTGAAGTAAGATGCATTTCCCACGAGGGCCGCGAGAGCGGTCTTAGGAAGGCTTAAAAAGGCGTTGAATGCCACCAAAACTCGACCTCGGCGTAAAGATGCAGCGCAAGTACTACACAGATACGGCTGCGCGCTATGAGCAAATGCATGAGCACGAAGGCACAGGCGACAAGCTCGCCAACAAGTTCGTGTACTCCTTTCTCCGCATGGTCGATGCACAATCGGTTCTCGACGTGGGCACGGCGACAGGACGGAGTTTACGAAATTTGAAGGACGCCATTCCTGATGGTTTTGTGTGCGGCATAGAGCCGGTGGCTGCGCTCCTTGAACAGGCAGTTCAGAAGGGCAGCACCGCTGCCGGCCCCGTGGTCCAAGGGAGTGGCGCGGCGCTGCCCTTTGCTGATTCCAGTTTCGACGTCGTGTGCGAATTCGCCGTGCTTCATCACGTTGCCGATCCCAACGCGGTCGTCAAAGAAATGCTCCGAGTGGCGAAGAAGGCCGTGCTGATCTCGGACAGTAACCGATTTGGGCAGGGATCGCGAATGGCACGGCTTATTAAACTTGGCCTATACAAGTGTAAGTTGTGGGGGGCGTACAATTACGTGCGGACCTCCGGCAAGGGCTATCGGATGACTGAAGGCGATGGCATCGCCTATTCGTATAGTGTTTACGACTCTTTTGAGTTGCTCTCGCACTGGGCCGACCGTATCATTTTCTATTCTAGCGCCGACAAAAGCTCGAGTAGTTGGGTGCATCCTCTTCTCAATAGCGGAGCTATTCTGATCTGTGCTCTGAAGGAGTAGTCCACGTAGTCCTATGGGGCTGCTGCTCCCGCTGTAGAGCTGCTCTTTAGTTTTCCCTCTACGGCTTTTCGCGTGGCATCCAACGTGAAGAGGAGCGTTTCTTTCGGTATGCTGGTGACGAACGGCCCGATCAGCCAGCCGAGACCTGTCGGAATATCGCGGGTCAGCGAAGCGACCTCGCTCTGGACGTAAACCCCGTCGTCGCCTTCTTCCATCCGCCACCACGTTTCCATGCGCCACAAATAGCCGCCGTCGTCGCCGGGCGGCCTTTCGCGTTCGTCGCTCGCTCCGGGATTTTCGACCTCCGCGATGCGCACCGCGGTGCTGCGGCTGTGGGCGCGCCCCGGCCCATCCTGGAAGTAGCGAATGTCGTGCTCGGTGTCCAGCACAACCGTGATGACCTTGTGCCGCCGGAAGCGGAGAAAAACACGGAAGTGATCGCCGTCGCGCGATTCGATCCTCGAACGTTCTACGTCGGGAGAATAATAAGTGGATTGATGGTCGTAATCCTCGAGGACGCCGAGCACATCACCCAGCTTCGCCCTGGGAATGAACACCACGCCTACCCAATGATGGATCATGCCGCCGGGGCAGTCGACCGGCTTGCCCTGGTCCAGCGTCGTCAGTTGGCGAATTTCCACCTCGCCGCGCTTGAGGGTGGCGTGCGCCTCCGCACGCTGCGTCTCAGGAAGCGAGTCGATCCATAGAAGCGTGCTCCCGCGCTTCAGCTCCCCCTCATTGCGTTCGTTCGTGAGCTGCACGTAGCGGTCGAAGGCAGCAATCGTGCCCAAGCCCAATTTCTCCGGAGACGGATACGCGGCTTGGGCGGGCTGGGCGGAAAAGTGAGACGCCGCGAGCAGGCCGAACAGAATCGTGGTTTTGGCGAGCAGCCTGTCCGCCAATCGCCTCACCCGTCGCCCGAATTGTGCACCCACCGCCATAAGCCCTCCGCAAGTCCATGATGACGCAACGCTTGTGGAATGGAAGCAAGAAACGCTTAGGCAGGGTTGCACGATCATCGCCCATCGTCGTGGAGAATTGGCCGGGAGCCTTAGGCGATGTCGGCGCGAATTCGCAAGCTTCGTTTGTCGTGAAAGGGCGAGAGAAGAGTGGCGGGTTGGGTAGCTCGCACACGGCCCCTTGCGGAGCCGCTGTCCCCGCGCGGCCCCCAACCCGTTCTTAGAAGCCTACGCGGCAGATATGCGGCCCTCAATGGGTCTGCAGAGCCACCGGAAGGGGTACCGTGGTTGTGGTACTAGACCGGACCTCCCTCCCGCGCCCAGTATCGTACATAAGTCAATTATTTACTTTATCTTACGGAAGAATAGAGCGGTTGACCGGGGTCCAAGAAGTACTATTTGGCTTTCTGAATTGCCAGACAATTTGCTGCTTCCGAAGTCACAGCTTCGGCTGCTTGTCCGCAGCAGGCTTAGGCATTTCCTTCGCGTAGATCAGCCGCAATTCTACAGAGCGCGCTTGCCCTTTGTGCAGCGGGATGTTTCTCTGCCAATCGGAAAAAACGCCCCTTGCGGAGGCACGAATGTCGTAGCTGCTGGCCGGGAGGTGTGTGAGCGTGAACCGCCCATGCGCGTCGGCGCGCGCGGCGTGGGGTCCGCTCCCGTCCGAGAATTGATAGGAAATGTCGGCGTGCGGCGCGGGCTTGTCGTCAGGGCCGATGACCACTCCGCTAAGCGTGGAGGTTCCCTTTGCATGCTGCGCCACCAGAGGCCTCTGCGCAGCCACGAGCGCCAGCGTAAGGGTCGTAAGGAAAATGAGTGCGCGCTTCATAATCTCCGCCTCCTGACGCGAGCGGGACCCGTCTGGAAGTTCCTCGAGGAGCAAGAAGCCTTCCCATCCCGCGTTCCTTACAGCCAGTTTAGTCCCGGGCGCTCTTTGTTTGGATTGAGTTTTCTCTATTGTGACGCACGACGTACCTGCCTCTTCGAGCAGGTCAAGAACGGCCCTCGACTGGGGCCTTTTGCGAAGTGGCAAGTCCTCTGTACACATTGGCATGTTCGGCTATCATACGGTCGCGAACGAACAGGCTTAGAGCACGCTCGCGCGCGATTTTGCCAAAAGATTCCACCAGCGCCGGTTGCTGGAGAACGTCTCTCATGGCATTAGCCAAAGCCCTTGGATCGCCGGGCGGGCATTTTAGTCCGGCGTCGCCCAAGACCTCTCCGAGTCCGCCAATATCAGAGGCAATGACCAGCCTTCCGCGCATCATTTGTTCCATCGCGGCCAGTCCAGCCGTCTCCTCCCAAACGGAGGGCATGACGACAACGCGCACATCGCGCAAGGCGTCTGCGAATGCGGCTCCGGTCAGAAACCCAGTCACCTGAACACAAGTCTCCAAATGATCGCGGTCGATGATGGCCTCCAGTTTGGCGCGTTCAGGCCCGTCGCCGATGAGGCGAATCTCGAAGGAATGCCCTTCTCCGAGCAGCAGGCGGCTGGCTTCCAACAATAAGTCGACGCCTTTTTCCGGGACCAGGCGACCAACATACGCAAAGCAGATTTTGCCACCTGACACAGACAAACCAGCATTGGGCTCCCGGCTTTCCAGTGGATCTTCGATTCCGTGGTAGACAACCGACGAACGCGGCAGCGCGCAACGCTTCAACGAATGATTTGAAACCGCGAGATTCGCCGCCGCTCGCCGGGCGAAAAAGTGACGCGGAAACATGAGCAACAGCGTCGCCCAACTTTGCAGTGCAGAGGATTCGTGGCCGAGGCACCGGACGCACTCCCTATAATTGCGCTCCAGGAAATGCCCAGGACAGGCGGTGTTTCCGGGCCGCTGGAGGAGCAGCCCATTCGGACAGACCGCCTGGTACCCGTGATGCTCGACGACGACGGCCTTACGCGCAAGATATGCGAGAAATAACGGAGCCAGCGCGGGGCCTGCAATGTGCGCGGCATCGCATTCGCGGATCAGGTCCCACAAATGGATGAAATTGGGCTGGCGCACAACGCGGTAAGGAAGCAACCCATCGTCAAAATTTTCCGCCGAAGTTTGCGTGGCCAGAGTGATCTCAAATTCCGCATCACCGCTGGGTTTGCGAAGCCCGGCGAGGCCGCGAGCCAGAGATAAAACGATAGTTTCGACTCCGCCCACGCTCGGCGCAAAAAAGTGGGAATAAATGAGCAGCTTCATTCGCGAAGTTTTCCCGGAGCCGCGGGAGTGGCCTGGCCGCTGGACGAATCGGGAAGCGGCGCGCCAGGCCAGCGGCCGCTGCGCGTCACCGCAATTTCAATCGCTTCGAAGGTAGCGGCGATGTTTCTCTCCGGCGACCATGTGCGGATCTGCGCCACGGCTACGCGGCCCAGCGAAGCGAGCCGCGCACGATCAGCAAGCGCATCCTTTAATAGAGCGGCTAGCGCGGCAACATCGCCGCAAGGAAATACAAATTCGCGCCGAACGGGTGCGACCAGATCGCGGGCTGCGCCGACATGGTCGCTGGCCGCCACGGGGCATCCGCAGCACATAGCTTCGTTCACCACCACGGCGAAGGGCTCGTATTCGGAGGGAAGCACCATGAGATCGGCGGAAGTATACACGCCGGGCAACTGCGATTGATTCACGAAGCCGAGAAAACGCACTTGCGGTGCAATGCCCAAACTCGCGGCTTGCGACTCGAGCTCCGTGCGAAGCGCGCCTTCGCCGGCAACGACGAGCAGCGCATTTGAAAGCTTGGCTTCGGCAAAAGCACGCAGAAGATCACCGGGCCGCTTCCACGGCTGAAGTTTGGCGCAGAAAAGAATCACCGCATCCGAAGCGGACGCTCCCCAGGAAGCGCGAATCTCGGACCGGTTCACGGCCGCGGATTGCTGCATCCACCAATCGTTGTCCACGCTATAGGGCGTGAGAGTGATTCGCTCGCCGGGTAAACCGAGAGACGCGATCAAGTCACGCGCGCCCGAAGAGGGCACAATCACTTGATCCGCAAGCCTGAAAACGAGCGGCCAGACCACTTTCTTGACCGCGCTCTTCCACCTGCGGCCGTCGCGGGGTGCCAGCGTGTTGCTATCCGTCCCGAAGAGAAAGACAGCATTCGAGGACTTGGCGGCAAAGTAGGCGATCCAAAACGAAGCGCGCACATACCCGACGAAACACAACACGGTGTCGTATTTGCCCTCGCGAATCAGTTTCGAAAGTCCTGGATTGCGCAAGCCGAAGAACGATTCCTTTCCAGAACCGCGGTTCGGAACGTGCTCCCACGAGTAGCCTTCGAGCAGGGGCACATCCCACTGAACAGTGGCTCCAAATTCGGGATCGTGTGCGGCTTCCGCCCCTCGCAGACTGCAATATGCGACGTGCAAATCGAAGCCAGGATGCGCGGCCATCCTGCGAAAGATCGGCGCCATATACTGGACGGGGTGCGTGGCGACGGCCAGCACACGATAGCGGCTCTCAGCCATGGCAGGACCGTGCGACGGGGACGCAGAGCGCGGCGAAATTAAGGAAGCTCATTGAGCGCAAAGAGGTGCCCCGCCAGCGAGTATACCCGGTTTCCCGCGCGTGGCGGCTGTGCTAAACTGGCTCAGTTCCGCAGGGGTTTGCGGTTTACCCTAAGTCTCCGCACAGTTGAGCCCCGCCTTGCGGGGAATAGTCGCCTAACCGCCACGAAGGTGGCGCGCGGCTACACGAAAATTCACCCAACGTGAATCCCGCCAAACCGGGAACACGCAAAAAGAGGATGTGTCATGTCCGGGCATTCAAAATGGGCCACCATTAAACATAAGAAGGCGGCCACCGACGCGAAGCGCGGCCGTGTCTTTACTCGGGTGATCCGCGAAATCACCATCGCTGCCAGAATCGGAGGCGGCGATCCGAACTCGAATCCCCGTTTGCGCACCGCCATTCTCGCGGGCAAGAACGAAAATATGCCGAACGAAAATATCGAGCGCGCCATACTGCGCGGCACCGGGCAGCTCGAAGGTGAGCAGTACGAAGAGGTTACCTTCGAAGGCTACGGTCCTGGCGGCGTGGGGATTTTGATCGAAGCGGTCACCACGAACCGCAACCGCATCGTCGGCGAATTTCGCCACCTGATGAGCAAGAACGGTGGAAACCTCGCCGAAGCTGGTGCTGTCGGATGGATGTTCCACCGGAAGGGTGAAATCGTGGTTCCCAAGGAAGCGGCCAGCGAAGACAAGATGCTGGACCTTGTTCTCGAAGCGGGCGCGGAAGATTTGAAGGACGATGGCTCCGGCTGGTACATCGTGACTCCGCCGGAAGCTCTCGAAAGAGTGAAGGAAGCTCTGACCAAGGCGGGCATCACGCCAGAATCGGCGGAGATCGCCATGGTCCCGCAAAACTACATCAAGCTGACAGGCCAGCAAGCGACGCAAATGGTGCGCCTGATCGAAGCGCTTGAAGAACACGACGACGTGCAGCACGTCTACGCGAACTTCGATATCGATGAGTCGGAAATCCAAGAAGCTGTTGGAGCAAACTGAATTCTGATTGGAAGCGACGGACACGAACGTCTGTCCGGCTTTGTAACGGCCATCCAAGCGCACATGGAATGGCCGTTTTTCTTTTGGCGCATGATGCTAAGACAAAGCTCTGGCAGCCCCGCCGCGAACGCCGTAGACTTAGCTCGATGAAAACGGCAATCATTGCAGACGCTTCCTCGACCAAGAATGTCTGCTTTCGCGTGTTGGGAGTGGATCCGGCTTCCACGGGCCCCACGGGTTACGGGATCATTGAGAGCGACGGCCGCCGCTGCCGCATGCTGCATTACGGTGCATTAAAGGTTGCGCCAAAACGGCAAAAGGAATGCGTCGGCGCCGTGCTGCAGGATGTGCATGCGCTGCTTTGTAATTTGATGGACGAGTTTTCTCCCGACGCTCTTGCCGTGGAATCTGTTTTTACCGCGCTCAATATGCGAACGGCATTGCGTCTCGCCGAGGTGCGCGGCGTGGTGCTTTTGGCGGCGGCGCAGCGTGGCGTGGCCGTACACAGTTATTCCCCGCGCGAAGTGAAGGCCTCCGTCGCGGGTTATGGCCACGCGGACAAACGGCAAATGCAATTAATGGTGCGCGCCCTTTTGCAGATGACCGAAATCCCGCAACCTTCCGACGCCGCGGATGCGCTGGCCGTGGCGCTCTGCCATTTGCAAGCGGAGCAAGCCCGCCTGCGGTTTGGACTTCCGGAAAAAGCCGCCCTCGTGAACTTGCCCTCGCAATCCCGCGGCGCCGCGGCCCTCCGTGAGGGCGCAACGCACGGCGCTCGCCGCGCATCGTAACAGAACGATGAAGACTTTTCTTCCGCGATTTCTCCTGCTGACGTGCATGGCGAACGGTCTCTTCGTTTCGCTCGCGGCAGCGCCTATGTCCGCGGCCACAGCTTCGGCTTCGCCCGCGCACGCGAAACTCACGTATCGCCGCATCTTCAAATCCAGCACCCCGGAATTCATCGAGATTATCGTTCGCGACGACACCAACGCGGCCACCTTCGAGATTCGCCAGCTCGCCGAGGAGCCGGGGGCTTTGCCTTTTGAAGTCGGCGCTCCCTTGCGCGCAAAAATGTTCCAATTGGCCGCGCAATTAAATCATTTTCAGGGCCTGGATTTGGACGTCCATCGCAGAATCGCCAATCTTGGCGAAAAAACGCTTCGCTGGGAGCAGGGAACGGAGAGCCATGAAACAAAATTCAACTACACCCTGAACTCCGCCGCCGCGGAGCTCATGCAAATTTTTGAAGGCCTGGCCCGCCAGCAGGAATTGGTGACCCTCCTGCAACGCAGCATGAAATACGACCGCCTCGGCGTCAACGACGCTCTGCTTGAATTGGAAACGGACTTGGATCACAAGCTGCTTCCCGAGCCTCAACGCGCCTTGCCGGAGCTGGACCAAATCGCCGGCGACTCCCGCTTTGTCGAAATCGGCCGCCAGCGGGCCCGCGCGCTCGCCGAGCGCATTCGTCACTCAAGCTAATAAAGACCTGATCGGCCGAGGCTAATTGGCGAGGTTCCACTGCCGCGGCTTGCGCGCCGAATCCATCTCCGGTGATTCCGCAAGTATCCTTAGCGGCAGCAAAGCCGTCTTCCCGTAATGCTCGCCTTCCAAGATGCGCGCTTGGCAGCGCGAATGTTCTTGCTCCACTTCGAGAATCCTCACCGGCGTTTCTCGCGGCAGCATCACCAGCCTCTGCGCGGCGATCATCAATGACAACCCCACGTCGTCGTTCGCTGCATCTAGCTTTTGCCGCTCTCTCGCAGCCGCATCGTCGATAGCTACCACCGCGAACGGATGCCCATCCTCGCAATCGAGTTTTGCCACGCGCCCCACCCACGAATTTCCTGCCGTCGCCTTTGTCTTCGAAACTCCTCCACCATCCGCTGCAGTTTCCACCTCCGAGCCCACCGGCCGCTTCACCGTCCCAAGAAACCTGTACCCCCGCTTCGGCAGCGTCTCCACATACCGCGGCTTCTTCTTGTCGTCTCCCAGCGCCTGCCGCAGTTTCTTAATCGCCGTGTTCAAGCTATGATCGAAATCCACAAACGTATCCGCCGGCCACAGCCTTTTCTGCATCTCCTCCCGCGTCACTACTTCCCCGGGCCGCTCCAGCAATATTGCCAGCACCTGAAAAGGCTGCTCTTGCAATTTGATTTTTCGTCCCGCTTTGTACAATTCTCCCGCGCGCAGTTCTACTTCGAACCTATCAAACCGCAAGAGATTCGAGGCGCGCGCGCGCGTTGGCATCCCAAGGGACTCCGTGATCACGAAACTATACCATTCCTCCCCAAAAACGCGACGCCGCTCCCCAGCCTGCTAAATCCTCTATTTGCCGCTGGTTAGTAGTTCACCCACAGTCGCCTCGCAGTTCACTCCCGGTGCATTGTCCTCTCCATGGAAATGCGCGAAAGTGCGCAGCATGTTGAAGCGTTGAGCGAGCAAACCAACAAGCTGAAAGACGGAGCGACTTGGAAGCCGCCAGCGAATTGAAAAGAGGAGGTTCCCATGAAAACGAAAGCATTGGTAATCGCGGGAGTAATGGCCATGACATTTGCGGCAACCGCGCGTGTCGCTCAAGCGCAGGAAATGATGAAAGTGAATATCCCCTTTGACTTCGTGGCTGGTGACCGCGCCCTTCCTGCTGGAGAGTACACCGTCACTGTTTCAGGTCCCTCCCACACGCTCATCTTAAACGACCGCAGAGACTCCGCCTCCGCCATCCTGGGCAGTCATGCTGTCCTCGCAGCCGCAGCCCAATCCCAAACAAAACTGATCTTCAACCGGTACGGCGACCGCCATTTTCTCTCCCAGGTCTGGACCGAGGGAAACTATAGCGGGCAGCAACTGGTGAAGTCAGCTCGCGAGAAAGAGATTGCTCAAGTCGCCCAACCTGACGCCCCGAGCCGAGTCATTCTGACCGCAGAGCTCCCCCGAGTAACCACCTGATTCACATCCCGCCTCGAACCCCTGCAACGCCCCCCCGGGAATCCGGAACCCCACTCCGGATTCCCGGACCCTTTTTAGCGACCATTCTTATCCTTCCAGTTGAATCCTTCGTCCGCTTGGCGTAAGTGTTGATTGAAACTCAGCCACTAGAAATCTGGGAGCGGCAACTATGGGAACCCTCTGGCAAAGCATGCGCTACACTTTCCGCGTTCTGGCCAGGAATCCCGGATTCACGGCCGTCGCGATTCTCTCCCTAGCTCTCGGCATCGGTGCCAACACCGCCATCTTTACGCTCATAAATGCTCTGCTCCTTCGGGACCTGCCCTTCCGCCATCCCGAACAACTCGTCCAACTCCTCGTCGTCCGCCCCGATGGCACAGTCCCCTTCTCCTATCCCATGTTCCGCGAACTCGAACGCAACCAGCGCGTCTTCACCGGATTGATCGGCTGGGGCGGCAGTGGCATGTTCAACGTGGAGGTGAACGGCGCTTTTTCCCGCAATCACCTCATGAGCGTCACGGGCAACTGTTATTCCGAGCTAGGCGTAACTCCGCTCCTCGGCCGATTGCTCGTCCCCGAAGACTCCAATCCTGACAGCAGCACAACCTCGCAAGTCGCCGTAATCGGCTATGACTTCTGGCGAAATCGCTTCGGTGGCGCGTTCGATGTTGTCGGCAAACAAATCCGCGTCGAGGGCCATCCCTTCACCATCGTTGGCGTCACGCGAAAGTGGTTTGCGGGCATGACCAGAGGGGAGCCGCCCGACATCACCATTTCCATCACCGCCTTCCCAATACTCTATGAAGGCAATGCATTTAACTTTCGGAGCCCCGCCCTACTCTGGCTCTTCGTCACCGGCCGCTTGAAAGATGGCGTCACTATCGACCAAGCACGCGCCCAGATCCAGTCCTTCTGGCCGGATCTTCTCCTAGCCACGGCGTCCACCGAAAGCTTCGGACCGCGCCGTCAAAGGTTCCTCTCTATGGGTTTCAAGCTCACATCAGCCGCAAAAGGCTTTTCCACCGGCCTCCGTTTTGGGTTCGCGAGGCCGCTTTACGTTCTCGCCGGCATCGTCGCTTTGATTTTGCTCGTAGCCTGCGTCAACCTTGCTAATCTCATGCTCGCCCGCGCCGCTGTCCGCAGTCACGAAATGAGCGTCCGCGTGGCCATCGGTGCCGGCCGCTGGTCGCTCGCCCGTCAGGTTCTTACTGAAAGCCTGGTCCTTTCTTTAAGCGGCGCGCTACTCGGTCTTGCCTTCGCCTATTGGGGAAGCTCCCTGCTCGTGGCCCTCATGACCCAGGGAAATGAAGTCCCGGTTACGCTCAATCTAAGCCCCGATCTTCGCATCCTCACCCTCACAATCTGTATCGCCCTCCTCACTGGAATTCTCTTCGGCCTCGCTCCAGCGTGGCGCGCCTCCAGCCAAGATCCAGCCGCCGTGCTCCAGCAAAACGCGCGCAGCCTCAGTGGCGGCGCCAGCAGGCTCGGCAAGACGCTTATCATCACTCAGGTTGCTCTCTCGCTGATTTTGCTGTTGGGCGCCGGCCTTTTTGTGCGCAGCTTCCAGCTCTTGCGCTCTATCGATCTCGGTTTCCAAAAAGAAAGCGTCCTCGAAATCGAGCTCTATCCCAAACCGGGCGGCTACCAAAACCTCGATCTGAACAGCTACCACAAGCAGCTCCTCGACCGCATCTCCAGCCTCCCGGGCGTCCGCTCCGTCAGCTTCTCGGATTCTTCCATCCCTGCGGCGGATATGTGGCACGACACCGTTTCCCCCATGTCAGCCGATCAGAACGCGGGCCGCCACCTCATCGCCCGCGCAACGGAAGTCTCGTCGGATTTTTTCCGGACTCTCGGAATTCCGCTGCTCCAGGGACGCGAATTTACCGGAACCGATGACCAGCATCACCCGCGCGTAGTCGTCGTGAGCAGCGCGCTTGCGGAACGCCTTTTTCCGAATGGCGATGCCATTGGTAAGACCGTTCGCTACGGTGTCATGTCTGACTATCAAAATCTCGAAATCGTAGGCATCACCGGCAATGCCCGGCTCGTGGATCTCCGCGAAGCAGCGACACCCGTCATTTTTCTTTCCTACCTTCAATATCCGCCGCAATGGGGAAATCTTATCGTGCGCACCAGCCAGACTCCCGAAGCGCTCGAAAAACCGATTAGCCAGGCCATCGATTCGCTGGGCCACGAATACGCGCTCAACATAAAATCAATCGCTCAAATCGTCGACAGTGAACTCGTCGAAGAACGCGTTACTGCCATGCTCTCCGGCTTCTTCGCCGCCCTCGCCCTCCTCCTTGCCTCCATCGGCCTCTATGGCCTCATGTCCTACACCGTCACCCGCCGCACCCGCGAAATCGGCATCCGTGTCGCCGTAGGCGCCCAGCGCCAAAATGTTCTCTGGCTAGTCCTCCACGAAACTCTAACGCTAGCTCTCCTGGGAATCGCCATCGGCATCCCCGCAGCCCTAGCCGCCAGCCGCCTGATCGCGAGCATGCTCTTCGGCCTCTCCTCAAGCGATTTACCCACCATCGTCACCGTCTCTCTACTCCTTCTGGTAGTCGCCCTCTTCGCCGGCTATTTCCCGGCCCGCCGCGCATCCACCATCGACCCCATCGTCGCCCTCCGCTCCGAATGAGTATCACAGGCTTCAGCCTGTGCTTTTCTTGCTGACATCGCGTGACAGTAGTGGCGTCGGTGCATACGCTTCATGCGCCGATTACGCCAAAAGCGCTGCGCCGCGCATCCCGAGAAAGGTGTACGATGGCGCAGTTCAAGAAATCAAAACGAAATCCCTTTTCGATATGAACAAGCGCACCTTCCTCAAGCTGTTTTCGGCAACCATCGCCAGCCCCGCCGTCTCGCGCTTCTCTGCTTGGGCTGGAACGGACAAACTGACCAACTGGTCCGGCAACGTCACCTACGGCACCGACCATCTCTACGCCGCCAACTCCCAGCAACAGATCCAAGGCTTCGTCAAGCAACACGCCAAACTCAAAGTCCTCGGCTCCCGCCACTGCTTCAATACTATCGCCGACAGCAAGGATGCTTTTCTGTCTCTAAAGCCGCTCGACGAAATCGTTTCCCTCGACCCGCAGGCCCGAACGGTCACCGTGGACGCAGGCATCACCTACGGCCAACTCGCCCCGCTCCTAACCGAAAAAGGATTCGCACTCCACAATCTAGCCTCGCTCCCCCACATTTCCGTCGCCGGAGCTTGCAGCACCGCCACGCACGGTTCCGGCGAAAAAAACGGCAATCTCTCCACCGCCGTCTCCGCTCTCGAATTCGTGGCCGCCTCTGGCGATACGCTCAAGCTCTCGCGCCAGAAAGACGGCGACATTTTCAAGGGAGCAGTCGTCGGCCTCGGCGCTCTCGGCGTAATCACAAAAATCACCCTCGATGTTCAGCCCACCTACAACATACGCCAATACGTTTATGAAAATCTGTCGTTCGACGCCATGAAGAATCATTTCGACGCCATCGAAGCCAGCGCTTACAGCGTCAGCCTCTTCACCGACTGGCAGAACCAGCGTTTCAGCGAAGTCTGGCTGAAACGCCGCACCGAAAAAGGCCAAGCTTTCGACCCCACGCCCGAATTTTTCGGCGCCAAACTCGCCACAAAAAATCTCCACCCTATCGCCGAACTCTCCGCCGAAAACTGTACCGGGCAAATGGGCGTCCTCGGCCCATGGTACGAACGCCTCCCACACTTCCGCATGGGTTTCACCCCCAGCGCCGGCAAAGAACTGCAATCCGAATATTTCGTCCCGCGCCAGCACGCCGTCGAAGCCATTCTCGCAATCAAGCGCTTGCGCGACCAGATCACTCCGCACTTGCTCATCACCGAAATCCGCGCCATCGCCGCCGATGATCTCTGGTTAAGCCCTTGCCACCAGCAATCGTCCGTCACCATCCATTTCACCTGGAAACAGGATTGGCCCGCCGTCAGCAATGTCCTGCCCGTCATTGAAAAGGAGCTTACGCCGTTCCACGTCCGCCCTCATTGGGGCAAGCTCTTCACAATGTCTCCTAAGCAACTTCAGTCGAACTATGAAAAGCTGCCTGAGTTCGTCGAATTGGCCAGAAAGTACGACCCGCAAGGCAAGTTTCGCAATCAGTTCTTGAACACCTACGTCTTCAGTTGAGGCGCTATCACGATTGAGGATTGAGGCGCTACCGGCACGATGCAGCAGTTAGGGTTTCGCTGCAGGCACAGCCGACTCGGAAACCACCAAATACTCGTATTTCTTCCCATTCGCTGTGAACTTCATCTTGTCCTTGTCCAGCGTGAATTCGATGCTCGTGTTCACTGGAATCAGCGCCTTGTTCGCTGGTTTCTCCTGACGGACGTGGTACTCCGTCGTCGCCGTCCGCACTACATATTCCTGGCAAAGTAGCTCCGTGGACCCCTTCTTGTTCTTGGTCACTTGCGATCCGCAAGCCACCGAACTCTCCGCAACAATCGTTCCCGGCTGAGGCTCCTTGGCCGCCGCCGCAATTCCAGCAAATGCCATCGCCGCCACAAGCACGTAAATCCTTCTCATGGTAATTCCCCCGGGCCGCTTCCCTATTGCGCGACCCACCCACGTTTAGCCTGTGCCAACCCCGTTCGGCCCTGAATTCACTTGTAGCCAATTCGCCTGTCCCCCGCCAGTCTCTTTCCTCGCTTTGTTTCGCAAGAGTAGCTAATTAGCCGCACCCCCGCCCCCTGTTGAATCCTGCCGTGCATCCAACCCCTCTAAAATGAATAGCTTAGTCGGTCGTCCCCCTTCCGCGAATCCATTTTTATCCTCTCTCTTTTCTCCAACCAACCCGCCTGACTCTTCCCGTGCCACTCCTATTTCCGCTTGTTTCACCGCCCCCTCGAAACAATTTAGGCCGCCCCAAAAATAATTGAGCCAATTCGCCCTCGCTTTTCGCATTTACAAGTAGAGAGCAACACGTAAGCCGCTCCGCAGCCGAACCGGCAATACGCCAGTCGGAAGCGCAGGTTTATAAGGAGACCGAACATGATTCCCAGCCAGCTTTCCTTTCGCCAAGCTACTTCTTCCCCTATTTCTCTTGAGAAAATGGACAAACCGGAGCTCCGGAAGGGTGCCCAGCAAGGCCGTGTGCTCGTTATGGCCCTCGCGGCGGCCTTGATGCTTGGCGCCACCGCTTGTGCGCAATCCACCTTCAAGGACCCCGGCGGTAACTTCACCATTGCCGTCCCCGCCGGTTGGCATACCGAAACTCGCCCGGGCAGCCCTCAGGTTTTTCTCCGCAAAGGCCAGGGGCACGTCGACGTGAGCACGACCGTAATGCCTTCCCGCGACGGTTCCACCCCGTCCCCCAAGTACATTCTGGATTATTACGTCAAGCAAACCACCCAAGACTGCACCCATCCACAATTTAAAGCCCAAGATGCCAATGACAAGCTCGGCGGCCTGCCCGCCCTCCTCTCCATTTTCACCTGCCAGGATTCGCAAGTCGGCCCCTCCATCAAGCTCTTTGAGGTCGCTACTACGAACGGTAAGATCGTCGTCTTCATCCAGGAGTCCGTCACCTCGGAATTCAACGCCGCCATTCCTGCCCTGAACACCATCACCAAAAGCCTTCGCCTAACCGGCGA
The DNA here is from genome assembly GCA_049800195.1 of Candidatus Acidiferrum sp. GTDB lineage: Bacteria > Acidobacteriota > Terriglobia > Acidiferrales > UBA7541 > Acidiferrum. The sequence goes on from JBARJI010000033.1 coordinate 20,229, forward strand.
CCTCGCTGCCGCCAATTCCGCTCCTCAGACCCAGCAGGCCTCGACAGCCCGGTACCGTCACAGCAGCCAGCCATCCGTTTCCGAGTCCGGAAATGTCTACAGCGATCCACAGGGCATGTTCTCTCTAGCCGTTCCCGAAGGCTGGAAAGCCACCCCGGAGGGAAACAACGGTGACAAGGGCGTTATGGTTGCCCAAAGCTCGACCGGCTACACCATGGCTCTTTTCGGCCCGTACAATGGCGCCAGTCAGCCCAGCGACATCGTCACCGATTACGAAAACCAGTTCGGCAACCAGTTGCGCAATTTCACCGTTGGCCGCCATGGCGATATGAACTTCAACGGCTATGCCGCCTCCAGCGCCGTCTGCACGGGAACGAACTCGGATGGTGTCCCGCTCACAATCGTCATCATCGGCGTGGCTGGCCCCAACGGACATTTCTTCCGTCTCATCTCCCGGGTTCCTCAAGACGACGCGCGTGCCCAGAACCCGGTGTTTTACGCCCTCATGCAAAGCATCCACTTTGGCGCCGATGCGTCCAGCTCGGCTCCTTCCTCGCCCTACGGCAGCGCCTCCGCTTCCGATCCTGCCGAGACACCAAGCCCCAACACACGCCAGGCGGCTGCTTCCGTCCAGGGCTGGGTCACCTATCAGGATCCCGCCGAAAAGGCATTCACCGTCCAGGTTCCCAAGGGCTGGCGGGTTAGCGGCGGAGTGGTTCGCGTGGGCTATTCGGACCGTCGCTTCATGATGGACCTCACCTCTTGGGACGGCGAAATCAATATCCGCATCGGCGATATCGTCATCCCGCCATTTTTTGTTCCCGACCAGTCCCACCGCGAAGGCGAAATCTATCCTTTGGGCGCGCAAGCTCAGCCGAGAGTCGCCCGGTATCGCTCTGGAGAGCAGTTCGCGGAGCTTTACGGTAAGGCCCGGTTTGCAAGGCTGTGCGACCGTCTCATGCCCGAGCAATCCGCGGGCGATCCCCCTCAGCAGCCCAAGGAACTGTTCGAACAGAAAATCATGCAGGTTCAGCAGCAGCCCGGCGCGGGTGCATTTCAAGCTTCTACGGGACAAGCCACCTTCTCATGCGCAAGCGCCCTCGGTCCCCGCACTGCCGTCGCCTACGCGCAAACCCACATGGTAGGCTCGGCTATCTGGATCGCCGGTGCCGACAGCTATCTCGCGCCAGCGAATGAAATGGCTCTGGCCCAAAAAATCCTCGATCGTGTCGAAAATTCCATTCAGTTCAGTCCGCAGTGGTCTCAGATGGACCGCCAGCTTGACGCGGAAGGCTTGCAATATCAGAGAATGCGCCAACAGCAGCGATGGGCTGTTTTTAACGCGCAGGTGGCTCAAGCCCAGCAAAAAATGCAGAACATGCAATCTCAGTTGGACACTTTTAACCGCGGCTGGGCCAGAGAGCAAAAACAGTTCCAAGCGTTTGACAACGTCATCAATGGCGTCACTCCCACCGTCGATGAATTCGGCACCGAACGCATGGTCGATACCGGACCCAAGTACAACTACTATTACAATCCCGGCACCGGAGAAAAGCTCAATTCCAATACCTTGCCCGGTCCCGGCTGGCAGCAGTTGACCCCCATTCCGCAAAACTGAAATTCCATTGGGAATGACTTTCCGCCAGGTCAACAAGAGGGCGATCGTTTGAACCTGCCGGAGGGACCCCATCTTTCGCCTGTTGGAAGGATGGGGTCTTCAATTTTTTCCTCGGGCCAGCTCCATGCCGTTGGCGCTCGCTTCTCCCTCTTCACCCTCGGTTTCCCGCCTTCATTCTCTTTACTTCGTCACTTCGTTACTTTTTCATCCGGACACCGCGCTGGTGTGGTCATGAATAATCTTCCATCCCTGGGGAAACCGCTGCCACACCAGCGAAAACACTCCCCCAATGTCGCCTTTGTCTCTCTTCAGGTGCCAATGTCCCAACACCAGTGCTGCACTCGGCCCCAGAAAACGAAACTCCAGCTCTGAAAAATCCAGTTGTCCCATCGCCGCCCGGTCCGGATAATTCTTCTTGTATCGCGCCAGCACTCCGTCCCACCCTCGCGAAATCCCGCCGCTCCCGGAAAAAGTCAGTTCCGGCGAATGCCAGTAGCCCGTCAGAAACGCGTCCACGTCCCCGCGGTTCCACGCCGCTTGCTGCGCGTTCAAGACCGCCTGAATCGCCGCTTTGTCTGCCTGATGCGCTTCCGTAGCCTTCGTCTGCTTTCCTGTTCGCACCCCCAGCACAAACAAAAGAATCAGCGCGACTCCCGCCAGCGGCCAGCGATAGCTTGCCCTCATCGTTACCCTCCCTCACCAGATGAACGGAGCATAGGTTGAGCTCGCGCGCTTCGCAAGTCCTCATCAAAGCCGTACCGAGTCAGTTTCCGGGTAGCCCGTCACCCAACGACGATGAGCACACACCACTGGCCCATTTATTGGTCGCGCCACGCCCGTCCGGCATCCGCCAAGCGGAGCGTCGGTTGCGGCGCTATTTTCTGTATTGGCTCGCCCGCTACCGCTAGAGTTCCGTCAGGGCTACGCTCGCCATGCTAGCTCTAAATGCTCCTTTCCTCGAGCCAAGCTGGAACATGGATCAAGAGATAGTCAATAAGACTTCTTACCGAAGGCAGCATTCCCCGCGGGGTTGGGTAAACCAAGTGCAGAATGTTCTTCGCCCCAGACCATTCCGACATCACTCGTTTAATAAGCCCTCCCTTTAGCGGTTCAGAAACCACTTGTTCTGGCAGCAATGCGATGCCAATGCCGTGTATCGCAGCTTGAAGTCTCACGCGCAGATCACTTGTTACAATTCTCGGCTTCAACTCGACCTGTTGCGCCCAATTGTCAAGATTCGTTAGGTTCCAGCGCGCCCCACGGTCGAACATATCGTCGATGCTGGCTACGGTTGCGAACTTCGCCAAGTCGGTTGGATTTTCCGGTCGCCCGTAGTGGTCCAGAAAGGTGGGGCTCACGACCAGCACGCGTTTGGAATTGCCGAGAGTTTTCGCCACCAACCCCGCAACGTCCTCTATTACTGGCTGTGCGCGGATGGCGATATCAAATCGTTCCTCAATCACATTTACGGTCCGGTCCGTCGCCTCGACGAAGACAGAGACTTTAGGATGCGCCGTCATATAGCCTGGGAGTGCACGAGCCAGACATCTTTGAGTCAGCAGTACCGGACTGCTGAGTCGAACGAGTCCCGCAGGTTCCCTGCGCAATTCCGCTACGCTGTCATAGGCCGCTTGCGCTGTGTCCACGGTCGCTACACATCGCTCAAAGAAGCGTTGTCCGGCTTCTGTTAGAGCGAGAACCCGGGTGGTCCGCTGGAGCAAACGGACACCTAGCCGTCTCTCCAGTGCGGAGATGCGGCGGCTCAGGCGTGTTTTCTCAACTCCTATCACGCGTGCGGCCGCGGAAAATCCGCCATATCGGACAACTGAGGCAAAGAAGTAGATGTCATTTAGATCTTCCATTGTCTATTGTTGCTGTACTGCACCAATCTATTGTAATCCGGTCGCCTATTGGTCTGACTGTTGCTCTGCTATTGTTAATCTATTGGCGTAAAATACGCAAACCATAACAAAGGAGAATGCCATGACCAATCAAATCCGTCCCTACGAGCCTCTGACTTCTCAAAATGCGGCGCTTGTCCTCGTCGATCATCAGGTAGGTCTGATGACGGGCGTCCGTGACTATTCGACCGGCGAGCTGAAACACAATGTAGTTGCCCTGGCCAAAGCTGCGAAAGCGCTGAAGTTGCCGATCGTCGTTACCACGACGGCGCGCGACAGTATGTGGGGTCCGACTTTTCCCGAACTTGTGGACGCTCTCCCTGGCATCGAGATCATTGACCGTTCATCGGTCAATGCATTCGACGACACTCGCGTAGCTCGCGCGATCGAATCGACCGGCCGCAAGAAGCTGATTTTCGCCGGCATCTCGCTCGAAGTCTGCGCGGCTTTTCCCGCAATCACCTCTGTTGGTAAAGGTTTCGACGCCTATGTCGCGGTCGACGCATCAGGAACATTCAGTGAGACCAAGCGGCAAGTTGGGCTCCTGCGCATGCTACAGTCTGGCGTTATTATCTCGGACTACGCGACGTTGATGGTGGAAATCCTCAAGGACAATGGGCGAGCGGAGGCCGGGGAGGTGTACGGAGCCATGGACATGGGCTGGGCCAAACTCGTCGGCCAGATCGCCCAAGCCTACGGAAAGTAACCAGCCCACGGGCAGCCCCGACTATCTCGGGTTCTGCATTGTCGGCAAACTTGAAGTAGTCCTCGCGCTCGATTCGCTCGGTCGCCAGGTTGTCAAAGTCCTTTTGCACAACCCTGGATGATCGGAAACTGAGCCACCACCATCAAAGCAAACCGGCCAGACAAAACAACGTTTCCGAATATGATGGTAGCGAGGTTGCCTCGCGTGGAGACGAATGGCAGTGCGAGAGAAGAATTTTTTCGCCGGCGGATGGCGCGGCCGATGATCGAGTTGCTTCGCCAGGGCGTGACGCCGGAAAAGCTGGCGTTGAGCATCGCCCTCGGAGTCGCGCTCGGAGTTATCCCCGTGCTCGGGACGACGACAGCTCTTTGCGCGCTTGCGGCCCTGATTTTGCGCCTGAATCTCCCGGCGATTCAGCTCGTCAACTATTTTGTCTATCCCGCGCAAATCGCGCTGCTCATTCCGTTCTTTCGTCTGGGAGAAAAACTCTTCGGCGCCCCGCATCTGCCTCTGTCCATTGCGCGGATTCATGAATTGTTCCGAGCGAATTTATGGTTGGCAACGCAATTCCTATGGATAACCGTGTGGCACGCAGTCATCGCATGGTGTTTCATCGCATCTGTGTTCGTCATCCTGGCGTACGCCTCGCTAGTGCCCCTCTTGGCCCGCTTGATCAAACTGGATGTTTCCAGCCGCAGGGAGTAGTTGCTCCCCGGCAATCCCCACGGGATATAAACGGTTCACAAGACAGCTCCTTCGCGATCTCATCGTTCTCCTTTCCAGTCCCGAACTCTCGCGAGACTCGCCCCCTCGCGACACCGCCCATGTCGCTTTCCTTCGAAAGCTATTGACGGCTAGCTCCAAGAACTGTACAGTTCAAGATTGCTAACTCAACAGTAGGGTTTATGCCGAAAACCAAAAAGACGCATGGAGTTGTCGTTTCAGCGCTCCGGGCGCGGACGCAGTTCGGTAGTCTGCTGCGGCACATTGAGCAGGAGCGTGGCTCGCTGGTGATTGAGAAACGCGGCACTCCGCGCGCTGTTCTGTTGAGCATTCAGAATTACATCAGACTGGCCGCCCCCGAGCCTGAAGTTCTGCGCATTATCGGTGAGGAATCGAAGCGCAAGGGCACCGACAAACTAACCGCCAAACAAATCGACGAGATCATCCGAAAAACACGCGCCCAGAAAACGAAGCGCGGATGATTCCGCTTCGGCTGCTCCTGGACACGAACGTCGTGGTTGCGGCCGCACTTAACCCGAAAGGCTTGTCACGTTCAGTCCTGCTTTTGGCAACCACAAGACCTGCTCAATTATTTCTATCCTCGGCAATTCTCGCGGAGTATCGCGCGGTTTTAGGGCGTCGCGAATTGGGCATTCGACGAGGCTTGCAGCTCCAACTCCTTGACCTTATGGAGGATCGGGGGCGCCTGGTATGTCCCTCGCGAACTGTTCAAGCTGCGAGCGATCCAACCGACAACAAATTTCTCGAATGCGCTGATGAAGCGCGCGCGGACTATCTCATCACCGGCAACCTGCGGCATTCCCCTAAATTCTGGAAGGCCACAAAGATCGTGGCTGCGGGGGAATTTATAGAGCTCGTCGGCCCACATCTGATTCCGTGACTGTCGGCGTCCCTAATGATCAGAGAATGTCGAGCACTTCTTCGTAGCGTTTGAATGGCGGAATAAGATAGGCGCCGGCCAGTTCGGTGCGCGCCCACTTGAGCAGTTGGCGGGCCAGGTCAAAGCCGCGGTCACGCGCGGCTGCGCCGGCGGATTCTAGCGAAGCGAGCACTCCCTGCGGGATAACGATTCCAGGAACTTCGTTGTTGAGGCGCAGCGCCTGCTTGTAACTATTCAGCGGCCAAATCCCCAGCAGCACCGGAATCGATGGTCTCCCGCCGAGTTTCTTCACAAACGCATGCCAGTGCTCCGGATCGAAAATCGGCTGCGTCATCGCGAAGTGCGCGCCAGCTTCGATCTTGGCTTGGAAGCGTTCAATTTCGTTGTCGAGATCATCCGCCACGGGATTGACGGCCACTCCGATCGCAAAATTCGTTGCACCGCCAAGCGTTTTGCCCGCCCAATCCGTGCCCTGATTGAGGCGGCTGAGCACTTTCACCAGCCCGACGGAATCCACTTCGTAAACGCCGCTGGTTTCTGGATAGTCGCCCACGGCCGGCGGGTCGCCCGTGATCGCGAGCACGTTGCGCACGCCGCCGACGGTCCACGCGCCTAGCAACACGGCTTGCAAACCGATGATGTTGAAATCGCGCGTGGTCAAATGCGGAACAGTTTCCACGCCCCGCGCTTCGAGTGCGCCCGCGGTGATCAACGCGTCCATGCCGACGCGGGCCATCGCACCGCTGTTGATATCAATGGCGTCGACTTTTTTCGAGGCCATGATTTTGTCCACTTGCTCGAACACTCGCTCGAGAGAAAGCCCCTTCGGCGGATCGATCTCGACACACACCGTGAATTCCTTGGCCCGCAGTTTCTTCCAGAACTTGCTTTCGGGATCGCGCTGCGCGATCGGCGTGGGTTGTGCGAGAGTGCCTGCCAACTTAACGTGTGCCACGTCGGTCTTCACTTTGGCCGGATGCAGCGATTTGACGGCCTCGGCCATAGCGCGAATGTGCGCCGGCGTGGTGCCGCAGCAGCCGCCCAGAATACGCACGCCGAGCGCCGCGGCTTCGCGCGCAAACAGCGCGAAATATTCCGGCGAAGATTTTGGATAAACGATGCGGTCGCCCTCGCGTTTGGGTAAACCGGCGTTGGGCATGCCGCTCACGCGAAGGTCACTGACTTCCGTGAGCTCGCGCAGGATTTTCAGCAGCGCTTGCGGGCCCAGAGTGCAGTTCGCTCCAACGACTTGAACGTTTTTTGCCTTGAGCTGCGCGGCGGCATCGGCGGGACGCAGGTCGCCGAACGTGGTGCCTTCTTCCGAATACGTGAGCTGCGCCACGATAGGCAAGCCGGAGAAAGAACGAATGGCGTCGACGGCCAACAGAATCTCTTCAATGTAGGAAAAAGTTTCGAGAATGTAAAAATCGACTCCACGCTCCTCGAGAGCGAGAGCCTGCTCGTGGAAAACGTCGAGTATTTCGCCGGGCTCGGGATGGCGCGATTGCACTCCCAGGCCAAGCGGACCGATCGAGCCGGCGATCAGCACTTCGCGCGAAGCCGATTCGCGCGCTTCACGTGCGATTTTCACTCCGCGGGAATTGAGCCGCTGCACTTCGTCCGCCAGGCCAAGCGGCGCGAGCTTGAACCGGTTCGCGCCGAACGTATTGGTCTCGATAATCTGCGCGCCCGCTTCGATGTAAGCCTGGTGTACGCGAAACACGGCTTCCGGCTCCGTGGCATTAAGCTCGTCGAAACACCGCTGTGCGCCTACCGTTTCGTGCAGCATCGACCCCATCGCTCCGTCCGCGATAAGAATCGAGTCTTTTAGCCGCTCGTTAAAGTCCAGAATTTTCAAGTATTTTCCGCCCTAAGTTCTTGCGTTGGGAGATTGGATGCGGCAATCAGCGTTTTTGTTCCATAAGGCTGGCGACGGTGCTCATCAAATCGTATTTGGTCAGGATCTCGAACTTTGCGCCGTCCATTTCGACGAACACGGCGGGGTTCTCGTGGCTCAGAATGTACGTGACACGCTCGACGGGCGAAGTTCCGGGAATGCGCGGCAGCGGCTTGCTCATCACTTCGCGAACCACGAGTTTTCGCAGATCTTTTCCTTGCAGCGCCATTGTAAGAATCTGATCCTCGTAGATCGTGCCGATGGGAATGTTTTCCTCGAAGACGGGGATCTGCGAAATATCCTGCTCCTGCATGGTCTTCAGCGCGTGAAAAACGGTTTGATATGGGCGGGCGATGACGAGTTCACGGACTTTTCCGGCTTGGTGCTTGGCGTTGACCACTTCGGCCGCGGTGATGTGAACCGCGGCTTCGACGTAGCCCCGCTCGCGCATCCATTCATCGTTATAGACCTTGCTGAGATAACGCATCCCGGTGTCTGGCATGAAAGCGACAATAAAAGCCTCCGGACCCAAATCCTTGGCGAGACGGAGCGCCGCCGACATGCACCCGCCGCCGGAGCCTCCCGTAAAAATGCCTTCGAGCTTGACGAGCCGCCGCGCCAGCACAAAGCATTCCTCATCGTTCACTTGAATCACGTCGTCGAGAATCTTCATGTCCATCGTCGTAGGGAAAAAATCTTCGCCAATGCCTTCGACCACGTACGTCTTGGCTTTCACGGTTTCGCCGCGCTTGTGAAAATCGTAATAGAGCGAGCCGATGGGATCGACGCCGATAATTTGCACTGCGGAATTTTTTTCCTTGAGATATTTTCCCACGCCGCTGATGGTGCCGCCGGTGCCCATCCCGCATACGAAGTGCGTGATTTTGCCCTGGCTGTCTTCCCAGATTTCCGGCCCGGTCGTCTGATAATGAGCCTCGGGATTCATCGGATTGTCGTACTGATTGGGATAGAAGGAATTTGGAATTTCGCGCGCAAGTTTCTTCGCCACCGAATAATAACTTCGCGGATCTTCCGGCTCGACGGCGGTGGGGCAAACAATGACTTCCGCGCCAAGCGCTTTCAGCAAATCCACTTTTTCTTTCGACTGTTTGTCCGTGATCGTGAAAACCATTTTGTATCCGCGAACGGCGGCGACCAGCGCGAGACCCATGCCAGTATTTCCGCTCGTGCCTTCGATGATGGTGCCTCCGGGCTTGAGCAGGCCGCGCTTTTCCGCGTCATCGATCATGGTGATGCCGATGCGGTCCTTCACCGAGCCGCCGGGATTAGTGTAATCGGCTTTGACGTAGATTTGCGGCTTGAGGCCCTGATTGATGCGGTTGAGGCGCACCAGCGGCGTGTGGCCAATGGCTTCGAGGATGTTGTTACAGAGCATGAGATATTCTCGCGCACAGTCCGGCGAGAGCAGGGTGCTTGAGCTGTGCCATAATTCCTTGAGTTTAGCATGCAGCCTCGCGAGGACACAGTCAGGTGAGGCGAAGGAGGCGCATTTGGCACGGGAGAATATTTCGAGCGGAACGCCGTGGGAGCCGATCGTCGGTTATTCGCGAGCGGTGAAAATTGGAAATACGATCGCGGTTTCCGGGACGACGGCGACGGGACCGGATGGAAAAATCGTCGGGGTGGGAGACGCGTACGCACAGACGCTGCAGACGATTCGGAACATCGAAGCGGCGCTTGGGAAGGTGGGAGCGAGTTTGCGGGATGTGGTGCGGACGCGGATTTTCGTTACGAACATTGCGGAGTGGGAAAAGGTGGCGCGGGCGCACGGCGAATTTTTCGCGGGAATCCGTCCGGCGACGAGCATGGTGGAAGTGAGCAAACTGATTTCGCCGGAGATGCTGGTGGAGATCGAAGCGGATGCGATTGTGGAGTGAAGAAGAGGAAGCAATGAAGTAAAGGTGTAAAGAGACGGAGAAAAATCACGCGCGGCTGCAGGGCGAGGTAGAGGAAGTAGAGGAGATAAAGGAAGTAGGGGAAAAGCGAGAGGGCTGGGTGGAAGCAGATTTCTCGGCGCGTCGCGGAGTGCGTTAGAAGTCGGCGCGGGTTCCACCAGGATTTCGACGAAACGAAAAATATGAGCGCGGCGCTTTACGACGGATTCATTGCGGATTATTACGACGAGTCTCCGATTGTGCGCGGGCGGACGCAGGATCTGGCGTTCTATCGCGATGCGGTGCATGAACACGGCGATCCTGTTTTGGAGCTGGGCTGCGGGACGGGACGGATTACGCTGGCGCTGGCGGAAGCGGGGCATCGCGTCACGGGGCTCGATATTTCGGAGCGGATGCTGGAGCGCTGCACGCAGAAGCGAGGGGCGCTGCCTCGGGAGACGCGCGAACGAATCCATCTCGTGCAGGGCGATATGACGCGCTTCGATCTGGGCGAAAAATTTCGCGTGGTGATCATTCCGTTTCGCCCCATGCAACACCTGCTGGAGGTTGCCGCGCAAGTTTCGTGTCTGGAATCCGTGCGAAAACATCTGCACGCGGGCCGGCGGTTTGGTGAACGAAAGGGAAAGCTGATTCTGGATGTTTTTCAGACGGATGCGGAACGAATGCATGATCCGGCCCACTTGAAGGAAGCGCCAGTCTCGGAATACTCGACGCCGGATGGGCGGCGCGTAAGGATTGCGGAGCGCGTGGCGGCGTTCCATCGAGCGGAGCAGCGGAACGATGTGGAGATGATTTTCTATGTGCGGGACGCGCAGGGGAAAGAAGAGCGGCTGGTGTTTGCGTGGACGCTGCGCTATTTCTTCCGGTACGAAGTGGAACATTTGCTGGCGCGGTGCGGTTTTCGGGTGAGCGCGGTGCATGGAGATTTTGACCGGTCGCCGTTGGAGGACGATTCGCCGGAGATGATCTTCGTGGCGGAAGCGGAATAAACGAACGGTGACCCGTGCTCCGTGGCCGGTGTTCCGCATTCGGCGACTCTTGACACGCAATCCGAGAGATTGGGAAGTAACGAAGTAAGGACGCAAGGATGGGCAGAGGCAAGAGAAGGAAGAGGGGCGTGCAAGCACTGGGCAAAGATTTGGCTGGAAGGGTGTGACCCCCACCCCGGGGTGTCCGCAAGTTATGAAGTAAACGCATGAAGGGATTGGAGTTGCGGGAATTCCTGCGTAACGAACCGCGTGAAGGCGCGACGCGAGGAGGATGAGGCGGAAGAGGGGTACCCCACCCCCTGTTTTTTGCAAGAATATGATTCGATGGGAGTTAGGTGGCGGGGGTGTGCGAAGAATATCATTCTAAAGGGGATAGAGGTGAGTGATGAGTGGTTAGCGGCTAGTGACGGGAGAGAAGCGGATCCCTTCCGACTGGACCCTTGGTAGCTCAGGGCAAACATGAAGAATTATACCAGGGCTAGTTACTGGTTGTCAATAGTTTTTTTGTTTACTCGCAAGTGATTCGAACGGGAAAGCGCGGATGGGAAGGGGAGCGGCGGAAGTCGAGAGGGTTGAGGGAGTTGGAAGGGGAGTAATGGGTTTGTTACGGCTGTGGAAATGTGTGGAAAAGTGGAGGGAACCGAAATTAGAAATGCGAAACTCGAAATAAGAAACCCGACACGAAAGACCCACCCTTGCAAAAACCAAACCCGCAAGGATGGGCCAGCCTTCGGAGAGACAAAATCGAAATCTTTCGGCCAGGAAAGGATGTTCCACCCGCCGGCAAGGGCGGGAGTGTTATAATGTTGGTTTCACGAAAAAGAATTGCGAGCTGGCGTCGGATATGAGCGGGAAAAGAGTGGAAGAGATCGAGCGGGTGATTGGAACGCTCACGCAAGAAGAGCTGGAGGAGCTGCGGGTGTGGCTCGATGAGTACGCAGGACCGAGACCGCTCGATCGGCGGATTGAGGCGGACTTGGTCGCGGGGCGGCTGGACGGGGCCGTGCAAAACGCGCTGGATGATGAGAAGCACGGAAGAGTCCGTCCACTGTGACTGAATGGAACACCGTGCCACAGAAGGATTTTGGCGGAGCTATCAGGCGCTGCCCCTCGAGATACGCAATCGGGCGGACAAACAGTTTGCTCTGCTGAAGAATAATCCACAGTATCCTTCGCTACATTTCAAGAAAGTTGGAGAATCACGCGGGCTGGAAGTGTGGTCGGCGCGGGTTACGCTCAATTATCGGGCGCTGGCGCTCCGCAGAACTGGTGGATTTTTGTGGTTCTGGATTGGGGACCATAAAAGTTATGAGGAATTGATTTGAGTGGGTTGCGACCGCTTGCCACCCGCCCCACCCCCTGTTTTTTGCAAGAATGTGATTCTATAGGAGTTAGGTGGTGGGAGTGTGCTAAGCATATCAATCTAAAGGGGATAATTGGCAGTGGTGAGTGGCTAGCGGCGAGCCTGCCCCCCACCCGGGGTATCCGCAAGTTATGAAGTAAACGGATAAGGGAATTGGAGTTGCGGGAATTCCTGCGTGTAACGAAGCGCGCGAAGGGTTGAGGACAAGGGGCGAACCGCAGTAGGAAGGGCGGGCGGGTAGCGGAGGGAAAGCGGCGACTCGGTGCTCCTGCGCGACAAACATAAACCATTATAGCATGCTTATATTTACTGTAAAGTAATAAATATAAGACGTTATGGGACAGGAGGTTGCGGGTGGGCCGTTCGCGGTTGAGGTAGGCAGGGGAGGTCAAAAGCCACGGGAATGCGTCTCCCACAGGGAAGAGTGACCCACCCTTTGTTAGAAACGAAACCGCAAAGGGTAGGCCACCCTCTATGAAGGCGTCGGCTCTGTCAAGAGACACCTCGGGTTTACGAGCCGCGAGGGTTCGTCTTTCTTTTCACTTATAAGGATCTTTTCTCTTTCTTCTTCCTTCATTTCGACCAAGGCTCGCTGCATGAATCTTGCGGTGGAATCTGGTTCCACAGAGAGAATCAAAGTCAAAATCATTTTAGGGCGGTAAAGGTTGCCCACCCGCCCGCCAATTGGGCTCCCGGCCCCGCCAGTCATCTGTCGTTTCTCGGTGACGCATAGGGTAGTTGGAATTTTTGGTGAAGGGAGTGATGAAGGTGGGGCAGAGACATTGGATGCGGTTGTGGGGCTGGGCGGGGAATGGGGCCGTTAGCGAGGGCGTGGATGTGGGCGCATTTGTGGGCGGGGAAAAGCGGCAGCGGGGCTGCCGCACACCAAAGCAATCGAGCGGGGGAAGAAAGAAGAGCACGATGTATCGGGCCGCGAGGAGAGGGGCGGAGGAAAGAAGGAGGGCACGATGAATCGTGCCCCTACATCTGGGGATTGCGGGCTAGATGTGGAAGCCGATGCGTTTGGCAGGTTTGGCGGGGGGTTGCATTAGCTGGCGGATGGCCTCGAAGAGAGTGGTGATTTCGTGGTCGTTATCGCCGAGGCGTTTTTCCAGTTCGAGGAGCTTGAGGGCCAGCTTGTGTTGGGTGCCCAAAAATTCGCGGAGCTTTACGAACGCGCGGACTACCTGAATGCTGGCCTGGACGGCTACGGGACTGTTCAAGACGCTGGCGAGCATGACCGCGCCGTGCTCGGAGAAGGCGTAAGGCAGGCTCGCAGAGTATTTGAGTTTGCGGAGGTGGTCACAAGTTGTGACCAGCTGGGTGCGCTCGCGGCGGGTCAGGCGAAACGTGAAATCCGCGGGAAAACGGCCGCGATTGCGCTTGACCGCTTGGTTGAGAGCTTTCGTGGTGACGCCGTAGAGGTGGGCGAGATCGGAGTCCAGCATGACCTTCTTGCCACGGATTAGCAGGATAAGAGATTCCACGCGCTGGGCCGGGACAATGAGAGCAGTCTTTGGCATGGGTCTCGGGGTTGAGGCCGCAAATTGCGGCCTCAAAATGCTCCGTGCCCGCAACAGGGCTTGCTGATTATCTGTTTGTTTTATTACTTGTCAAGAAACATTGGCGGGAGACGTCAGAGGGGCACGATGTATCGTGCCGCGACGTCGGGAGTGCGGAGGGACAGCGGAGCGAAAGGCGAAGAAGGGCACGACATGTCGTGCCCCTACGGTTGGACGATTGCGAGTTGCGGCGGTAGTTAGTATGCGACTGGTAGCTCAGGGTCAACCGTGCCGGGATCCTTCGCTACGCTCTGGATGACGCGCCACGAAGACACTACCGGTGGACGCAGGATTTCTTTGGCGCTTACGGGTGGACGCAGGACTTCGCTGGCGCGTTGTCTTAAACGAGTTACCAGTGGACGCGGACGCGATATTTTAGGACGGAGGTGCCGTTGGCGGCGACGGGGACCTGGAATTGGGCGGCGAAGGCGGCGGTTTTGGTGAATTTGTAGGAAGAGTCGAGCATTTCCCAGTCGCCGCCAATGGGCTCGTTGACTTCGACGGTGATGGGCGTGTCCTTGTGATTGCGGAGGGTGATTTCGTATTCGAGTTCCCAGGTGTGGGTGTCGACGTGTTTGTAGTCGGTTTGCTTGCGCTCGGCGACGACGTCAAAGGCGTTGCCGATGTGGACGGTGACGTCTTCGTCCTTGGGAGTGTGGCCGATGCGGTCTTCGCCGATGAAGAGGATGCCGCCGTGGGAATCTTTTTGGTAAACGCGGACGTTGCCGGCAGGAAGAGGAATGCCGAGGCCGGATTTTTCGTCATTTTTGAATTTGTAATAGACCATGACGGGATCCTTGATGGGCGAGCCGGGAGCTTGCTGGCTACGGTAGTAGTAGTTGTTGCCGTTGACGACGAAGAGCTTTTCGACGGGGACGCCGGAGCCTTCGAGAAGGCTGATTTGCTTGGTTTCCTGATTTTCGACGGAGGTGCGGCGGCCGAGCGTATATAGATGATATTCGGAGAAATTTTCCTGCTGGAATTGGGGAGCGGGGGCGGCTTTGGCCATGAACTGCTCGCGCATAACAACTCCGCCAGCAGCACTCGTAACGCGATTCAGGTCGCCAGCGACTAGTTGGAGGCGGGCGTTGTGAAAGGCGGTGCCGGAGTTGTTGGTGAGAGTGACCCAGCCGTCGAGGTCGGCGGCCTTGTCGTCGCGAGAGACGGTGAGGACGTAGTCGGCGTTCCAGGAAAGATTATTGGCGAGATAAGACGTTTCGATTTGCTGTTTGCGCGGGCCGGAATTTTCTAGCGACATGAGGAGAGTGGGGCGGTCGTAGAGATTGGCGGGGATGTCCGGGAAGCGGTAGCTTTCGGCATAGGCGCCGGTGACGATGTCGTTGCCAATTTTCCAGACCTGGCCGTTGTTATCGGAGAGAAGCGTGGCTTTGATTTCCTCGTATTTCGTGGTGCCGCTTTCCTGAACGGCGCGAACGAGAGTGACTTCGCGGCCGACGTATTTGTGGAGGAGCTTGGCGGGTTCGAGGAGATCGTATTCGTAATTTTGTTCGAGGACGGAAAGCTTATCGGGAGCGGTGAGGGAGCGGAAATGGACGGTGGCGGGATTGACAGTGGCGGCGATGTCCATGAATTTGAGGCGGAAGGAGCCGTCGGGGAGAGAGAGATTGCGGACGTCGCGGATGAGGGCGATGTTGGAATTGTAGACG
Source organism: Candidatus Acidiferrum sp. (assembly GCA_049800195.1). Classification (GTDB taxonomy): domain Bacteria; phylum Acidobacteriota; class Terriglobia; order Acidiferrales; family UBA7541; genus Acidiferrum. The sequence goes on from JBARJI010000033.1 coordinate 35,472, forward strand.
GTGACGTTGAGATCGGTTTGGTCGGAGAGGCTGGTGGATTGATCGGGTGCGGTGGAGCGAGGGGATTCCTTTTCTTGGGCGGACTTGTCTTGCGCGGCGAAGACGTGATGCGCGCAGAAGGCAGGATAAAAAAGAGCGGCAGCAGCGAGAAGGGCAGCCGTGGCGGAAAGAATCCAGGGCAGGCGGCGCTGAAGTATTGCGTGGCGGTTTTCCATGATGTGCACCTCGACCGAGATTTGACTTCCAGCTTAGAACGATGGGGCGAGAATTTCTTGCACGCGGCGAAGCGGGTGCTTGCCTTGTACTACTCGAGAGGAATCGGAGACCAAGTCGCACCGCCGTCGGCGGTTGCGTAGGTTTTGGTGACGCCGGTCTTTGGATCCGCTACAAAGGAAATGGTGGCGTGAAAAGCGTCGATGGCGCGAATGCCAGCGAGGTCGCCGGTAACGGGCGAATTCACTTTGGCCCAATGCGCGCCGCCGTCGGTGGTGCGAAGGATCGTGCCGGACCGGCCGACGATCCAGGCAACTCTTGCGGAGGCGGCGGAGCCAGACAAAAGATCGGCGTCGACGCCGCTGACTTGCGGCTTCCACTTCTCACCTCTGTCCGTGGAAAATTCCAGGGAGCCTGCCGGGCCCAGGCGCCAGAGGTGCTTCGCGTCCGGAGCGGCAAAAACGTGCGGATTTTGCAGAACGGCGGCGCGCTTCATCGCGCGGAGGTTGGCGGGAGTTAGGGGTTCAGCGGAAATTTCGACGGCTTCGCTCGAAGCTGCCATTCCGCCGGCGCTTCCTGACTGCGTTTTGGGAGCGGCAGTGCTCGCTGCAGGAGCAGGAGCGGGCGGAGGGGTTTTCGCCGCGAGGGGAGCGCTGACGGTTCCATCAGCGACGAAGCTGGATTGTGGCGGCGGGGGAGGCGGGGGTGCGGGGGAGGCCGGTTCGGTAAGGGCATCTTGGGCACTCGCGGTCGTGGCAGCGCCAGAGGCAGCTTTTTTGTCTAGTTGGTTTTGGACGGGGGCTGCGGCAGCGCCGACAGCAAGTCGCGAAACTTCTTGTTGCTGCTGCTGTTTTTGCAAATTCACGGATGGTCCATGAGGAGCGTTGGCGGCGCGCTGATTCGCAGCATGTTGAGTTACCTGAGTCTGATCAGGAGACTGCGAGGCCGGTTGATCACGGTTCGGCGAAACGGCGCCAGCAATTCCACCAACGGCTTGGTCTTTTCCCCTTTTCGCGCTTTCGCGTGAAGAGGCGAGAGCGGCACTCGGGGAAGAGGGCGGTTGAGGAGCCGGCTGATTTTCGGCGACTTGAACAGTGGATGACGGTGAGACGGGCAGAGGAATAGATCGCCGCAAGGAAATCCAAGCGACCAAGCTCGCGGCAATCGCGCCAGCGGGAATGAGCAAGACCCATCGCCAACTCGGGGGGCGTCTGACACCGTTGAGGAAGCGGGAATCGTAGTCGCGTTGTTTGCGGGAGACAGCGGGTTTACTGACGAGGAGCGGGTCTTGCGCCGACGAAGCGTCGAGCGCGATGTTCTCGGTTGCCGCGAGCTGAACAAGAACGAACTGGCAGTGGCTGCAGGCGACAACGTGTTGCTTCCAAGAATTGAGTTCCTCCGGCGAGAGAGATTGATCGTGATAGGCCGCCAAAATTTCTGGATCGGGGCAGGGTTCAAGCGGCGCTCGAGCGAGGGCATTGGCCTCGACACCAGAAGAAGAGGAAGAACGCAACTGGCGGGCAAGGGCTTTTTCAAAGTTTCGATCGCGGTCATCATGCGCCATAGCATTCTCCTTTCTTAGAACGAGGCTTGGCCGGGTTCTTGCAGTCGAGTTTGGTGGAGCATGGTTTCATGGGTCGGGTCTCCGGGCCACGGTGCTTGAGCGGTCGCGGCGCTGGAGGAGTTTTTCGAGGTCGAAGGAAGCATCCGCAGAAGCATATTCAAGACACAAGGTGATTTGCGGATCGCTAAGGCCGGACTCAGCTGCGAAGCCATTGGACGCGGGCGAGCCATTGCGAAGAGTTTCTTCGACGGTGCGGCGGAGGGCGAGACGAATGCGGTCCAGATTGCGTGAGACGCTGGATTCGTGCTCGCCGAGTTGCTTGCCAATTTCGGCGAGGGTTTGCTCATCGGCGTAGTAGAGGCGCAGCCTCTGTTCATCGCGGGCGTCAAGGGCCGCGAGGGCAGCTTGCAGGGCGCGGTTGAAGAGGGCGATGTAGCGCTCGCGATAAGGGTCAGCAGCGGGAGCGGAGACCTGCGCGCGAATCTGAGGCGCGGTGCTTTCTGGGTGTTCGTCATCGAGAGAATCGAAGCGGCGGCCGGCGCGGATGGAGTCAATGTGGCGGCGAGCAAGAACGGCGCGCAGCCAGGTTTTTAGAGAGCTGCGGCCGTGAAAATAGCGAAAAAGAGAGTGTTCGCGGCGATGGCCATCTTCGAGGCCATAGAGATCCGCAAACAAAGAATCCGCGAGTTCCGACGCTTCCGGGGAAGCCGAGCTGCAGCGCAGAATCGAGGCGGCGGAACGCAAATAGCCGCGATAAGCGGCGACAAAATATTCCCACGCGGCTTCGCAATTTTCGAGGCAAGCGGTGGCGAGGGCAAGATCCTCGAGGTGCAAGGCGCCAAGATATTCCTCAAGTTTATCGGCCGGCAGATGGCCGCAAGCCAGACGTTTTCCCGCGCAACGCTGGAGAGAAGCGGAAAAACTGGCCTGGGAAAGAAACCAGCGCGCAGCCTTGGACTGCGCGTAGAGAGACTCGATGATGGCGGAAGAAGCGCCGGGTGTCTGGGCCGGGATTGTAAGGCCTGTAGACTTGCTGAGTTGCGAGCGGGCTGGGGTTTCTTCCTTCATGGGCCATTCAAAGAAGCATTCACAGGATCCTAATTCCGGACCATCCAACGTGGGGGGTTATCCGGGCATCTATGAGTTTAATCCAGCCAGGGAGGGCCGGTAAGTAAAAGTGCGGATGCCAGGGGCCAAGATTGCGGTATGCTATACAGGTTGCGAGAGTGCCCAACCCCGCAACAAGAACCGCCTCGCCGGGTTAGCGAAGAGGGTGCGAACCGCGGCCTCGCGGGACCATTAGCGAGTTCGCGACGCTAGTACCAAAGTTCTATTCGGACGCCTTCAGCCCCGTCAGTACCCTAGTACTGGCAAAGCGCACGTTCTACTAAACTGGCGAACTTGGGAACGCTAGGCCTTCCTAGAAATCCAAAGTTCCCTAGGACGAAATTTCCTGAGGCGGCACGCGGATGACAACAATGATTTCAGATCCACCAAGGAACGCGACGCGGCTGGGCGTCGGCCTAGACGCCAATCGGCGCCAAAAACCCAATGCGGAAGCCTGGAAGACGGCCATCGGAACGAAGCCGATAGCCGCGCGTCTGGCGCTATTGCCGGACTCGAAGCCGCGGTGGGACCGCATAGGCGTGAGCGCAGCCGTGCAATTAAGCATACTGATTTTCTGCGTGCTGATTCCGCTGATCTATCCGGATCAAATACGAACAGCACTGCACTTTCAAATGGTGGACATCGCGCAACCGGTGACGGAAGTGCCGGTGGCGCAGCCGCCGCCGCCTCCGAAGGCGGTGAGAGCGAAACAGCCAGCGCCAAAGCCGGCCGAGGTCGAACCGGTGAAGCTGGATCCGAAGAAGCCGCACATTTTTGAAGTCCCCAAGGCGGTGGTGCCGAAGCAGCGCAAGCTAGAAGCGCTAGCGCCGGATGTGAAGGAAAATCTGGAAGCAGCGAAGATCGAGACGACAAGCGAACAACCAAAGCGCCCGAGAGAAGACGTAAAGCTGAACAATATCAATTCAGGAAGCGCAGCACCGGCGACGGTGAAGGCGCCTATTGAGAAAGTGCAAACGGGCGGATTCGGCGACCCGAACGGGATGCCCGGCAAAGGCGATCCGAAACATGCGACAACCGTGAACCGGCTTGGACAAGCATTTTTGCCTGGCGGAGAAGGGTACGGAAACGGGACGGGCGGCGCCAAAGGAATACGTGGGACAGTGGGGAGCTCCGGTTTTGGAAATGGCGTGGCGAACCCGCCAGCTGGCGGGGGAAGACAAGGAAAAGTGGAGTCTTCCGGCTTCGGAGACCAAACGGTAGCGGACGCGCCGAAGAAAAAGGCGGGACCGGAAGGACCGATCGATACGCCTGTTGACATCCTGGACAAGCCCAAGCCGGAGTACACGGCGGAAGGGCGTAGTCTTAAGTTAGAAGGCGATGTGGTTCTCGACGTGGTGTTCCTCTCAAACGGCACCATGCAGGTGAATCGCGTCGTAAGTGGATTGGGCCACGGCCTCGATGAGGCTGCGGTCCGAGCGGCCCGACAGATCAAGTTCAAACCAGCAAAACGCGAAGGTCAGCCGGTCGATTTTCCGGCACGCGTGCGGATTGAGTTCCGCCTGGCCTACTGAGGGGAGAGAGAAATGCGTAAGCTAGCTACAATTGTCCTCGGGCTCGTCTTGGGTGGGTCCGTGGCCGTCGCCAGCGCAGCAGCGGCAGAACCGCAGCAGCCGCGGACGATGGATCAAGTGATCGACCGGGTCATCACGAACGAAAACCGTCTGAACCAGCAGATACGGCAGTACTCGCCGCTGGTAGAGACCTACATTCAGAACCTGAAGCCCGACAAGGAACTTGGCTACGTCCCCGCAGGAGACAAATACTTTCTGGGGCGAGCCGATTTCTCGAAGGGTGTCGCGCTTGTGGGGTTGAGCGATGCGGAGAGTAAGGGAAAAAGAATCTTCGGGACGGTAGGAAATTTCTTTACGTTCTCGATGCAGTTTCTCCCGGACGGCTTCCTGCAGATGATTTTCATCGACACGAACGGATTCGACAAGCAGCACTACAAGTTTGACTACGTGCGCCGTGAATTTCTCGGCGAAGTGCGTTGTCTGGTGTTCGACGTCACGCCGCAGGAAAAGTCCGGCAAGGGCCGGTTCCTTGGACGCATCTGGGTCGAGGATCAGGATTACAACATCGTGCGATTCAACGGCGCGTACAGCGGCGGGGGACACTCGAGCTGGTACTTCCACTTTGACAGCTGGCGCACCAACGTACAGCCAGGGGTGTGGATGCCATCGTTTATCTATAGCGAAGAAAAAGATCTGCACTATGCCGTGACCAAGAAGCTGGACTTCAAGGCGCAAACGCGGCTGTGGGGCTACAACCTCGGCCACGCCCAGGAAGAGCAGGAGCTGAGCAAAATCCTGGTGGAAACACCCGTGCAGGACGATACGAAGACGGCGAACGACCTGACGCCGGTGCAGGCGCAGCGCTCGTGGGACCGGCAAGCGGAAGACAACGTGGCGGATCGCCTGGAGCGCATCGGACTGATGGCGCCGAGAGGCGAAGTGGACAAAGCGCTTGAGACGATCGTGAACAACCTGGAAGTGACCAACAATTTGGATATCGAACCGGACATCCAGTGCCGGGTGCTGATGACTTCGACGCTGGAGTCTTTTACCCTGGGGCACACTATCGTGCTTAGCCGCGGTTTAATCGACGTACTGCCGGACGAGGCCAGCTTTGCGACCATTCTCGCGCATGAGATGGGACACGTGATTCTTGGCCACCGGATGGACTCGAACTTCGCGTTTTTTGACCAGTTGCTGGTGGATGATAAGGATACGTTCCGGCATTTTGGTTTTGGACGGACGCCGGCGGAGGAGGATGCCGCCAACGCGGAAGCCGTCAAGCTGCTGGCAAATTCGCCCTACAAGAATCAACTCGCAAACGCGGCACTGTTTCTGGCGGCGCTGCAGACGCGCCAGAAGGAGATTCCGAACCTGATTAGCCCGCACTTGGGAGACCGCGTGCCGGCTATCGCCGACCTGAAAGCAACCACCCCGGCAGATCCCGCGAAAAACCCCCAGGTGGTCGCGGCGCTGCCCCTGGGCGGCCGCGTGAAACTGGATCCCTGGAACGACAAGCTGGAACTAATCAAGAGTAAACCGATGAGCGGCATCGTCGCCGAACGAGAGAAGATGCCGTTCGAAGTGACGCCGTTCATGCCGTACTTAACGCGATACGGCAGCGATGCTGGCAAGCCGATCGCGGCAAGCGCGGCCACGCAGGCTGATCCGAAGGCCGGCGATCCACCGAACAAACCCTGAAACTAGGAGCTGAAACTGGAAACATTTGGCCCGGTGAAAACCATTTCACCGGGCCATCTCTTTTGCAGGTGAAGTGATCTGCTTGGCCTTGCGAGGGTCTGTATGCGTTCGCAAAGGAGTCGCGCGCCAGCGGAGCAATCCCCGATTCGCGCCCGATCGACCTTGGCCTGACGTCTGGCTTCGGTTTTTATACGAATCTATCCCGTTGGAGGAGGGGCGTCCTGCGCAGGCCTAGGCGGCAAGGCGAGGGCCTGGCGGAGGCATCCCGAGACATAAGAAGCCGCCAGAAAAAGCAGAATCAGCCCCAGTCCGGGATCAAACAAGAAACGCAAGACGAATGCAGCAAAAACCATGAGGCCCACCATCTGGGGCTTCATCAACGGCCGGCGGAATCTCCAGTTCACGAAGCGAGCAATTTCCTGCGGCCATTTGAAAACCCAATAGAGGTTGTAGATAGGGATGAAGTGGAAGCCAACGGCACGGGCCGGCGAAATTGGATGCTTCCAACCCGGAACGTGCTGCAGAACCACGTGATAGCGGTAGACGCAAACAAGCCAGTACACGCCGCCGACGAACATGACGAGAAAAAGGTACAAGGGAGGAATTGGAAAATCGGCCTTGGCCAATTCCGGATGCAGCGATGCGGCGACGAATTCGGCGACTATGGTGGCAAACCCAAGAAGATAGCCAACCCAAAGCTGCGGAAGCGGGGGGAGTTTTCCCGCGTGCGTCTGGTCCGCTGGCAAGTCCGTGGGCGAAAAATCCATTGCGTCCTCAAGAGGAGTGCTTTGGCAGCGTAACGGTCGCAACGCGGGTGCGTCAAACTATTTGGCGGATGGGGCGACACGAGAGTTCCGCGGCAGCGCTCGCGGCAAGTTGCTTCGCAACTGATGTATTTCATAGACTGACTGTGCAGGAACGGGAGGACGACGTGACATCAACCATGAAACGAGTGTCTCAAATCGCTCTGGGCGCGGCTTTGTTCATTGCGGGAATCGCGGCAGGGTCGCTGTATGCGCGAAGCGTGGCCGGGCAAAACCGCTTTGGTCAGCCGAAGACGGTGCTGCACATTGTGATTTACAAGTTTAAGGACGCGACATCCAATTATGATCGGGAGAACGCCATCAACGGAATTAAAGAGATGGCCGGAAAAATCCCGGGCATCAAGAATGTGTGGCTCAAGACGGAGCGGAATCAATTGAAGGACTTTAGCGGCATTTACGCGATCGAATTTACGAGCGCGGAAGCGGCCGCGGACTATGCCGAGAGCCCCGTTCACGAAGCGTGGTCGAAAAAATGGCAGGAGCTGAGAGAGAACAGTCTTTCCTTCCAGATCTCTAATCCGTAGCGTGTGCGCCGCGTGCACTTGCTGGTCTAACGGGGTTTGCCGCTGATCATTTCGCGCGGACGATCCCAAATCTGCGGCGCAAGACGGCGTCCGCGGCTTTATCCGACAATAATCGCTTGCACCATTTTGCGACCACCGCCAATCCGGTGACCAGATAGCGTATCTTCGGATTTGGAGCTTCCATTGCCTGGAGGATCACGCGCGCACAATCTTCCCGCGTCGTTCTCGATTTGGCACGGGCGCCGCTGGCGCTTGTGAAGAAACGGGAATAGAGCGGAGCGTACGGACCCGTTTTCATTGCGCCTTCGTAAGGTTTTGAAAGCTCCAAGGCGGCTTGCTGGATGCCCGTGACGATGTAGCCGGGCTCGATCAGAACCACGTGCACACCGAAAGGGTAAAGCTCGAGGCGGAGCGCGTTGCTCACGGCTTCGATGGCGAACTTGCTGCTGCTGTAAGCGCCTTGCGTCGGCGCGGTCACGAAGCCGGAGACGGAACTCATCATTAAGATGCGTCCGCTTCGGCGTTCGCGCATCTGTGGGAGAACGGCTTGTGTGACGCGCAAGACGCCGAAAAAATTCGTTTCAAATTGGCGGCGCCAGTCCTCGAGGCGCAAGTCTTCGACGGCGGCGGTGAAGTTCACGCCGGCATTGTTGATGAGGAAATCGATAGCGCCCGCTTTTGCCAGGACAACGGCGACCGCGCTTTGCACGGATGAGTCTTCGCAGACGTCCAGTTCGAGAGATTCAAGCGGAAGTTTCCGCTCCCGAGCCAGCGCGTCGAGCTGAGCGCGCTTTTCGGCGGAGCGTCCGGCCGCGAAAACTCGATAGCCCCGCTCGGCCAGCAAGAGCGCCGCGGCTTTGCCCAAGCCGTCGGTTGCGCCCGTGATCAGCACGGATTTTTGTAGCGTTGCACCATTCGCCATTCAACCCTCCAGCTTCCCTCAAAGCCAGGGAAGCATTATGCTACCCCGGCTCTGCCGTCATGCGAGTATTCGGCAAAACGGCTGAAACGTTTGTTGCAAATTGGCCGTCACATGGTGCAGCGGACGGTTGGGTGCCGGGAAAAACACAAAAGTGAGGCGATGATGAGAATTCAGAGTCGAAGCTTGTCTGAGTTTGCGGCGGCAAAACGAAATTTGCTGCGGACAATTTGGCTGCCGCTAGGCGCGACTTTTCTTTTCGCGGGCTTCACGGCTGCGCTTGCGGGTGCGCAGGGTACTCAGGCGAACGACGAAGAATATGGCAAGAAAATTCGCGAGTTTACGACCGAGCCGTACTTCATCACCGACCTCGTCAATCACCTGCCAACTTCGGCGACGGTGCCCTCGCCCGACAAAATTCTCGGCCACATCGTTGGCGCGCCTGGATTTCTCACGTATTCGAAGGACATTTACAGCTATTACGACGAGCTCGCCAAGGCCAGCCCGCGCGTGAAAGTTTTTCGCGTCGGCAAATCGGAGGAGGGGCGGGACTTTTTGCTCGTTGCGGTAAGCGATGAAGCCAACATCGCACAACTCGATCACTTGCGCGACATCACCGCCAAGCTCGCCGATCCCCGCAAGATCACGGATGCCGAAGCGCAGCAGCTTATTTCGATTGGCAAACCGTTCTATTGGGCTTCCGGCTCAATCCATTCGCCCGAAACCGGATCGCCGGAAATGCTCATGGAGCTGGCATATCGCCTGGCCGTCGAGGATTCACCGTTTATTGAGAACATTCGCAAGAACGCCATTTTTCTGATTACTCCGGTCGTCGAAGTGGACGGGCACGACCGGATGGTGGACTCCTGGAATTATAAGAAGGCCAACCCCGATAAGCCGCAGCCGGATCTCGTCTATTGGGGTCATTACGTGCAGCACGACAATAACCGCGACGGAATCGCCATGGGCCTCAAGCTTTCGCAAATGATGATGAGCACGTTTTTCTATTGGCATCCGCAGGTGCTCCACGATCTGCACGAGTCCATTCCCTATCTTTATGTTTCCACGGGCACAGGGCCGTACAACGCGTGGCTCGACCCCATCGTGATCAGCGAGTGGCAGAAGTTTGCTTACAACGATGTGCAGGGTTTGACGGAACGCGGCATCGTCGGCGTGTGGACGCACGGCTTCTATGACGGCTGGGCGCCCAATTACATGTTTTACGTGGCGAATGGTCACAACTCGATCGGCCGCTTCTACGAAACATACGGGAACAGTTTCCCCGACACGCGCGAAGCGGTGCTGCCACCGAGCGATACGAGCCGCACGTGGTTCCGGCCCAATCCGCCGCTGCCAAAGGTGATGTGGTCGCTGCGCGACAACACCAATCTCGAAGAAAGCGGCTTGCTGCTTTCGCTGGACTACACGGCACAGCACGGGCAAGAGCTGCTTCACGATTTTTACGAGAAGAGCAAACGCTCCGTTCTGAAAGCAACGACGGAAGGCCCCGCGGCATGGGCCATCGTGAATGACGGCCGGCGTCCGGCGCTGGCCGCGCAACTGGCGAATTTGCTGCAGAGGCAAGGCGTCGAGGTGCAGAAACTCGAGGAAGACTTTGAAGTGAAAGAAACTCCATCTGCGGCGGCGAAACCGGCTGATGGAAAAGCCGACACCAGTGCGGAGAGTAAAGAGGGCGAAAAAGCGAAACGGGAAAAGTCGCGCAAGTCCAAGGCAGAGGCCGCCGAAGAAAAACCGGAAGAGGCGAAGGGCACGAAGATCCCGCTGGGCAGCTATATCATTCGTATGGACCAGCCTTACAGCCGCATGGCGGACATGCTGCTCGACACGCAGTATTACTCGACGAGCGACCCGCGCCCTTACGATGACACGGGATGGACGCTTGGGCCCTTGCGCAATGTAAAGACGGTGCGCATTACGGACGCGGCAATCCTCAAGGTGCCGATGACGCTGGTGGATACGTCTGCGCGTTTCGACGGTGGCGGCGTGATTCCGCCGCACTCAGAAAAAGGCAAAGCGGCGGCAGCAGCGAAATTTTATGCGATCAACGCGACCGGAGAACCGAACCTCGCGACGTTGCGTTTTAGGCTGAAGGATGTGAAGTTCTATGCGGCAGAAGACGGCTTCGAGGTTGGCGGGCAAAAATTCGTTCCCGGTACATTTATTCTTCCGCTCGAAGGAAATCCAGCCGATCTGGACTTGCGGCTGAACGCGGCGGCACGCGAATTGGGTGTGCGCGTGGACAGCGTCGAGTCGGTGCCGGATGTGGCGCGCCATGAAGTCGCCGTGCCGCGCATCGCCCTGATGCACAACTGGACGGACACGCAAAATGAAGGCTGGTTCCGGCTCGCGCTCGAAGAAACGGGCGTGCCTTACTCCTATATTTCGGACATCACCGTTCGCAATACTCCCAACTTGCGCGAGAAGTACGACGTGATCTTGTTTCCTCCCACATTCTATGGCCTCGAGCAGATTATCAACGGCATCCCCGCGCGCAAGCTGTCAGACGGCAACGAAGCCGGCGGGCCGATTCCTTGGGAGACTACTCCCACGACGCCGAACTTCGGCCTCATCGACCACGCCGCCGACATTCGCGGCGGACTGGGCTTCGAGGGCGTGGATCATCTGAAAGCGTTTATCGAGGACGGAGGTCTTTTTATTCCCATCGGCCCCAGCACGCATCTGCCGATCGATCTGGGAATCACCGACACGGTCAGCATCAAGGAGACGCGTCAACTGCAAGCTCGAGGGATGATTGCGCGCGCAACCGTCGAGGACAAGGCCGACCCCATCACGTACGGTTATGACGATTCCCTTGGCGTGTACTTCAATCAGGGGCCGGTCTTCAGTGTCTCGGTGGCCGGAAGATTTGGCAGGTTTTTTGCAGAGGACGGAGGCGGCTCGCGCCCCAGCGGCAGAGGCTCGCTGACCGATCCGGATATTCCGCAGGGCCGGACGTGGACGCCGCCTGCGCCTCCCGTACACCGGACCAGGGCCGAGCAGGAATTCTACGTCGATCCAGATTTGAGATCGTATCTGAGCTCGTTTCTACCGCCGCCCGCGCTTTACCCGCGCGTGGTGCTACGTTTCGCCGATGAAAAGGATTTGTGGATCAGCGGAATGCTTGCGGGCGCCTCGGAATTGGCGGAAGCGCCGGCCATTGTCGATGTGCCGGTTGGGCGCGGACACGTCGTTTTGTTTGCGACGAATCCCATGTGGCGGCAGGAAACGCAGGGAGAATTCATGCTTCTGCTGAACGCCGCTCTGAACTTCGACCATTTGAACGCTGGGCGCAAACTGCCGGCCGCCGCCTCGGAAAAAGCTCCGACTGCGGCCACAAAGCCTTAATCGGACGCACTTTACAAACAAGCGTCTCGTTTTCGGCACAGTCTGATGCCGCCGCGCACTTGCGTGCAAGAAGGGCTGCTAAGATCGTTCTAACACTGTAGCTTCCATCAAAACGCGTGGGTGTGCCTGCATGTCAGACGACGGAAGTCCCTTGATGCAAGAGCGTGGCCGGAAGTGGCGGCTCGGGTTTTGGAGCTTGATTGCCACGCAATTTCAGGGCGCGTTCAATGAGAACGGCCTGAAACAGCTCGTCATTTTCCTCATCCTGGTCATGAATCTTGCTAAAGAGGACCGCGACCGGCTCGTGCCGATCGTCGGTTTCCTTTTCGCAGCTCCTTTCATCCTGTTTTCGATGACCGGAGGGTATTTCGCAGATCGCTTCAGCAAGCGTGGCGTGACCATTTGGACCAAGGTGTTCGAGATTGGCGTGATGGCGTTTGCGCTGGTGGCTCTAGCCGCGCAGAACTTGCCGCTGGAAATGGCCGCCGTGTTTCTCGCAAGCACGCAAGCGGCGATTTTCGGCCCTTCGAAATACGGACTACTGCCCGAATTGTTGCCTCAAGAACGCCTTTCTTGGGGAAATGGAGTCATCGAGTTAGGAACATTCATCGCGATTATCGCAGGCAGCGTTGCAGCCGGGTTCATGGCCCAAGGCTTCCAAGGGCACCAAGGATATTCAGGAGCGATTCTTGTGGGATGCGCTTTCCTGGGACTGCTGTTTAGCCAAGGAATTGCCCGCGTGCCGGCAGCTGACCCGCTGAAAAAATTCCGCGCGAACTTTCTCGGAGACTTGTGGTCGCAGGGAAAACTGATCCGTGGCGATCGCGTGCTGTGGCTCGCGGTTCTCGGCAACACTTATTTTTGGTTTCTGGGTGCGCTTCTGCAGTTTGACATCATCGTTTACGGCCAGGATGTCCTCCATCTGCGCCCTTCCTCGAATGCCATTCTTCAAGCGGCCATTGCGGTTGGCATCGGAGTCGGCAGCCTGGTGGCTGGCTACCTTTCCGCGGGCAAAATCGAATATGGGCTGATTCCGCTCGGCTCCCTCGGCATGACCGTGCTTGGAATTCTGTTGTCGATGCACGGTCTCACGTTCGAAGCAGTGCTATTCCTCCTGGCCGGCCTGGGATTCTTTGGCGGATTTTTCATCGTTCCGATCAACGCTCTTATCCAGCATCGGCCAGAAGAGGACAAGAAGGGCGGAATCATCGCCGCCGCCAATTTGCTCTCCTTCGTTGGAATTGGCGCGGCGTCCGGCGCTTTCTATCTTCTGACGCGCTTTGCTCATCTTGGTCCGGCGTCGATTTTCTTGTGGGCGTCGCTGGCGACCCTCGCGGCGACGGCGTATGTCCTCTATTTGTTGCCGGACTCGCTGCTGCGGCTCTTGCTTTGGATGCTTACGCACACCCTTTACCGGCTCGATGTTGCGGGGCGCGAGCGCGTTCCGGCTCGTGGCGGCGCGCTGCTCGTTCCCAACCACGTTTCCATGGCTGACGCTGTGCTGCTGCTCGCGGCGCTCGACCGTCCCGTGCGATTTCTGATGTTCAAAGGCTCGTATGAACATCCTCTGGTAAAGCCTTTCGCGAAAATTTTGGGCGTGATTCCGATTTCCTCCGATCAAGGTCCGCGCGAAATGATTCATTCCTTGCGCCGCGCTACGCAGGCTCTGCAGGATGGCGAACTGGTCTGCATTTTCCCCGAAGGGCAAATGACGCGGATCGGCCAGATGCTTCCCTTCCGCCGCGGCATGGAACGCATCATCAAAGGCGTGGACGTCCCGATCATCCCCGTGAATCTCGACGGCGTATGGGGCTCGATTTTCAGTTTTGCCGGCGGGCGTTTTCTCTGGAAACTCCCCCGTCATTTGCCGTATCCCGTGCGCGTGACGTTTGGCGCGCCGCTCCCGCCGACGGCAACGTCGCAAGAAGCGCGGCAAGCCGTGCAGGATCTGAGTGCGGAAGCGTTTGGCCGGCGGAAGCGCCACATGCGGCCGTTGCCGCGAACGTTTCTATACACGGCGCGCCGGCATTCGTTTCGTTTCGCCATGGCCGACGGCCAAACGCCAAAGCTGACATTTTTCGCGGTCCTGGCAAGAACGCTATTCCTGGCGCGGCGCTTGCGCAAAACGTGGCAAGGTCAAGAGATGGTGGGAGTTTTGCTGCCGCCATCGATTCCGGGGGCTTTGGTGAATTTTGCGGCCATGCTGATGGGCAAAGTGCCCGTCAACCTGAATTACACCGCCTCGAACGAAACGCTGGAGTCATGCGCGAAGCAGTGCAACTTGAAGACGGTGATCACGGCGCGCGCTTTTCTTGAGCGCGTTCACGTCCAGCCACCGACGGAAACAATTTTCCTCGAAGACTTGGCGAAGAAGCCCGGGCTCAGCGAACGCTTCGGTGCTGCTTTGGCCTGCTTGCTTCCCGCGCGCTTTATCGAAAAATACGCGGGAGCCGAGCGCAAGATACACCTCGAAGACACCGCAACGATTATTTTTTCCAGCGGTTCCACCGGCGAGCCCAAAGGCGTGGTACTGACGCATTACAACGTCGCCGCGAACGTTGAACAGCTCAACCAAGTCTTCCTGATGCACTCGAACGATCGCATCATGGGTATTCTTCCGTTTTTTCATTCCTTTGGTTTTACGGGTACGCTCTGCCTTCCCGCCGCAACCGGCATCGGCGTCGTGTTTCATCCGAATCCGCTTGATTCCCGGGTCATCGGCGCTCTCGTCGAGAAATACGCAGTCACCATGCTTCTTGCCACCCCGACTTTTCTCAATGCCTACACGCGCCGCTGCGAGCCGGAACAGTTTGGCAGTTTGCGTTTTGTGATGGCCGGCGCGGAAAAGCTGCCAGATCGAATTTCGCAGGCATTCGAGGATCGCTTCGGCATAAGGCCGCTCGAAGGCTACGGCTGCACGGAGTGCTCACCGGCCGTGACCGTGAATACGATCGATTTTCGCGCGGCGTCTTTCCGCCAGGTAGGAGCCAAGCGCGGAAGCATCGGGCATCCGCTGCCAGGGATGACCGTAAAGATTATCGATCCGGAGACCCAGCAACCTCTGCCCGTCAATCAGTCTGGTTTGCTGCTCGTCCGTGGACCCAACGTCATGCAGGGCTACTTGAACCAGCCGGAAAAAACGGCTGCGGTTTTGCGCGACGGCTGGTACAACACCGGCGATATCGCCATGCTCGATGAAGACGGCTTCCTGCGCGTCACCGATCGCCTGAGCCGATTTAGCAAAATCGGCGGCGAGATGGTGCCGCACATAAAAGTCGAGGACAAGCTGCACGAACTGGCGAACGCTACCGAGCAGATGTTTGTGGTGACCGCCGTGCCTGACGAAAGAAAAGGCGAGCGCCTGATGGTCTTGCACACGCTGCCGGAAGATAAGTTGAAAGAAGCGCTGGAACTGCTTGCCAAATGCGATTTGCCGGCGCTCTGGAGGCCGCGTCCGGATCAGTTTCTGCGCGTTGAGAAACTGCCCTACCTGGGCACCGGCAAACTGGATTTGCGAAAAGCACGGGAGCTCGCGCTGGAAGTCGCAAGACCGGCGTGAGTGCCTCCGCGGGCATGTTGCGCTCGATACTAGGAATTGCCAGCAAATGACGAACCCTGAAAGCGCTCGCAAACGGCGGCGCCTCATCCGCCGGCTCGTCCTGACAGCCGCCGCGCTTGGGATCTGGTTTTGGACGCAGTCGCTTATTGCGCGGCGGACAGCGCCCGTTTCCGGCGTCGGCGATGCCCTTCACACGCTAACGGCTGGCCTCAATTCCTATTTTTATCACTCGCCTTCCGCCGCCAACGCTCTCTTGATCGTCAGTTCCGCATTAATCGATGGACTAGCTCTTTTTCTTCTCGCGCGCTGGCTTTTCGGACCCAGCGTGCGTCCATTCCTTGGGCTCGTATTGCTTCTGGGGCTGCGCCAAATTATGCAGGCCGTCTGCGCGCTCCCTGCTCCTCCGAACATGATCTGGCATTACCCAGGTTTTCCTTCGCTGCTGGTCACCTACAGCGTGGGCAACGATTTTTTCTTTTCCGGCCACACGGCCATCGCTGTTTTTGGCGGAATCGAATTGGCGCGCCTCGGCAAGCGCTGGCTCGCCATTCTGGCCGTAGGAATCGTGCTGTTTGAAATTGCGGCGGTGCTCGTACTGCGCGCGCACTACACCATGGATGTTTTTACTGGGCTTCTCGCCGCGCTCTGTGTCGCGCAGTTTTGCGGAAAGGTTTCGCCCGGCATCGACGCCTGGCTCACTCCGGCCGAGTAAGCTCCCAATCGGAAGCCAGATGTTTTATTCGTATCGCAATGCGACTATGGGATCGACCCGCATCGCTCGCCGCGCGGGGATATAGCACGCCGCCAGCGCGACGAGGATAAGCAGCAGAGCCACGGCCGCAAATGTAAGCGGGTCGGTTGCGCTCACGCCGAAGAGCAAACCTGCCATGAGGCGTGTTAAACCAAGCGCGGCTGCCAGTCCGATGAACAGGCCCAGGGCCGCCATTTTCATCCCTTCGCCTAGAACCAACCGCAGCACGTCGGAACGTTTTGCGCCTAGAGCCAAACGTATGCCGATCTCTTGCGTTCGCTGCCCCACCAGATAGGAAATCACGCCATAAATTCCGATAGACGCAAGGCCGAGCGCCAGCGCCGCGAACACGCCGAGCAGAATCATCGACACTCGCCGCGTGGCGAGCGAGTCGGCGATGACCTCATCCATCGTCTGCGCTCCATACATTACATGTTTGCTGCTTAACCCTTTGATTGCCGCGCGAAGAGTGTCGGCGATTGCCGGCGTTTTCGGGTCGTAGCGCACCAATGCGCCGGTGCCGCTCCAGGATGACGCGTCCATGGTCTGATCCGGAAGCTGCATGTAGGGAAAATAGAGCTGCGCGCGCAACGATTCCTTATCATCCGTATCAAGCCCCCATTGTTTTACGTGGCCGACGACTCCGATAATTTCTGCTCGCCCTCCTTTGTCTTGCAGAAAAATATGCTGTCCAAGGGGATCTTGGCCGGGGAAATATTGCCGCGCGAAAACGTCATCCACCACAATAACGTGCGGGGAATTCTCGTTGTCGTGGGCCGTGAAGAACCTTCCGCGCTGCAGCGGAATCCGCATCACCTGCAAATAATCTTCCTGGACGACGTAACTCAGCGCCCAGTCCATGTCGTTTTCGGTAGCCGGCTTTGGCTTTCCCTCGATCCAGAAAAGATCCTCGTCGTCGCTGTCCATCGGAATCGCGCCCCAGGACAACGAAGTCGCGGTGACTCCGGGAACCGCTGCCAGCGCGTCATTCAGTCGGCGCAAGGCGGCGCGCGCTCCTGCAGGGCTGGCATCTCTGCTCGTTGGTGGCAGCGCCACACCAAATGTCAAGACATTGTGCGGGTCGAATCCCGGATTGACCTTCCAAAGCGCGCCCAGGCTCCGGATCATCAATCCAGAAGCGATGAGCAGCACCAGCGCCATCGCCGTTTCCACAACCACGAAAATTCCTTGCGCGCGGTGACGCGACCCACTGCCGCCGCGGCCTCCTTCTTTGAGCGTGTCATGCAAATTCGGTCGCGCCGACTTGAAAGCAGGCGCCAGTCCAAAGAAGATCCCGCAGGCCAACGAAATGATTAGCGTGAAGATCAGAACGCGCGCGTCCAGTGTGATTTCCGCGGAACGCGGGATGCTGACCGGCAATTTGAGCAGCGCGGCTTTTGTGCCCCAAGCCGCCAACAATAAACCCAGCGCACCTCCGGTCAGCGACAGCAAAACGCTTTCCGTAAGGAGCTGGCGCAAAAGCCTTCCTCGGCTTGCTCCCAGCGCGGTGCGAATCGCGAATTCGCGCATGCGCGCCGTGGAACGGGCAACAGTCAAATTCGCGACATTCACGCAAGCAATCAAGAGCACGAAGCCGACCGCGGCAAGTAGCACCAAGAGAAACAAACGCAAGTCTCCGACGATCTCCTGCTTCAAGGAAATAATGGACGCGCCGATGCCCTTGTCCGCGTCCGGGTAGTCGGCCGCCAAGCTGCGCGTGACTCCCTCCATGTCGGCCCGAGCCTGCACAATGCCGACGCCGGGCTTAAGCCGGCCGATACCGTGGATGCCGAGACCGGCGCCACGCCGAGGGAGTAGAGGATTGCTCCACTGTCCCAGCGGAACGTAGACATCGCTGCTGCGAAAGCCGGCTACGGAAAGGGCAAAACTAGCCGGTATGACGCCGACGATTGTGAAGTTCTTGCCGTCCAGCGTGAGAGTCTTCGCCAGCGCGTCCTGCGAAGAGCCAAACTTGCGTTTCCAAAAGCCGGCGCTAATCATCGCGATTGGCGCGGCACCGATCTCATCCTCGCCGGGAGCGAACGAACGCCCGATCTGCGGATTCACACCAAGCACGGGGAAAAAATCGGAGGTGACGAACATCGAGCGTATTTGTTCGGCCTCGCCTAAGCCGGTAAGGCTGTAGGAAAAAGGGCGGTAAGCTCCCATGGCGGAAAAGGAACGGTTGTTTTTCACCCAGTCGCGAAAGTTCGGAAAGGAGATCGAGCCAGTCGCAAAGTTCGGTTTGCTTTCGGCAATCCAGACAAGTTGCTCGGGATGTGGGTATGGCAGGGGATTGAAAAGTACGCCGTTCACGACCGAAAACAAAGCCGTGTTCGCCCCGATTCCGAGTGCCAGCGTCAGAGTGGCGACGGCGGTGAATCCCGGCGATTTAATAAGCATTCGCAATCCATAGCGCAGATCCTGCATTAGCCGTTCGATGGACGCCCAGCCCCACATCTCCCTGGTGACCTCCTTGATCAGGTCGATATTGCCCATCTCCCTGCGCGCCGCGTCGCGTGCCTCCTCGGGCGCTTGACCGCGATCCTTGCGGTCCTGAGCCGCCATCTGCAAATGGCTATGGAGCTCTTCGTCCAGTTCTCTTTCACGTTTTTGACGATGCCAGAAGGAAAATGTCATGCTTCGCTCTCCTTCTTCGCTGGATTGAGCACGCCGGCGATGGCATCCGAGACCTGCGCCCAACGCGAGCGCTCGGACTCCAATTGTTTCTTGCCTTTGGCCGTCAGCCGGTAGACCCTGACGCGCTGTTTGTTTTCAGAAACCTTCCAATCCGCGGCCACCCATTTTTGCCGTTCCAGGCGGTGTAGCGCCGGATACAACGAGCCCGTATCCACCTGCAAAATGTCGCCCGAATTTGTGCGGATCGTCTGGCTGATGCCGTAGCCGTGCTGCGGCCCCCATCGAAGAGTTTGCAGAATAAGCAAGTCGAGCGTCCCTTGCAGCAGCTCGATGCGGTTTTGGTAGCGCGGATTCATGTTTCTCTCAGTAGGTAGATGTTCTACACCCCTGGGTGTAGATTGTCTACTTCCAAACGACATGCAAATCCATGTCCGCAAGCAGATTTGAGCTAAACCCTGTCAATTCACCTACTTGACCGACGCTGGTCCGTCCCCTAAAACCGTGCTTTGTCCGCTCCCCGGAATCAAATGTCGCGAAACCGGTCACTCCTTCTTATCCCCCTTTACTCTTGGTCCGCTTGCAGCGCTTATCCGATTGAGGCCCCGCCTTGCCAGTGCTACGGTTTTATGCATACGGCGGTGCCGAATTTATGATGGTTCTTGAACGTCGGTTTTTCCTCTTAGTTTCGATGGGTGTGCTCCTCGCTCTACCCCTTCGCTTGGCGCGCGGGCAGGCCGCTCCAACCCAGACTGCACCTCTAAAAATTGGTTATTTGATGGACTCGCTCAAGGTCGAGCGCTGGCAAACGGATCTCGATAACTTTCAAAAACGCGCCAAGGAACTTGGAGCCGAAGTGCTCGTGGAGACAGCCGAGGGAGACGACGATCTGCAGCTCCAGCAATCGCAAAAGCTGATGGATTCCGGCGTGAAAGTTCTGGTTCTGGTGGCGCACGACGCCGTCAAGGCTGCGCGCATTGTGAGCGCGGCAAATGCGAGGCACATTCCCGTGCTTTGCTACGAACGGCTGGTCCCAGATAGCGATGTCGATTTCTTTGTTGGCACCAACGCCGAAGTGATCGGGGAGCTGCAAGCCTCGTGGCTCGCGCGGCTCGCTCCGAAGGGCAATTACGTTCTCATTGGTGGTTCACCCGCGGATAACAATGCCCGCGTCTTGCGCAACGGACAAATGCGCGTCTTAAAGCCCTTGGTCAATCGTGGCGACATAAAAATCGTCGCGGACGCATGGGCGAAGAATTGGGATCCCGCTGAAGCTTACGCGATTATGTCCGAAGCCCTCGATTCCACCAAAGGCGATATCACCGCTGTGGTCGCTTCCAACGACGGAACCGCGGGAGGAGCGATCCAAGCCCTACAGGAGCACAAGCTCGCAGGCAAAGTCCTTGTCTCTGGCCAGGACGCGGATCTCGCGGCCATCATCCGGATTTTGGATGGCACGCAAACCATGACTGTTTATAAACCGATTGGGGTGCAAGCGAGATTGGCTGCGGAAGCTGCTGTGGACCTAGCTGCGGGCACTCCCGTGAAGAACGCAGTTTCAATTGCTAACGGTACAAAGACAGTCCAAGCCATTATGGTGACGCCCGTGGTGGTCACTAAGGATAACGTCACGCAAACGGTCATTAAGGACGGCTTCCAAAACCTCGAAACCATTCGGAAGAGTCTACCCAAGGATAAGTGGCCAAATTAAAAGCGGCACGCGGCGCAAGTCAATGATGCAGCCTACGCATGGCCGCAAACCGACAGAAAAGCTGCAGCGATCTTTGTGAAAGCGCGCCCAAACCACGGCACGCCCTCGCACCCGCCAACTCTAATTTAGAACTTTACGCCCCAGAAGGAAGGGTCAGGCTTAACCAGCTCGAGCCCCACGTCCCAGGCCTCGTGATCGCGCCAAACGACTTGCGCTTCCGCGGTACGTCCGCTTGTGGGATTGATCAGACGAACGCGCTTGCGCAAAGGAAGTCCGGCGCCCACAACGGCTAGGCACCCGGACTTGCTTACGTCCACGGTGACGCCGTTGGCGCGCTGGCTTTCGGAGCCTTCTTCCCATTCAACCTGAAATTTTACGCGAGAGACGATTCGCCGGTGGGTGCGTAGTTTTTCCCATCTCTCTTCAAGTGCCTTACCGGAAGGGATGCCGACGGTGTTTACTGCTGTATCGGTGGTCATGCCTGACCTCGCAGCGTGTGGATTACCTACTTGGCCGGGTCCAGCAAAAAATAAGGTATTTCGGCGGCCCGGCGCAGTCAATAGTACTTCTTAAAGTTTGATGCTAGGTTTCGCTCGGAAGTGTCCGCGCGGGAGTCGCGAGGGGCCAAGCTCGGCTCCGCGAGGACATCCCATTAACTCATTGAATGTAAATGCCTTAGATCATTTCTAAGCCGCAAGCAGTCCCCGCTTTCCCTTTTTCTTCTCCAAAATATTTTTAAATCCGCTAAATTAAGGTCCGCCCGTTTTTGATACTTGCTAGCCAGAAAATGAATACAGAAAGGGAATCCACGGGACCCGGATCGTGGTAGTTTGTCTGCAGCTAGCTCGCCCTCTGCGAGCGTTTTAGTCCTAATGGAGGTCTGCCATGTCGCTGGAAGAGAATCCTGCCTGTCGTTCCCGTCGCTCATTTTTCCAAGTTTCTGCAGCCGCAGCCGTGGTTGCGGCTGGCTTCCGCATCGTTACGGAGCCCATGCTTGCCGCTGCCGCCTCGCGTCCCTATCCCAAAGATGCCGTTCTCATTAACGCCAACGAAAATCCCCTCGGCCCTTGCGGCGTGGCTTGCGGCGCCGTCAATGACGTGGCGTCTCAAGGCGGCCGCTACTCCTTCTGGATGACCGACGATCTCGTGAAGACCTTTTCCGACATGGAAGGGCTGAAACCACATTACGTCCGAGCTTTTCCCGGCTCGAGCGAGCCGTTGCATTTCTCCGTGCTGGCTTTCACATCCCCCGCCAAGAGTTACGTGACTGCCGATCCGGGCTACGAGGCAGGTACCTTTGCCGCAAAGGAGACTCGCGCTCGGATTGTGAGAGTGCCCCTGACCAAAACGTACGCGCACGACGTGAAAGCTATGTTGGCGGCCGCTCCCGATGCCGGCGTCTTTTATATCTGCTCGCCCAACAACCCCACCGGCACGCTCACAAGTCATTCGGACATCGAGTACCTGCTGGCCAACAAGCCCCAGAATTCCATCGTGCTTGTGGACGAGGCTTACATTCATTTCGCCGATGCTTCTTCCACTCTCGATCTTGTCAAAGCCGATAAAGACATCGTGATTCTGCGCACGTTCTCCAAAATTTACGGAATGGCGGGACTTCGGTGCGGCTTTGCGATCGCCCGGCCGGATCTTCTGGAAAAAGTGGCCGCATTTTCCGGCTGGAATGCCATGCCAATCACCGCCGTGGCAGCTGCAAGCGCGAGTTTGAAGGATTCGCAGCTAGTGCCGCAGCGCAAGAAAATCAATGCCACGATCCGCGAAGCGACCTTTCAATGGCTTTCCAAGAATGGCTACTCCTTTATTCCTTCGCAGTCCAACTGCTTCATGTTGGACGCCAAGCGCCCCGCGAAAGAAGTCATTGCCGCGATGGCTGCGCAGAATGTCTTTATCGGCCGTCCCTGGCCGGTCTGGCCCACGCACGTTCGCGTCACCGTCGGAACGCAATCCGAGATGGAACAGTTCCAGGCGGCTTTCGATCACATCATGAAAAACCAGTCCGCCGCGCTGTATCCGGTTCCTCCGTTCGACCATTCAAATCATTTGGATGGCTTGCGGATTCCGGAAGGAGTTTGAACATTTTCGAGATGGGCTGATCTTAATTGCCGCCCCCGTCTTGCAAAACCGCATTCACATCTGGCGGCACTATGCCTAGATCCACATAAATTGGACGGATGACCTGACGCACAGCCTTTAACTGCGTGAAGAACCAGAAAGCGCCCGCCAGGCAACAGACCCCGCTGACCATTACCGTCCTTGCTGCGCCAATCACGTGAGCTAGCGTCCCCGCCAGCAGACTTCCAAAAGGCGCCATGCCGACGAATGCGGCTGTGTAATAGCTCATCACGCGCCCGCGCTTGTCCTCTTCCACGATCGTCTGGATGATGGTATTGCTGGCGGCCATCTGCTGCATCATGCCGAAACCGCAAATCGAAAGAAGCAGAAGCGACAACCAAACAAATCTTGAAAATCCAAAAAGAATCAGGCCCGCTCCAAATAGGGCGGAGGACATGGGAATCATCTTCGTCAATCCACGCACATTGGGGCGAAGGGCAAGAGAGTAAGCGGAAATGAGCGCACCCACGCCCACGGCGCCCATCAGAAACCCATACGTATGCGGACCGCCGTGCAGGATGTTTATGGCGAATACCGGCATCAGCACCGTGAACGGCCAGCCCATCAAACTGATCACCGCAAAGAGCAAAAGAATGGTGCGAATGGGCGTCGACTTCGACACATATTCCCAGCCTTCCCGCAATTGCCGGAACATCGCCGCTGGAACATGCGGCGCCGAAAAGGGCGTCAACCGCATCATCAGCAATGAGGCGATCACTGCAAGATAGCTGATGCCGTCGATGAGGAAGCAATAGCCCGTGCCGAACAGCGCGATCACGCCACCCGCCAACGACGGCCCAACGAGACGGGCAAGGTTCACCATGGAAGAGTTTAGGGCAATGGCGTTGCCTAAATCCTGTCTATCATCCACCATCTGCACCATGAAGGCCTGGCGACCGGGCATGTCGAACGCGTTAATCAGCCCTTGAAACGCGCTGAGCCAGATGATTTCGTGAATGGTGATATGGCGGCTGAGCGTCAGAACTGCCAGCGCCAGCGACTGCAACATCGCGAGAGCCTGCGTAACAACCAGCACGCGCTGCCGATCCAAGCGGTCCACCCAGACACCGGCAAAAGGCGCCACCAGGAACGTGGGAATCTGTCCCGCAAATCCCACGACGCCCAGCAGCAAGGCCGATTTGGTGAGTTTGTAAACCAGCCAAGCCGTGGCGATGCGCGTCATCCACGTGCCTATCAGCGAAATGCTCTGCCCCGTGAAAAAAAGCCGGAAATTGCGGTGGCGCAAAGCCCGCCACGCCCGCAGAAAACTCTGTTTGCTTTCCGCGGTGTTTTTCAGTTCGTTAGGAGTTGTGCTCAGATCGTTGTCCCTGGCCGAGGAGATTGGCAAATTCCATTTTAATTGGATGTGGGGCGGTGCGGCAGGGGTAAGTGGGCGAGCGGGCGGACAAAAGCGGGCGACGGCGGAGGTGGGTACCCCCAGGGGGGTATCCAGAGATTTGGCTGTAGCCGGATGAAGGGATTCGAGTTGCGGCGATTTGTGCGTGAGGGAAAGACGGGTACAAAGGGAGGTCAAGGGTAGCCCACCCCCCTGTTTTTCGAAAAGATGTGATTCTAAAGAGGTTAAGTGGGAGGGGTCTGCGAAAGATGTGATTCTAAAGGGGTTGTGGAGGAGTGCAGAGTGGCGAGTGCCGGACGGGTGCCCCCAGGGGGAGGGTATACAGAGATTTGGCTGTAGGCGGATGAAAGGATTGGAGTTGCGCGAAATCGTGTGTGGGCCACAAGGACGAAGCAGAGAGGGAATGAGGTAACGAAGTGAGGGTGCGCCCCCTACCCGGGGGTGTCCGCTAGTTATGAAGTAACCGCATGAGCGGAAAGGGTTTGCGGCGTTTCCTGCGTGTACGCGGAGAGAGATGCTGGAGCGGCGAGGATTACATCGTGAATAGAAGGAGTGCCGAGGCGTGGAGCGGCGCTGAATCATGGAGAATGGTAGCATGGAATTGAATTACTGTCAAGGTACAGTACTATAGTTTGATCATTCGAACGTGAGACGGGGAAGTGGAGTGGATGGAAGGAGTTGGCGGGAATTTGGGGGTTTGGTGAGACGGAGGTTGTTGATGCAATGGACAAAACGGGTATCCGCACCTGCGGGGCATGAGGCGTTGTATGTTGATAGCTCTATCAGCTAGTCATGGCGCGGGAACAAGCCCTGCCATTCGTCGTTTGAGGCGTGTAGGATCGGTACTGCGTTGTTTGGAGTGCGGTGCGCTAGGACCACCAGAAGGCCCGTTTTTCCGAAGCCTTTCGGCTCGTGGGGGTCGGCCTTTGTGCAATAGTTTAGGATTGTATTTTTCTCTCCCTGAGTAAAGTGTGCGCAGTCCGCGTGAAAGAGTCCGTCTTTTCTCCGCAGGACGGTAGAGCACACAGGTTCCATTTCGGTCTCGCCAGCGATTCTTTCAAGGGCGTCTTCCGTCGCGGCCACCAGCATCAGTACGATCCTCGGTCGTCCTGTCAGTAACTCTTCAAAAATGTGCCACGACCCACAGGCTTGGGTGCCCGTTCCAGAAAAATCGTCAACGAGCACGACGGTAGCGGAAGGGAGGTTGCCTGCTTTGTGGGCGCCGTACGGTACGTTGAATTTGCCTTGCTTATTGGTTCGATAGAGGCCGTTGAAACAAAACCGATTTAGGTAAATGAACCGCGCCGCGCGTTTTTCGTTCGTCATTTTCGAATTGGCCTGTGATCGTATCCGGTAGTATTCTTCCTCGCCGCAGTTTAGCAACGAGAGATGCTTGATCACTCCCTCGACGTTGGCCTTAAGAGTTTGGTATGTGTTGATGAGTTCAACGTTAATGTCAGAAAGAATGGCCTGAGCGGGCCTAAGCGCGAAAAATAAACATGCAGAGCCGGCGAATGGCTCGACGTAACGAGCGAACTTTGCAGGTGCCAGATCTAGCAAAATCGGGATTATCTTGCGTTTGCTGCCAGCCCATCTCAGAAAAGGGACAGCACCGGTGCGAAATCGCGCGGAATGCTGGATCTGCATCATCGTGAGTGTACTACTAACGATCTCGCTTGATGTCTCCTTTGATCGGCAGAGTCGTTGTTTTGTGGCTTAAACCTGCTGCCAGCGCTCTATCCGTATGTAAGGATGTTCAGTTCAAGGCTGCGCGGGATCTTCCCGGTTGCTCTAAAACTCGCAAACGATTTCGGTGCCATAACCAAAATGGAGTCATACCCCTTCGCGAGGGCGGCCCTTCGCCATTTCGCGTCAATCGCGGCGATTTGCTCCAGAGTCATTCCTTCGTGCTGAGGTGACACACCCAGTGTTTTGCTAATGGTCTGCTCGTCGCCGACTAGGGGTCGCGCAATCGTAACCCTTTGCGGTTCGTCCAAGGGCCGCCCCCAGAATTCCGCCTCCGCAAAACTCGATGCGAGAAACCTTCCGCGTTTCTTATACGCGTTTGGATCCGTTGGTGGGACGTGCCACCAATCTTTACGATTTACGTGTTGGATAGTCTTTTCAACGAGCCTAGGCGGTAGCCTCATGGACAATATCCTAACTCATACTGAGCGTGTGATTTCAAAGCCAGCCCGCTGCAAAGCGCACATCCTCTTTGCCTTTCAACCGCGGCAGCCGCGTCATACCGTGATCTGTTGTATTCCGATCAGTTCGAGGGAATCGGCCTGAACATCATCGTCTTCGAGGCAGAGCTCGATAACTTCGCGAACTCGCTTCATCAGTGTATCGAGGCTCTTTGCCTGCGTGTGGCAACCGCGCAACGCCGGAACGGTAGCGACATAGTAGCCGCCCTCGTCCTTTTCAATGAGTACCGTAAACCTCCGCGGACTATTCATTGGTTCTCACCTAGCCTGAGTTTACCATGACGACCGGCCGTCTCTGAACGACTCGCGCTGGCACTCGGCTCAAAAACAAAAAGGCCGGCTTGATTGCCCAAGACGGCCTTTTCGATATTAATCCCGGCGACGACCTACGTTCCCACACAGTTGCCCGTGCAGTATCATCGGCCCGGCGAGGCTTAACTTCCGTGTTCGGGATGGGAACGGGTGTGACCCTCGCGGTATGATCACCAGGAAACTTGAAGAAGTCGAAAGTCGACAGTTGAAGGTTGAAAGAACTTCAAAATCCAACGGCGACTAAACTTGCATAGCCAGAAACTGAAGGCTCAAAGCACCCTCAAGATCCAACCACGACTTCGAAACTTTTAGCCTTCGCAACCCGAGAAGCGCCGATGAAGTTACCGGCGCTTCCGGGAGCTATGGCGACAACAGAAAGTTCAGAGTGTCTTCAGGGGCTAAAGCCCCTCTGGCGAGTTGCTGAATGTCGGAGCTGAAGCCCCGACGCCCAAGAAATTCCAAGCTGCAAAGAAGAATGCAGACTCTGACATTAAGGCTGGCAATTTACAGGTTCGACTCGGGGTCGAACATTACTGCGAAAGAGAAGGCGATCTTCTCTTATTCTCTTTTTATCTGTGGCCCTTTAGGGGGGCCAAGACGAAATGAGAAAGTTTTATGATTAAGCCGAACGGGCGATTAGTACTGGTCAGCTTCACGCATTGCTGCGCTTCTACCTCCAGCCTATCAAAGTCGTAGTCTTCGACTGCCCTTCTTAGGCCATAAGCCTTGGGAGAACTTATCTTAGGGCGAGCTTCATGCTTAGATGCATTCAGCATTTATCTCTACCAGACTTCGCTACCGAGCGATGCCCCTGGCGGGACAGCTCGTACACAAGAGGTCTGTTCATCCCGGTCCTCTCGTACTAGGGACAACTCCCTGCAATTCTCCTGCGCCCACACCAGATAGGGACCGAACTGTCTCGCGACGTTCTGAACCCAGCTCACGTACCGCTTTAATAGGCGAACAGCCTAACCCTTGGGACCTTCTACAGCCCCAGGATGCGATGAGCCGA
>JBARJI010000034.1:0-14278 GCA_049800195.1 Candidatus Acidiferrum sp.
ATACTAAGCCTCGCAAAAATCAAACACGGCTCCCCGGTGGCCCCAGAGCGCCGTTTTTCATTTGTGCTCTATTGATCCTGCTTCAGTCGCCCGATGGTCTGTGATGCGTAGTCTTCTTCGGCGCTTCTTTCTTTGGAATGTCCTCCGGGTTCACTGTCGCTTTTTCCCAGTGCAACATGAACGCAGGCGCTGGATCATAGGATGCGAGCGTCCCGGTAAAGTGAACGGCGCTGTCCTTTTCCACGCGAGACACATCCGGCTGGCCAACGACCTTGACATCCATGTTCGGCACCGTCGCGGCGTCGAACTCGACGTCACTGGTCACAAAGGCAATCTTCAGTTCAATGGGGTCCGTCGGAGTTGCCCCGGGGATGTTGTCAATCACCTTGCCCGGCACGCCCGGAAATTCCAACCCGCACGAGGCCAGCCAGGTAACCTTGGCCTTGTCTCCCCCCGCCTGCAGGTCCGCCATGACCGAAGCGATCGTCATTACTTTACGCGCTGCATCCAGGTCCGCGACGCTCGGCAAGGTATAGCTCGCTGGCCGCTCCGGCGAACTGCCTGCCAGCTGCAAAAGCTCATTCAGCTCCGCGTCCGTCAGGTTGTCGCACGCCGCCTGCTGATAATTCACAATCAGCTTTCGTAGATAGTCCTTTACCTTCTGTGACTGCGCTTGCGTGGCGCCCTTCGCAGTCACCGCTCGCGCAAATGACCAGAAAGCATCCATCATATCCGGAGGCGTCATCGCCTCGTAGGCCAGCCCAAGGCGGTAGCTCGTGATTCCGTCGTCCGGAGTCAGCGCCAGCACTGCTTTATAGAACTGGATGGCGGATGCATAGTCTTTTTGAAACATGGCGGCCTGTGCCGCTGTTCCGTTGAAATAAACCTGGATCTGCTTTTTCTGCGCGGTGAACGCATCCTCCGTCATGCTCTCCGGCTTCTTCAGGTCGTCGAGCGCCTTAAGCCCGGCCACCGCCGCGTCGATTGCCGCTTTGGCATTCGCGGGATCCTGAGCCCATGTGGGTTGCGCTACGCTCAGGGCGTTGTACGCGTACGCATGCGCATACAGCGCCTGATAATGAACGCCGGGTTCTACTTTGTCTCCCAGCGCCACCACCTTGTCGGCGTACTCGATCACCTTCTGATAGTTCTTCAGTTGCCCATATGACTGGTAATAGAGCGGATAAGCGTAAATCAACAATGCGGAGTTCGGATACTTAGAGACAAAATCGTCCAAAAGCTTGATCTGTTGACCGGGATCCTTCTCTGCGGCGGCAGCTTGATAGGCGTTATATTCCGCCATCGTATACGGCTGCTTCCCCGCGGCTTGCCCGCCGGCCCCCGCTCGTGGCCCCGCCAGCGCGCTCAACCCGTTCCCCAGAATCAGACAAAGCGCCGCGACAATCGCGAGGCCTGCCACTTTGCGTGTTCCACTCATTCCCACTCTCCTCGCCCGAACTTCAAATTTGGATTTTTCGTTGCTGCTTTTGCCCGCACTGCCTCTGCCGGAAATTGCGTTGGTTCCAAAACTTGGGAATTATAGGAAAAGCCTCTGCCCATTCGCAAGCATTCAACCCAGGAAAATTCGGGGCGCCTGTGAAAACATTCTATCGGTTGACAGGCCCTTCTCCGTTTTCCCAACGCACCTTCGAGGATCCCAAGCCTCGTGGGAACTGCTTAGACTCCTGGATGCTATGATGAGTTTCGCACAAAATGGGGTGCCCGCAAGAGGAAGAATTCAAATGCCTCAAAATTCAAGCACAACTTCTTCATCGGCCAGCGCTGCCCCCCTCTCCGGATCCGTCGCCCTCGTCACCGGCGCCAGCCGCGGCATAGGCCGCGCCGTCGCGCTCCGCCTCGCTCAGCTCGGCGCTTCCGTGGCCATCTGTGGCCGCGACTCGGCAGCGCTCGCAGCCGCTGAGGCTGACCTGCGGAAATCCGGCTCTCCGGTCTTTTCGCAAATCGCCGACGTCTCGCAATCCGCCGATGTCACAGCCCTGGTGGACAACTCGCAGTCCGTGCTCGGCACAATCTCCATTCTGGTCAACAACGCCGGCATCGGCCTTTTCGGCCCTGCCCATGAGAAAACAGAAGCCGACTGGGACCGCGTCCTCGACACCAACCTCAAGAGCGTATTCCTCGTCTCTCGCGCGGTGGCCCCTTCCATGATCCAGCGCGGCGCGGGAGACATCATCAACATCAGCTCTCTCGCGGGCCGCAACGCCTTCGCCGGTGGCGGCATCTACTGTGCTTCGAAATGGGGATTGCAAGGCCTTTCCGCCTGCATGGCCGAGGATCTCCGCGAGCACGGCATACGCGTCAGCGTGATTTGTCCAGGCAGCGTGGCCACCGGCTTTTCTCCGCGCGGCCCTAAGGATCCTTCGAAGGCGCTTTCTCCCGAAGATGTCGCTCACGCCGTCGAAATGATCGTCACGCAGAGCTCGCAAAGCTTCCTCAGCGAAATTCAGCTCCGCCCGCTTCGCAAATCCTAGCGCGAGACCGCCGCGGCAAGCTCCGCTTCTCTCTATACTTTCCTCTTGACCTGAGTCGTCATAACAACTATCGTAGCAACATGAGTCGCCGCGCGCCTTCCCGCCACGCTATTCCGGCCGAAGATCGCATCTTCATCTCCCTCCAGAAAACCGCCGATCTCCTCGGTCTCGAAGCCGAGCAACTTTTCAAGCCCCATGGGCTCACCGGCACGCAATACAACGTCCTGCGCATTCTTCGTGGCGCCGAGCCGGAAGGTCTCGCCTGCAGCGGCATCGGCGAGCGCATGATTTCCCACGACCCGGACATGACCCGCCTTCTCGACCGCATGGAAAAACGCGGCCTCATCACCCGCGCGCGGCAGTCCGATGACCGCCGCGTCGTCAAAACCCGCATCACCCCCGCGGGCCTAGCTCTTCTGAAAAATCTCGATCAGCCCGTTCGCGAACTTCACAAGCGCCAGTTTCGCCACATACCCGCTTCGCGCTTGGAGGCTCTCGCTGAGCTTCTGGAGGAAATCCGCAATCGCGGACCCGCCTAATCGCGGCAAATCTTGCATCAGCCTATTCGCAGCTTTCACCAAAGGAGGCAACACTCATGGGCCAACTCTTTTCACGCATCGCGGTCACCGCCGGATTACTGGCGGCTCTTTCTCTGCCCGCAGCGGCGGCAACCTCGACTTGGCAAATCGATCCCATGCATTCGTCGGCGCAATTTGCGGTCAGACATCTTGCGATTTCCACCGTTCGCGGTGCATTTAGCAGCGTAAAGGGCTCCGTCCAGTTCGACGACAAGGACGTCACCAAATCCTCCGTCGATGTCACCATTGACGTGAACTCCATCGACACCCGTGTCGCTGCCCGCGACAAGGATCTCCTGAGCGACCATTTCTTCGACGTCGAGCATTTTCCCACCATCACTTTCAAGTCCACGAAAGTCGAGCAAGTCGCTCCCGGCAAACTGAAAGTCACCGGAAACTTGACCATTCACGGAGCCACAAAAGAAGTCACATTGGAAGTGGATGGTCCCGCCGGCCCGATTAAAGATCCCTGGGGCAATCAGCGTATGGCCATCAATGCCACCACACAGATCAACCGCCAGGATTTCGGTGTGAAGTGGAACGCCACCATGGATAACGGCGGCCTTGTCGTTGGCGATCAGGTTGCCATCACCATCGACGCCGAAATGTTTCAGAAACCGGCGAAATAGCCGAATCCAACAAATCTAGCTCCAACATACAGACCTAACCAATTGGCTCGGCGCACTGCCACGGTCTTGTATTGAGCAAGACTCCGCATTTTTCGGAGCGAGGCCCAGGTCATCTCTTCGCTTGGGCCAGCCGCTCAGCAAAAACTTAAAGAAAGTTCTGGTTCATGGACGTACCTCTTCAGCTTTTTCGTTCATCTAATCGCTGATTCAGCTAGAAGGAAAAGGAAAATGGCCATGCAAAAACCAGCACCGACCGATTTCCCAGTGCACGATCTCATCCGTGATCGATGGAGCCCTCGCGCGTTCTCTGGCAAGCCGGTTGAGCCGGCGGTTCTCGGGAGCCTTTTCGAAGCCGCCCGTTGGGCGCCTTCCAGCAGCAACGAGCAGCCTTGGGCCTATCTCGTCGCCACAAAGGACGATTCGGATAGCTTCGCAAAAACTCTCAGCGTACTAGTGGACTTCAACGTCGGCTGGGCCAAAGAGGCCCCGGTCCTCGTTCTTGCGGTTTCGAAACTAAAATTCCACGCCAATGGCAACCCAAATCGCAACGCCTTCTACGACACCGGCGCGGCGACCGCGCTTCTCAGCGTCGAAGCCACGGCGCGAGGTCTCGCAGTCCACCAAATGGCGGGCTTTGACCCCGCCAAGGCCAAACAAGTTTTTGAAATTCCGGCCGATTGGGAACCCATCGCCGCCCTCGCCATCGGTTATCCGGGCATCCCCGATTCTCTGCCCCAAGGCCTCCGCGATCGCGAGCATGCTCCGCGAACACGCAAGCCTCTCAGCGAATTTGTCATGTCCGGCGGCTGGGGGCATACTTCTCCTATCGTTTCTCGATAGCCGGTTACGTCGGTCATACACGTCGATCATAGAGGACCCAGCTTAACCAAATGCACCGCACCATTGAATTCCTGTTGCACCACGGCTATGTCGTTTTGCTCGCTTGGGTCTTCTTCGAACAGGCCGGAGTGCCCATCCCTTCGCTTCCGCTACTGCTCGCCGCAGGCGCGTTGGCCGGGTCCCATCAATTAAATCTTTTTGGCTCGTTTTTTATTGTGGCATTTGCCGCGATGTCCGCTGATTTCCTCTGGTATCTGCTCGGCCGGCACAGAGGCATCAAAGTTTTGCAGTTTCTCTGCAAGATTACGATCGAGCCGGACTCCTGCGTTCGCCGCACTCAGGGCATTTTTTCCAAACAAGGCGCGCACTCTCTTATTCTTGCCAAGTTCATTCCTGGCCTCGGTACCGTCGCGCCGCCGCTCGCAGGCATTTTTCGCATGCGCCCCCGTCGTTTTCTCCTTTTTGATGCTCTGGGGTCTTCGCTTTGGGCCGCCACTTTCCTTGGGCTGGGTTACGTCTTCAGCGGAGAGATCGAGGACATTGCCAAACATGCCGCCTCCCTCGGCAGCGGTCTTGGCGTCATTCTGCTTGCTGCGCTCGCAGCCTATCTCACGTACAAATTCGTCGCGCGCGAGCGATTTCTCCGTGAACTCCGCATCGCGCGCATAACCGTTGAAGAGTTGAAGCACAAGATCGACATCGGCGAGGAGTTGGTCATCGTCGACCTTCGTCACTCCCTGGATTTTGAGGCCGACCCCGAAACCATTCCCGGCGCTTTTCGTGTGGATGCAAAGGAACTTGAAGAGAAAGATGAGTTGTTGCCGCACGATCGCGAAATCATTCTTTATTGCACTTGACCAAACGAAGCTACGAGCGCCCGTGTGGCGCTCCTCC
Organism: Candidatus Acidiferrum sp.; assembly: GCA_049800195.1. Lineage (GTDB taxonomy): Bacteria > Acidobacteriota > Terriglobia > Acidiferrales > UBA7541 > Acidiferrum. Next base: position 5,434 of record JBARJI010000034.1, read on the forward strand.
TCAGAAGCAGGGGTATCACGCGTATTCGCCCCCTCGAAGGCGGACTGGACGCTTGGCGCGAGCACGGCTATCCCGTGGCTGGTGTCAAGCTAACTCAAATTTCCGCGTAGCCGCCGCGCATTACAGCCGTGGCAGGACGATTCCCCCCTGCGCTTGATACTTCCCCTTCTTATCTTTGTAGCTCACTTCGCAATCTTCATCCGACTCAAAGAACAGCACCTGGCACAGCCCCTCATTCGCATAAATCTTCGCGGGCAGGGGCGTCGTGTTGCTGATTTCCAGAGTCACAAAGCCCTCCCACTCCGGTTCGAACGGCGTCACGTTTACGATAATTCCGCAGCGCGCGTAGGTCGACTTTCCCAGGCAAATCGTCAGCACGTTCCGCGGTATCCGGAAATATTCCACCGACCTCGCTAGCGCGAATGAATTCGGCGGAATCAGGCACTCGCCCCCTTTGAATGGCACCAGCGACCTTGGGTCGAAGTGCTTGGGATCGACAATCGTCGAATTGACGTTCGTGAAAATCTGAAATTCGTCCGCCACGCGGATGTCGTAGCCATACGACGAAACCCCATAACTGATAACGCCTTCGCGCACTTGCCGGTCTGTGAACGGCTCGATCATCTTGTGCTCCAGCGCCATCTTGCGAATCCACCGGTCTGGCTTGACGGACATCCATTCCTCCTCGATCTTCAATCGAAATTGGCGGCGCCAAAAAAGAACTTCGTTAAAAGGAAGGACAGTGTAGTTTACCCATCTCGTCTTGACAACCCGCGGCGCACCCTCTAGCATTTGCTCACAAGCGGGAGGCGCGTGTGATCAAGCTGGACATCGTGAATGCGGTGGTGACCAAAACTCTCATCAGCCGCACCAAAGCCGAGCAAGCTGTCGAAACAGTTTTCGAATCCCTCAAGCAAGCTCTCGGCCGCGGACAGCGCATCGAGCTGCGTCGCTTCGGCGTCTTCAGCGTCAAGCCCCGCAAGACCGGCATCGGCCGCAATCCGCGCACCGGCGAAGAAGTCAACATCCCGCCCGGCAAAGCCGTCCGCTTCAAACCCGGCAAGGAACTCCAGGGCATCGAAGCCACGAAAAAACCCTAGCCCGCCTTCGGCTTCCGTCGGCAGCTACCCATTAGAGTGGTCGGCGACAGCTACGTTTCGCAGCGCGCACCCCGTGCTCGCCTCGGGTTGCGCAAGTAGCTAGTCCCGAGTCGCCTGTCATTTTGCAGGTCATTCGCGCCTTTAGGCCGTCCCCGCCACACGACTGCGCCCCTCTCCAAGTTTCCCTCTGCTCGTAGTATTTTCCAATTATTGCGCCAGTTTCCGCGAGCACTACAATGCCGGGAAACTTTTGCGTTTGTGCCCCGGAACACGACACCCACGGGGTACTGGAAATTCGTATCGTCGAGAAAACATTGCTGCTCGCTTTCTATCGAGCGGGCTCATTACGAAGACCGCCCCAAGCGCTCTTTGTTCGCGGCGCTTGGCATTCCTGACACCCGGAGCTCTCGTGAAAAAACTTTTCGTCTGCTTCTTGCTTCTCTCAGCCGGCGCTGCAATCCAGGCGCAAGAACCCGACGCGCAACCCATCCAATTGGGAAACGTAACCTTTTCCGGCAGCGTGCGCGAAAGGTACGAAGCCTGGGATTGGTTTCAGGCCCCCAACGGCGCCCAGAACGCCTACGGATACTCCGGCACGGTGGTGCGTTTCGGCTTTTCCCAGAAGCACGATCACTACGATTGGAACATCGAGTTCCTCGCTCCCATCCTGCTCGGCCTTCCCGATGACGCCGTCAAAGCCGCTCCCTTCGGCCAATATGGCCTCGGCGGTTCCTATTACGCGGCCAATCACAACAGCCAGGACGCCGCTTTCCTAAATCTCAAGCAGGCGTTCCTCCGACTAAAAGGCGAGCATGAAAGCTTGCGAATGGGCCGCTTCGAATTCACCGACGGCAGCGAAGTCACGCCAAAAGATCCAACTTTGGCTTACCTGAAAACCGACCGCATCGGCCAGCGGCTGATCGGAAATTTCGGTTTTTCCGACGTCATGCGCAGTTTTGACGGCCTCCAATACGGCTATTCCAATGGCCCCTGGAATTTGACCGCCGTCAGCGCCATCCCCACCCGCGGTGTGTTTCAAGTCGATGGCTGGGGCTGGGTGAAGACGCCCGTCACCTACGTCGCCCTCACGCACCAGACCGAACTCGGAAAAAGTCACGCCGAGTGGCGCGTTTTTGCCATCTATTACAACGACGACCGCCCAATCGTTAAGACCGACAATCGCCCAGCCTCCGTTCGTGCCACCGATCTCGGCGGGATCGACATCGGCACCTACGGCGGGCATTTCATCCTCGCCGCTCCCACCGCAGTCGGCACGTTTGATTTGCTCGGATGGGGCGCTCTTCAGAACGGCAGTTGGGGAGAGCTGACGCAGCGCGCGGGCGCGGGCGCAGCCGAAGGCGGCTGGCAGCCAAAATTTGCGAGTCGCGTTCGCCCCTGGCTCCGCCTCGGCTATTTCTATTCCAGCGGCGATGGAAATCCCGCGGACAACACGCATGGCACCTTCTTCGCCATTCTTCCCACTCCTCGCGTCTACGCGCGCTTTCCGTTCTTCAACTCCATGAACAATACCGACCTCTTCGAGGAACTGATGTTGCGCCCAACCAATGCCCTCACCATCCGCAGCGACGTCCACGGCCTCTGGCTGAGCAACAAAAATGACTTGTGGTATACAGGCGGCGGCGCGTTTCAGCCTTGGACTTTCGGCTTCAGCGGGCGTACTTCCAATGGCTCCAAATCCTTAGCCACTCTCTACGACATCAGCGGCGACTACAAGCTCAAGCACGGCGTTTCTATCGGCCTCTACTACGGTTACGCCATCGGCGGCGAAGTCATCAAAAAAATCTACCCCGCCAATTCCAACGGCGCCCTCGGCTACACCGAACTCAACTACCGCTTCTAAACGGGCGAGCCACTACGCATCTAGGATTAGGTGTCCACGAATTGCACTTGCCCGGCAAGCTTCAGCCGTGGTGGCTCGCCTATTTCGGCTTTGAAGTGCTGAGCTTCAAGGTTTTAAGTCGATACTTGGCCTCATCCTCGTTCAATTGAGAAAGTCCGAAGGTCACGCTGCTGCGGGAGTTTACCGTGATCTGGGCCGCGAAGTAGTAGACCCGGCCCGCCTCAGCGGTAAAGGACGTCGCATCGACATTCTTCTTCTCTATGTCCGATTGCCAACTTGCGCATAGGTGATGAACTCCCGGGTCGACTGTCAAAGTGAAGTAGGAGTTGCCATAATCGGCGCCTACCCAGGCTCCATCCATGCCGAATCGCACTGTGGCATCGTGGAAGGGAACCACCATTTGGTTTTCGCCTTCGATAAAGACAATCTGTGCCTTGCCCTCCACTGGTCCGGCAGTCTCGGGTTGGCCCTTTTCCGTTTTAACGTTGAATTTGACCTTATCGTTGCCGCAAGAATCCGGCAAATCGGTAGCCCACATCTGTCCTGCGCAGGTAAGAGATGTACACAGAAAAAATGCAATAAGACTCATCTTCATAGGGCTTCCCCCTGAGCATGAGACGTTCGTTCGAACTGCTTAGTTGCGCAGACAAGCGCCCGTGCGTCATTAACCTCTGGTCTATTTAATTATATTATATATAGAGGCTGCTAGGCGCTCTTGGGGAGAAATGGATTCCCCTAGCCTGATATGCGTCAGCCGCGCCAACCAATGTAGCCTATCGCAGCGCGGCGTAAAGAGCCTCTTTCCACCGCAGATTGTCGATAGTCCAAAACACCTTCGCTTTGTGTCCCGTGGCGAGAGCTGCGGCCCAGACTTCGCGGTTGCGTTCGTTCTGCGCCACATTTAGACGGTCCACTACGGTCATCCCGCGTGTGAGTTCGCTCTCCGTCTCGACCTCCACGAAATGCTCCGATTGCGAAGTGACGATCGACGCGTCCAACGCGATAGCCATAGCCACAGGATCCGGCAGCGAGATCCCGTGCTCGCCGGACTGTTCGAGGAAAGCCTCCTGCGCGCGGCTGTTGCACTCGATGGCAAATTTGCCTGCGCGCGTGCCAAAACTTAGAACGTGCTGAATGTCGGCAGGATTCAACACCGCTCCGCCGCGGCAGAGCTGCCAGCCAACAAGTTCAATCGGCAGCCCGCTTCTCACCACAATCCGCGCCGCTTCGGGATCGCACCAAATATTGTATTCCGCCGCGGGAGTGACATTGCCTTCGCAGCACGGCGCGCCGCCCATCACCACGCAGCGGCTCACTTTCCCGGCAATGCCCGGTTTCTTCTGCAAGGCGAGCGCGACATTCGTCAGCGGCCCGAGCGTAACCATCACCATGCCTGGATGAGCTTCAATCGTGTCGATAATCGCATCGACAGCGCTCTGTTTTTCGGGAGCGCGTCCTGGCGGCGGGTAGCCGTGGTCGCCCAACCCATCGCGTCCGTGAAACCACGCCGCGCTCACGTGCGCGCGCTTAAGCGGTTTCTCCGCCCCCGCGAACACCGGCACTTCCGAGTCGCAGAGCTCCGCCGTATACAACGCATTCCGCGTGGCTTGCTGCACATCCACGTTTCCCGCAACCGTCGTGATCGCCACAACCTGAATCTGCGAGGACCGCAGCGCCATGATCAACGCCACGGCGTCATCCGAAGCCGTATCCGTATCAATCAGAAATGGAAGTTTCACGCGACGCAGGATAACAAATTCTCCCGCCCAACTCGGCACAATAATCCGCCCGGTCTCTCGAAGCCCGCCGATGAAAGGCCGGCATTTGGATCTGAGCCCTCAAGTTTCCGTTCCGCTGGTTCAAATTCACCCGGCTATCCTGTAAATATCTTTGTGCATGGCCGCGCCGCTTTGCGCCCGCAGAGGAGCGAGCCGGGTCCTCTCCAATTCATCGCGGTAAAAAAGATTGTAAGTGTCGAATGGAATGAGCCGGCCGTCTGGGTGCACGATGTGGATGCACGTTTTCTTCACCGAGCGCACATCGAATGCGTGGGCGTCCATGAACTGCACGATGAGCACTCGAAAGATATTTCTATAGCCAAGATCGTGGGGCGCGGCGATGCGCGGCAAGCAACACAGCAGATCCCGAAGCGAGTTAGCGCCGGACTCCGGAGAATGGTTCGTCGCAAAAAGCTTAAAGAGGCAGTCGCAGACGCCCGGCTCTTCCTCGTAAACTATCGTGTTCCGCGCGCCGTTGATCAAAACCTCGGGGTCAACCAAGCCTGTCAACGGAACTGTCTTCCCGTCAATTTTTAGTGCGTAGGCCATGGCCAGCGCATCGGGATGGCATGGCACGGGTATCACGTCCTCGGCTCGAAATATGCCCGTTTGCTCCAGAATCTTGCGCCGTACTTCCGTGAGCGTCAGCCGGTCCGTCGCCGGATTAAATTCCTCAAGACGCCCCGCATCCTGAATGGGCTGAAGCGTTACGCCGCGCACGCAAGGCTGCGTCAAGGCATAGTCGATCATTTTTCCGATTTCTCGGTCGTTCAGTCCCTTCTTCAGCGTGGCAACGAGCGTCGTCGAGACGTTGTACTTGTTCAAACGCTCCAGCGCGCGTTCGCGAACGCCTCGTAAGTCCGCTCCGCGCAGCTCCATCAGCGCGTCTCTTTCAAACGAATCGAATTGCAGATAAATCTCGAGCTCCGGCGCTTCTTCCGCCAGCCGGCGCACGAAATCTTCATCCTGCGCGATGCGCACGCCGTTGGTATTCACCATCAAGTGCCGGATCGGCCTCGCCTTTGCCATCTCGATGATCGCGAAAAATTCTGGATGCAGAGTCGGCTCGCCGCCTGATATCTGCACCACGTCCGGGTGCCCTTCGTTGCGTACGATCGCGTCGAACATCTTCTCGATCAGCGCCAGCGGTCGATGCTCCAGCCGCTCCGGTCCGCTTTCCGCATAGCACACTGGGCAGCGCAAGTTACAGGAATCCGTCACTTCCACCAGCGACAAGCACGAATGCTGCTCGTGGTCCGCGCAAAGTCCGCAATCATAAGGGCACCCCCACTTGACGGGCGTGTTGTACACCGCCGGCATTTCCGGAGCCTTGATGAAAACTTCCCGGCATCGCCGGTAGTAATCCACGTCATCCGCAACCAGGACGCGCTCGGCTCCGTGTTCTGGACAGCGCTTCAAGAGCAACACTTTGTCGTCCTGGAATACGATTTTCCCTTCCAGCTTGCGGAAACACACGGAGCAAATAGTCAGCGCAACGTCGTAGAACAAGTAAGGCCGCACCCGCTCCGCCATCGCTCTAATCCTTTCTTTATCGGCCGCGAATCCACGCAATCAGCGCCCAAAGGAGTGCGCCAATAAAAGCGAGCACGCAGAGTGCAAAGACCGACAAAAACACCACGCTCGCGCCCGAATTTTTCCCGCCAAAGCTTAGCGTGCTGACAAAACCAAAGCAGGAACCCGCCCCGAGCAACACCGTCGAGACCAACGTAATGACAATCGGACCCCAGGGCGATTTGGGCCGCGGGGTCGTTGAATCAGAGAAAGGACTATTGGGTTTGTTTGTCATCGGATGACCTCCGCGGACGAAATTCCCTTAACGTCGCCGCCAGACACGGCCTGATTTCTGCCGGGGTCGCGCAGCCATCGTGCAATGTCTGGCGCGTAATAAAAGAGCATCAGCAGGCAAACCCACTGAATCGAAGACATCCCCCAAAAAATGCGGACGTCCGGTTTCAGAAAATCGCACAAAATCCGAAACGTAAAGTACGCCACCATGAATATCTTGAAAACATCCCCTGCGGGAAAGGGCCTTCTCATTTTCCGCCACAGAAATACCCCCAGCGTCAGCACAAAAACCACCTCATATAACTGCGTTGGATGCCGCGCCACGCCGTCGCCGAAATTCACGCCCCAGGGCAAGGAAGTCGCCACGCCGGAAGTATGATCTTCCGGGCCCGTGAGAAAACAGCCGATGCGGCCAATCGCAATCCCCACGCACAGCGGCAACGCGAACAAATCTCCCGTGGGCCGTCTGATCCCCATGAGTTTCTTCGCCAGCTCCACCGCAAATAGTCCTCCCGCCATCGCTCCGACGATAGTCTTTCCGCCCAGGAGATAGGCCGGATCGTTCCAGTGCGCCAGCGTGAGCCGTGGGTCTTCAAACCAGTACAGCACCCGGCTGCCCGCTACTGCCCCCATCGCCGCCGCTGCAATAATCCACCACCGGTTCGCGTCATCCAGCTCGTCCCCCGCTCGTCTTCGTAATCGTAAATACACGTAAAATCCGGTGACATACCCAAGCATCTCGAACACGGGATGGGGATGTACCGTCAGCGATCCCAAATGGAGGTAAACCGGGAAGCTCATAAATGCGAACGCGATGATTGCAGGGGAAAAGCTACTCCCCCAACCCAATGCCGTCAATCGCTCCCAATCTTTACTTTAAGGATGCCCAGAAAGACTGCGCGCCGGCCCGGCTGTGGCGCTGTCCCGCTAGCGCAACCTCACCGAATTATGCTGTACTTATATTCGTGAATCCCTTTGCGCACGCGAACTCCCTGTGACCACGCCGCCTTCAGACTCCACACTCAATCCGTTTCCAGCCCCCGGTGATTGGCACACCCTTCCTCCCCCCGCCCAATTTTACGTCCCAGTTCTTCCGCGCCCTTCCGTCAAATCGCTTATCCTCGCCGTGGCCCTCTTTTTCGTTACACTCTGCACTTGCCTCGCCGCGGGCACGCAATTCGCGATAGCCTATGCACACAATCAAGCCGTCTCCCTCGACGATTTTCTTCGCGCTTTCACCCTCTTCTACAAGAATCCCACAGGCCTTCTCGCCGGCATGCCTTTCGCAGCTACCCTCTTAACCATTCTTCTCGCCCACGAACTCGGCCATTTCTTCGCTTGCCGCCATCATCACATTCACTCCAGCTACCCCTTCTTCATTCCTTTCCCCTCGCTCATCGGCACCTTTGGCGCGTTCATCATGATTCGTTCTCCCATCCGCACCACCCGCGCCCTCTTCGACGTCGGCTCCTCCGGCCCCCTCGTGGGCTTTATCTTTGCCGTTCCGGCGCTCCTTTTCGGCCTCTTGCACTCCAAAATCGTGCCGGGCATCGTCGATCCTTCCCATGCCGACATCGTTTTCGGCACGCCGCTCCTCTTGCGCTTCCTCGCTGCCGTGGTTCATCCCGGTGCCGACCCTAACACGCTCTTGCTCAGTCCCATTGGCCGCGCTGCGTGGGTCGGTCTATTTGCCACCTCGCTAAATCTCCTCCCCGCCGGACAGTTGGATGGCGGCCACATTCTCCGCTCGGTCAACCCACGCCTTCACCGGTTTTCCACCCTTTTTCTCCCCCTTGCTCTTCTTCCCCTCGGCTATTTCTACTGGTACGGTTGGTATGTTTGGGCCGCACTTCTCTTTGGCCTGCGCTTCCTACGCATCGCACCCATCTACGATCCCGCTCCCCTCGACCCGCCCCGGCGTCTCGCTGCCGTCCTAACCCTCGTCGTCTTCATCCTCTCTTTCATGCCCGCCCCCCTCTTCGGCCTCTAGCACCGGATTGGCATCTGCCCAAGCGCTCCTCGCCCCGTAGGGGCACGACCTGTCGTGCCTTCTTTCTTTTTCTGACGCCTATTCGACCTAGATCGCCACCCTATTTCGGCATCAAGCAGAGGAATGTCCCTACCTGGGTCGCCAGATCCTGCGGCTCGTGAACTCTTCTCTTTTCCTTCAAAGATATTACTGTTGTTAGCAAGTCGAGATGTCCGCTTTTGTTAGCACGTGATGTGTCCGCTTGCATTGTTTTCCTTCTCTTCAAAGGGGGTCCACTGCGTTGTTGCTGAGACTGTGGGAAAGTGGGAAT
>JBARJI010000035.1:0-4553 GCA_049800195.1 Candidatus Acidiferrum sp.
CTACGGCTCCCTGCGAGCCGCCATTTGCACCCTTGCCCGATGAGGTTGTGGTGTAAACTCTCTCATTCGCCGTGGTACAAAAACTCGGGCTGGTCAGTACCGCAGATGGAAGAGCAACTGCTTTGCAAGAAAGCAGGCAAAATCACACAAGTGCCGCATCTGGTGTCGCTTGCGCGGATACATGCGGTGTAGCGGTTTGGCACACTTGCGACACAGCGGAACGTCTGCTTTTGCTTAGGCTGCGGTTCTCGCAGCTCTTTACGCGGATTTCGCTTTCTGAGACACGGGTTCACTCTTTGCTTGCATTGATTTCACGAGGTCGGCCGACGATGCTCCTTCGAGCGACAAACCATAGCCGACTTCCCGCACAATGCGCTCCTTCAGCGGTTGAATAAAGTGGATGCGCGTGTTGCGGCGCGTCACTTCGGGAGCTTTCAGGTACAACTCGGCGAGTTCGCGGGCCCGGCTGAGCGCCTTGCCGGTCGGCACAACTTCGGCGACTACTCCCCATTCGTACGCGGTACGCGCCGGGAGCGGCTGTGGATTCAGCAGGAAGGCCTCTGCTCGGCCTGCGCCAGCGCGATAACTCCAGGTGGTAAAGATTCCGTCACCGGGCGCAACGCCAGCGGAGAAGTGCGCCACGTCCTGGAAGGTCGCGCCATCTCCCGCCACAATTACACTGGCAAGGAGCGCGTAGTCTGAATGCACGTGCGCGCGTCCCTCGATAGCCGCGATCACTGGCACGCGTATGTTGGCTATGTTCTCCAAAACCTGAACGCCTTCGTCGTGAACCTGGCTCCAAATGCCGGGATCCGAGGCGTCCCCGAAAGATGGCCAATCAACATTAGTAATGAACTCCCCGCCCGCGCCCGTCAGCACCACGATCTTGTTCGCTCGATCTTGCGAAATCCGGTAGAAGGCCTCGACGAATTCGGTGTGAGATTGCGCGGTCATGATGAACGGTCCGCCGTTGGTGTGAAATTCAGCAACCAGCACACCTTTGTCATCGCGTGTCAGTTTTAGGTTGTGATACTCAGAAAGGTAGTCATTTTGAAGCGGCATCCTATTCTCCTCTCCTCGATCTAATTCCAACATGCAGGCGCAAGTGCTCCCTGCCGGAAGAGCCTAGGCTGGTTGTTGCATGGCTTTTGCAGGTACGCCCGCCAGCAGATAGACTAAGTCTTTGGAGATGGCTGAGGCAATCGTCTTTTTGGCGACCGATCGCTCCAGCTTTATTCAAGGCGCGAAACTCGCCGTCGAAGGAGGACGCAGCGCCATCTGCAATGTCGCAGAGATTCCGGGCGTGTGAGAGGACTCGCAATGCCCCTTCTCGTTACAAGCGCATCGGGTGCCAATGGGGACGGCTTTGGCGCGCTGCTCACCTTTGAATTGGACGGCACGCTGCGCGGAAAATTTAATGATGATGATCGCATTGTCGATCCGCGTGGCCTTGCTGTTAATCCGAACGAAAATTTGCTGTTTCTAAACAGTGGGGCCGATCGTGTGTTGGCAATCTCCCCAGAGGGGCGCATTGTTCGCGATACTGGCCGCATTGAAGGCCTGAATCCCGGCGGTGGCAATTTTGGTCCGGATGGCCGTTATTTCGTCGGCTCGCGCCGCGCACGGACAATCGTTGCCTTGTCGAGCAGTCTTGACGCTACCGCCGAGGATCTGTTGCCGCCCGGGGTCGTACCGTTTCCTCGAGGATTCGCTTTCGGTCATGATGGCCGGCTGTTCCTCGCCTCAGGAATCGGCCCGAACGGGCAAGGCGATAACGCGGTCATGGCCTTTACCCTAGGCACGCCTACGCAGCCCGCCCGGCTGGTCGCGGATCCCGAACTGAGTCCGCTCGATCTCGCAATCGCGCCCAACGGCAATATCGTCGTCGCTAGCGAGCGTCCGTTCGGCGCGGCAGACGCGGTGACGAGCGTTCGCGAATATGATGCGACGGAGGGACACCTCGTCCGAGTCTTCTCTCCAAATGGGAAGGCTGAATTCCGCAAACCGCGCGGCTTGCGCTTTGGTCCCGGTGGGCTGCTCTGCTGTGTCGCCCGCGATGAGGTTGTTGGCTTCGACTTCGCGAGTGGCGAATGCTTGGGGGCTATCGCTCGATTGCCGCGGCTAAATGGGCAAGCGTTGGTGTTTTTCCCGTAGAGAACCGACTACTACAGTCTGAGCGTGTTGTAAGAGTTCTTGTCCCGTTGTGTCTGGATGACAGGCAACCCGGAAGTCATTCTCGTTTAGTCATCGGCGGTCTATTTTGCCCAGCACCATTCAAACTCGAAAATTGTCAATTCCCATGGTTGCGGGTTCGCGGAAGTAGTTGAAGGAAAAGATTTATCGGTTGGAGGGGCCGGCAACAATCCGAATTGGTTAGCCCTGCCGTAAAGGATAGAGCTGATTCGGCTAGCAGCGTGGCCCGCGTGGCGGTCCTTGAGATTCCCGGTTGCTTCCGAGTTGCTGACAATCCGCCCGGAATCGTCGCTGGCAGGGAGCGATAGACGGAAATTGAACTGGCGTGCGATTTACTCGGCTTTGGCCGGAATCAATATCCACGCGACCGCGCCACTTGCGAGGCATAAACCAGCGCAGACGATCATTTCGATTCGGAATCCAAAGACAAACGCACGGGAAATCGACGCGCGGATCGCCATCGCCGTGCCGGCGTTTATGCCGGAGGGTAAATCAAGGCCGGCGAGTTTGATGGCGTTTGATTGAAGATACTGGAAGATGCCGGGAGGAAGCGCTCGACTGCTGAGACTGCGATCCAAGCCAACTCGGAACATCCTGACCATCACGATACCGAGGATTGCGATCGCAAGCACGCTCGCCACCCTAGCGACTGCGTTATTTATTCCGGAGGCAGCACCGGCACGATCCTGGCCTACCGAGTTCATAACGACGGTGGTGAGCGGGGCTACGCTGATCGCCATTCCGAAACCGAGCACGACAAACGCAGCGAAAAATGACTTCCAGTAACCAGCCCCCACGGAAGGCACGGCGAAAAGAAGGAAGCCTGCCGCCGCGATGAGCGGTCCGACGACGAGTGGGGCCCGCGGGCCGTAGCGTCTGACGAGTCCACCAGACCAACGGGAAAGAAAGAACATCAGCAGAATGAACGGGAGCGCGGAGGCGCCTGCCGCCGTTGTGGAGTACCCCTGCACCTGGATAAAGTTCAACGGAAACAAGAAAAAGAAAACTCCAACGGCCGCGTAGAGAAACAGAGTAAGAACATTCGCGCCTCTGAAACTGCGCGAGGCAAAAAGCGCATGTGGGACGATTGGCGAACTTACCCTGGCCTCAAGGAAAACGAAAACAAACAAGCACGCGAAACCAGCAATCAGACTTCCGAAAACCAGAGGATCATTCCAACCGAGATTTGTGGACTCAATGAAACCGTAGACCACCCCACCTAATCCGACGGTGGCCACCAGAGCTCCCAGCCAATCGACAGGCCCGGCGCTGGCGTTACGGCTCTCGGGAATGTGGCGCAGCGAAATTACGATCACCGCGACGGCCACAGGAACATTGATGAAAAATGCCCAGCGCCAGGAGGCATGCTCAATGAGCCAGCCGCCCAGAACTGGTCCGACGGCTGCGGTGATCGCGGTAAATCCGGACCAAGTACCGATCGCTTGCCCGCGAGTTTCCTCGTCGAAACACGAGCTGATGATAGAAAGACTCCCGGGCACGAGAAAGGCGGCTCCGACACCTTGCACGCACCTTGCCATCACCAGCTGTTGAATACTCGAGCTTAGTCCGCACGCGATGGAGGCTGTGGCGAAAATCGCCACGCCAACCAAGAACATCCGCCGGCGGCCAAGCAGATCGCCGAGAGAGCCGCCAACCAGAATCAGCGCTCCCAAAAAAAGCCCGTAAGACTCAATCACCCATTGCACGCCTACGATGGTTGCGTGGAGGTTTGCCTGGAGCGCCGGTAAAGCTATATTGACGACGGTGCTATCGATGAAGGCCATGCCGGAACCTAGAATTGTGGCAGCGAGGATCCAACGCCTCGACTGTGCCGTGCATGGAACGTCAGCGTTCGTCGATCGGATTACAGCCTCGTCGCATGGCGGCTTCATGGCGGCTATCGATTCATTTGTGTGGATTCGGATTGAGCCTTGCGTCAAGAATACGTCAGTTCCTCAAAAAACCGTTCTGAAGAGTCCCCGACTGACCACGACGAGGATGACGGTCGCTAGAGTCGCAACCCATTGACTCGGCCAGAGAGCGCTGCGACCTACGTCGCGATCCTGCCCGAGTGACGGGTAAACCGGAGAATATCTGCTAAATACGTCGGCAACGGAACTCGGAGTAATGGAGGCAGCGGAGAGCTGTCCATATCCCCGAAATGAAACGGCAAAGTCGGACAGTTCGTCCTTGGCGACAGTGATTGAAACAGAAGGAAGTTCGGTTGCCGAGGCTTGATTTGAACCAACGGTTTCGCTAACTCCGACGGAGCCCCTGCTCACGAGGGCCATGCTCATCTGATGGTGGGATTCGCCAACCCACTGTGCGTGGAGCACCTGCCGAAAGAGCAGGTCATCATT
>JBARJI010000036.1:0-4229 GCA_049800195.1 Candidatus Acidiferrum sp.
ACTTCAATCTGCCGCAGCAGCGTGACAATCTGCTCCGGTTTGTATTTCCTTGTCGGCATACCAGCGCTCCTTCAGAGTGAATTCTCTCTCACTTCCGCTGGTACAAAAAATCCCGGTCAGGTCAGTCTGTCCCCCTGTGAAATTCAATTGCCAGCCCCATTGTGCGTTGGGATTGCTGGTGAATGCTGGATTCCAAGCGCCGCCGCCCGGAGCCCAGGTCAACGAATTGTAGACGATGCTGAAATTCAGGCCTATGCCACGGCCTGCGCTGGACGCAATCGGAAGCGTCAGCACGACGTTCAGATTTTGATTGTTCCTCACTTCCAGGCCCATTTGGTCAAGTGAGCCGAAGGGAGGAAAGCCTGTCTGAGCCAAACCGCAAACGGGCAGTAGCAAAGCCGCGAGAAGGAGCATGGAATAACGCCTCATGATTCAGTCTCCCTCCTGAACCTGAAATTGCGCGCTGGTCAAACCGTTGTTGAAGGTGACGCTCTGAATGGTGATGGTTTCCCAAGGCGTTCCGTTGTAGGACTTGTTGATTTGGAACGGGTAGAGCACGCCGTTCAGAGAGGTGTAATTCGAGAAGAAGACTTGCACCGGAAAGGAGGGCACCGCGCCGCCCCCCGCGCGACGCGAATAGCTGATCTCGACTGGCAGGCCCGATGTTGTGCTGAGCCAGATATCCCTGGTGGAGAATGGAGCCAATGACTGCAACGGCGGTATAGAGGCGAAAGTATCCCACATTCGGACATGCTGCACGGATGCTCCGTTAAGAGTTTCCACGCCGATAGATTGGAGGGTCTCATCGGAGTTGTTGAGTGCCGAGAGAATAAGAGGCATAGGAAAATCCACGGATTGGTCCGTGACGACAAGCTGCAGGGACGGGTTCACGGACTGATTTCCGTTGACCTCCATCGCGTTTCCGTTCGAATAGATCACTTGCCTCTGGCCGTCTGGCAGGGTTAGTGTTTCGGCGGTCTGACTTGTTCCCAGGGTGAGGATTTGGATTGAGCCGTTCTGCGTTGTCGAGCCTTCGACAACGGTGACGGTTCCGGTCGCTGAAGAATCGGAAGGTGCCGTGCTGGCCATTGCCCCGACGGCCTGTTGCAGGACGGTTATAGCTTGCGGGTCGCGCTCCGGCGTTTGGGCAGTGGGAGGGGACGACTGCTGGGCAGCTGCGGAAACGACCGCGAGTACAAGGACAAAGAGTAGAGCAAAGCGGGGGATTCGCATGGGGACCTCCAGGGACTTGAGTCCACGCGCCGTTCGGAAATCGGAATCGTGGTTAGTACAGGGCCTAGCAACAGGGCAACAATGGGCACAGCTTCTACTACCGCGCTTATACCGTGTCAAGCAAAATTGTTGTTAAAGAGTGGCCGTACGCATAATTTGAATGTGTGCTAAGTCACGTCCATCCTACCGAGCGCGTCTCTCAAGTGGCTCATCCGAGGAAACAAAAAGCGCCAAGAAAGCAGCCTATATCAAAGCCAATAGTTGTTTCCCCTTTTCCATTGGCCATGCCCACGAGGGCGAGAATTGTGGGGGAATGGCTGGGGCCGGGAGGAGTACCCCTCAGCCCGGCCTCACAATCGTTATGCGAGAATGAAAAAATTTCTAGAACTAGTACGATTAATCCAGTGGCGCTCACGCGCAAAGCATCTTAGTAAGTGTTTTTTCCTCAAAGTCTTCGAGAAAATCCCACCGTTGGCAGGCTAGTTGCGCTTCACTGGCGACTGGGAGTGGGAAACTTTCGTGGAAGACACCTATACCTGCCAACTCGGGGGGCGCTAGGTTCCCATTCCCGGCCTTTTTGTCAGCGCGCGAATGCCATCACGCTCAAGTTGTTTGTTGTCGAGTAATTCGAGAATCTGGCCCACCTTCAGACTGTACTCGTCTAGCTGAAAAAACATGACGCCCTCCGCAGTCTGGAGTGGTAGGCTGACGCGCATCGCCTTTCGCAAATTCGACCGCTCACGATAGAATCCCGGCATGACTGACATACTGGTTGGCGCCAGCGCCCTCAGCGCAGAAGTTTGGGTCGGCAGTTTCTACCCCGAAACCCAAGACAGATCGCTCGGGTATTGATTCTGAAACTCCGGTTGCCTTAGACCGTCCTGGGGACGATACTCATTCTAGATCTGTGAAGCTCCGATAATCCAAATTGAGGCTGGAAAGCCTATGCGTGGCACACTGAAACTCGTTCTGGCGGTTGCGCTTGTAAGTTCACTGACAGTCATTGCGCTTGGACAGAAACGCCTCTCCACCGCCGAAGCTAAGGATCACTACGGAGAGACCGCGACCGTCTGTGGAGATGTCGTCAGCACGCGGTACGCTTCATCATCCAAACGCCAACCAACTTTTCTCAATCTCGACAAACCTTACCCAAATCAAATCTTTACCGTCGTAATTTGGGGCAGCAATCGAAGCAAGTTCAAAACCCCCGAAGAAGATTACAAAGACAAAAAGATTTGCGTGACCGGAAAGATCACTGCCTATGATGGCTTGCCAGAGATCATCGCTGACGATCCGAAGCAAATTCGAATTGAGTAGCCCGGACCCAGAAGCACCTCTCGGGGTGACCCACATGCAGGAGTAATGGCGAGATGGGACTGATCAAACTTCGCACGGCAAACGAGACCGGAGACGAAGTAGGCGTGCTGTTTGTCAACACTGACCAGATTGTTGCGATCAGTGCTGGTCCGAGTGCGACAGAACTGCAAATGGCGGATGGGCGGACTCGATGGGTAAAGGACACGCCTGATCAGGTCGTCGCGCTGGCAAAATCGTCTGGATGACGACCTCCTGGTCCAGGCCGCGTCACCCCTCACCCGTGATACGCTTTCCCCGATGCCAAAAATCTAACCGTGCCGCTGCGATCACGCTAAAACCATCCATTTCGCAACGCTCGTCGGGCGAAAGATGCTGAACATTTGTTTGTTTCCGAATTGCAGGTGTAGAGCGTACAAGCCGAAAAACAGCCATTCACGATAGAATCGAGGAATGACGGAAATTCACATCGGCACCAGCGCCTTCACTCCTGAGGGATGGGTCGGCTCGTTCTATCCCGAAGGGATGCGGTCCCCCATCCTTTACGAATCCTCCGTTCCCTAAGGCAAGTACTAGTAGCCAAGTTACCGGTAAGGCGACTAATCAGGCCCTTAATCAAAACGGCCGGAAATGTTGCAACATGCTTCGCACACTCCGGCGTCATCCAAAATCATTTTGTTTACGAGACGGGTTAGTTTCGAGCCTACAGGAGACTTGTAAGAATCCGATTTCTCCATTTCGGGCTTGTACCCCTGTTGGCGGCAGACTGCGCACTGGTGAACCCATTTACGCATCCAAGGAGCGTCCTCCAAGAATTTTTCCAAATCCCTGTCCTGTCTCATGACAGGATTCTAGCACCGTGTTGCGTCAAAACTTGTGCGGTGCCCGCTCAGAAGTATGCTCAGGTCCCGATTAACGCGGAAACCGGACAAGTCAAAATGATCCCAAAACCACTTCTCCGGCAAGCCGACTTACCCGGAGTTGGCCCAAAACTATGTTATAAACCTCCTCTGAATGCGAGGAGTGGCATCGATCTCGCCCTACAAAATCATCATTGTTTGGGCGAACCAGTCATGCGGAACCGACTGTGATTTTGATCCGCAATTTGTAGAGGAGTGCAAATGAACTATTTAAGTCTCGCGCTGGCGGCGCTTGGGGGCACGGTCGCGTCTTTTGCCTTTGGTTTCTTAGTGTTTTGGCTGGTGCCAGCTCTTATCAATGAAGCCCACAAGTACCCGGCCGTATTCCGACCTAAGGAAGAAATGACGAAGGTTATGCCAATTGGATTGGCCACAACTATCATATCGATCCTGGCTGTCGCCATAATTTTCGCAATGACGCATCCGGGCGGATCGGGCACTGCGGAAGGTGCGCGCTTCGGCGTTCTCATTGGCATTTTCGTGGTTTGCGCATTTGTGCTTCACAACTACGTGAACCTGAACATCGGGCTGAAACTCGCTCTGGGACAGGCTGTGGCTTACTTCGTCCAGTGGACTATCATCGGCATAGTCATCGGTCTTATTTACAAACCCCTCACAGTTCGCTAGTTCATATGCCTGATAAACGCGGTAACCGTCCATCTCTAACAATGCCCGCCCCGTCAAACACTTTTTGAGCACACTTCTTTCTTTTCACCTAAAAGAGTTTTTCTCTTTCGTTTTCTTTCTTGTTCTTTCTTCTCT
>JBARJI010000037.1:0-3481 GCA_049800195.1 Candidatus Acidiferrum sp.
ACTTCAATCTGCCGCAGCAGCGTGACAATCTGCTCCGGTTTGTATTTCCTTGTCGGCATACCAGCGCTCCTTCAGAGTGAATTCTCTCTCACTTCCGCTGGTACAAAAAATCCCGGTCAGGTCAGTCGCGCCTGCTGGTTGCGAACTTCGCGTCGCTGTTCGAGGGAGCGTCCTCGAATTTCTTTTTCGATGGCATACAGTGCGCCGATGCGCTCCAGCGCTTCCGCTGCGACTGGCGATTTGTGCGCGGCCATCAGGTCGTAGAACTTTCGGCGCACGTGCGCCCAGCAGGCGGCTTCCTGAATGCGTCCTGTTTCGTAGGCTTGCTCGAACCCCGCGTAGCCATCCGCCTGCAGCGTGCCCGTGAAGTTGCTCAAGTGCCCTTGCGGATGTTCGCCTTTGCGATCCGGCGTGTAGGCGAACCACACCGCTGCGGGCGTCATGTCTCCCGCAGGCCGATCATCGCGAACGTAGGTCCACAGCCGACCGGTTTTCGTTTTGCCGTTGCCTGGCGCCAGCACCGGAACCGGCGTGTCATCGGCGTGCAACTTCGTCGCGCTCATCACGTGGCGCCGCAGCGCTTCCACCAGCGGCCCGAGCAACGCGCTCGTTCCTCCCACCCAGTCCGCCAACGTCGAGCGTTCCAGCCCCACGCCTTCGCGCGCGTAAATTTCCGACTGCCGATACAGCGGCAAGTGGTCGCAGTATTTCGAGACCAGCACATGCGCCAACAGCCCCGGACCCGCAACGCCGCGCTCGATGGGCCGGCTCGGCGCTTCCGCTTGCACGATGCGTTCGCAACACGCGCAGGCCAGCTTCGGACGAATCTGCCGAATCACCTTGAACCGCGCCGGCACGTACTCCAGAATTTCCGAGACATCTTCGCCCAGATGCCTCAGTTCTCCACCGCAGTCCGGACAGGCTTGCTGCTTCGGCGGATACTTCCGCACTTCGCGCGGCAGATGTTCCGGCAGCGGCCGCCGCGCGGGTTTCGTGGCCTTCGCAGTGGGCGCGGCAGAAGGCGTTTGCGGAGGAACACCCTGCTCCGCTTGCCTGGCTTCCAGTTCGTCCAGCCGCAGCTCCAGTTGCTCGATCTCGCGGTCCAGCTTTTCCGATTTGCGCCCGAACTGCATCCGCCGCAGCTTGGCGATCAGCAGCTTCAAGTGTTCGATCTCGGCGTCGCGCGAAAGCAGTTGCTCGTCTTTGCTGAGGAGTTGTTCGTGCTGCGTGAAGATGAGGGCTTTCAGTTCGTGGGGATTTAGTGCATTGAGATCGGGAAGCGTGTGGTTCGCAACAGCCATTGCCGCGAATCTAGCAGACTTTCGTTACAGCAAAATGAAAATGTCCGCGAAAACAAAAATTATTTTGCTCACACCGCCATCTGCGGAGCGTAACTGCGCAACGGCCGCCGCCAGTCGATCCCTTCCAGCAACATCGACAACTGCGCGGGCGTCAGCGATACCGTTCCGCTCGCCGCTTGTGGCCAGGTGAACTTTCCGCGCTCCAGCCTCTTCGCGAACAAGCACAACCCATCGCCGTCCCACCACAGCAGCTTGATCAGATCCCCGCGCTTTCCGCGAAACACAAACACCTGTCCTGAAAACGGATTCTCCGCGAGCGCCGTCTGCACCATCCCGCTCAACCCCACGAACCCGCGCCGCATGTCCGTCACTCCCGCCACGATCCATATCCGTGTTCCCGCCGCCAACCCGATCATCCCAGCAACTGCTCCAGCACCACCCGCAAGGCTTCCGCATCCACTCGGCCCGTGATGCGCAGATGTCCCCTCGGAACTTCCACCTGAATCGTGCCGGAAGGTGTGCTGCGTGAACTGTTGCAAGTTGCCTGTGCGGCATGCCGCCTGACCAGCCGATTCGTTTTGCGTACCGTCGCCCCCGTCACTTGAACCGGCAGCAAGTTCACCGCCTCGGCATGCCCTTCGTCCAACAACCCCTGCCGATACTGCCTGCGCCAGTGAAAAACCTGATTGGCATTCACTCCATGCGCCCGCGCCACTCTGGCTACCGACGCGTCCGGCTCCAACGTCTCTTCGACGATCCGCCGCTTCTCCGCCACCGAACGCCGCCTACGCGGCTCTCTCTTAACGACTATCCGTTCCGAAGTGTCCACGTTTCTCCAAGTGGACACTTCCGTTTGTGCCCACAAGGGCCATTATCCTGGACTACTCACACTCCTCACAGACGGCCAGAAGCGTACGCTTACCTCTTTTGCTCAATTGCGTTTGTTGGGTTGTGGACCGGACTTCGCTTTCTTCGATTTGCAGCATCAGGCCCAAGTCAGCAGAGCGACAGTTGGTTGAGTCCGCTGCTTCTAGGAATCGGGTCCTTCCTTCCTGGGTTTGTATTTTCGCTCCCTATCAACCTACTTTGGATGAGTCGCATTTGGCCGGAGGATGATGGAAAACTCAGCTTGGCATTCGGGATTAGCGCCTGCGTGGGCGTCGCTACATCAGTCATCTGCACGATACTTCTGTTCAAGAAGCGCGTCCTTAGGCATACCCCGTGACGAACTTAGCTGGCGTGCCGGGGCAGCAAACTCCTGATTAACGCGCTTACCGGTAAGGTAGGGTATAGTACGAACTTTACCGGTAAGCCGACTACACAGGACTTGTCTAAGGTGTGATACAAAGGGGTCTCAATCGTTGACGGCCCGATTGTTGCTTTTAATGGCCAAAGGAACATGGACTGATCCTCGTTTGCTTCCTCGGAGAGGAAGGTCTACCGATTTAATCGGCTCTATCGGTGGTATCACTTCATTATGGGAGCCGTCTTTCTTGGCGCTGCCGTCGCGTTCCATCACTTTCTGATTGTGTCGATAGGGGCTGTCCTGTTCTCCGGGTTTATGATTTCTCGCCCCCTCGTCACGGCAGTGACTGTCGACCAGTATTCGGTCACGCTGAAGGGTATGTTCTCCGAGCATTCGTTGCAGCGTTCCTCGGTCAGGGCGGTTGAGACCGTGAGTACTGGCAAGGGCCCCTTGTCGATATTGCGGGGGAATATTGACGAGAAGGAAAGTCTAGCGATTGGGGTAAATCTTTTTGCTTTTGACCAACCGTGGGATGAATGGTTGAGCACCTATAGGGACCTGAGCGACAACAAGCCGCTTACCCTCTTTCCTCCAAGTCTGCGATGAGGGCCGGTTGGACTTTTCATCTTCCGACTCCCGGAATACGGACAATTCATAAGTAATCTTCTAGCTGGACCGGATAGGGCCTTCCATGAGAAGGCCGGTATGAGTCAAGTGTGTTTTTCTGTTTTTCTCTCTTTTTCTTGTAAGGATGTTTTTGTTCTTCTCTTCCTCTCTGTGAGCTCCTGCCCTTCAGCCAAGCCGCTCCTGTCGCCACCCTTCCATCCGCACTCTTTGTTGAGCGATGGTCGCTCGGTGCAAGTTGGGTGTACTCGATTCAGTAGGTGCTGCTACCTGGTAATCGACCTCGTTCCCCCTTTCGAAGGAAACTGGT
>JBARJI010000038.1:0-17124 GCA_049800195.1 Candidatus Acidiferrum sp.
ACTTCAATCTGCCGCAGCAGCGTGACAATCTGCTCCGGTTTGTATTTCCTTGTCGGCATACCAGCGCTCCTTCAGAGTGAATTCTCTCTCACTTCCGCTGGTACAAAAAATCCCGGTCAGGTCAGCCGCGTAAGGCGCGGACGCCTCCCGAATAGGTTTTGGCGAGGTTGCGAATGGAAAGCACTGGGTCGGCTCCTTTTGAGCTTCTTGTTAAGCCCTTTGTCAGAACAAGTTTCGCGATCAGCGGAACGCGGCGATTGTAATGACGATGGACTATACCCGAAAGACGCATTAATTCATCGCATCAATTCATTTCATAGGGAGGGAAAGCGGTCGTCCGAATTGGAAAAGCGCCTAAATTTGACCTGAGTCAAAACGGAGAGATACAAAAAGAGGTAAGATAACCTCCACGGGCGCGCCGATCGCCTAACGTACTGACCCATAAGGGTTTGTTCGCGCTCCAAATTGCTTTCGGAATTTCGGGGAGCTGTTCAAGGGCTTGTCAAATCTGGATCGTATTAGAGCAAGTTCGCCGTTAACGCGTTGATCCGGCGACTGATCGTCGCATCGCGCGGAGGCGTACCCAAACAATCGGCCCCAGGAATCTAACTTAAGAGACGTTTGACGGATGTATCGCTTCAGTTTGCGTTTATGGGCGAGTAGCCCTTTAAGGGAAACTTAGAAATTCTATGTGGATTGTCCGATTAGCGCTGGCGAGACCCTACACCTTTGTGGTCCTCGCGCTTGTCATTATCCTGCTCACGCCTGTCGTGCTCCTGCGCACGCCCACGGACATCTTCCCCAATATCAACATACCGGTAATCAGCTTGGTGTGGAACTACCAGGGACTCGAGCCTCAGGAGATGGAAGAGCGCATCACCAGCAACTCGGAACGAGCTGTGACCACGCTGGTGAACGACGTAGAGCACATCGAATCGCAGTCGATCAACGGAATCTCGGTCGTCAAAATTTACTTCCAACCGAGCGCCAATGTGCAAACGGCCCTGGCCCAAACCACCGCTATTGTGCAAACCATTTTGAAGAGCCTTCCGCCCGGCACCACGCCTCCTTTGGTAGCCATCTTTTCCGCGTCCACGGTTCCCGTCATTCAAATTGGGCTGACGAGCGATAGCCTGAGCGAGCAGCAACTCTTCGATTTCGGAAATAATTTCATTCGCACGCAGCTAGCCACCGTGCAAGGTGCGGCGCTTCCCTACCCCTACGGAGGAAAGCAGCGCGTCATTTCCGTGGACATCGATTCTGCTTCCCTCCAATCCAAGGGCTTGGCACCGGTGGACATAGTAAATGCCGTCAACGCACAAAATCTGATTTTGCCAACGGGGACCGTTAAGCTCGGGACTCTCGAGTACACCGTCGAGATGAACGGAAGCCCACTAACGGTGGAAGGTTTGAATGATCTCCCCGTGAAGACTGTCAACGGCGCGACGATTTACATGAGAGATGTCGCTCATATCCGCGACGGCTTCAGCCCGCAAACCAACATTGTCCGCATGAACGGACGCCGCGGCGTGCTCATGAGCGTGTACAAAACCGGAGGCGCCTCGACGCTGGATATCGTCGACCGCGTAAAGCAGGTCTTGCAGGACTACGCATCCTCTTTGCCGGAGAGCCTCCACCTCACCACCTTCTTCGACCAGTCTCTTTTCGTGCGCGCCTCGATCCAAGGAGTTTTGCGGGAGGCTCTGATTGCCGCATGCTTGACCGCGGTGATGATTTTGATCTTCCTCGGAAACTGGAAGAGCACGCTGATCATCGCGGTCTCCATTCCTTTATCGATTCTTGTCAGCATTCTGATGCTCAGCGCTCTCGGCGAAACCATCAACATCATGACTCTCGGCGGTTTGGCGCTGGCTGTCGGCATCCTGGTGGACGATGCCACCGTGGAAATCGAGAACATCAACCGCAACCTAGCCATGGGCAAGGAAACCGTCCAGGCAATCCTCGATGGCGCCGCGCAAATCGCCGTTCCCGCTTTCGTTTCCACGCTTTGCATTTGCATCGTCTTTATTCCCATGTTTTTCCTGTCGGGAGTGGCGAAATTCCTCTTCGTGCCCCTGGCGGAAGCAGTTATCTTCGCCATGCTGGCCTCTTACGGGTGGTCGAGAACCATCGTTCCCACCATGGCCATGTATCTCTTGAGCAGCGCGGACGAATACAATCCCGAAGAACACGCCGGTGAAAAACAAGGATTCTTGCGCCGCTACCAACAGAGCTTCGAGCACAACTTCGAAAAGTTCCGCGATGGTTATCGCCGCGGCCTGGCCTCGGCGCTAGATCGGTCCGTACTATTCGGCGCCTGCTTCTTGGGATTCTGCGTGCTTTCCGTCGGGCTCGTCGGCGTTCTCGGAAGAGATTTCTTTCCCACCGTCGACGCCGGACAGATTCGTCTGCACTTCCGAGCCCGCACGGGCCTCCGCATCGAGGAAACCGCCCGTCTCGCGGACGAGGTTGACTCCGCCATTCGCGAAACCATTCCTCCCAACGAATTGCAGACTGTCCTCGACAATCTTGGCGTTCCCTACAGCGGCATCAATCTCAGTTATAGCAACTCTGGAACCTTTGGCACTTCCGACGGCGAAATCATGGTGCAGTTGAAAAGCGAGCGCGGAAAGCCAACCAGCGCTTACATCAACGATCTGCGTAAGAAGCTGCCCCAGGAATTTCCGGGGGTTCAGTTCTTCTTCCAACCAGCGGACATCGTGACGCAAATCTTGAATTTCGGAACGCCCGCTCCCATCGATATCGCCGTGACCGGAGCGGACCAACCCGATAATTATGTGGTGGCAGAAAAGCTCGCGAATGAGATCCGGCATATCCCCGGAGCCGTGGACGTCCACGTGCAACAAGCCCTCGATGATCCTACTCTGCACATGGATGTCGATCGCACTCGTGCGCAGTATGTCGGTTTGCAGGCCAGGGACGTCGCGACAAACCTGTTGGTTTCTCTCAGCTCCAGTTTTCAGACCTCGCCTGCATTCTGGCTCGATCCCAAGAACGGCGTCGAGTACAACGTCACCGTGCAATCTCCCCAGTACCGCGTGGACACCTATCAAGAACTGGAAAACACCCCGGTAACGGGCACCGCGCCGGGCACTCCGCCTCAAATTCTCGGAAATTTAGTGAACATCACCACCACCGCCAGGCAGGCGGAGATTTCTCATTACAACGTGCAGCGCATGATCAATGTTTATGCCGCGGTGGACGGCCGCGACCTGGGCAGCGTTTCCGACCAGGTGCTCAAACTTGTGGGCGCCATTAGGAACGAACTGCCTAGAGGCAGCCACATCGAAGTTCGCGGACAGGTGCAAACCATGCGTACCTCATTCCGCGGCTTGGGCTTTGGCCTGGTCGGCGCGATCATCCTGGCCTACTTATTGATCGTCGTGAACTTCCAATCGTGGCTCGATCCTTTCATTATCATCACCGCGTTGCCAGGAGCGCTCGCCGGCATTTGCTGGATTTTGCTGCTGACCCACACCACCCTCAGTGTTCCTTCTCTCACTGGCGCCATCATGTGTATGGGCGTGGCCACGGCCAATAGTATTCTGATGGTGTCCTTCGCACGGGAACAGATGAGCGAAGGCAAATCCGCGCGCGAGGCCGCTCTACAGGCGGGTTTTGTCCGCATGCGCCCCGTGCTTATGACGGCTCTCGCCATGATTATCGGCATGGTCCCGATGGCCATCGGCCTTGGCGAGGGCGGCGAACAAAATGCGCCTCTGGGCCGCGCCGTGATCGGCGGACTGATCTTCGCGACCTTCGCGACTCTCTTTTTTGTGCCTTGCGTGTTCTCTATGATTCACGGCCGTCGCGAGAGAAGAAGGCGCCACGGCGAAATGCCGCCGCCCGCGCTAGCCTAAATCGGGATAAGTTTGCTGCATTGGCGGAGTACCGGACAATGAAGGAAGGCAAAACGCAGATGGAATCTGAGCACGGCGGGCAACAGCCGGCGACGGGCAATGGGCTGTTCAATTTTCTTATTGGCGGCGTGATTGTCTTGGTGATCTTCGGCGCTTTCACGCTCTTCCAGCGGCGCGCGCAATACCATGCCTTAGCCGAAGAAACGGAGGCGCTCGCCATTCCTACCGTGGCGGTTATTCATCCCACGAGCGAGGTCCCCCAGGAAGATCTCGTGCTGCCGGGCACGCTCGAAGCCTATGTGGAATCGCCCATCTACGCTCGCACCAATGGCTATCTGCGAAAGTGGTACCACGATATCGGAAGCCGCGTTCCCAAGGGCGAACTCTTGGCGGATATTGACACGCCCGAAGTCGATCAGCAGCTTTACCAGGCGCGGGCCGATCTGAACACCGCCCAGGCGAATGCCAACCTTTCGAGAATTACGTCGACGCGCTATCAAGACCTGATTAAGACGGACGGAGTTTCCAAGCAAGAAGTCGACAACGCCGTCGGTGATTACGAAGCCAAGGCGGCGACCGTGAAATCCGCGGAAGCCAATGTGCGCCGTCTCGAGGAATTGGAATCCTTCAAGCATGTTTACGCGCCGTTCGCCGGCGTCATCACTCGCCGCAATATAGACATCGGGACTCTGATTAACGCGGGAAATGGCGGCGCTCAGCAGGAGCTTTTCACACTCGCTCAGACCGATCCTATTCGAGTGTACGTGAACGTGCCCGAAATGTACTCGTCGTCGGTCCGCTCAGGGCTCGGATCTTTCCTCGACCTGACGCAGTATCCGGGGCAAAGCTTTCAGGGTAAAGTGGTGCGCACCGCCGAAGCCATCGATCCCAACACAAGAACTCTCCTGACGGAAGTGGATGTGCCCAACAGGACCGGGCAACTTTTCCCGGGGGGCTACGCCCAGGTGCATTTGCAAGTGAAGGTCGCGGCTTCCCGCGTGCAAGTGCCCGTGAACGCGCTTCTCTTCCGCTCGGAGGGCCTGCGCGCCGTCGTCGTGGACGCCAATCACAAAACTCATCTCCGCGCCTTGACCATCGGGCGGGACTTCGGAACAACTCTGGAAGTCTTGCACGGCCTGCAGTCCGATGACTGGATCGTCGTCAATCCTCCCGACTCCATCAACGAAGGCGAAAGTGTGCGCGTGAAGCAAATCGCGCAGAGCGAGGGCCCGACGCAGGCTGACGCTCCTGGCACTCCCGCCCCGGCGCCTCAGCCTAAAGCTCCAAGCGCAAAGGGAGCGGCCGGAGCGAAGCGGTAATGTCCCAGAGGAAGCTCTTACTGTCCTCGCTCTTTGCCTCGGTTCTTGCTTACCTACTGGCCGGATGCACGGTTGGACCCAACTACGTGCGGGCAACCGCGCCGACGACTGCGAAGTGGGAAGTCTCGGCGCCTTGGCGCGAAAGCGCGCCAAAAGACGCCGTTCCCAAGGGCGAATGGTGGGACGTTTTTCACGACGAGGAACTGAACGGGCTGGAAAAGGACGCTCTCGCTGCGAATCAGACCTTGCAAGCCGCGATCGGAAATTACAATGAATCGCGTGCTGCTGCCCAGATTCAGGTCGCAACGAATTTCCCCACCTTTGGCCTCTCACCAAGCGCCGAGCGAGAACGCCTCTCCGGAAATCGGCCGCCAAGTGGCGCCATTCCTCCGCTGACGCCCGTTACGCAAAACGCGCTGACGCTGCCGTTCACGGTGGGCTACGAAGTGGATTTGTTCGGCCAGCGGCGCAGGACCATCGAAGCTGCGCAAGCCTCCTATCAAGCGAGCGCCGCCAACCTCGAAAATGTCCAGCTCGTTATCACCGCGGATCTGGCGGGCGATTACTTCACTCTCCGCCAACTCGATTCCGAGCTGGGAATTTTGAACCGCACCGTGGACACGTTGCGCCGTGGCTTGGAGCTTGTGGATTCGCGGCACAAGGGCGGCGTCGCTTCCGGCCTCGACGTCGCGCAGGAAGAAACTCTGCTTCAAACGACCCGCACGCAAGCCACTCTTCTGCTGCAACAGCGGAAACAGTATGAAGATGCTATCGCCGTGCTCGTCGGGAGGCCCGCGCCGGACTTTCACATCCCGAACAAAGAACTCAATGCCGAGCCGCCGCCGATTGACTTGGGGCTGCCTTCGGATTTGCTGGAAAGGCGCCCGGACATTGCACAAGCCGAGCGCCAGATGGCCGTCTCCAACGCGCAAATCGGAATCGCCAAAGCTGCGTACTATCCCTCCTTGAATTTATTTGGAAATGGCGGCTGGCAAGCTGCCGATATCCTGAAGCTGGCCAATGTTTCGAGCACCTTTTGGGCTGTCGGCGCGAACGTGGCTCAAGACATTTTCAGCGGCGGAACACTGCGCGCCCAGGTGCAGTATGCGAAATCCGGCTACGACGTGAGTGTCGCGAATTATCGTGAGTCCGTGCTCTCCGCATTCCAGGAAGTGCAAGACGATGTTACCGGTCTCATCGTGCTTCAACAGGCGCGCGATACTCAGCAGCTCGCCGTGGATGCCGCACGCCGTACTCTGGATCTCTCCCTCGACCGCTATCGCGGCGGGCTCGTCAGTTACCTGGATGTCGTCACCGCGCAGCAGAACTTGCTCATCAACGAGCAGGAAGCCGCCGTCATTCAAGGACAGCGTCTCGTAACCAGCGTTCTGCTGGTCAAGGCTCTTGGCGGCGGATGGGACGCCTCCAGCCTCGCCGCCGTCCACGTCAAGCCCAAGCTGAAAGATATAGTCACGCCCTGACGCTTTCCCCGCGATCCCGTCACCACGTTCCACCTCTACCCGAACGACCCCGGCGCATGGCGTGCCATCCAAGAAATGCCGAACTCAAACCGATGCTCAAAGCGGCACGCGGTCAAGCGGCACGATGAATTGGATCCCGTCCACTTGTTTTGTCTGAAGTCTAGCGTCGTTCGTGACAAACAGATCGACACGCGCGCTAGCGGCACAGGCAAGCTGAATCGCGTCCGGCGGCCGCAGAGAACGATCCGTACGAAGCCTTGCGTAAACCAGCGCGGCTTTCTCCTCGAACGGAACCAGAACTGCCGTTGACGTGATCAACTTCTGGTAATACGCGACCGCGGTTGAGTCTCCTTGCTCCATCGGCTTGACTAGTATTTCGCCGAGCGTAATCGCCGAGGTCAGCAACTGGTCCCGGCGAGCCAGCATCCGGCTTCGCAGGGCTGAGACTTCTTTCGTAAATGTGCTTGAACCCTCGAAAAGATAAATGAACAGATTTGTGTCCCAAAAAACGCGGCTCATTCCCATCCCTCGCGAAGCCGCCTCACGTATTCGTCCACAGGCTCGTCCGCCCACAAGTTTTTGCCGGATCCCATGGCCTCGAGCAGGGGATCGTTCTTGGATAGGCTGCGTGTCTTTTCCGCGCACCAATCCTCATACCAACGAAGCAACCCGCCGTAACCCTCCGGTATGTCCTCTGGCTCCGGCGTCATCTTGGCGCCTTCCCTCCCGGGATGGTACAAGTCGCCCTGCCGAAAGAGCCGCCGCCGTCCCGCGGCAGTCTCAAAAAGCATTCGATAACGGCCAGAGTTCGGGGGGCGGTTCGCAACACAATGTTGAGCTACATGAACATAGACACCAGGACGCAGCGAACCGTGCAGGTCTTCCCTGCGCGCTCGCTCGACAATCTCTTCTAAGGAAAAGTCGGCCTTTTCGGGGTGTTCCCGATGGAGCAACGCCGCTGCAACCCAAACCTCATCGGCCACCTTGATCTCTGCTCTGGTCGTCAGTTTCATCAGACTTCTCCCCATCTGTTTAATTTATACCAAGTAGCATGTAATTGTCCATGTTTCTATGTTAATTGGGTATGCTTGTGCTTCGTCTTCCTGCTTGGCGAGTCGCACAACAGCGGTGGCCCGCCGTTTCTTCCTCCGCTGCTTCCCGCTCGCTTCCGTCGCTCCTGCAATTCTCATCTTCCGCTTGACGGATCCTCCCTTTTCGCTTATAGGTAGAACTTCTAGGCTTAACTGTAGGACTTCTAGGTGTCCCGATGGCCCAGGAAAAATCGGAGTTCCTCAAGGGGACTCTGGACATGCTGATCCTCAAGATCGTAGAGCTCGGTCCCATCCACGGCTACGCGATTTCCCAGCGCATCCAGCAAATCTCGAAGGATTTCTTTCAGGTCCCGCAAGGCTCGCTCTATCCCGCGCTTCACCGCCTCGAGGACCGCGGCTGGCTCTCCGCCGACTGGCGCGAATCCGAAACAGGCCGCGACGCAAAATTTTATAAGCTCACGCGTAGGGGCCGCCGTCAACTCGAGACCGAACTCGTCTATTGGGAACGTCTCTCCGACGCCGTGGCTCTCATCCTCCGCACTGCCGAATAGGAGGTGCTCTCATGCATTGGCTAACGCGTCTCTTCCGCAAAGAAGAATCCGAACAGCAGCTCGACGCCGAACTCCGTTTCCATCTCGATCGCCAAATCGCCGAGTACGTCGCCGCAGGCATGCCGCCCGAAGAAGCCCGCCGCCACGCCCACCTAGACTTCGGCGGCCTCGAATCCATCAAGCAACAAACCCGCGAATCCCGCCGCGGCAATCTCCTGCACGCGCTGGCGCAAGACATTCGCTTCGGACTTCGCCTCCTTCGCAAGAATCCCGCCTTCGCTGCCGTTGCCGTCCTAACGCTGGCCCTCGGCATCAGCGCGAACACCACGATTTTTTCAGCGATCGATGCAGTGCTGCTGCACCCGCTGCCCTATCCGGATCCCGACCGGCTCCTCATCGTCCAGGAGTCTTTGCCCCGTTATTCGTTGCGCGGGATTGCACCCACAGCTGCGGATTACGTGGAATTCCGCCGCCAGGCCACGTGTTTCACAGAAATCGCGGCGATAACTGTCGCGGATGCGACTTTAACGGGCGACGGCCAACCCGAGGATGTCCCAGCACTGCGGCTGTCCGCCAGCGCGTTTCCCATGCTCGGCGTTGTCCCGATTCTTGGCGGCCTGTTCACCGCCGACGACGATCAGCCGGGCAGGGATCACGTCGCCATCCTTTCGGAGGGGCTATGGGCACGCCGCCATGGCCGTGATCGCTCGATTGTCGGGAAGAACATTCAGATCAATCGCGAAAGCTATCGGGTGGCCGGCGTGATCCGGCCGATTCTCGATTATCGCGTCACCGCGAGTGTCTGGATGCCGCTAGCCTTCGACCGTTCGGAAATGGCGCCCGGCACGCGCGGCCCTCACAATATCGACGTGATCGGGCGGCTCAAGCCCGGTTGGAATATCCAAGAGGCGCGCGATGAATTTCACCGCATCGCCGCTAACCTCGTCGAACAGTACCCCAATCAGGTCTCCATGGATCGCGGGTTCTCGCTGGACCTAAAACCGCTCGCGGAACGGGAGGCGGGCGATTTGAAGACACCGTTACTGGTGCTGATCGCCGCCGTAGGTGCGCTGATGCTAATCGCTTGCGCCAACGTTTCCAACCTTTTGCTCGCCCGCGCGATAAAACGCCGTAGGGAGATCGGCATCCGCGTGGCGTTGGGCGCCTCGCGCGTCCGAGTGATCCGCCAGTTGCTGACCGAAAGCCTGCTGCTTGGCGCTATCGCCGGCGCCGTGGGAACGCTGCTCGCGATCTACGGGCTTCATCTTTACGCGCAGTTTGGTCCCGCCGATCTGATTCACGGGAGCAGACTTTCCGTGAATCGCTGGGTCATGGGCTTTTCAATTTTCGTGTCCATCGCCTCAAGCGTATTGTTCGGCCTCGCGCCCGCGCTCGAAACCTCGAGAATCGATCTTACAAAAGCGCTCAACGAAGGTTCGCGCGGATCGGGGGCGGGACGCAAGCTTTTGCGCGAATCACTGGTTTCTTTCGAAGTGTGCGCCTCTCTGGTGCTTTTGATCGGCGCTGGTCTCTTGGTGCGAAGCTTCGTCCGCCTGGAGCACACTAGTCCCGGATTTCGACCCGAAAATGTGCTGGCCGCGTTCGTGTCTCTGCCCGTCGCGCAATACCGGGAACCTGCGCAAAGAGCCACCTTCGCGCGCTCCGTGCTCGAGCGCGTGCGCTCGATTCCAGGCGTGCGCTCTGCCGCAGCGGTTGATTTCCTGCCTTACAATGGCGGCTCGGGAAGCGGTGGAGTTGAAGTGGTAGGCCATCCACGAGATTCAAATGAACCGCGGCAAATCATCTGGCAAACCCGCGCTTCGCCGGGGTTCTTCGAAACTCTCGGAATCCCGCTTCTGCGCGGCCGCGACATCGCTGCATCGGACGAGCAGGGTTCGCCCGGTGCGGCTGTTATCGATGAGATCGCCGCTGAAAAATTATTCCCGAACGCCGACCCGATCGGTATGCAGATCACCGTACCGCTGGCCGCAAGCACGTTCACCGTCGTCGGAGTCGTTGCCGCGACGAAGTCCCGCAGTTTGTCTGCTCCAGCGGAGCCGCGGATCTACTATTTCGGGCCGCAGGTTCCCTTCGGCTCGCTGACGATTGTGATGAAGACCGCGTACGACCCGCTTGCGCTCGCCTCTGCGGTCCGCCACGAGGTCGCGGCGCTCGATTCCAATCTGCCGGTGGACGTGCTTACCATGGATCAAATTCTGGCCGATTCGCTTTCCCGGCAGCGATTCTCGATTCAGTTGATGGCCGTATTCGCGGTCCTCGCAGGTCTTCTCGCCGCTATCGGCATTTACGGCGTGCTGGCCTATCTCGTGGATCAGCGCCGCCGCGAATTCGGAATCCGAATCGCGCTCGGAGCACGTTCCGCTCATGTTCTCGCATTGGTCCTGCGAGAGGGAATAGTCCCAGTAGCTGCTGGGATGATCGCGGGCATTGCCGGAGCGTTTGGATTGACCCGGTTGCTGAAAAGCCTGCTCTATGAAGTCAGCGCAACGGACCCGCTGATCTTTGGCGCGGTTTCGATCGGACTGATCGCCATTTCGCTGGCGGCAATGTTCATTCCCGCGCGCCGCGCCTCCCGCGTCGATCCCATCGTCGCTCTACGCTATGAATGAGAATTTGTTGGCAGTCGACCTCGCTCCACTGTGTCATCATTGGGATGTGAGAACCACGCTTTGCCTGGATGACGATGTGCTCCAAGAAGTGAGGAAATACGCCAGAAACCGAAACATCACTATCGGCAAAGCCGTATCGGAACTAGTGCGCCGGGGACTGTCCGCTCCTTTACGGACTCGCCTCGTTAACGGCTTCCACGTTGTCGACCTGCCTCCTGGCTCGCCGACATTGCGCCCCGAGGACATCAAGAGGCTTGAGCAGGAATACGTCGATCACCTTGCGCGCAAGTTGGCTCGACCAAGAGGAACAGATACTTAAGTTCACTGGCCGGAAGCGCCGGCAACTTGGCCGTTAGCCTGGGGGCCAGCGGAATTGGCGGCCGCCTAGCAGGTGCAAGTGGAGATGAAAGACAGATTGGCCGGCGCCGGTGCCGTTGTTGAACACAGTGCGATAGCCCGCAAGCAGATTGCGTTCGCGGGCGAGTTGAGCGGCGACCAAGTGGAGCTTACCGATCAGCGCTTGGTCCTCGGGCTGCGCGTCGTCC
Source organism: Candidatus Acidiferrum sp. (assembly GCA_049800195.1). Taxonomy (GTDB): domain Bacteria; phylum Acidobacteriota; class Terriglobia; order Acidiferrales; family UBA7541; genus Acidiferrum. The sequence continues at coordinate 11,460 of JBARJI010000038.1, forward strand.
AGCGAAACAAAATGTTTTCGCGGGACGAGCAGGATGTGCGTGGGCGCTTGCGGGCTGATGTCCTCGAAGGCGAAGATGTCCGCGTCTTCGTACACAATTTTTGACGGAATTTGTTTCGCGGCAATTTTGCAGAACAGGCAGTCAGCGCTCATCAATTCCCTCCCGCAGGCGCATTCTCGTCGAGGCGAACAACAAACGGTGTGAATCCCTCGCGGTCGCGCAATCTATCCCCGAGTTGACGCGCGGCGTCTTCCCCGGAGATTTTGCCGACACGCACGCGGTAATACGTTCCGTCCGGCGATTCGTACTGTTGGATGAAAATCGGCGAATACGAAAGATTCAAACGATCGCGCAACCGTTGTGCGTTCGCGGGGTCGCGAAACGCTCCCACCTGCACCGTGAAGAATCCCGCCATCGGATCGATCCCCGGCGTAATCACTTCGACGCGCACGGGAACCACACCCGGACCGATCGAATCAATCTCTCGCGCTGCCGCCTGCGAAAGATCGATGATGCGATTTTCAACGAACGGACCGCGATCGGTGATCCGCACAGTCGTCGATTTTCCGTTGTTGAGATTTGTCACGCGCACCATGGTATCGAATGGCAGCGTGCGGTGCGCCGCCGTCAATTTATTCATGTCGTAGATTTCGCCGTTCGAGGCGCGCCGTCCATTGAACGGCACGCCGTACCAGGAGGCGTTGCCTTCTTCGACGTAGCCCTCCGGCGCCGGGTTGGCGGAGGGTTTCGCGCGCCTCGGAGGTGGTGCGGCGGAAGGAGCTCCGACAGACGTTGCGTTTTTCGAAGACTCGATGGTCTCGGGCGACGCAGGGGCGGGCTGCGACGGCGGAGGCGCGTTCGCTGTGACGTGGCGCGCGGCGCATCCGGCAAGCAGCAAGAGGCAGGCAAAATTCAGAAGCAGGAGAAAATCTGTGCGCCGTTGCGTGGCCTGGAGGGAGGTCACAAGCTGGCTCGCATCAGGATTGCGACGGCGGCTTCTGCGAATCTTTTTCGGCGCGCGCGGCGTTGCGAGCTTCAATCCATGCCGCCGCTTCCGTGATTTTTTCGGAAACCTCGCGCAAAAATTGCGCGGTGCGCTTTTCCGTTTCCGGAGCGACCTCTTCCTTCACAAAACTTTTCACGCGCGCGAGCTCCTCATCGACACGCTTTCCAAAATCCTCGAAATTATTGATCTTCTTCAAGCGCGAAACCTCCTCGTCGATACGGCGGCCGAATTCCTCGAAATTGTCCATGTCAACGCCCTCGGCTCCTCGTTCGCGGTAAAAAGCTGCGGATTCTGTATTATAGGAACGCGATGCGCGGCTAGCAAGGAGGAGAATTGGCGCTTTCCTATGAGTGGCAGCGGCGCTTGGAGCGCTGGAAAAGTACATTGCGGGGACTTTTTGGATTTGGAGGCGACGGGGGAACGCGGCAGCCTCGTCCGCAGATCTGCCCTGCTTGCGGCTCGCTCGTGGGCATTAATGCTACGCGCTGCCATGTGTGCGGCACGAACCTGCGTTTTTCTGTCGCGGCTTTCAGCAAGAGATTTTCCGGAGTATTCGGCGAGCATGTAGCTCCGGTGACTACGGCGCTTTTAATTGCGAACTTCTTGATGCTGGGCGTCAGTTGGCTTTCGTACGCCGCCGTCGGCGAGGGCGGAGGCCTCAGAATACTTTGGGGGCTCAGTGGCATACAGCAGATTCAGCTGGGCATGAGCATCCCCTTGCCGTATCTAATCGCGACCCACGAATGGTGGAGACTGGTGACTGCCCAGTTTCTCCACGGCGGGCTGATCCACATCGGATTCAACATGATGGTGCTGATGCAAATTGGTCCGGCCGTCGAGGAGGTCTACGGATCGGCGCGCTATCTGTTCCTGTATATCGTTACCGGCGCTTTCGGTTACGTGTTAAGCGCGGCGAGCGGCCATTTCTCGCTGGGGGCCAGCGCTGGATTGCTCGGACTTATCGGCCTGATGCTGGCGATCACCACCAAACGCGGCGGCGCGCAGATGCGGGAGTTGCGGTCGCGGATAATCACTTCGCTTGTCATCCTGTTTGCGCTTGGCTTTACTGGGTTCATGGCCATGGACAATTGGGCGCATGGCGGAGGCTTGGCAGCTGGATTCGCATTAGGAAAACTGTTTGCCGATCGGCAGCCGGCTACCGCGAATGAACGCCGCAGAGCCTTTGCGATGGGCTGGCTGGCGGGACTCGCGATTGTCGCGAGTTTTGCATTGATGATTATGCATTACCGTGACCCATTGGGTGGAGAATCCTCACAATCCTATCCCGAGTCGGGAAAAAGTGCGTTACTCTACTGTCAGTACAAGACAACTTTCGTGGACCCGCATTCCATCGTCGTCGTGAGTTTGCACTCGCCCAAGGAGAAAGTCTGGGGCGAGCTGCTGGACATTAACCCTTCGGGCCTCACCCTGCGCGGCATCGATCTGAATTCTTTCGATCATTTCGTCCGTCAAATCAACGAGCCCGACGGCGAGCGAATCGGGCTGCCCACCATCTTTTTTCCGATGAATCGCGTCGAGCGCGTCTCGCTGGATGAGCCGACCGGGTCCATTCCCTCGATGAACGAGCTGTTCGCGCGCAAAATTGGGCGCACGCTTACCGACTATCTTTCGCAATTTGCGTGACAACCTCGGAATGGCACATTTCATGACCAGGGCCGCTTGAACTACGTTATCCTCGATTGCAATGAAGCCCCACATCTGGACGGTTCCCAATCAGATCACGCTTTTGCGCCTCGGCTTTTTGCCGTTCTTTCTGATTCTTATTTCCTATGAGAGTTATAAATGGGCTTTATTGGTGCTGGTGGTCGCGGGACTTTCGGATGGCATTGACGGCTTGCTTGCGCGCAGCCTGAATCAGCGGTCGTCTCTTGGCGCTTATCTCGATCCCATCGCCGATAAGCTGCTGCTCTCTTCGTCTTTTATTATTTTGGCGTTCAAGAAAAAGATTGCGTGGTGGCTGACCATCATCGTTTTCAGCCGGGACATTCTGATTTTGATTGTGGCTGTCGTGATTTTGCTGATTTGGGGCTATCGCCCTTTTCCTCCCAGCATTTTCGGTAAGATGACGACGGCGTTTCAGATCATTTTGGTGTTCACCGTTGTTTTTTCCGCGGCATTTCCAGGTTTTCAGATTGCGTGGGTGATACGGACACTCGTCTACGGGGTTACTTTCTTCAGCATCTTTTCCGCTTTTCACTATTCATTTACGACAACGCGAAGCCTCAGTAGTTCCTCGTAGCAAAAAAACACTTACGCGGAGCACGCAGAGTTCGCGGAGGACACAGACAAAACAGTCCTTCAGATAGGCATAGGCTTTGGGCCAGCGGCTGGAACGAGGAGGTTGGGCTCCGTCAGGGATTGGACTTGATCGAAGGTTGCGTCGGGAGCCAGTTCGCGAAGGATGAGGCCATCGGGAGTGACGTCGATGAAGGCGAGTTCGGTGACGATGTGGTCGACGACTTCGACGCCGGTGAGCGGGAGGGTGCATTTTTTCAGGATTTTCGGCTTGTTGTCGCGCGTGGCGTGCTCCATGGCGATGAAAACGCGCTTGGCGCCGGCGACGAGGTCCATCGCGCCGCCCATGCCTTTGAGCATTTTGCCGGGAATGGCCCAATTGGCGAGAGTTCCCTTTTCATCGACTTGGAGCGCACCAAGAACGGTGAGGTCGACGTGGCCGCCGCGAATCATGGCAAAGGAATCAGCAGAAGAGAAGTAGGCGGTGCCGGGAAGCTCGGTGACAGTTTCTTTGCCCGCGTTAATGAGGTCAGGATCGATTTCGGATTCAAGGGGATACGGCCCAACGCCGAGCATGCCGTTTTCGGATTGTAGAATGACATCCATCCCTTTGGGCACGTAGTTCGCGATCGCCGTCGGCATGCCAATGCCGAGATTGACGTAATAGCCGTCGCGCAATTCCAGCGCAATTCGCCGCGCAATCCGTTCCCGTTTTTGGTCGTCTGTCAAAGGCATTGGTCCGCCTGAGGACTACTTGGTCTTGACTAATTTCGCGGCCAGAGCGAGCTCCGGCAGGTAAAGGATGAAAATCACAAGAGCCACTGAAATGACCGCGCCAAGAAAGACACTTGCGGTCAACAGAATTCTACGTCGGAGTTCGCGAACTACAAATTCCTTGGCGATCACAATGACGGTCAACACCGTGAAAAAGAATGGGAGTAACCACACATAAGTGCTCATCAAGAAACGCGTCGGCAAAGGTAAATCAACTCCGAGCCCACGGAAAAGCTCTCCGAAAATGTCGATGATACGAGGCGAGGCCAATCCAAGCACGCTGCATAAAAATGCTACGACTCCGGTTGCAAGCCAAGTGATAGCGACGCTTAGTCGCGGTCTAGAGTGAATTCCGTATGTTTCCATCGATATGCCTCTGTATCATTGCCTTCGGATGGTGCGGCGCTCGATGCGCTTTTCGTAGCTTGCGCCTTGCAAGATGGCGTTGACGAAGATGCCGGGGGTGTGGACCTGGTCTGGGTCGAGTTGGCCCAGCTCGACTAGTTCTTCGACTTCGGCGATGACGTAATCGGCGGCGGTGGCCATCATGGGGTTGAAGTTGCGCGCCGTTTTGCGATAGATGAGATTGCCCCAGCGATCGCCTTTCCAGGCCTTGATGAAGGCGAAGTTGCCGCGGAGGGCGCGTTCGAGGACGTACTGGCGGCCCTCGAATTCGCGGGTTTCTTTGCCTTCGGCGACCATGGTGCCGTAGCCGGTGGGCGTGTAGAACGCGGGAATGCCTGCGCCACCGGCGCGGAGGCGTTCGGCGAGAGTGCCTTGCGGGTTCAGTTCGACTTGCAGTTCGCCGCTCAAGACCAGCTTCTCGAAGAGTTTGTTTTCGCCGACGTAGGTCGAGATCATCTTTTTCACTTGGCGATTTTGGAGGAGGAGGCCGATGCCGAAGTCGTCGACGCCGGCGTTGTTGCTGACGATGGTGAGGTCTTTCGTGCCTTTTCGGCGAACGGCCGCGATCAGATTCTCCGGGATGCCGCATAGGCCGAAGCCGCCCATGAGGATGGTGGCGCCGTCGGAAAGATTGGCGATGGCGGCGTCAGCGGAGGGGAGGCGCTTGTCCAAGGGGGCTCCTGGGCGAACGTTGAGTGTACTGCAAGAAGAACTAAGGACGTAAGGAAGTAAAGAGGTAACGACGTAACGACTCCTGACTGCGACCGCCGAGTTTCGCAAACTGGAGCCGGTCGCTGCTAAGGCTTATGTACCCCCCACCCGGGGGTGTACGCTAGTTATGAAGTAAGCTATTGAAAATAAAATAGTTGCGTGAAATCCTGCGTGTAGCAGGAGCACCGTTGCAACGAACTACGGCAGGGACCCAGCACACCTGTCTTTTTGCAAGTGTTGCAGACAAGGGGCTTAGTCTCGGGCCCGCCAAGAAGTGGGTAAAAACAAAAATGCCGGCAAGATGCCGGCGGTACGCGCCAAAAAACGCGCTATTACCCACCAAGCATCATAGCAGGAATTACGGATTTGTCAAGAGAAATCAGCGGGCTGTCGTTAGCACATGATATGTCCGCTTTATTAGCATGTGAAATGTCCGCTTTTCAGAGGCGGCCTGGGGTAGACCGGATTCCGGGAGGTTGCCGGGATGAGGTACACCAGGGCCGGGATGGAGCG
>JBARJI010000039.1:0-7516 GCA_049800195.1 Candidatus Acidiferrum sp.
CTGATAGCCCGGATGAAAATCACAGCCTATAATCTTCATCATTCGGCTCCTTTCTCCCGAGCCTTGGTCGCTCATCACGCCAAGTCTACCCGGGCCCAAGGAGCCGACGTCGTTATGAAATCAAGCAGCGCCCTCAAAGGGCGCGAAGCCGAGGATCCGGCCGTCGACGACGGCGATGTCCTGACCGTGCCGCAGCGGACAAGTTGGAACGACATCGGGGCAACGGTAACGCTGACCGGCGAAGTAGCCAAGCCGGGAGTGTATGGAATCGCTCCCGGAGAGCGGTTGAGCTCGCTGCTGCAGCGCGCGGGCGGCATGCTACCCACCGCCTACCCCCAGGCAGCGGTGTTCGATCGTGTCGAAGTGCGCAAGATGCAGGAACAGACCCGGCTGGACCTGATCCAGCGGCTGGAGCAGGAATCAACGGTGGTGAAGACAGCTGTTACCACCAGCGGTACGGAAGAAGCCGCCCTACAGCAAGCCGCGCTGCAGCAGCGCCAGCGAATCATCGACGGGTTGCGTCAGGCGCCAGCAAGTGGCCGTCTCGTGGTGCATATCCGTCCGGGCCAGACGGGTTTTGCGGACTCTCCGGATGACATCGAATTGCGCGCTGGAGATACGCTCGAGATTCCCAAAGAGCCGGAGTTCGTTCTGATCGTCGGCCAAGTGTACAACTCGAACGCTATCACCTACACGCCAGGAAAAAACGCGGCTTGGTATCTCTCGCGGGCGGGCGGGGCCACCGGGCTGGCCAATAAACACGCCATTTTCATCATCCGCTCGAGCGGTTCGGTAACTAGCGGGAGCGGAGGGATGTGGTCGGGAGGCGTGATGTCTTCAACGATCGGTCCCGGTGACACGATAGTGGTCCCGGAACGATCCGTAGCCGGCGGCAACGTCTGGAAAAACCTGGTAGCCATCGCGCAGATCGCGCAAGCGGGAGCGCTAGCCGCCGCCGTGGCGATTCCTTGATGACCATACACGGCAGAAGAGTTCACTCCGCAAATAGAGCAGAAAGGGACCCTGCAAGAGCGTGAGCACCGAGCAAACCCAATTCGAACGCGGCGCTGTCCGAAACGATGTGCGGGCTGCGCGTCAGCGAATGGTAGCGCGGCTCCGTTTATTTTGGGATGGACGCAAACTGCTTTTCAAAGTGGTGGTGCTAGGTGCACTTGCAAGCTTGGCGTTCGCGCTGATGATTCCGTCGCGGTACGAAGCCACGGCTCAGCTAATGCCTCCGGACGGGCAGTCGAGTTCAGGGATGGCCATGCTTTCGGCGCTGGCGGGCCGTTCTGGCGGGCTAGGGGATTTTGCAGGCGACTTGCTGGGCGTGAAGAATTCCGGCGCGCTGTTCGTGGGAATTCTCGAAAGCCGGACAGTGCAAGACCGTTTAATCGAGCAATTCGGGTTGCGGCGTCTCTACCACGCGTCAGAGATGGAAGACGCGCGAGGCGCGCTCTCCGCGCATACGCGAATTACGGAAGACCGCAAGAGCGGGATCATCGCAGTCACTGTTGCGGCCCACGACCCGCGGCTAGCGGCGGCCCTGGCTCAGGCCTACGTCGATGAACTCGATCGGCTGGTCGAGCAAGTAAGTACATCCTCGGCGCGGCGCGAAAGGATTTTTCTCGAAGGGCGCCTCCGCGCCGTGAAACAGGACCTCGATAGCGCAGCACAAAAGTTCAGCGTATTTGCCAGTAAGAACACGGCAATCGATATTCCAGCGCAAAGCAAAGCCATGGTGGAAGCGGCGGCCACGCTCGAAGGTCAGTTGATCGCCGCCGAGGCGGAACTCCACGGCCTCGAAGCCATGTACACGGACGAAAATGTGCGCGTGCGCGCGCTTCGTGCCCGCGTGACCGAACTGCGCACGCAACTCGGCAAGTTAGGCGGCGAAAGCGGAACCTCCCCGGCGCCGTCCTCCGGAACGGATGCTTCCCTGTATCCCGCCATGCGTCAGTTGCCGCTGCTGGGTGTGACCTATTCCGATCTGTACCGCCAGACAAAGATCGAGGAGACCGTCTACGAGCTGCTGACGCAGCAATACGAACTCGCCAAAGTGGAAGAGGCCAAGGAAGTGCCCAGCGTAAAGGTGCTGGACGCGGCGGTTGTGCCTACGAAGAAATCTTTCCCGCCGCGGGGACTTTTGACCGTCGCGGGTGCTGGGCTTGCCTTTCTTGTTGCCTGCGCGTGGATTCTGCTCCGGCAAGCCTGGCGCGAAATCGATCCTCGCGATCCTGGAAAACAGTTCGTGGCGGAAATTGCCGGAACACTTCGCGCGGATGCATTGCGTCTTGCGCCCGTAGGGGCGGCGCTGCTGCAAATGCTGGCGAAAGCCGGATTTCGTCCGAGGTCCTCGAGGAAAGCAACGCAAGCGCACACGGAAGAGCAGTCTACCGACGCGGCGCAACTGACGCACGCGGCACGAAACGGCCTGGGATAGAGGCGAAATGAACGGAACTGCCACACGCCGGTCTCCTGCGCGATCCGCGGCGAATCCTGCGCCGCTTCGCGAACTTGCGCCGGAAATGTGGACGTCCGCTACGGAGATTTTGCCTGGGCGCACAACCTCCGCCGGCGCCAGCGCCGGGCTAGCGCGCCAAGCCGCGTATGTGGCCATAGATTTTGCGCTGGTCTGCGCCAGTGGGGCCGGCGTTTTTTGGTTGCGCTTTGATCTGGCGAGCCCTTTTGCCAATTCGGTGTTTTCTACCGAGAGCCTCTCACGACAGGTTTGGTCCGCGGGCTATCCGGGATTTTTGATTCTCTATGCGGGACTCGTAGTGCTGGCTTGCATGAGCCAGGATTTGTACCGCAGGGCGCGGGAACGAAGCGCCTGGGAAGAATCCGCGAACACGGTGAAAGCCGTCGGCTTTGCCACGGTGCTGCTCGTTCTCTTCATCTTCACTTCGGGCAACAAGGAAGTTTCGCGGCTCGTAGTGGCATGTTCCGGAGCATGGAATGCCGGTATGCTAGCGGGCTGGCGCTATGCCAAGCGCCGCCATGTTCTTCGAAGAGCCAAACGTGGAGAAGGCCTTTCACGGATTCTGATTGTCGGCGACGGAAAACTTGGCCGGGCCCTAGCGTCCTTGTTCGAAACGAACCGGCATCTAGGCTATGAAGTTTGCGGCTTTTTGGATACTCATCCGAACGGCGACGCGCGCGTACTAGGTTCCGTGCGCGATTTGCGCAAGGTTGCATTGGGCCAATTTGCGGATGGCTTGTTCGTCACTCTTCCCGCCGACCGCGAAATGGTGAAAGAGATTCTTCTCGAGGCCCGGCGCTTGCGCCTCAGCCTGAACGTTGTGCCCGATCTTTATGACGGCTCGGGCTGGTGCGCCCCAATCGAAAACATCGGCGGCTTCCCGGTCATCGAACTCCACGGCGAGCCCATTCCCGCGCTGGGCTTGGCCGTCAAGCGCGCCATCGACGTAGTGGGGTCCGCGGCGCTGTTGCTTTTCACCGCTCCCCTGCTTGCTTTTGCTGCACTTTGGATTCGCTGCGACTCGCCGGGGCCGGTTTTCTATCCGGCGATGCGCGTGGGAAGAAAAGGGCGGAAATTCCGTTGCTACAAGCTGCGAACGATGGTCGCGAAAGCGGATGCGCAGAAGGATCATCTGCGGCAAACCAACGAGCGCAACGGCCCATTCTTTAAAATGGAGAACGATCCTCGCGTTACGCGTTGCGGCCGCTGGCTGCGCAAATTCAGCATCGACGAATTGCCGCAGCTTGTGAACGTGCTGCTCGGACACATGAGTCTGGTCGGACCGCGGCCGCATCCCGTGGACGATTACGAGCGCTACACCATCGAACATCTGCGCCGTCTCGACGTCAAACCCGGTGTAACCGGCCTTTGGCAAGTGACGGCGCGACGGGATCCTTCCTTCGACACCAACATGGTGCTGGACCTCGAATACATCGAGAACTGGAACCTCGGGCTGGACCTGAACATTTTGCTGCGAACTATTTCCGTGGTGCTAGATGGAGGGGGGCAGTGAACTTGCTGAACAGGCAGCCAACAGCGCCGGCAGGCCACCGGAATTTTTTGCGGATGAGCCGCGTGGAGAATGCGATCGCAAGTCATCCGTTGCTCGCGGCGCTCTATCCCTTAGCCAGGCATTCGATGATCTACCTCGCAGGCGCGATGCTCGTTGGCTTGGGCAATTTCGTTCTCGTGCCTTTGTATACGAGGTATCTCTCGCCCTCGGATTTCGGCGCCTACGCGCTCATCGAAATTTCTTTGCTGATTACTGTTACCACCACGCAAATGGGGCTGGGAACGACCTACCTGCGCTGGTACGCGGAGACCGAGGAAGACCGTCGGGGTGAGATTCTCGCTTCGAGCGTGGCTGCAGGTCTGGCCGCTGCCGTCCTCGGCGGCGCTATTCTTGCCGCGCTCATGAGCGGGCCACTTGGCAAGGAATGGATTGGTGCGAGCGTCCGCGCCGCCTGGATTTTTCTTCCATTGGTTTTACTTCGGAACGCGCAAGGAATCTTTTTCAGCAGCTTGCAAGCGGCGCAGCGGCCGGTGGCTTACGTTTTGTCGGCCAGTACACGATTGCTGGCTCTCGTGGCCGCGGGACTTTGGTTCGTGGCGCATCGCGGCGAGGGGATGCGCGGAGTGTTGAACTGCTGGCTGGCTGGTGATGGAGCCTGTCTGCTCGTTCCTCCGGCATTTTGTCTCCCGGGGATGCAACTCCGTGTGCGCAAAGCGCTCCTCGGTCCGATGCTCAAGTACGGCTTCCCCCTAGTTTGGAGCGCTCTGATGGCTCTCTTCCTCGATGCTTCCGGGCGGTACTTCCTCGCACATTTCCAAAGCCTTGCCGAAGTGGGCCGCTACGCTGTGGGCGTCAAGATCACCAACATTCTTTCGATGGGTTTCTTGCAGCCCTTTGGCAACGCCTGGGCTGGCACCGCGTTTCCCATTGCCCACCGCCCCAATGCCGCCATTACCTATACCAAAATAATGGGTTATGCGCTGTTGGTGGCCGCTTTGCTTGCCGCAATGACCATTCTATTCGGGCCGTTTCTGATTCGCATTTTTGCGGGACGTGCCTACGCCGGGGTGCAAACCCTGTTGCCGTGGCTCCTGTTGCCGGTGGTGTTCCGTTTGCTCGAATACTGGAGCAGTCTGCCAATCTATCTCAAGTACAAGACCAAGTGGCTTGGGCCCTTAGCGACAGCGGGAACAGCTCTCTGCATCGTTCTGAATTATTCCCTCGTGCCACGGCTTGGCGCGCTTGGTGCGGCCATCGCTTGGGCCGCGGCTTTGGCCACGACCGTTAGTTTGATGACCATTATTGGCAGGCGTTTCTACCCCCTTCCTTTCGATTTGCGGACTTGCGGATTTGCCGCCGCTATGTGGGCCCTGGCCGCAGCCGGAAGCCATCTAACCTCGTCCCTCGATTTTCGCGATGGACTCGAAGCTTCCATCGCCTCCGCGGCAATTCTCTTGGCCGCTTGCGCTTTCTATTTTCTTTGGGACGTGCGCGCTTCGAGGACGCTCTTCAAGGAGAACGCCTGTGCGGCCGATTGAACTTCCAGTTTTCTTGGGAGCGCCGTTGGCAAAGTGGCGCAGAATCTACGGATCACTGACGCCTTCCGAAGTGTTCCGAAAAGTTCGCCGGCGAATTTCCGGAAGAATCTTCCTATGGTATCGGGAAAGCCTTGCGCTGGCATTCAAGGCCCGGAATTTCTTGACACGCAACGCCGCCATCCACGCCAGCGCCGGTGGCGCCGCATTCCAAATCGTTCCGGAAGGCGCCATCGCCTTTCACACTTGGTCGCGGCTGCGCTTTGAACGCGCCGAGCTCGAATTCATCTTGCGAATCCTCCACCCAGGGATGACGTTTTTCGACGCTGGTGCCAACATCGGTTTATTCAGCCTGGCTGCTGGCAAAAAACTTCAAAGCCAGCCGTCTGCTATCTATGCGTTCGAGCCTTGCCCATCCACGCTCGCAATCTTAGGGAAAAATCTTCTGCTGAATGGACTCACGAATGTCCAGACAGTTCGCGTGGCTTTGAGTGATCAGACCGGCAAAGCCAATCTTTACGTCAATGCCGCGCTGAAAGACGCCTTGAACTCGCTCGAAGATCCCAGCCACGCCGACGCCGAAGTCGTTGCGCGTGAGTTGGTGCAGACCTTCACGCTGGATGACTTCGTGGCAAAAGAGCGCATCGCGCGAGTGGACGTCATGAAAGTGGACGTCGAAGGCGCGGAACTGCTGCTCTTTCGCGGCGGTAAAGAGCTATTAACACGCCAGGACGCTCCGCTCATCCTCTACGAAGGCTATAGCTGGTGCACCGCCGGTTTTCATTACCATCCTGTCGAATTGATGTGGCAGCTCGAGCAATTTGGATACGAACTTTTCATTTTGGACCCGCAGTCAGGCGACGTCCGCCGGCGGACGCCGGGCGCGTGCTACGACGCTATGGTAGTGGCGGCAAAGCAAACACATCCGCGCTACAGCGAAATAGTCCCTGCCAAGGAAAAAACATGAAGGTCGCCATCGTCAAACAACTGCTCGACACCTTCGGCCCGTGGTCGGGCATTCGCTGGGAAGAAACTTCTGGGGAAGCCCTCTTTCGCATTTGGCCAGGCCGGGCGCTGCATTGGGAAATGACCACGCTTTTCCAAGCCGACTGGTACATCATTCCGCAACAAGTGAACACGGACTATACCTACGACTCCGTGCTGAAGCAGACCGGGAGCGCCGAAGTCGTTCGGAAGCACACGCAAAACGTCGTTGCACCCCGCGAGATTCTCTACGACTCCTATGACCTAGTTATTACCAACGACCCGATTCTGGACTTTCCCCGCGGCAGCCGCACCTTGTTCGCTTATTTCGTCGTCGAGCACTGGGACCGGCGGTATCGCGCCTCCCTTCGCCGCCCGCTCCGAAATGCCGATCTGTTCTTAGCCCACATGATGGACGCCCCCACCGTAATCGATCGTTTGCCGCAAGCCATTTCCTTTCCCTATCTCCGTGATCCGAAATCGATGCACGCTCTCTTCGCCCCCATCGAGCGCGAAGAAGCCGTCTGGGCGGATTGGCGGACGCTCTCGCTTTTGAGCGCGGTGACCGACGGGAACTGTTTCGAAGCGACCGAGCGGGCGGCGCGCCGGCTCGAGGAAGTTCTGCATCTGCCGGTGGCCTTCCGTTCTTTTTCTATGGGGCTGTATCACGGTGAAGATCCCCCGCGTTGGGGCGATGCAGCGGCGTTTCTACGTGAACTTGCCCGGCAAAAGTATTGCCTGGGTCTGGGAAGGGGAAGCGGCGCCGGACAAGGTTTGGCGGACGCAGCCTCTCTCGGATGCATCTGTTTTGGCGAGCAAGACAAGCCGTATCATCGCTTGCTCTGCCATGCCGAAGCTCTCTGCGGCGATCTTCAAGTGACCTGACCGGGATTTTTTGTACCAGCGGAAGTGAGAGAGAATTCACTCTGAAGGAGCGCTGGTATGCCGACAAGGAAATACAAACCGGAGCAGATTGTCACGCTGCTGCGGCAGATTGAAGTG
>JBARJI010000040.1:0-4322 GCA_049800195.1 Candidatus Acidiferrum sp.
CACCCTTGCCCGATGAGGTTGTGGTGTAAACTCTCTCATTCGCCGTGGTACAAAAACTCGGGCTGGTCAAGATAGTCGAGGCATTCCAAGTGATCTTCATGGTAGCTTCTCACCGTTCCCATGGACGCAGATCGGTCCGTCTTAAACCTCGCTGGATCATCGGCTCAAAATGCACGAGCACGACTGTGTCTTTGGCGGTATTGGCTTGCAGGATCGTCAGCTCAATGCGTACAGCAAACTTCCCTCGTTTCTGCCGCCACGAACAGTTTCGGCGGGTCGAGCGACGCAATTGGAGGAGGCAACAGCGCTGCCAAACAGGCTGCTTGTGTAAGTGATTGAAAGTAGAGGACCACCATGAGCAAGATGCAAATTTAGACGCCAGCCCGCTAAACACAACGTCTGCGTGCTGACAGGCTCAGGAATGGTACTTCTTGGATCTTCTGACTAACAGCTGCGGATTCAACTCGGCTAGAGACGTTGGAGATGACGTGTAGTGGCTGCTGTACAAATGGGGTCGATCAACTGCCGGGTCCATCCTCGCATCAATTCAACTCTGCGAGAGGGGCATATCTCGCTTGGAACGCGAGATGCCAAGCTTTTGCATCCGGAAGTAAAGAGTGGACCTCTTGATCCCCAATCGCGCGGCGGCACCATTAGGACCGGAGACGACCCAACGAGTCTGCTCCAGCGTCTTGCAGATGTGGTTTCGCTCCGCGTCCTCCAACGTAACCGCTCCGAGCGATTGCACTTCCCCGGCACTCTTCAAGCTAGCGAGCGGGGCTTCCAGGACGCTGCCCGAAGTGAGGATCACGCTTCGTTCGACGAAATTCTGAAGCTCGCGGATGTTGCCCGGCCACTGGTAGGAGACGAGCGCGAACATCGTCTCAGGGGGAATGTCTTCAATCTGCTTGCCCATGCGGCGAGCGTAAATCTCAACAAAATGTTCCACAAGGGCCGGAATATCTTCGCGGCGATCCCGCAGCGGGGGCAACGGAACCGGGAACACATTCAGACGATAGTATAGGTCGCTGCGAAATTCGTTTCGCTTGACCAATTCAATCAAATTTCGGTGAGTTGCAGCCACGAGCCGAACATCGACTTGGTGAGTTCGAGTGCCGCCCAATCGCTCGAATTCCTGTTCTTGCAAGACACGCAGGAGTTTGGGCTGCAAGCCAAGCGGAATATCGCCCACCTCATCCAGGAAGAGCGTCCCCTTGTCTGCCAGTTCGAAACGGCCAATCTTTTGCGCTACGGCTCCGGTGAATGCGCCTCGCTCGTGGCCAAAAAGCTCGCTTTCCAGGAGATCGAACGGAATGGCAGCGCAATTTAACTTGATGAACGGACGACCGACCCGGGAACTCAAGTCATGGACGGCGCGCGCGATGAGTTCCTTGCCGGTCCCTGTTTCTCCCTGAATAAGAACAGTGGAATCCGTGGGGGCAACGCGTTGGACTTGTTCGAGCACCGACTCGAGAGCAGGACTTTTCCCTATGATCTGCTCGAATCTGCGTGGCCTACCGTCCTCGCCTGCGGATCCGAATTTTGCAACAGCTGCCACGAAATACCTCCTTGAGCAACCTGATGCAAACACCTATTTGGGGGCTTAGCTCTCCAGAGCCGCTCGAACACTATCGAGTAGGACTTCGTTGTCGAACGGTTTTGACAAAAATTCCACCGCGCCTTCTCTGCGCGCCTGCAAACGCATTTTTTCGTCGCCGTGTGCTGTTATGAAGATGATTGGAATCCTGCAGCGTTCTGCGTTCAGCTGCGCCTGCAATTCGAGGCCAGACATGCCCGGCATGCGGATATCCGTGATCAAACAAGCAGTGCCTCGTTGTTTGCCGGACTTCAGGAATTCCTCCGCGGACGCAAAGCCTTGTGCTGCCAAGCCCACCGCTTCCAATAGGTCTTGGACTGCGATCCGCAGCGAGTCATCATCATCGACGATCGCTACCAATTTAGACTGCCCAAGAATGCTCATGGGCGAAATGTACCAGCTTCCGCAAAAACGGCGCAATCACACGTTGGTATTATGCTTTTTCGCATTGGGCGGGAGCTCCATTATGCCCGCCATTTTAACCAGTTCCGCCAAAGATCCAGCCTTCATCTTCCTCATCGCACGGCCGCGTTGGATCTTCACGGTGACTTCACTGGTACCCAGCTCGGCAGCGATCTGCTTATTTAGCAAGCCCGAAACCACCAGACCCATGACCTCCCTCTCGCGCGCGGTCAGCGCTTCGTATCGCGCCCGCAACTCGGCGAGGCTACTTTGCTGTTGGCGCGCCGCCCGGTCCCGATCTAAGGCCTGGCCAATCGCAGCCAGCAAGTCATGCTCCCGGAAGGGCTTCGTGAGGAACTCTACTGCTCCTGATTTCATTGCCTTTACCGTCATCGGAATGTCCCCATGACCAGTAATGAAAATGATGGGGATTCGAAAACCTGCGTCCACCAACCGGCGCTGAAACTCCAGACCATTGACTCCGGGAAGTCTAACGTCCAGAACAAGGCAGCTTGGGCCCTCGGGCCGTCTGCTTCCTAGAAATTCTTCCGCCGTCTTGAAGGACTGGGAATGCATTCCTATCGACTCCAGGAGATCTTGTATGGACACACGTACAGCTGCATCGTCATCAATGATGAAAACGGTCGGAGCACTTGCAGTCGTCATGCACTGGCCTCGGATTTGGTGGGCAGGGTGAGGTAGAAGTTTGCGCCGCGGGGAGCTTGGCCGGTAGCCCACAACCGGCCGCCATGCGATTCGATGATCGAGCGGCAGATTCGTAGTCCCATACCCGTGCCGTGAGGTTTCGTCGTGAAAAACGCTCTGAATATCTGGTCTGCTTGCCCTGGCGGCAACCCCACACCGGTATCGCTGACGGAAATCAGAAGTTGCTGATTTTCCGTCAGCTTTGACTTGATAGCTAGTTCTCGCGCGCCGTCCACATTCTTCATCGCATCGATGCCGTTCATCATGAGGTTCATCAGTACTTGCTGCAATTGCACGCGGTCCCCCATGACCTGGGGAAGATCTGTCGCCAGGTCTGTCCGGACAGCAATCGAGTATCGTGTTATCTCGCCCCGCAGCAAAACGATCATCTCTCCAATGATGTCGTTTACGTGGACGAGTTGCCATTGCGGA
Organism: Candidatus Acidiferrum sp.; assembly: GCA_049800195.1. Lineage (GTDB taxonomy): Bacteria > Acidobacteriota > Terriglobia > Acidiferrales > UBA7541 > Acidiferrum. The sequence goes on from JBARJI010000040.1 coordinate 3,137, forward strand.
GTACCCTTTTGAAATAAGAGGCGAATCCGGTTAATGATTTCTGCCGCTCGCGTCCCATCTTTCACGATCCTCGCGGCTGCCGCACGGGCCTTGTCGAGATTTGGGACGTCGCCCTCCAGCCAGCGGATACAACTATTGGCGCTGGTAACGGCGGCGGCAATCGGTTGATTGACCTCGTGCGCCAGGGAGGCCGTCAGCTCGCCCATGGTGGTCACGCGGTTGATGCGTGCGAGCTCCGCTTGTGTCTGGCGCAATGCCTCTTCCGCTCGCCTGTGTTCGGTCACGTCCATGATCGTACCGATGTGTTCGACGACGTTGCCAGAGTTGTCGAAGACAGGGTGAGCCACACTATGGACGTACTTCACTGAGCCGTCTGGAAGAACTATCCGGTAGTCAAGCTCCCCACCTTTGGCTTCACTTTTCGCTTTATTAGTAAGTCCCTCGACGAAAGGCAGGTCCTCAGGATGCACACTTGTACGAAAGATAGGCATGGAGCGCACATCGCTAATCATTTCCTTGGTCAGTGGTTCTTCACCTGGATCGCGTCCAAAGATTCGAAACAACTCCGGAGAGCCTGATACAGTACCTGCGGAAATATCGAAGACCCAACTGCCCATACGACCCAGAGTCTGGGCCTCCTGCAAGTGGGCTTCGCTTTGTCTTAGCCTCTCCTCCGCCTCTTTCCGATCATGGATATCCGTATCGCTGCCGTACCATCCCAGGATACGTCCCGACCGGTCAACTAATGGATAGACGCGACTGAGGAACCAACGGTATTCTCCATCAAACCTTCTGAGGCGTGACTCTATCTCGCGCGGCTTTCCCTCCGATATCAGTTTTCGCCACTTGCTTAGCACTCGCTCAATGTCATCGGGATGGACCATGCCCGTCCAGCCCCACCCGACAGCTTGTTCGAGGGTCATTCCTGTGTAATCCACCCAGCGCCGATTCACAAAATCGACCACGCCCTCCGGACTCTCGGTCCAGAGTTGAGCCGGCACTGTGTCTATAATTAATCGAGTCCGGGCTTCCGCCTCCTTTGTGGACGTTATGTCCATCAGTGACCTGACCGGGATTTTTTGTACCAGCGGAAGTGAGAGAGAATTCACTCTGAAGGAGCGCTGGTATGCCGACAAGGAAATACAAACCGGAGCAGATTGTCACGCTGCTGCGGCAGATTGAAGTG
>JBARJI010000041.1:0-84865 GCA_049800195.1 Candidatus Acidiferrum sp.
ACTTCAATCTGCCGCAGCAGCGTGACAATCTGCTCCGGTTTGTATTTCCTTGTCGGCATACCAGCGCTCCTTCAGAGTGAATTCTCTCTCACTTCCGCTGGTACAAAAAATCCCGGTCAGGTCACTCTCCGAAGCACTGCCGGCGACTGACGAGTTGCTCTTGGAATTGATCCCAAAGTATTTCGAGCCGGAATCTTTTAGTGCTGGTGGTGGTGGGAAGGAAGTAGTTACGAAACTCCTGACCCTTCCCTTTGATTTCATAATCCTCACCGGGAGCGTTGGTGTAGGAAAAGTAGTGATGCGTGCGGCTGCCGAACATCTCACTCCCGTCCTGCTTGAGTTGGGCGGACAGAACCCCGCAATCGTTGATGAGACCGCCAACATTCCCGATGCCGCCAAAAAAATTGTTTGGGGCGCAATGGCCTGGGGAGGACAGTGGTGCACTTCACCGGGCTATGCTGTCGTACATGAGTCCGTCGCGGGTGAGTTCGTAGCCGAATGTAAAAGGGTTGTCGTGGAACTTTACGGCGCGGACCCCAAGAGCAACCCGGACTACTCCCGGGTCATCAGTCCCGCCGCGGTCGCAAGGCTCGCGTCGCTGATCGATCCGCAAAAGGTCGTTTACGGCGGAAAGTCCGACGCTGCGGCCCGTTATCTCGACCCCACCATCCTCTACCCGATTTCCTGGTCCGACAAAATAATGGAAGATGAAATCTTCGGGCCACTTTTGCCTATTCTCACTTACTCCGACCTTGGAACGCTGCTCGCAAAGATCAAGTCGCTCCCCAAACCGCTTGCCGGCTACCTGTTCAGCCGAAATCAGCAGGCGATCGATCAGGTCATGGAATCTCTTTCTTTCGGCGGCGGAGCTGTAAATCAGACCAATGTTTTCCTGTTCATTGAATCCATGCCGTACGGAGGAGTAGGAACTTCGGGCATTGGAAACTACTACGGAAAATACGGCTACGATTCCCTGACGCACGCAAAATCAATCCTGATATCTCCGCCGGACGTGGCGATCGATCACCTGTTCCCGCCCTACACCAAAGAAAAAGTGCAGGCACTCAATCAATGGTTCGATTACTAGGGTTTATCGCGCGAGGGCGAGTGGAGCTTGTTGTCTTTTAAGGTGCCACGCTTTCTGACCATGGCATCTCGACAGAGACGCTGGAGCCAGATTTATGGAAAAGACTTTGGAAAACAAGAACAAGGCTTTTGTGCTCGAAGCGTTCGACACGCTATTTAACCGCCGAGATTACGCGGCTGCGGAGAAGTGTTGGTCGCCGGATTACATCCAGCACAGCGCTCACATTGCGCCGGGCCGCGAAGGACTCTTCCATCTGGTCAAATCCCTTCCGCCAACACTCAAGTACGAGCCAGGGACGATTGTGGCCGATGGTGACTTCGTTATTGTCCACGGGCGATTCTCAGGTTTTCAGTCCGTGACCTGGATTGCTGCTGACATTCTTCGGATCAAGGACGGCGTTTTTCTTGAGCATTGGGATGTAATCCAAGACGAAGCCACCCAAGAGCAGTCAAAGAGTTGACGGCCTATGTTTGGCGACAACTTTCCGAGAGAAGGAGAGTAGATGATAAGGAAAGTCGAGATCGAGCGATTCAGTCTCACCTCCCCTAAGTCGTTTAATCAGGTAGTTGCCGCTGTCAATGGTGCGATCGGCCATCCCGATATTGCTGAATTCTGGAGGTTAACCCATGAGACCCACACCATCGCCGAACTGGAGGGCGCTGTTCAGAAAGCGTTGGGGAAAGCAGGGCTGATGTTGTTTGCGGAATTTGATCACGGCGCGATCGTGCGCAAAGGGACAGGCCGCGACACACCTAGGATCATCCGTTTCATCATCGGGAATCCGCTGATTATGAAAGAAATGGCGAAACATGTTCCGGACGCCGGCTCTTATGCTCCCGTCACCGTGCTCGTCGACGAACGTTCCGACGGCGTGCATCTGTCGTATGACAGGATGGCTAGTTTCTTGGCTCCGTACGGGAATTCCGACGCGCTTGCGGTCGCGCAGAATCTCGACAAGAAAGTCGAAGCCCTCTTGCTAGAGGCGGCGGCTTGAGCCGACATTCGCGAAATCCTGAGTGGGGTTTCCAATGCCAATCGAATTCAGAGCAATCGTTCAGAGCGAGTATGGCGCTCCGGAAAAAGTACTAAGAATAGCGGAACGTCAGTTCAAGAGCGAAGAGCTCGGAGAGGATGACGTCCTCGTAAAGGTCAGCGCTCGACCAGTCCATCCCGGTGATATCCAGATTCTTTCAGCTCTACCTCAAGGAGGGCCGGTCGTGCCCATTCCGAAGGGAACTCTGAGAGTACCTGGGCTTGAGGGCGTGGGTACGATCGTCGGGCTCGGAACAAACCCCGAGTTGACGAAAAGATTTAGCAAAGGCCAGCGCGTCGCGTTCTTTCCGGCGATAGGCTCTTGGGCGGAATACGTGGTTGCTCAATACAAGTCTCTCTTGCCCGTTCCGGACGAGATTCCCGATCAGATTGCGGCTCAGATGCTCATCAATACGATCACAGCTTCCGTACTCATCAAAGCCGGTCACAATTCACTCAAAGCTCCAATTACGCTTCCCGTTTACATCCTTCAAAATGCGGCGGCATCTGGCGTTGGGCGTTTGCTGACTCAAGTTGCTTTAGATCGCGGCGTCCGCCCAATTCGCCTCGTGCGGTCGAATCAATCCGCCGAACGGCTCCGATTAGCTCTTCCCGGTCCACCGGTCTATTCGACGAGCGAGAGCAAGTGGAAGGCACAGGTTCGCGAAGCCCTGGGAGGGCACAAACTCGAAGTGGCTTTCGATGCCGTGAGCGGGAAAGCGACCGACGATCTTGCGGAACTCCTCGATGAAGGTGGAACCATCATCAACTTCGGCTCATTGGAGAGCAATCTGGGGACGAATATTTATGCGCTCGCGCCCAATAACCTCTCTCTCAAAAGCATGTCGATCATGAGTTGGTTTCGCCTGCCAGAGGATGAGAAACGGCAAGATTTCGAGCTCGCTCTCACCCTCGCAACAAATCACCCTCAGCTCTTCGCGGTCGCCCATGAATATGAGTTCGACGTCTTTCAAAGAGCCATTCAACACGTCTCTCGTCCGGGAAAGATTGGGATTGTCTTACTGAAAAGCTAAGCTTAGGAAGGATCGCGTATGGAAATCGGAACTATCGGAGCGGGAGCTTTCGCACAAGCGTTCGCGAAACGGGCATTGAAGGCGGGCCACAAGGTTAAGGTTAGCAACCGCCGCGGTCCGGACAGCCTACGAGAGATTGTCCATCAACTTGGACCGGGAGCGACGGCTGCCCGGGGGAGGCAGCAGCTTGCGAAATGGTACTGCTCGCGGTTCCTTGGGACAACGTGCCCGAAACGCTCGCGAACCTTCCCAAGTGGAACAATCAGATTCTGATTGATGGAACCAATCCCTTTCACGGCAAGGCCGGCAAATTCACACTCGCCGATGTCGGAAACCTGTCCACAAGCCAGTTCATTGCGGCGCTCGCCCCTGGTGCTCGAGTGGTTAAGGCGCTAAACACCATGGTTGTTCCCACCTTGGAAGCGGACCCTCTCGTCAACGGGGCAAGAAGAGTCGCGTTTATTTCCGCGGACGACGACGGCGCGAAAAAGGAAGTTGAAGCCTTCCTCGCAGGTTTCGGCTATTCAGTCATCGATCTTGGAAGCCTCCGCGATGGTGGGTTGATGCAGCAAGCTGGCGGCCCTCTCGCGGGTCGAAATTTGTGGGAGGAAGGAGAGCGTCACAAATGAAAGCCATTCATCTCACAGCCTACGGCAATCCAGCTCAGAACCTGCAGATGGTCGAAGTTTCGGAACCAAATGCGCCTTCTGGAGGCGAAGCTCTTGTGCGCATGGAGTATGCGCCTGTTGATTACAGCGACCTCCTTTTAGCGAATGGAGTGTATTTTCTAAATCCGCAGCTCCCTTCTGTGATCGGAGGTGAAGGCGCGGGAATCGTCGAGGTCATCGGGCCGGGAGTCACCAGCGTCAAGGTAGGCGACCGGGTTACGATTCCTTTTCGAGCATTTACCTGGGCTGAAAAAGTCCTTGCTCCAGCCGACAGTCTTTTCGTCGTTCCTTCTTCAGTCGATGCCAAGACAGCCTCGATGTTAAACATCAATCCGACAACCGCAGTCCTTCTCTTAGACGGATTTGTGAAGCTGAAGTCCAAAGACTGGATTGTGCTCAATGCGGCAAATTCCCAAGTTGCGCGATGCATCATCGCAGTTGCGAAATCGCGCGACCTAAAGGTTATAGGTATTGTGAGACGGCCCGAACTTATCCCGGAAATTGAAAAACTGAATGTTGATTTCGTTGGCGTCGAATCGCCCGAACTCTCAAAGCAAATTCAGACCGCAATCGGCGGGATGCCAATATCCCTGGGTCTTGATGCCGTAGGTGGCCCAGCGACAGCGACGTTGGCAAGCGTGCTCTCTTCGGGGGCTCATCTCGTTAGCTATGCGTGGCTCAGTGGTTTGCCGATTCACGTGCCGCAGGGCGATCTCATTGGCAAGAGGTTGAATATCCATGGCTTCTGGATGTATTACGAAGAGTATTTGCCCCGAATACGGGCGGCACTCGCTGAGGCAACACAAGTAGTCGCCTCCGGCAAGTTAAATCTCCCAGTCACCGCAACCTACAAACCGTCGCAAATCAAAGAGGCAATCGAATACTCCGAGCGTGGTGGCAAGGTTCTATTGGATTTCAATCACCCCAAATAGGACGTGCCAGACGATACCGGATGTGGGCACCATGCTGATGTTCCCTGGGACGCCGCACGCGCACCCGCACATCTGTGGATCACCACGTTTTCACTCAAAAGCGGAAACTGTGTCCAAAGAATTCGTGCCATCTTAGGGGTTCACCCCAAGAATTTCAGTCCAACTTCGGTCCAATTGGAGAGGGTGGTTGCACCGCCTGTGTCCGCGTAAGCGACACCAGATGCGGCACTTGTGTGATTTTGCCTGCTTTCTTGCAAAGCAGTCGCTCTTCCATCGGCGGTACATGCTCGCAATAACGTAATGATCCTGGTTGTTCGGGGACGCGACCACCTGTTCCTTCGGCAGGTGCCCCACGAACAGTGAGTTGGCGAATCCCACTATCAGATGAGCATGCACCTCGTGATGAGGTTCGCGTCGGCGGAGTTCGCTCTAGAAACATTCAGTTCTGAGCTTCACGCTGTCTGCGATGTGCCGAATAACATGAGAAAAGTATGGTCCGGAGGCTCTTTACCTGGCCACGCAGAATAAACGGGCGCTATAGCTCACGATGTGCCGAACTGTGAGCGATAGAATCGCCGACTATAGCTCATGTGCGTCTTGCGGCGGTGGCCGAACAGTTGCCGAGAGTCTAAATTAAAGCCTACAAATACAGGCTTTATTTCGTAAACCTGTATTAAAGCCTACAAAAAAAGGCTTTACGCTACTATAAATAGAACACCATAAAGACTATAAATCGGGGCCTTATTGCATAAATGGACTATAAAGCCCATAATTGTAGGCCATGGGTTCTCTACAATTTAAGTCCCCTCAGGAGCTGCAAGTTGAACTGGGTCGGCGCCTCCGACAGCTGCGTTTGTCCCGCAATATCGATCAGCGAACCGTTGCGGCGAAAGCCGGAGTTACGCGAGCGGCATTGCAGAATCTCGAAGCGGGCCGTGGCTCGACGGTGCAAACGCTGCTTCGGACTTTGAAGGCATTGAACTATCTCGAAGGCATCGAGATGCTGGCTCCGCAACCAACTGTGAATCCCGTGGCTCTTCTGAAAACGAAGACTCCGCCGCAGAGAGTGCGCCATCACCGATTGGCTCGTCCGGGAAAGCCGAATTCTTGAACATTCCAGTGATCGAAGTTCGTGCTTGGGGAAAGCTGGTCGGAGCTTTGGCAGCGGATCCGACGCTTGGCTCCTACGCATTTGGCTATCATCCGTCTTGGCGCCGTCTCGGAATTGAACTCGCGCCTCTCACGATGCCCGTGACGGATTCCCGAGAAGCATTCGTCTTTCCGAATCTGCCGGAGGCCACATTTCGGCGGCTGCCCGCAATGTTTGCAGACGCACTGCCCGACGATTTCGGAAACGCGTTGATCGATGCCTGGATGGCGGAGCACGGAACCACGAAATCGGAAGTAACAACGCTTGATCGTTTGGCCTACATGGGAAAGCGCGGCATCGGAGCTCTGGAGTTCAAACCGGCGTTGGGTTCGCACCGGGAAAGTGCCGCGCCTCTCAAGATGAAATCCCTTGTCGAAGAGGCTCGGAAGGCAGTGGAGGGCGATCTGTCCGCAGATACGCATGCGAAGGCGGCCCTGGCTAACATTATTCGAGTCGGCACATCAGCGGGCGGCGCACGCGCTAAAGCAGTCGTCGCTTGGAATCCGGTGACAAATCAAATTCGCAGTGGACAGTTTGACATCGCGTCCGGGTTCGAGCCGTGGATTGTCAAGTTTGACGGGGTCGGAAAAGATTTCGAGTTGGGAACGGGGGGAGATTACGGCCGCACGGAATATGCGTACTACAAGATGGCGACCCGGGCAGGAATCGTGATGTCCCCGTGCCGGCTGCTTGAAGAGAACGATCGCGCGCACTTCATGACACGGCGCTTCGACCGGGATGTGATGCGAGGCAAAACGATCAAGCACCACCTCCAGACACTTTGTGCGATGAACCACCTGGATTACAAGCAGCGCGGCACGCACGCTTATTCCCAGCTATTCATGACGGTGTCGGAGTTGGGGCTCGGCGACGATGCACTCCAGCAGACATTTCTGCGTATGGCTTTCAATGTCATGGCCCGAAACTGCGACGATCACACAAAGAATTTTAGCTTTCTCCTTAAGCAGGGCCAGAGTTGGGAATTGGCCCCGGCGTACGATGTGACGCACGCTCACAATCCAAGAGGCGAGTGGACGTACCAACACTTGATGAGCGTCAATGGAAAGTTCGATGGAATCACGAGGGCGGATCTTCTCACAGAAGCCGAGCGGTTTGGCGTGCCTGGGAAGGAGAATTTGCTCGGAGATGTTCGCTCAGCCATCGACAACTGGAAGGAGCATGCAAAGACAGCCGGGCTGAGCCAGAACAAGACGGACGAAATTGGTCGAGACTTCGTACTTCTATAAGACAAAAGACGGATGCGAGTGATCCAGGAAGATGCCTCTCAGCGCAAGAGGCGGTTCTGAGCCGAGTGTTGTATGGTGCATTTCAGGTGTTCGGAAGCGATAGAAAAATGGGCGTGTGGTTCCGCAGCCCTCTACACTTGTAACCGTCCGTCACAGTAAACGTGCATTGATACAACCAGGTCATAACCACCTCGAACGAAAAACCAACTGAATTTGTCGACGCGCATCAAGGGGGACGACCCGGCAAGGCGATGGCGCGGTTGACCACTCCCCCTCCGGCAGAAAGAAGTTGACTCTGGACTATACTCCAGGGTGTAGGGTTTCGAGAGGAGTTGAATCCATGCAAATCGGTACGGTTGCGAAGAGGATCGGGCTCAGTGTTGATGCGATTCGCTTCTATGAGCGCACTGCCTTGCTCCCGCGGGCTGCAAGGACGCAAGGAGGTTTCCGCCAATACGGAGAGAATGATATCGAAACGCTCGCTTTCATCCGCCGCGTGCAGGGGCTGGGGTTCAAACTCGGCGAAATCCGCAGGCTTCTGCGTCTGCGGGGAAGCCGCGTGCAGCCCTGCGCGGCGGTGCGCCGGCGATTGGCAGAGAAATTGGGTGATGTGCAGAAGAAACTTGCTGATCTCCACAAGCTCGAGCGCGAACTTCGCTTGGCTCTGCGAAGTTGCGACGGAGAGTTGCGCAGACGAAATGCTCGTTGCCCCATTTTGAGGGATGTAAGCCCACGGAAGCTGGAGAATGCCAAGTGAAAGTCGAAGTTTTGTCCGTGGCGGACTGCCCGTCTCAGTTGGAAGCAGTGAGGCTCGTCAAGCAGGTCCTGGCTGCGCAGGGCATCGCGACGGAGATTCACGAAGTGCTCGTAATGGACGAACGCATGGCCAACGAACTTAGGTTTCTCGGCTCTCCGACCATTCGAATCAACGGGCAAGACGTGGCCGGAGAATCGCACAGTCCGCAGAGCTTTGCGCTCAGTTGCCGATTTTATGCTGGATCGAAAGTTGTGGGTCTTCCGCCGGCGGAACTGATCCATCAGGCCGTCGCCGACGCTCAGCGAGGACCCAGATTGTGAAACAAGGTGCGGGAATCTCGGCGTCGGTGGGCGCGATTCTTACTTCCTTGGCGGCAGTCAGTTGTTGCTTGCCGCTTGGATTCGCTGCGGCGTTGGGAGTCGGTGCCGCCAGCGCCTTCTTCGCAGCGCTGCGTCCGTGGCTTCTGGCGCTCGCGGTTGCTTTGATCGGCTTCGGATTCTGGCAGCAATATCGAGCCAAACAGTGTGCGGTGCGAGGCAGGCTGGTGGGCAAAGTATTGCTCTGGGCGGCTGTTGTTGTGGTCGTGGCGATGGTTCTGTTTCCTCAGGAAATCGCCGGGCTCATTGCCGGCGGGTATGGGCGGTCTGCAAAGTGAAGAAGAAACTCGTCGTTGCTGGTGTTGTTGCGGTGGCCGTTCTGCTTGGGGCGGTCTATTTGTGGGGACCTGGAAAAGTCCCAGCGGGCCAGCAACCGCTCCTGACGCTTTCGTCCCTGACTGCTAACGTCTTCGAGACTGATTTCGACGCCGATGCCGATACGCCACGCCTGGTTTTACTGCTTTCTCCCACATGACCATTTTGTCTGCGGGGGGCCTCCGCAACCGATCAACTTCTTGCTCGGCACCCGGAATGGAAACTGCGAGTGTTGGTTGTTTGGGAGCCGATTCTCGTGACGGACTGGCGAGCACCGAGCGGGAGCACACTAGCCAGAATGTCGGATGCTCGTGTCCGGCAATTCTGGGATCCGGAGCACGAAGTGTCGAAGGCCTTGAGGCGAATGGTGAACTCGGGTTCTTCTCAGCCGGAGCCGAATTCCGGCGGGGGGTTTTACTGGGATCAAGCGATCCTCTATGCGCCGCACTTGAAATGGAAGGATGCTTCAGCGCCTTTGTTTTGGCGCGGTCCGGTCTACCTAGTGATTCCTGGCCTGGAAACGGCACTTGGTGCGACCGCATCTCCAACGCCGTAGAAGAGGCGGGAAGAGCGCGGCGAAGACCTGAGAGCATCATGTTTGCTCGCGATCTGTAGTGAGGCCGCCGTGGTCAAACTGGCACGGCCACGCGCGCCGCTCGTATGCAAGGTCCACGATTGATCAAATCGGACGGCACTGGCATCCAATCTCGGGCGAGCGCAGAGCTTCCCATCCTTCCCGGAATATGAGCGGCACAAGAACCAAGCCAGCTAGCGGATCGGCCCACGATTTGCTCCAAATAGCGTTGACCGCCAAACCGGCGAGCGCGATCCAAGCCATATAACCGCACAGCGCGGATTCCGCGGCATCAGCCTTCATGGCGGCGCTCGAAGTAATGGCTGCCAAGCGCCGTTTCCGGCTGGCAAGCCAAGGCATTGCAATCGCGGCAGCCAGCAAGATTCCGATTCCAATAAGACTTCGTTGTGCTTCGCGATAGCCGAGGAAATTCAAGATCGAAGCGAGTATTACGAGTGCCGCCAAAGCGAAAAGCAAAACTCCGGTAATCCGGGCCGCCCGTGCCTCTTCAAGCTCGAACCGGAATCGCCAGAACACGACCGCTGCGGAAAGCAGCTCGATCAAACTGTCTCCTCCAAAAGCGAGCAGCGCCGGACTGTGGGAGCTCCAAGCGGTCCAAAGAGAGACCAGGGCTTCAATGGTCATCCATACCATCGTGAGAACTTGAAATTGGAGAACGCGGCGAGCGACCTCCGAAGTCTCAGACGACATTGCAATGGTCGTGGTGGGTCTCTGAATCATGGCGACTGGTTAATGCTAGACAAACGGCGGAGAGACGCCAATTGCTAATATACGGATTCGACGCGATATGGTGCGAGTCGCGCTGCGGTTGGAGCCAAATTACCAACCGCAGTGGTCCCGGCTCACTCCGATGACCAATCAGCTCAGGTGCAGGACCTATTACAGTCCGCCTGTCGCTTTGACGGTGAGGGTCTTGGTTGCGATGACCTGGCCGTTCTTTCGCGCTGTGATGGTGACATGCCAGATGCCGCCGGAAGCCAGATCGCCTTTCCCTTCGTACATTCCGCCTCCTTTGTCAGCGCCTTTAATGACGGTCTTCATGGCGGCCATATTCATCTCAGGCATAGCGGGCATGAAGAACGTCACTGTAACTTCTGCACCCGTGACGGGCTGTCCTGAAGAATCTGACAGCTTGACGCGGACTGTGTTGGCACCCTTATGAGCGGGCGAGGGCTCTGTTGACAACGTCACTAGAATTTTCTGGGCAGCGGGGCTATTTTGAGCCTTTGCTATGGAACTGGTCACCGCGATTCCACTTCCCACAAGCAGAAACGAAGCCACAAAGAGAGGCAGGACGGGCAAGGTGCTCGAACGAGAAAACGACTTCATAGTGGTTCTCCTTTTGTTGAGATGAACAGATTGCTTTTCGCACTCGCTGATATCAATCTTCCACGAAGAAGCGATTGAATTTTTTCAATTGCTTTCGTCCGACTGGCTTGCAACTTGCCCCGACAAACCAAGCCTTCCGCGACGGAGCGCACGCTCCTTCATCAAGGCGAAGAAAACGGGCACGAGAATCAGCACGTGTATGGTGGAGGTGATCATCCCGCCCACGATGGGTGCCGCGATCGGCTTCATGACGTCGGAGCCGACGCCGCTCTCCCACAAAATCGGAATCAAGCTGGCCAGCACGACGGTAACGGTCATCAATTTGGGCCGGAGACGCTGGACCGCGCCTTCGATTGTGGCGGCTTCGATATCCTCTCGACGCAGCGGCGCTCCCGAATTGACACGCCGGTCTAGAGCCTCGTGGAGATACACGACCATGACGACACCGGTCTCGACCGCAATTCCAAACAGCGCGATGTAACCGACCCAGGCGGCCACGCTGAAGTTATACCCGAGCAGTTTTTGTAGAATCAGTCCGCCCGTAAGGGCGTAAATCGTCGGGAAAATCAGGACCCCCGCTTCGGTGACAGAATGAAACACCATGTAAAGGAGCAGGAAAATCACGAAGAATACTACCGGCAGGATTAGCTCTAGCCGCTTCTTGGCTCTCAGCTCGAACTCGTATTCTCCAGACCATTTGTAAGTGAAGCCGGGAGGCAGAGCGAGTTTTTCGTTGAGCAACCTGGTGGCTTTGGCCACAAAACCGCCATAGTCAGTGGCATTCAGGTCGACGTAAACATAGCCCGTGAGCTCACCGTCTTCATCGCGGATCATTGAGGGTCCGCGAGAAAAGGAAATCTTTGCCACTTCCGAGATCGGAATCTGAGCGCCGGTGGGCGTGCCAATCAAAACGTTTTGGAGTGCCTGAACGTCGTCTCGGAAATCACGGTTGTACCGGACGTTTACGGGGTATCGTTCGCGGCCTTCGATATTCTCGGCGACGGTTTGGCCGCCGATGCCCGACGTAATGGCCTGCTGCACATCCGCGATGGTAAGGCCATAGCGTGCCGCCTCAGTACGATTGACCTCAATATTGAGGTAGAAGCCCTGCGCTACTCGTTCAGCAAAAATAGAGCGCACGTCGGGGATCCCGGTAAGCACCTGCTGTATCTGCGCTCCGACCTGCTGGATTCCTTCAAGGTTTGGCCCCTGGATCTTCAGACCAACCGGGGTTTTGATTCCCGTTAGCTCCATGTCGAGCCGATTTTCAATGGGCATGGTCCACGTGTTTGATAATCCCGGAAACTGAAGTTTGGCGTCCATCTGCTGAATCAGCTTGTCGTACGTCATTCCAGGTCGCCACTCCGACCTCGGTCTGAGCATGATCGTAGTGTCATACATGTCGAGGGGTGCATTGTCGGTCGCGCTGTCGGACCGACCGACCGTCCCGAAAACACTCGCGACTTCGGGGAAGGTCCGAATGATGCGGTCTTGCTCTTGAAGCAGCCGTGACGCTTGCCCGATGGAAATGCCCGGAAGCGCTGTGGGCATATACAGCGAAGACCCCTCATACAGTGGCGGCATGAATTGGCTTCCGATGCCGAACGCGATGGGCAGCGTGAGAGCAAGGAAGAGCAGGTTGATCAAGAGTGTCGTTTTGCGAAACCGGAGGCAGAGCTTCAGAACCGGGAGGTAAATTGCCTGAGTCAGTCGCGAGATGGGGTTGCGAGATTCCGGCGTAAGCCGCCCTCGGATGAAAAGAACCATCAGAACCGGGACGAGCGTAATCGCCAGAATGGAAGAAAAGCCGACCGAAAGCGTTTTGGTCCAGGCCAAAGGGCGGAACATCCGGCCTTCCTGAGCTTCGAGTAGGAAGACCGGCAGGAACGAAACGACGATGATCAAGAGCGAGAAGAAAATGGCCGGTCCAACTTGTTTTGCCGAGTCCAGCAGGATTCGCTGCCTTTCTCTTTCGGGGATTCTTTTGGTTGCTGTGGTCTCCTCGGCGGAGGGAATCGTCGTAAGCTGGTCGCTTGAAATCGGTCCATTAATGACTGCCAGCGCCGCCTCTTGGCGCTCGGAAAGATGTCGATAGCCATTTTCGACCATCACAATGGCGGCATCGACTAGAACGCCGATCGCGAGCGCCAATCCGCCGAGCGACATGATGTTCGAAGTGACGTGGAGGTAGTACATCGGGATGAACGATGCGACCACCGCGATGGGCAACGTCAGAATCGGAATCAGCGCGGACCGGAAGTGAAAGAGAAAAACAATGATGACCAAACTGACGATCAGGGCCTCTTCGATCAGGTCGCGCTGCAACGTAGAAATCGACTGGCGAATCAGGCCGGAGCGGTCATATCCGGCGACAACTTCCACTCCTAGCGGCAACGATGGCTTGATTTGGGCCAGTTTTTCCTTGATGCCGTCAATAATGCTAAGAGCGTTCATGCCCGTCCGCATGACGACGATCCCGCCGACGGTCTCGCCTTCGCCATCCCATTCGGCGACACCTCGCCGAATATCCGGCCCAAAAGTCACAGTTCCGAGATCGCGGATGAGAACAGGAGTGCCGTTTTTTGTCGCGACGGGAACGGTTGCAAGGTCGTTGAGAGACCGCAGATAACCGAGGCCCCGCACCATATATTCGGCACCATTCATATCGAGAACGCTTCCGCCCACCTCATTCGTGCTGGCTCGAACTTTTTCGATTACCGTCGACAGCGGAATACCATAGGCGCGGAGCTTGTCTGGATCGAGATTGACCTGATACTCGCGAACGAAGCCACCAATGCTCGCCACTTCCGCAACGCCAGGAACGGTTTCGAGCTGGTAGCGCAGATACCAATCCTGAAGGCTGCGTAAGTCGGCCAAACTGTATTTGTGCGTGTGATCGACGAGGACGTATTCATAAACCCAACCGGCACCGGTAGCGTCGGGTCCGATGACCGGATGCACCTGTTCCGGCAGTTGGCCTTGAATCTGTTGCAAGTACTCCAATACCCGCGAACGCGCCCAGTAGAGGTCCGTTCCATCCTCAAAGACTACGTAGACATAGGAGTCTCCAAACATCGTCTGCGCGCGGACAGCCTTCACGTGTGGTGCGGCGAGAAGCGTGCTCACGATCGGATAGGTGACCTGATCTTCGATGATGTTGGGCGGCTCGCCTTGCCAAGTAGTGTGGACAATTACTTCCACATCGGAGATGTCCGGCAGGGCATCGAGCGGAATGTTGCGGAGAGCCCAAATTCCAGCGAGCACCAATAGAAGCGTTCCGGTAAACACCAAGAAGCGATTTCGAGCGCACCAGTCAATCCAGCGGGAGATCATGTTCACATCCCTCCCGTCGCGTTCACGTTGAACTGCTTGCTGCCAATGGTTTGACCGTTCTCTTTCGCGATAATTGTGACCTGCCAAGTTCCACCGCTCTCCAGCGTCCCTGAGCCTTGATAGAGGCCATTGCCTTTGTCGGTGAGGTCCACCGAAGTCCGCATCGCGGCCATTCCCATCGCAGGCATCGCGGCCATGAAGAAGGTCACGTTGACTTGCGCGCCGGAAACCGGAGAACCGTTTGCGTCGGTTAGCTTCACGCGAAACACATTGCCGCCTTTGTGCGGCGGGTTCGGCTCCGTTGTGAGTTCGAGCTTGGTTTGTGGGGCATTCATGGCTGATGCCTCGCCCGCACCTGGCGGAGGCGGGGCAAACGAGCCCAGCGAGGCTTGGAGCTGACTTTCCGAATCAATCAGGAAATTAGCTGAGGTAACGATACGCTCGCCGGCTTTGAGTCCCTTGAGGACGATGAAATCGTCGCCGACTCGCGCACCGAGCTGGACATTTCGTGGCTCCAAGTTCCCATTGCCGCGGTCCACGAATGCGATCTGCCGAGCGCCGGACTCGAGAACGCCACTTGCGGGAACGACGAGTTGTCGGCCCATTGGGATTTTCAATGCGACGTTCACGAACATTCCGGGCGTTAGTTTCAGGTTTGGATTCTGGAAGACAAGACGCACTCGCGCAGTGCGTGTGGCCGGATCTATGTCCGGGTAGATGAAGTCGGCGCGTCCCGCGAAGGTGCGTCCGGGATAGGTGTCCACGGTCAAGTCGGCGGGAGCTCCCACGCTCACGCGCCCCAAGTCGTTCTGAAATACTTGCGCGAAAACCCACACGGTAGAAAGGTCGGCGACGGTATACAGGCGACTGTCCGGCTGAACGTACTTGTTAGGCAGAGCTTCACGGTCAGTGATGTAGCCCGATACGGGCGAATCGATTTCGAGTTCCTGTTGGACTTGCCGGGTTGACTCCAGGCGAGAGATTTCTTTGCCAGGGACTCCCCACTGTTGAAGGCGGTCTGCGGCGGCACCTACCAGAGAGGCCGCGCTGGAAGCGACACCTGGCACGGTGCTCGCCGCGACCTGCTGCTGATTTTGTTTTGCGATTAGGTATTCGCGTTCGGTAGCCACAAGATCGGGGCTATAGATCGTGAAGAGAGGTTGACCTTTGCTGATGTATTGATACGTTGCGTCGGCAAAGACTTTCTGGATGTACCCCGAAAAGCGAACCTGCACATATGCCAAACGCGTTTCGTCAACGGTGACGTTCCCGGTCGTTCGAATTTCATCCTCAACGGTTTTCTCTTGCACTTCACCCGTTTTCACGCCGATGCTTTGCAACCGCTCGGGCGACAGTTGTATGGGAGCGAGCGGTGTCTCCACGGAAGTCGCAATTGGTTGCGAGGAAGGGGCGCTAGAGCTTGCGGACTGCGCCGCCTGTGATTGGGATGCCCCGGCCATCGGTGCGGAAGTGCGGTAGTGAAACCACAACCAGGCCACTATCGCTGCGAGGACGAAGTTCCCGATGAGCGCGATCACGAAACCGCTGCGGTAGGTTTTCATTGCTTCGTCTCCTCCCGGAGGGACAATCCCGTGACTTCTTCAATTCCCGCGAGCGCTGTTTCCCTGTCGGCGAAATTCTGCCAATACTGCTCGTCGAGTTTGAGAACATCGAGAAAAGCATCCAGGACGGGCTGAAAATCTTGGCGGTTGTTCTGGTAGGCCGCAATGCCGGCCTGGAATTCGGCGCGCGCTTGCGGAATTAATCCTTGGCGGTAGATGGTGAGAAGATCGCTGGTCTTCTCGACCGTGTCGTATTCAACTCGAAGTTCTGTGGCAACCTGCTGCGATTGGTATTCAAGATCGCTTTGCGAGCGACTGAGGTTATCCTGGGCTTCGGCCAATTCCGCGTGCAATCTCGAACGATGAATGGGCAACCGGACGCCGAATGTAAGCATGTAATAAGCGCGATATTGTTCGGGATCGGTTCGTTGCCACATGTATTGCAGGTTGAAGTCGGGTCGGAAATCCTTATGCGCAAGATCGACTTGGAGCTTCTGCCGCTCAACCACGTCCTCGGCGCCGGAAATCTCCGGGTTCTGCGCTTTTGCCGCGGCCAGGAGTTCGTCAAACGTTTGGGGAAGCGGCGTTTCGGCCACCTCCGAAGGCTCAACGTCCGCGGAAGACTGTGAACGATTCAGAAGCTCCTTAAGTCGCGCCTCAACCTTCGCAGCCTGGAGGTGGTGCATTGTGATTTCGCCGAGGAGTTTCGTTTGCTCAAGCTGCGCTTGTAATACGTCCTGTTGGTTGCCCATGCCAGAGCGATAGCGGGCATCGGCTGCCTTCTCCACTTGATCCAGCAACTGGCCGTCGTTTTGAAGAATCGCGAGTGTCTTGGAAAGATAGGCAAGCTGAAAATAAGCCGCCTTAACTTCAGCTAAAACAGAGCGCCGGACCGCCTCGTATTGTTGTTCGGCCACACCGGCATCCTGCTTCGCAATTTGGCCTTTGAGCTTGAGCTTGCCCGGATACGGAAGGTCCTGTGATACGCCCAATCCAATGTAGGCGAAGTTGCTGTTCGTGTAACCCGCAAACGGACGCGGGCTGCCTACCGTGAACTCCTGCAACATCACCTGTGGATCGGGCAAGGCGGATACCTGAGATGGAACTTCCTTCGCGGCCTCCCAGCCTTGCCGGGCGGCTCGAATTTGCGGATTGTTCCGCTCGGCCTCCGTCAAAAGCTGCGCAAGTGGAGCAACCGATTGCGAAGCCGCGTGTTCTGGCCGAGAGGATACAACTTGGGGCGACTCAGGGTCTTGACCAAGAGCCCTGGGCGCAAATGTCAGTGCCGCGAAAATCAGGCCGAGGCAAAGACAGTAGTTTGAGAACCGCGCATCTTGCAGCCGTAGGCTGCGCCGTGCTGACATTTGTTGCCTCCTGGAAATTCGAGAAATTCAGATGAACGAACAAGTCTGCGCAACGAGCCATCGCTGCAGAGAGACAAATGGAGACACAAAGAGACGCGTGTGCAGGAGGCACACGGGCAGGCAGGTCTAGATCAGAAGGGAGGCGTGAAGTGTATAAAGCTCTGGGGGAGAGTGCTGCTGAGTATCAACAATTAGTGGCGGCGTCGAGGTTTGCCAGACAATCGCAAGCATCCTCGGATACTCGACAGGGGCGACGGCTGGGATATGTAAGGAGACATGTCCAGCCGGCAGCATGCTCGGCGTCTCCGAAGACATCATGTGCTTGCAGCAACTCTGGCTGTGGTTCGCGGGGGTGCAAGGCATGGAGCCGCAGCACTGCATGCTTTTTTGGTCGAGCGTCAGGGCAGACATACAGTCGGAAAATCCGAATAGCAGGAGTGTGCCGACTGCCAGCGCCACAAGTAATCTCTTGGCCATGTCTACTCAGACTGTAGACGTATCGGTTGCGGTGGTCAAGGCAGACGCTCATCGTGTGTCGCTTATCGCGGGAACCCAAACGGGTATGATTAGATTTTGGGTCGCTAGCGTCTTAACATTTTCACGGAAGGGATTCGGTGCATGTTTACGATCGTTTCGTGGGCCTCTTTGGGGATCGCTTTCATCTGCGCCATTGTCATCGCCATCGACGAGATCCGCCACCCCCAGAAGATGTGGATCATGAATGTCGTATGGCCTGTCACCGCGCTCTATTTCAGCGTGTTTGGCTTGTGGGGCTACTTCCGCATCGGTAGATGCATGGCAAAGGACGCGATGCAGGGGATGTCCATGGACCAGACAATGCCTCAGATGACCGGGCACGAGGAGCAAGCGGGACACGATCCTACCTGGCGCCAAACTGCAGTCTCTGACTCCCACTGCGGCGCTGGTTGCGTGATTGGCGATGTCATCTCGGAGTTCAGTTTGTTTGCGTTGGGGTGGGCGCTCTTCGGCAGTTCGTTATATGCCGAGTATGCCGGGGACTTACTATTCGCCTGGCTGTTTGGAATCGCCTTCCAATACTTCGCGATCGCGCCAATACGCAATCTCTCCTTGAAGCAAGGTCTTATTGCGGCGGTCAAATCCGATACGCTATCCATTCTCACCTTTGAAATCGGACTGTTTGGCTGGATGGCCCTGACCTTCTTTGTCTTTTTCCCCCACCCGCATCTTTATCCCGCGCAAGCCGGTTATTGGTTCATGATGCAAGTTGGGATGATTCTAGGATTCTTCACGTCCTACCCCATGAACCGTTGGCTCATTAAGGCTGGATGGAAAGAAGCGATGGGATGATCGCTGTGGTCGCGGACGGTTGACATTCCGACATCGCGCATAACACGGCGTCGCCCGCTAAAAGATGGAAGCAGGTTTTCGGTCCAAGTTCAGTCCAATTCAAGGGGTTGGCTGCACCGCACGGAACCGCGTAAGCGACACCAGATGCGGCACTTAGTGAATGGGCCCTGCTTCTTGCAAAGCAGGTGCTCTCCCAGCTGAGCTACACGCCCACAGCGGGAACTCCACTCATTCTAAGACATTTCCCTCAATTCCAAAATCCATTCCCTCGCTTTTTGGGCCAAACTGTTCCAAAACCACAGGCTTCGGAGATTGGTTTTGCTTCGCCAAGAGTCATTTCGTTGGCTAGCCGGTTACGGGAATTTCTCTGTTGGTGCCTGGAGAAGGAAAGCAGGAAACGGCTGCAATCTATCGCCGCTGAGAAGTCGCCCTCGAGGATTCTGCCAGCTTGACGGAAAAGCGCACGAGGGTCCTTCCTGTAGCGATTGCCTTTAACCCTTGAACTGCCTCAGAAACTTTCGTAATTCGACTAAGTTACCGCGCACTCGAAAGGGACGCCGCGCTCTTGCAGCCCTGCACTCTCGCGATTTCTACTACCGAAAAACTACGAGCGCAGCGGATCATGCGGGTGGTTTGCGTCTATAATTCTCGGGAATTATTCACAGCGCGGATCGATCTTCGCGAGTGGCCCTGAGGGGCCGAGGAGGGATGCCCATGCACAGCAAGGTGGATCGAGCACCGAAAGGGATACGGAGCTGGATGGTTAGCAAATGTCTCCCGCTGGCGATTTTCTGCGCGCTGGGCTGTTGCGTTGTTGCGTCGCAACAGGAAGTTCCGCAGATGCCGATGCAGCCCAAGTATGAAGATGGGGCGGAGGCGCGCTGGCTGAAGAAAAAAGTGCTCTACTCTCGCGTGCTCGATTCCATGGAGGATTTGTCGGCGTGGTCGTTCACCGGGGACGGAGACATGGCGCTGGCGGATTCGCCGGTGAAAGATGGCGCGCACTCGCTGCGAATTACATCGAAAGAAAACCTGGGATTGGTCGGAGGCGCGGGCGAATGGGAGGATCTGGTCGCAAGCCGCAAATTTCCTGGCGAAGATTGGAGACATTTCAATCGTATCTCGATTTGGGTGTATCCCGATGTAATTGGCGCGCCGACGATTTCTTCGTCTTTAGTTTTGCACAATGATGGGGCGCACAAGCTGCCGGACCACTACAACGAGGGAAGAGACGAGTCCCTCAATCTGAAGAACCACGAATGGAATCATCTGGTATGGGAAATCGCGCCGCTCGATCGGGACAAAGTGACGCAGATTGATTTTGCGTACAGCATGCCAAAAATGTTTCCGGATCCGGGGGATCAGACGATTCTGTATATCGACAAATTGGAATTGCAGGAAGTGGATCCGGATCATGTCGAAGGGTGGGACGTGGCGGCCGGCAAGATCGCGTTTAGCCACGCGGGGTACACGGTGGGAGGAACGAAGACGGCGATTGCAAGTAATCTCGAGGCCCAAGAGTTTTCGGTGATCGAAAAGGGCGCCGGCAAGGTGGTGCTCACCAAGGCGGTGAGGCAGGAGGCAACGCCGCTGGGGAAGTACGAAGTACTGGATTTTTCCGAAGTGCAAAAGCCCGGCGAATATGTACTTCGGGCAGGCACCATAACCACGCGCTCATTTCAGATTGGCCAAGAAGCCTGGCAAGAGAGCATTTGGAAGGCCATCAATTTCATGTACAGCGAACGATGTGGAACCGTTATTCCGGGGATCCACGGAATCTGCCACACGGACGATTACACGATTCACGGGGATAAACGCATCATCGTAAATGGCGGCTACC
Source organism: Candidatus Acidiferrum sp. (assembly GCA_049800195.1). Classification (GTDB taxonomy): domain Bacteria; phylum Acidobacteriota; class Terriglobia; order Acidiferrales; family UBA7541; genus Acidiferrum. The sequence goes on from JBARJI010000041.1 coordinate 19,952, forward strand.
ACGACGCCGGTGATCTTTCGGCGACCGGCAACACTCCAGGAATGGCTTATGGCCTGTTCTCCCTCGCGGAACGTCTCGAGCAGCAGGGAGAAGATCCCGTGCTACGCGCTCGCTTGTTGGAAGAAGGAAAATGGGGGCTGCGCTGGGTGTTGAAGACGACGTTCGGCGATGGATACCGCTCGACCGGCCAACTAATCAGCTATTGGACGGATGGGATTATGGGCGATGCCGACGATCGCTTCGGCCAAGCTGTGAATAATCCCGAATGGAATTTTCGAGTTGCGGCTCTTGAGGCGCTTGCCGCGCGGGTGCTGAAAGAGAGCGACCCAGATTTGGCGATTCGGAGCTTGCGCACCGCGCAGCAGGACTGGAAGTTTGCCGTCGAAGGGCTGAAGACGGCTGCGCCCCTTCCCGAAGTTTATGGAGCACAGGACGAACTGGAACGGATTTCTTTCGGAGCGGTTGCTTCGGTCGATTTATACAGAGCCACAGGTGAACAGCAGTACGCGGATGAGGCGTTCAAACTGGGCGGCGAGATCCTTGCGTCGCAGGAGCAAATAATCCAGCCATGGAGCATCCCGCTGACTGGTTATTTCTACACCAGCCCCAAGAAGGAGAATCTTTTTCATCGCTTTCATATCGGGCAAGAAGAGCAGCCTATCGTCGCGCTGACACATTTGTGCGAAACATTTCCTGGAAACGCGAATTGGATGAAGTGGTACGCGGCAATCGTTCTACATTCGAAATATTATCAAGAAGCTGCGGCCAAGATCGATCGGCCTTATGACATGTTGCCGGCCGCAATCTACAGGGAGAGTGAAGCCCGGTTGCTGCCCGAATCGAAGAACTGGACGCCGCTGCGCGCCGCTGATCGCGACTCATATCTCGCACAAGTCCATCGAGGCATTCCCTTGGGTGGCGAATATTATCTGCGGAGATTCCCGGTTTGGTTTGACTTCAGAGGGAATTCAAGCGTCTTGCTTTCGCAGACAAAGGCTTTATCGATTGCCGGCCAATTGCGCGGCGATCTTGATGCGGAGGATTTGGCGCAGCAGCAGGCGGAGTGGCTCTTGGGACGCAATCCATTTTCGTCGAGCATCATGTACGGCGAGGGCTATGACTGGACGCCGCTCTATAGCGTGCGCTCGGGCGAAATGGTTGGAGCAATTCCCGTAGGCATCGAAACAAAGGAATACAACGACGCGCCTTACTGGCCAACGCAGATTTGCTGGACGTACAAAGAGGTGTGGACGCAGCCGGTGGGCGAGTGGATCTGGCTGATGCAGGATCTGCATGGCTCGGCCGTTGTCGAAGGAAATGCCGATGTCTCCTCGCGCGATGCTGTTGAATTCCGCGACTTGAAAACTGGACTTGAGACGCAGACCGCCGCGGACTCTGCGACCGGCAAATTTCGAGTTGAGTTGCCGCAAGGAGAATATAGCGTGCGCCAGGGTGCGACGCATACCACTCTCACAGTGCTCTCCGGTGGCATTTATCACGTGGAACTTCGGCCCAGCCAGGCCTTCGATTTCCAAGTTTCGGTAGAAGCGGCGGAAGCAGCACATCCCGACGAACTCATTCTGCGTATCCACTCAGAAGGCGCAGGCACTCATACGCTGGAAGTGAAATCCTCCAATCTCGAATTCCATCAACCGGCCACGCAGACGATTGAACTGCGTCCAGGGCACGACGTCAATCTTGTCAGTTATTCCCGTGTTCTTGCGCCCGGAACGCCGTGGATCATCGTGGTGATCCCGGACGGGGCCCTGAACGAACACCGCGAAATCACGGGAATCGAAGGGGTTGCCAAATAAGGCAGAGAGGGTCGGTGGCATCGCAGTGACCATCGGTAGAGGTCTTCCGCTTCCGTTTCGTCGCCTGAATGAGGCTTACCCAGAGAGCAAAGTGTTTTTCACGAGAGACACTGTGGAGAAGTACACAGGCCGGCCGCGGAGCGTGATGTGTGAATCAGTCGTCTGGCTGGCGCTAATCTGAAACCAAGGCCCGAGTACGTTTCTCCGGCTAGACAGCAACTGCCGCTGAGATGCGGGAGGTCGAACGCGGGCTCGCTCCGTTTGTTTTTGACCAACTCTTGCGAAGTTCTTCCGCCCGACGAATGACTCGGTCGATCAAGTCTTGTGATATGGAGTAAGCTGGGTCGGCGCCTTCGAAACCAGCAGTGGGCGGGATTTCGAGAATCTGCAACTTTTCGAAGACGGGCTTCATCGCGCGAGCGGGGTTGCGAAGAAACTCCGAACTCCGAATGCGCGTGAAGATCCAACCCATGCGCTCGAGCACTGTTTGCCGATCCATATCCTCGGGTAGCTTTTCAAGCGGGTAATAGCGATCGCCGTCGCACTCGATGGCCAACCGCTTGCCGTCGCCCTCGACGACGAGATCGATCCGAAACGTTCCAATCCTCCAGTGCGGCGTGACACGATACCCCGCTTCCGCCAGACGCTTCATGACTTCGCGCTCGAAGTTCGACTGAGTGCGTTTTTCCTTCTCCTCCAGGGCTCGCATGAGCCGCGCCGGATCTTCCGCATGCTCGATCAATTGGCGGCGAAGGTCGTCGGCTTTCAAGTCGTTGTTCGGACTAAGCGAATGCACCACCCACATCTGGTCGCGGGCACGGCTGGCAGCAACATTGAAGCGTTGTTTAAAGAGTTCCTGGTCCCGCAAGGAGAGAGCGCCGCGCTCGGCGGTGTCGACCAGAGATATGAATACCACGTCGCGCTCGTCCCCTTGGAATTGAGCGGCGTTTCCACAGAGTACACGATGGAGTTCATAGCGGTCGGGCGAGAGGTGCGCACGGATCAGGCTGTCAATCTCGAGGGCCTGTTCATCGCCAACGAGAGAAACCACTCCGAAACTCATGGGTTGGCCCGCGTCATTTTTCTTGTATTCGGGTTGCTCGAGCGCTGCCGTAAGGAGCGAGGCCACGGTCAGGGCTTCCTGGCGATTGATCTTGCCGTCGCGGCTGGACCCAGAAACGCGATGCGCGATGGTGTGAGGACGCAGATGGACGCGGCTCGCATCGCGCAGGGGCTTGATACGGCCGTCGTAGGAAACCATATTACTGAACTGAATGATTTCCGGAACACACCGGAAATGCTCGACGAGGCAGGTTGTGCCGCCGAACGATTGGCGTGCCAGATCGTAGATGGAGATTTGCCCATCGTAGAGATCGGAGTTCGGGATGCCACCGAGGTATTGGAAAATGAGATTCTGTATGACGCTCAAGTCCTGTCCGACGGCTGACGGGCTGACTTGCTCGTGGTCGCCGACAACGAGCACGGTCTTACCCAGATATAGAGCGACCAGCGCCATGACATCGCTCTGGCTGGCTTCATCGATGATGACCACATCGAAGCGGGTACTGCGCGGGTCGAAGTTTTCAACCACCCGCGAAAGCGGCATGACCCAGACAGGAACGGCTCCGCGGCATTCAGTCATTTTCCTTGCCGCCTCGCTTCGCAAAAGGGATACGCGGATTCCGTGGCCCTTGCCGATGCGACGGATGGTATCGAGCCAGCCGACAAGCGCTTGGCGCTGACGTGAGGTGGTGCGGCGCGCTTGCGAACTCCAGGAGCGCCGATCGATCAATTCGACCGTCACGCGGCGGAGCTGCTCGCGCATTTTGTCGCTCTTGGCTTGCAGGACTTCCAGCGAGACACTGGCTCGGCGATCCAGTTCATCGTTTAGCTGGCGCCAGGTCCACGCTGAGGTGGGATCGCGAGGCGGCTCGCTTCGGCCGTGCACCCCTGTACGATTGCGAATCGCGCCGGCCCATGCGGGAGCTGCTGTTTCGAGCTTTGCTAACAGGGTGCGACGCAGGTCGAGGTCCGCCTGTTTGCTCTTTAGCTCCAATAGCCGCTCATAGACTTCTCGATAGCGGTTGGAGTCTTCATCGCTTACCGCAGCTAGAAGCTGGCCAACCACTTTGGACGATTTCGCTGCACGTGCAGCCAGTTTGAGCCTGTTTTTGAGATCGCGGAATTCCTCTTCCAGTTGCAGGAGCCTCAGCTTCTTGAACCGGGAATCCAGGATGGGCAGCAATGCTTCGATCACTGCCAGGTGGATGCGAGTCAACTCTCCATCGGAGCCGACGATGGCGGGTTGCTCAGCAAGGAAGTTATCCCACCCAAAACCAGCGTCTTCGAGTTGCTTCTGGAGCGGCAGCCAGGTGCGCTCCTGCCAAACCAGACAGCCCTCAATGGAGTCGCAATACTGCATCAGCGTTTTTTCGACCTCCTCGCCCATTTCGCTTGAATGAGGAGCCCCCAGAGTTGCCACTTGGCGGTCCCACCGTGTTCGGAGATCCTCGCGAAGACCTCTGAGCCGCAAAAGCTGGCGCAGAGCGTGAAAGTGTTCCGGAAGGCGAGGACGTGTGTCGCTTACTCTCGTCTGCTCGAGGAACTGACTCCAAGACTTGTGAGTGAATAATGTGAAAGAGCTGAGCTTGCCCCCGCTCTCAAGATGCGCGAGGATTTCGCTGGCAATGCGTTCCTGCTCTTTGAGAGCGGAACTTTTGGAAGCTTCTGGACCATATTTGAGAAATGATTCCTGGGCATTGGCAGCTTCACGGTGAACCAGCCGCACCAGGCTGACCAGTTGGTCCCACGGCTGGCGGTACGCGTCACCATACCTGCCGGCATAAACCGCGGCGAGTTTCCACTTGTCTTTTCCGGAAAGAGGCTCGACGGCTTGAGCCAGTGCAGCAATCAGTCCTTCTATTTCTTCGGGTGAACTCTGCCCCGCACTCTGCTCCCACAAATCGGAGCGCAAATCGAGTTCCTCCATGCTAAGACGATTGCGCTCACTCACGCTAGCTTCAAACTCTTCCGGCCTCGGAAGATCGTGCAGCTCCGGAAGATGAGCCGAGAGTTCATTTTCGTCTTCGCGCGAAATCGAGACACCTGTGCGATAGAGGTCGGCCAGTTCACCCGGAGAAAGAGGCAGCGGCGCCACGGCGGCGACGGGGCCGGGGATCCAGCCATGCGCTTCCTTTTCCTGTACGACTTGACGTGCGGCATCAGCCGGCGCCCACGATTTTCCAGCGATAGCGATATCCCGATACTCGTCGGCGCGCGCCTCGGTCAATTGATTTTGTATCTCGTCGAGCTTTTTCAGCAGATCGCAGCGCTCGGATTCCAATTTCTTCGCTTGCATTTCGAGCGAGGCAGCGTCGGCTCGCGACAACCTTTCCGCAATCGATCCCACGGCGCTTTCGAGCTGTTTGCGGCTGTCCAAGTCACTTTCAAGCACACTGACACATAGAGGACGCAACTCCGGAACGATGTGATGGCGTACCATGCGCAGAGCCTTTGTTGTGTGGCTCGTAACCAAAACGCTTTTGCCCTGCGCAAGCAAATGGCCGACAAGATTCCCGATGGTATGAGTTTTTCCAGTCCCCGGAGGGCCTTGTACCAGGACGCCTCCATCTTCTTCCAGTTGCTGGGCAATGCGGATTTGCTCGGGATTGGCCGGTTTGCTCAGCAGGACTTCGCCCTCCCCTTGAACGCGGCCGTTCAAAGTCGGATTTGTGTTTCCCACGCCGGGAATCGGCGATTCTTCTCCGACGATATTCAAAAGCGACCAGGGTAGATCTTCCCGCGTACGAAGATCTGCGAGAATCCCTTCGATCGCGGCGGCAAATCCTAAAATGCGGGAGCGCAGAAAGAGCACTGGATCGCGGCCAATGCAAGGGTCGTTGACTTCCGCATCCGGCGCGCGCTCGTCTAGGAACTCTCCCCGTGGAGATAGTTGCACCACCAGCCTTTTCAGGAAGCCGGAGGTGGAGCCGTTGATGAGCGGATGGAATCCCCCTTCTTCCAATTCCGCGCGGCATCGTCCGATCGCGCGCCCATCCACGTCACTCATCGATTGGAACAAGGCTGAGTAAAGTTCAACAGGATGATCCGCTTCCGAAAGCGTGAATTCGGGCAGGGATGCGTCAAATTGCAATTGCAGGCGCTGGAGGAGGATTGGATGATAGATGCTTCCGTCCATGCGGCGCCAACTCAAAATACCGTCGCCGAGGACGAGGTCCACACGTTCCGCTTCGCGATCAATGCGGCCGTAGAGTGCGTACAAAGATTCGAAAATTTGCATCGCAGCTCGGGCGGGTTTTTCGGTGCTCACCCATTCGCTGCGCAGTAACTTCCAACGTTCCAGGATCGCAATCCTGCCCGGGTCGTCCCCGAGCTGCACGGCTTTCCGCTCTGCGCTATTCTCCGATTCAACCAGAGTTTGTTTGACAGCGACGACTCTCGAAGGATCGTCCCACCCGTCCTCCAGCCACGAAGAGATTTGCAGGGGCGGTTCTGGAGCGCGGGTCAGTTTCGGACGCTGCACCTTAAGAACGTAATTTGCTCCTTCGTCCCCCGTTTGCCCATTGCCGTTCTTTGCTTTGGGAACACTTTCCTTCGGGGACCCTCGTTGAATGGAGGAATGCTCGGGAAGATCGCGCAGCCTTAAACTCCATGGCTGCTCGCGAATCTGGCGTTTCGCTGGATTACGATGCTGGTTCAGAGCTTCCAAATAACGGAACACGCGCGTGAGCTTGTCCCGGGCAATGCGGAGTTTTTCGGCATCCATAATTCGCTGCCTTTTTAGTCACACAATTAGATTTTGAGGGCGGGAAGCAGAGAATCCAGAATATCAGCGACGCGTGTCAAAGCTCAATGGTACCTCCATAGTACTGCGCCATCAGCCGTACGAACCACTTCCTAGTGGCTGCGCGCATCTAAGGACCTTCGGCCACTACAATTGCATCCTGCGTAGCACGAGGACGCGGAGTTACAAGCTCCTCGAAGCAAAAGTGCCAGGACCCCTCTATTCTCGAAATCTATTTCTGCGACTCAATATCAGCCTTCGTGACCTTTTTGGAGACTTGCGCGGGCGTCGGAAGTTGCGAGCGGTCCCAGCCACCGCCCAGCGCCTCAATCAATTGGACCGAGGCAGTCATCACTTGGGTGCGAAGAGAAGCGAGAGTTTGCTGGTCCGCGAGCAGGGTAGTTTGCGCCACCAACACGTTGAGATAAGTATCGACGCCCGTGTAGTAGCGCGCATTGGCAAGCTCGAGATAGCGCTCCGCGGACTTCTCGGCCTCCAGTTGCTGCTGAATTTGTTTGGACAGGATGCGCACAGCCGCAAGGGAATCTTCCACTTGTTGAAATGCGGTCAACACCGTCTGGCGATAGCCGGCGACGTCTGCGTTGTATAGCGCAATGTACTCTTGCACCGTGGCGCGACGGAGACCCGCATCGAAAATTGTTTCCGAGAGCGACGGACCGACAGACCAGATGCGGCTCGGCCATGCAAGAAGCTTCTGGAAGGCCGAGCTTTCAAACCCGGCTTCTGCGCTGATCGTCAAGTTAGGGTAGTAAGCCGCGACGGCTATCCCAATCTGAGCGTTGGCAGCAGCCATAGTACGCTCGGACGCGGCGACGTCCGGCCTTCGTTCGAGAAGTTGCGACGGAACACCCACAGGAATGGGAGGCGGGATGGCGTTCAAGGGCTTAGCCGGAATCGAAAAGCTGGAAGCCGTCGTGCCGATAAGTACGGCGATGGCGTGTTCATACTGCGCGCGTGCAACGCCAAGATTGGTTCCAGCCGCTTGTGCGCTTTGCAGCGCATTTTCAGCTTCGACGAGAGAGATCTCATCGTCTACGCCAGTTTCCACACGCGCGCGAGTCAAGTCGACTGACTTTTTGTCTGCTTCAATGGTTTCGTCATAGATTTTCTGCAAGGCGTCCTGGCCGCGCAGTTCGAAAACATAGATGGCGAGGCTAGCCTGCTCGGTCAGGCGCTCGTTTTCAAGGTCGGCGGCGCTGAGTTGCGCGTTGTACTGGGCTTCCTGGATGGTCTTGCGGACTTTACCCCAGAGATCGGGCTCCCAGGAGGCTGCCACCGGGAGAGAAAAAATCTGAGTCTGCAGGTTTGGTGTCGCAGCGGTTCCCGTGCCTCCCGAGGCCGAACCGCCGGATACGCTGCCGAGATTGGCCGAGGTGCGCGAGCGCTGGTAGGACGGCGTGGTTCCCACGGTTGGATAAAGTTGGGAGCGCGCTTGCGCAATCAGCGTCCGTGCTTCCATGAAATTCTCAAAATACTGTTTGATGTTCTGGTTGTTGATGTTCAGTTGATCTTCCAGCGCATTCAGATCTGGATCCTTATAAATCTCCCACCATTTTCCATGCAGCATCGCATCCTGTGGCTCTGCGACTTTCCATTCGCCGTAATTTGCGAATTGCGTGGGCGATTCCTTGTAGCTAGCCGGAGGCGGCTGAACAGTGGCCGTGGGCGTGTGATATTTCGGTCCGACGGCGCACCCTGCGAACAAGAGCGCCGTGATTGCGGGGCCCAGCAAACTTTTTAGTCGAGCATCGCTCATAAGTTCCAATTTCCTAACTACGCTTCGGCGCCGGGAGCAGAGGCATCCGATGCATGAAACGTATCTCTCTGCCTTCCCAAAAGCCGAAGACGCAAACGATCAAGCTTGAGGTAAACGACGGGCGTCGTGTATAGCGTTAAAAGCTGACTGACGATAAGTCCGCCCACGATGGTAATTCCAAGCGGGCGGCGCAGCTCTGATCCGGTGCCCGTTCCAAAAGCCAAAGGCAAAGCGCCAAAGAGCGCCGACATGGTAGTCATGAGGATTGGCCGGAAGCGCAGCATGCATGCTTCGAAGATCGCGTCTTCCGTGCTCTTGCCGCCTTCCCGTTCCGCCTGCAATGCAAAATCAATCATCATGATGGCGTTCTTCTTGACGATGCCGATGAGCAGCACGATGCCAATGATCGAAATAACGTTGAGATCCTCTTTGAACAGCATGAGCGCCAGCATCGCCCCGACACTGGCCGAGGGAAGCGTCGAAATAATGGTCATCGGGTGGACCAGGCTTTCGTACAAAACGCCAAGAACGATGTAGACCGCGAGGAGCGCGGTCAAGACCAGAATCGGTTCCGTGCCGAGGGATTGCTGGTAGGCCTGCAAGGTTCCTGCAAACACTCCGAGAACCGTAGAGGGCACACCCATGCGCTGCTTCATCTGGGCGATGCGCTGCGTGGCGTCGCTCAGCGATAAACCCGGGGCAAGATTGAAAGAAACGGTGACAGACGGAAACAGCCCAGTGTGATTTAAGGAAAGAGGAATGGTATTCGTCTGGGCCGTGGCGATGGAGGAAAGCGGGACATTGCCCGTCGCGGTGACGCTGCTGCTGCCCGCGGGATGAAAGTAAATGTTCTGCAATCCTGCGGGAGTTTGCGAATAGCGGGGATCCACTTCGAGGACGACATAGTATTGGTTCAACTGGGTATAGATGATCGAAACTTCGGACTGGCCGAAGGCGCTATAAATGCCGCTGTCGAGAGATTGGGCCGTTTGCCCAAGCTGCGCGGCGGTCACCCGGTCATAGTTTAGAAGAATATCGAGCCCGCCGTTTTGCTGGTCGGAATTGACATCCTGGAAGCCAGGGACACGCTTCATCGCAGCGAAGATGCGCGATCCCCAGGTCGCAAGATCGGATACATTCCCGGCTTGAATCGTGTACTGATAGAGCGCGGCGCTGGAACGTCCCCCGATGCGCAAATCCTGCGCGGCTTGAAGGTAAGCGGTGGCGACCGGCAAACGGTTCATCTTCGGGCGCAAACGATTGATGATTTGCGGCGCTCCGATTTTGCGGACCGATAAGGGCTTCAGAGTGATATAGATGAACCCCGTATTTGTGGCGCCTCCGCCGCCCGTGAAGCCGATCACGTTTTGAACCGCGGGGTCCTCCTTGATTACATGCTCGAGCTTCTGGATCGCGTCGTTCATCGAAGGGAAGGAAGCGTCTTGAGGCCCTTGTAAAGAGCCGGCGAGCGAACCGGTGTCTTGCTGCGGGAAAAAACCCTTCGGAATTTTTACCACCAAAACAAAGTTGAGGACGATGGTCAGGAAAAGGACCGTGAGGGTCAACCCGGCATTATCCAAGACCCAGTGAAGGCTGTGCCGGTACCAAGAAAGGATGCCTTCAAAAAACCGCTCGGCTGCCATATACAGCCGGCCGTGTTTCCGTTTGTGTTCATTTCGCAGCAGATACGCGCACATGGTCGGAGTGGTGCTGAGCGAAATGACCATCGAGACGAGGATGGCAGTCGAGAGAGTGATGGCAAACTCACGGAAAAGCCTGCCAACGATTCCACCCATGAGCAGGAGCGGGATGAAAACCGCAATCAGCGAAATGCTGATGGAAAGAACGGTGAATCCAATTTCCTGCGCCCCTTTGAGCGCGGCAGCGAAAGGCTCCATGCCGGCTTCAAGATGGCGGGTGATGTTTTCCATGACCACAATGGCGTCATCCACGACGAACCCAGTCGAAATGGTTAGGGCCATTAGAGAGAGATTGTCGAGGCTGTACCCGCACAGATACATCACCGCGAAGGTGCCGATTAGCGAAACAGGCACGGCCACGGCGGGAATTAAAGTAGCGCGGCCATTCCGCAAAAAGATGAAAACGACCATGATCACGAGCAGGACGGAAATGACGAGAGTGCGCTCAACGTCACTTACGGATGCGCGGATAGTCGTCGTCCTGTCCAGTACAATCGTCGTATCAATCCCCTGTGGAATCGACGCCTTTATCGAAGGCAGTTCCCCGCGGACGCGATCGACAGTCTGAATGATATTGGCGCCTGGCTGGCGGAAGATAATCAGCATCACGGCGCGTTTGCCATTCAAATACCCGGCGGCGCGAAGGTTTTGCGTGGAATCGACCACATCAGCGACATCGGAAAGGTGAACAGCCGCGCCGTTGTTATAGCCGACGATGAGCGGCTTATAGTCTTCCGCGTGGGAAATCTGGTCGTTTGCGAGAATATCAGCGGTTACCATGCCATTTGTAATTTGGCCCTTGGCGAGATCGGAGTTCTGTACGCGGAGAACGGACTGGAGGTTCACCAGCGTAAGACCAAAGCTGGCGAGTTTTGTGGGGTTGACCTCGACACGCACGGAAGGCAAAGCGCCACCGCCAACGTTTACCTGACCCACGCCTTGAATCTGCGACAGTTTTTGCTGGATGACCGTCGAGGCTTCGTCGTAGAGCTTGTCCGGGCCGTACTTATCCGACGTCAGGCCGATAATCATGATAGGGGCATCGGCGGGATTGACTTTCTTGTAGGTCGGATTCGACGGCAGGTTCGCTGGTAAATAGCTGCGAGCGGAATTGATGGCTGCTTCCACGTCTCGTGCAGCCCCGTCGATGTTGCGGCTGAGGTCGAACTGTATGGTGACGTTGGTGGTTCCCAGACTGCTCGAGGAAGTCATCTCCGAAACGCCCGCAATGTGGCCGAACTGGCGTTCCAATGGAGTAGCGACGGAAGAGGCCATGACGTCAGCGCTCGCTCCGGGAAGGCTGGCGCTGACCGAGATAGTGGGGAAATCGACCTGCGGCAGCGGGGACACGGGAAGCACAGTGAAAGCAATGCCGCCTGCAATGGCGATGGCCGCGGTCAAGAGAGTGGTCGCGACCGGCCGGTGGATAAATGGTTCCGAAACGTTCATGACGGCCCTGCGGTTCGCGGCGTTGCCGAACTCTTTGAAAACCGATGTGCAAGATTGTCAAAAAAGATGTAAATGACCGGCGTCGTGTAAAGTGTAAGTACTTGGCTTACTAATAGTCCGCCAACCATCGCGATGCCCAGCGGCCGGCGCAATTCAGAGCCGAAGCCCGTTCCGAACGCCAGCGGCAGACCGCCAAGCAGCGCAGCCATGGTCGTCATCATGATCGGCCGGAAGCGCAGCAGGCACGCTTCATAAATGGCATCGGTGGAATTCTTTCCCCGGTGGCGCTCCGCATCCAGCGCAAAATCGACCATCATAATGCCGTTCTTCTTTACGATGCCGATCAGAAGCACAAGGCCGATGATCGCCACCACGCTCAGATCCTGACGGAAAACGATGAGTGCGAGAAAAGCTCCCACGCCGGCCGAGGGAAGCGTGGAAAGAATTGTAATCGGATGGATAAAGCTTTCGTACAGCACCCCGAGCACGATGTACACGGTGACGAGGGCCGCGAGGATGAGCAATGGCATGTTCGAAAGCGAGTTTCGAAAGGAGGCCGCCGTGCCCTGAAAATCGGCCTGCAAACTCGCCGGCATGTGCATATCCTTCTGCACTTTGGAGATCGCCGTGATGGCTCCGCCGAGCGCCGCGTTGGGGGAAAGATTGAAGGAAACTGTAATCGCCGGAAACTGCCCTTGATGGTTGATCGAGAGCTGCTCGGTTTTCGTTTCAAAATGCGAGAACGCTCCAAGAGGCACGGCGCTGCTCGCTGCGGAGCTCGTGGTCCCCGCGGACGTGGCTCCTTTACTGGACGTCGCACTGGACGTGCTTGACGTCAGCGCATTTACAGGCGGAACCAACGTGTTTGCCGACGGAGTATAAAGCGGGGACGTGGTCACCGCATTCGAGCCCGCCGACGTCGAGCCATTGCCGGTGGACGAAGCCGCCGCACCAGTGGTGCTAGCCGCCGAATTGGCCTGAATGTAGAGTTTATTCAGCATGTTGGGGTCTAGCTGAAAGTGCGGCTCCGCTTCCAGAATCACGTGGTATTGATTCAACTGCGTATACATGGTGTTGATCTGCCGCTGGCCAAAAGCGTCGTAAAGAGTATTGTCGATCGTCGTGGGCGCGATCCCCAGGCGCGAAGCCGTGGGACGGTCAAAAATCAGCGAAACGGCCAGCCCACCAGGCTGCTCGTCAGTGGCCACGTCTTCAAGTTCCGGCAACTGTTTGAGTCTAGCCACGAAGCGATCTGTCCAATCGCTCAGCTCATTCGGGTCGGGGTCCTCTAGGGCGAACTGGTATTGCGTTCGGCTGACCCGATCGTCCACGGTAATGTTTTGCACCGGCTGCATGAAAAGCTGAATACCTTGCACCGCCGTCAGCTTGGTCTGCAAACGCCGGATGACGTCCGAAGCGCTGATCTTGCGTTCATCGAGCGGCTTCAGATTGATGGCCATTCTTCCACTGTTGATCGTAATGTTCGTGCCATCGGCGCCGATGAACGACGATAGGCTCTCGACAGCCGGGTCTTTCAGAATCACATCCGCAAGCTCCTGCTGCTTCTGCGCCATGGCCACCGCTCCGATGGTCGGCGGCGCTTGTGATATGCCTTGAATGATCCCGGTATCCTGGATGGGAAAGAAGCCCTTCGGGATGATGATGTAAAGAAAGACCGTCAGCAGGAGAGTTCCGAGGGCGATCAAAAGTGTAATGGTCTGAAAGCGAAGAACGAATTTCAGCGTGCGGCCGTAAAAGGCGATCATGCTGTCAAACGCGTGCTCCGAAGCCTGAAAAAGACGCCCTTGCTGTCCCTCCGGATTGTGCTTGAGAATCCGAGAAGCCATCATTGGGGTCAGCGTCAAGGAAACGACAGCGGAAACAACGATCGTGACGGCCAAAGTCACCGCGAACTCTCGGAATAGTCTGCCCACCACGTCTCCCATAAAAAGCAGCGGAATCAGCACCGCGATCAGAGAAACGGTCAACGAGAGAATTGTGAAACCGATCTGCTCCGCGCCCTTCAAAGCCGCCTCCATAGGCGGTTCGCCTTCCTCGATATAGCGCGAAATGTTTTCGACCATGACGATGGCGTCGTCGACCACGAATCCAGTCGAAATAGTGAGCGCCATCAGCGACAGGTTATCCAGGCTGAAACCCAGAGCGTACATGGCCGCAAACGTGCCCACCAGAGAGAGCGGCACGGCCACGCTCGGGATAATCGTCGCGTAGAGGCTGCGCAGAAAGAGAAACATGACCATGACCACTAGCGCGATGGTCAGCATCAATTCAAACTCGACGTCCGAAACCGACGCTTGGATCGGCGTCGTAAAGTCTGTCAGCGTCGTCACATCGATTCCTCTCGGAAGGTTCGCTTCCAGTTGAGGAAGAAGAGCTTTTATGCGCTTCACAACGCTTATCGTGTTTCCGCCCGGTTGGCGCTGAATGTTCACGATGACCGCGGGTGTCTTGTCCATCCAGGCGGCTAGGCTCTTGTTTTCCACGCCGTCTACAATTTTTGCCACGTCCGTGAGCATGACCGGCGCGCCGTTGCGGTAGGCGACCACCACATTTTTGTAATCTTTGCTGGTGACGAGCTGATCGTTCGCGTCAATCTGGTAGTCCTGCCGCGGCCCATCAAAGTTTCCTTTGGCGGCGTTGACACTGGCTTCCGTGACAGCGGTGCGTACGTCTTCCATATTGATGCCGTAGGAGGAAAGCGCCGCCGGGTTGGCCTGGATGCGAACCGCGGGCTTCTGGCCCCCGCTGATACTCACGAGGCCTACGCCGCTCAACTGCGAAATCTTGGGAGCCAGCCGGGTGTCGACCATGTCCTCTACTTGCGAGAGCGGAATGGAATCCGAGGTGACTGCCAAAGTCAGCACTGGCGCGTCGGCTGGGTTTGTCTTGTTATAGATCGGCGGCGCGGGCAGGTTTGCAGGCAGAAAGTTTTGCGAAGCATTGATTGCGGACTGGACCTCTTCTTCCGCAACATCAAGATTCAGGCTTAACGCGAACTGCAGCACGATCACCGAACTGCCGCCCGAACTGTTGGAAGTCATCTGACTCAAGCCCTGGAGCTGGCCGAACTGGCGCTCCAGCGGCGCCGTCACCGTCGTGGCAACCACATCCGGGCTTGCTCCCGGATAAAACGTCAATATTTGAATCGTGGGATAGTCGACCTCCGGCAAGGCGGAGACAGGCAGCTGCGTATAGCTCACTATGCCGACGAGAAGGATCGCCGCCATCAGCAGTGACGTCGCCACCGGTCTTAAAATAAACGGGCGTGACGGGCTCAAGGGGCGGTGCTCCCGGCGGGGGTTCCTGTTGCGGGGCTTCCCGAGTTGGCTACGACGACCTTCGCATTATCCTGCAGCCTGTCGAAGCTGCTGTTCGCCAGCACATCCCCGGGATTAATCCCAGTTACCGCAGTTGTCCCTCCGTCCGTAACTCCCGTCTTGATGCTGCGCATATGTGCGGTGTTATCTTGCAGGACGTAAACAAATGCGGCTTGGCCGTTGTGTTGGATCGCGGACGTCGGTATCAGAGTCGCTCCATGTACGGTATCCACCAGCAGGCGGACATTCACAAACTCATTTGGAAACAATTTCGAGTCCTTATTGTCGAAGGACCCTCGGGCTTTCAACGTTCCCGTTGTCGTGTCGATCAGATTGTCCAGCGTTAACAGCTTTCCAGTCGCTATCTTCTTTTGGCCCGCGCGATCAAACGCATCCACCGTGAGTTTCGCATTCTTGCGAATCTGCTCCTGCACTTGTCCCAGGTTATCTTCTGAAATCGTGAAGATCACCGTAATCGGCTGCATTTGCGTGATCACTGCTAGCGTCAGCGTTCCCGACGACTGCACCACGTTTCCCGGATCCACCAGCCGCAAGCCCACCCGTCCGTTGATCGGCGCCGTGATGTGGCAATAATCCAACTGCACTTGGTCATATTGCACCACGCCCTGATCGAGCTTTACTGTTCCTTGCGTTTGCAGCACCAGCTTGGCCTGATCATCCAGCGTTTGTTTTGGTATCGCGTTTCGCGCCCACGCATCCTTGTAGCGTTCCAGGTCCATCTCCGCTTGTCCCAGCACGTTTTGGTCGCGGTCGAGTGTGCCTTGCGCTTGCAAAAGGGTGGCTTGGTACGGCCGCGGATCGATATCAATCAGCGCATCCCCCTTATGCACAATTTGTCCTTCCTTGTAGTGCACCGTCGTCACAATTCCATTCACTTGACTCGTAATCGACGCGGTGTATACAGGCGTCACCGTCCCAATCGAATCGAGATAGTCGCCGATATCGCCCTTCTCTGCGGTCACCGTCGTAAGACTCACCGGTCCGCCGCCGCCTCTTGGCGATCTCGCTGTCTTCGTCGTGTCCTCGTGCTGCCGCAAAACTAACGCGAATCCAACCGCGAAGATCAGCAGCAAGACAATCCACACCACGGCCTTGACTCCTCTGTGCTGCGATGGCGGGGAGGTGGGCTGTTGATGTTCCGACCCAAGGGGACTGTATTCATTCGGCTCTGTCGGCAAGTCTATCCCTCGCTGCAAATCTTAGTTCGGACAGCGGCTGCAATGTCCGTAGTCTATTGACGGTTTTCGGCCTGCTTTTGGTTACGGCCCAGATTGCGCTAGTTTCGATGGATCATCGCAGGTGGCAAGATCCCAGGCCCAAGTGCGCCCTGCTTTCTGCCTCTACAGCTTGCCACAGGACCGCACAAACCGGACCCCCCAAACTCAACGCCCCTAGGCTGAGATCCGATGGGGCCCCCGCTGCCTGGAAGAGGCATCGCCAGATTGGGCTTCGTCCGCCAATGATGTAAGCTGTGGCCCCTCGGGAGGCCGCTTATGTGTCGTTTGAGCGCGCGTGTCGTTTGCCTTTTCTCTGTACTCGCTTTTCTGTTTTCCCCTTCCGCTGTGGACGCGCGCGTCACGCGCGTCGAGATCATTTCTCGTACGGACATTCAGGACGGCCGCTCGTTTGGCTTGGCTGGCGCTTACGAAAAAATTGTCGGACGCGTCTATTTCGCGGTCGACCCCGCCAACATTCACAATCGCCAGATCGTCGATCTCGATAAAGCGCCGCGCAACGCCCAAGGCGAAGTCGAATTCTCCGCCGACCTCTATCTCCTTCGCCCCAAGGACATGGACAAAGGAAACGGCGCCGTCTTGTTTGAAGTTTCCAACCGCGGCGGAAAAGGCATTCTCCACATCGTCAACGGCGTAACCTCCTCCGATCCGAAAGCGGAGTTCGGTGACGGCTTCCTCATGAGCGAGGGCTACACCATCGCCTGGGTGGGCTGGGAAGCCGATCTCGCCGAACAAGGCGACCACCTCCGCCTCTCTGCTCCCGTGGCTCACGATCCCGGAGGAAAAACAATTCGCGGCCTGGTGCGTTCGGATTTTACGCCCGCGGAAAAACTCGATGACATGCCGCTCGGCCATTTTCTCCTAGGGCCGGCCGGTGGAAAAAGCTATCCCGTCGATGATTCGAACAGCGCGAAAAATATCTTGACCGTGCGCGACACGCCAGACGGCCTCCGCGGGATTATTCCTCGCGGTCAATGGAGCTTTGCTCATACCATCGATGGCCATCTTGTCGCCGATCCGCATTTCATCCATTTGGACGCTGGCTTTCAGCCGGGCAAAATCTATGAATTCGTCTATGAGGCGAAGGATCCCGTCGTCGCCGGCCTCGGCCCCGCCGCTGTCCGCGATTTTCTTTCTTATTTGAAATACGATGCTCGGTCGACCGCCCCGGTTCATCGCGTTTACGCCGTCGGCATTTCTCAAAGCGGGCGTTTTCTCCGCCTGTTTCTCTATCAAGACTTCAACGCTGACGAACAGGGCCGCCAGGTGATGGACGGCGTTATCGCTCACGTTGCTGGCGCCGGCCGCGGCAGCTTCAACCACCGTTTCGCTCAGCCTTCCCGCGACGCCCAGCCGCTCTCCAGCATTTTCTTTCCCACCGATTTATTCCCCTTCACCGATCTGCCCGAAACCGACCCCGACACTGGCGAAACTGCCGGCCTGCTTGACGCCGTGAACAAATCGCAAACCGCTCCGAAGATATTTTTCACCAACACTTCCTACGAATACTGGGGCCGTTCCGCTTCCTTGATTCACATCACCCCGGACGGCCTGCACGACGCGAAGCTGGGCGAAAATGTCCGCATCTATTTGCTCGCTGGCTTGCAGCATTTTTCCGCTCATTTTCCCCCGGAAAAATTCACTCCCGGCTCGCCGGAGTTCACGGCGCAGCAACGCTACAATCCGAATCCCGTTCAGTGGTATTGGCGCGCGCTGATTACGGACATGAACGAGTGGGTGAAAGACGGTACGCCGCCTCCGCCGAGCACCTACCCGAAAATTGCCGATGCCACGCTCGTTCCGCTAAGCAAATGGGACTTTCCGAAAATTCCTGGCGTGAATAAACCGCATGAAGCCAGCCTGGCCTACCATTTGGACTTCGGCCCGCAATGGAAAGAAGGCATCGTCAGCTTTGAACCTCCGAAAGTCGGCAAACCGTTCCCCATACTCGTTCCGCAAGTTGACGCCGATGGCAACGATTTGGGTGGCGTGAGCCTGCCGGAATTGCAAGTTCCTCTGGCCACCTACACTGGCTGGAATCTGCGTGACCCCAGCATTGGCGCTTCCGATTTGCGCCTCAGTTTTTTCGGCTCTTTTATTCCCTTCGCGAAGACCGCGGCCGAGCGCCAACAATCCGGCGATCCACGCCTTTCGATTGAGGAGCGCTACTCTTCGCGCGAAGAATACCTGGGCAAATTCGGCGAAGCGGCTATGAGACTGGTCCAGGAACGTTTCGTGCTGCCAGAAGACTTGCCTGCCATGCTCGCGCGCGGCGAGCGCGAATGGAACGAAATCGCCTGCCAGAAATGATTTTGTAGCCACTCGCAAGCTACCTGTGGCGATACCGCTGGTCAGGGCTGCTTGGGTTTGCCGAGCTTCTGGTCGGTCTGCACCGAAAAGAGCATGAAATTAGAAAAGGTGTGATAGACGATCGTGCGATGGTCTCCAAAATCGCAAAATCCGTCGACAGACTGCGGCAGCCAGATTCTTACAGGCTTCGTTTGAAATTGCACCGGAGCATAGTCGATCGAAAGATAGGCATGGTGTACTCCCGCCGCGGGCACCTCTTCCATTAAGCTCGTCTCCATGTGCACCACCTCCCCGGAATCGGAAGCGATCCATGCGCGTCCCTTCAGTCCGACGGGATAAACGACCTTGTTGACACGAAAAGAGTAGGTTCGGCTCGGCTTGTCCTTGCGCTGCCGGAAGCGGATTATCCAGGAACGTTGGTGATTTGATTCGACAGCGCCTTCGCAGCTCATTTCGTAGTCGGCTTGCATGTTTGGAAGGAAGATCAAGACCATTTCCGGAAGACCCATATCCTGCTGTGCGGCAGCAGACAAGCTGCTTCCGTGTTCGGGGTTCCGCATTTCCTGAAAGACTAGACCCCCGGGTGACTGCTGGAAGACGACAATATAATCAAACATCGCGGAGCCGAGATCTTGGATCATGCCGTCGCGGTCGGAAGTCTGATATTCGATCTTCTCCCGTGCCGTAAAGTTTTGAAGATTAGTGACCAGCTCGCTTACGCTCTCGGATGCTTGTTCGAGTACGTTGGCGAGGACACAAGGCGGCGCCGAAACCAGAGAATGGACCGGGGCGTCGACCGCCGGAGGGCTCCAGATCAGGTTCCGATGCTTCGGTTTCTTCCCCGTATCTGCCGATTCTTGTGCGACGAGCGAACCGGAGGTAAGCAGCCACGTGATTGTGGCGATACAAAGGATGGTGGCACATAATCCAGCCGCGGACATCCAGCTGAACGAGCTCCGAACCCTGGAAGAATGGCGCAACATGATAGGGAGCGTAACACTCTATTAATTCGCGGTGGGAGGAAAGACTGGAGCTGGAAAAATGGACCGATGCGATAAGCGCGAAGCACGAACCGAAACGTCGAGCACGCCAAGCTCGAACTGGCACGCCGCGGCTGGCCCTCGAAGGACCGAGCAAGAAAGGTGCGAGTGCTGTGCTGGCGGAGAAGAGATAGACTCAAAACTCGTCGGTCGCGAGTAGGGTGATGCAAGCTGCGATGGCCAGGGTTGGAAAGCTCGGGACATGGCGCTGCCAGACGCGCTAAGAGGGTAAATGGCTGAGCCAAAGGCGGAGTACGAAAGGCGACTGGAAAAATGCTTGAAGGCGCTCGCGGAACGGGACCGCGTGCATCTGCGCGTGGGCTATTGGAAATTGGCCGTGATTGCAGCGGGGCTGGCGCTGGCGTGGATTATTTTCGGCAAGCACTGGCTGGCGATTTATTGGCTAATCGCTCCGGCTGCGGCTTACGCATTGCTGGGAATTTTTCATGGAAGTGTTTTGCAGGCTAAGAGAAGGGCTGAGACCGCGGAGCAGTTTTATCGCCGCGGCATCGCCCGGATCGAAGACCGCTGGGCCGGAGCCGGACAAACAGGAGAGCAATTTCGCGATCCGTACCACGTATATGCGGAGGATCTTGATCTTTTTGGGAAAGGAAGTCTTTTTGAGTTGCTTTCCACGGCGCGCTTGCCCATGGGCGAAAGCCGCTTGGCCAGTTGGTTGACGGCAGGATCGGAAATTGGCGCAGTTCTTGATCGCCAGAACTTGATTCAGGAACTGCGCGAAAAACTCGATTTGCGCGAGAACTTGGCTGTAGTGGGCGAGGATTTGAAAGCTCGGCTCAATCCGGAATCCTTGGTGGACTGGGCCGAGGGAAAATCGATTTTGCCCCCCGGCACCTTTTGGCGCGGCGCGGCGGCCCTGCTGGCGATGTGTGCGGCTGCGGGGATCGTTTATGTTTTTGAGTCTTCCGCGCTGTGGCCGCTGTTGAGCGTGCTGGCGGTGGAGGCGGTCATTCTTAGATGGCTTTGGCGCCGCGCGCACGCCGTCACGGAAAATGTGCATTGTAATGCCGAAGGATTGCTGCTCTTTTCAGAAATTCTGGAGAGGTTGCAGCGGGAGCCATTTGCCGCGCCGCGCTTGCAGCAGTTTGCGGCGGAACTGCGGGACGGGAACGAGCCGGCTTCGCGGGCTGTGCGCAAATTCGCGCGGATCGTTTATTGGATTGACGCCAGCGACGGCCTGCTTGCGCGCGCGTCCGAATTGCCGTTTCTCTATAGCGTGCAAGTGGCGATGGCGGCGGAGGCGTGGCGGCGTCGCTGGGGTGCCAAAATGCGCCGGTGGGTGGAGTTGACGGGCGAAATGGAGGCGTTGCTTTCGCTGGCGGCGTATTCCTACGAGCACCCCACGGATCCCTTCCCGGAGTTTGTCAGCGCGGAAGACGGACTGGGATTTCTTGACGGCCAGGAGTTAGGCCATCCGTTGATTGCAGCGAAGAAGTGCGTGCGAAACAGCGTGAAGCTGGACGCTCGGACGCGCGTCTTGCTGGTGAGCGGGTCGAATATGTCCGGCAAGAGCACGCTCCTCCGCGCCGTAGGAATCAATACCGTGCTGGCCATGGCGGGAGCGCCGATTCGCGCCGCGCGCCTGCGCTTGACTCCGTTGGAGATTGGAACGCGGATTCGAAGCGCGGACTCGCTGCAAGAGGGACGCTCGAGCTTCTATACGGAAATTCTGCAAATCCGTCGAGTGTTTGATGGCGCAAAGGAATCCGTGCCGCTGGTGTTTTTGTTCGATGAGCTGCTCGAAGGAACCAATTCGAAAGACCGGCGAATCGGAGCGGAGGGGCTGATTCAGGCGCTGCTCAAGCGCCATGCCATTGGGATTGTAACCACGCACGATCTGGCTTTGACCGAAATTGCGGCCGCCGTGGGAAATGTTTTGCGAAACATGCATTTCGAGGATCAAGTCGTGGACGGAAAGATGCAATTTGATTACAAGCTGCGCGAGGGAGTGGTCGAGAAAAGCAACGCGCTCGAATTGATGCGCTTGATTGGGCTCGAAATATAAATGCAAAGGGCAGTGGTTCATGCGCCAGTAGTAAAAAATGCGGCGCTATTTAAGGCGCGAATCGGCGGAGATAGTTTCGCCTGGGGCGGCCTGCCGCGCTTCCACCGACAAATTCAAGCGAATGAGCGCTTCCACCTGAGTCCACACGGCCGGATCACATTCGATTTGGATGTGAGGCTTCATGAAAACGCGGTCCCACCAGGGATATTGTCCGCAAGTGAGCGGTTTCGATTTGTAGTCCGAGCGGAAGTTGCCTAGGATGCGCGTGCGCGCGGGATCGGCGGCGCGAATCGCGGGCGCGCCATGTAGAAATCCATCGAGCTGATAGAAATTTACGGCTTGGGCGACGTTCGCGGGAATCACCGCGTCATTCTCGCCGAGTTTCGAGACGCTATCGACCTGGATGGTAAGAAGAACGGGGATCCCGTCTTTTCCAAGCTGCCGCGCAAGCTCAACCGTTTCGGACGCGCCCCAACTGTGGCCAAAAATAATGATGCGAGCGCTGTGCTTCTCTTCGGGAGACAAGGTTCCGTCGCGGTTGGCATCCAAAAGGCGCAGCACTTCTTCATAGGCTTCCTTGCCATGGTGATTCTCGAAAGTTTGCACGTAAACGCCCGAGGCATATTCCTCGCGCAGGCGATCCACGAGTTGAACTTCCGTGTGCACGCGATCATCGTGGCGAACGAATCCGCCGACGAAGCCGATCACAATGACAGGCGGAGCGGAAGAAATAGCTGCAGGAGTAGCGGAGGACTTCGAGCTTGCCGCACCGGTGGCGAGAAGCAAACCGAAAATCAAGAACCAGACCCGGAACCAGGGAAGCATTTGCTGCACCGTGACGAGGAACCTACATCAATACAGATGAGACAGACAAGACTAAAGTTGCGCAAAAAACAGAAGAGAGAAAATGGTACGGAGAGAGGAAAGAGCGTAGACGGGATGCCTTAGTACTCACAGGACCCGACCAGACTACTCATTACGGAGCCTGAATCGTCGAAAAAGAAGCCGTGCGTGCGATTGTCGATGGCAAAGCCCCGTTCGATGCGGTTGAGATCGAGCTATTGATACGAGCCTCTTGTAAGAAGGCCCAATCGTCTTTGAAATCCGGCATGATTTCGCGGCTGTGCTTCGGGCTCTTCAGATAGTGGTCGGCGCGAGCAAGAATCAGAGCGTACGACCACTGAGAATCCGTGCCGGGAGCGAACAGGTTGCTGGCGCTCAGGCCAAGCTTTACGGGCTTGCCCCCTTGCGAAATTTCCAACCACAGGGCGCCGTCAGCGTCCACCGTGGGGGTCCCGGCACGGTCGAGGTACTTGAAATAGCGCCCGAGAAAATCATAGTTGGGAATAATCTCGCGGCTGATGGCCTCGTCCGCCAGTGAAGCGAATTCCACGCGATACTCTTTCCATTCTTTTGGCGTGCCTACGAGCTCCGCGCTTTCCTGACCAACTATGGCCTCGAGCTGCTCTTCGCGCGAGACGTCGTTTTCCGATTTTGCCCGGCGAATCTCCTGATCGATCTTTGACGTCTCCGCGGTCGGGTGCTCTTCCAACTCATGCTCGGGATTGAAGCGCGCCGTGAGCAGATAAGAAGCGGCCATGAACGGCAATTCGTGGTCCGCAAAAATGAGCATGGGCACGAGCAGCTTTTTAGAGTGATACAACTGCTCCGTTCCGTTGCGGCACTCGCTGCTGCGTTTGATCGTGCCGGGCAACTGGGCGAAATGCAATACACGGAAGTGGGCTTCTGGGTGGCGTTCGGCGTATCTGGCGAAGGATCGAGCGATGGCTTTCGGAGTGATCAGGCCGAAGTCGTTCAGATAGTCGGGCCTGGCGGCGTGCGGGAAATATGTGTTAATGACTCGCCTCGTGAAATCCGCGCAATTGCGCGTGACGCCGTTAAAGTGATTGTGGTTGGGTAGGGAATTGAATTCGGCGATGAGCGCCCGATCCTGTTCGACGGTGGTCGCGACGACGAAAGCATACATGCTGCGCTCGAGTGTGGCTCCCACCATCTCGCGCCACTCGGCTTTGTTGCTCGTCCGGCATTCGGCGGAGTCACAATAGCCGGTGAGAAACTTCTCGCGATATCTTTCCTCGAGAAGATGCTTGATCTTTTCGGAGCCAAACAACGGCCGGTTTTGCGGATCCTCAACACCATATAAATAGATGGAGAGCGGGACGATGTTCCACTCGAACGGCTGGTCCTCGCCAAGAGTGGTGTAATTGCTCATGACCGAGCCTTCTTCGCCAGGGCGGCAAAGTCGAAGCTTGATGGGCGAGTCCGCGCAGATACGCGAGAAATAGACCGCGCTGTGGCCGGAGCCCGTAATTCTGGCGATACTGGTGTCCAGGGACTCGTTGAGCAGCACGCCAACGTCGCCAAAGGCGGGAGAGGGGAGGAACCAGACAAAAAGAAGGGTTACGGCTAGGGCCAGACGCGCGACCATTCCCGCGCGGGAAGGCGAAAGTCCGGCCGGCGCGATGCGAGAGCTGATTGGAGTCAACTGGGGCAAGGCGATCGGTCTCCTTTCTGCCGAAGGCTCAACTTACAATTCTAACCGGCTGGAGTGAATCAAACGGTCCCTGTAGGGGCCGGACTAATAGTGCTTTGGGCAATTCCGGAACAGCCCCAAAGGACAGGTAGTTCTTCCGTAAACCATTGAAACGGAATGACCTACCGTACTTATAAGATGTTCAAATTCGATGGAAGGTTGCGCCAGGGCTTCGAGGCCCGGGCCCTCCCTGGGGTAGACCTGCCCAGCGAAGTAAACTCGCCAGGCATACCAATTCGCCCCTGTTATTAAACCCGGTAGGCGCGAGGGAGTTGCGGCCAAGAATAGCCTCCGGAAAATGGCTCCTAGGATGGTCCCGAAACTTGAAAGAGGCCTCCGAAAGAAGGTCCGAACGCAACTTGGCGTATGCGCCTCTACGCGGGAGATCGGGAGAGTCCTCCAGCCGAGGAGACCGGCAGATTGCATAGTTTTGGATGAGTTCCCTCTTCCTTGCCTGGAAATCTACGGACAGCGCACAGGCGCCGGATTCGAGGTTGACATCTTCGCGGGCGGCTCTTGTAATGAATAGATTCCATCGTATGCTCAAACAAGCTCTTAATCCCTCGTGACGAACCCGGCAAAAGCAGAAGATTCCAGAGGCGGCTCGAGGCAACATGCCATTCTGGTTGCGGCGGGCATTTTGCTCAGCCGCATCGCGGGACTGGTGCGCGAGCGCGTTTTCGCGCATTTTTTTGGCAATTCCGACGCGGCCGATGCCTTCAAAGCGGCGTTCCGCATTCCCAATTTTCTGCAAAATCTGTTCGGCGAGGGAGTGCTTTCCGCTTCGTTCATTCCCGTGTATGCCAAGCTGCTGGCGCACAAGGATGAGGAAGAGGCGCGGCGCACTGCCGGCGCCGTTGCGGCGCTGCTTGCGCTGACGACATCGTTGATCGTGCTGCTGGGCGTGCTCGCGACGCCATACCTGATCGACGCCATCGCCGGGGGATTCACCGGCGCAAAGCGGGAATTGACGATTCGCCTGGTGCGCATCCTCTTTCCCAGCGCGGGCTTGCTGGTTTTTTCGGCCTGGTGTCTGGGCGTTCTGAATAGCCACCGCCGCTTCTTCCTTTCTTACGCCGCGCCCGTCGTGTGGAACGCGGCCATGATCGGCACGATGTGGATATGGGGGCGTCACTACGCCGAATTTCCGTTGGCGCAGATTTTGGCCTGGGGATCGGTGGCCGGAAGCGCGTTGCAGGTGGTGGTGCAATTGCCTGTAGTGCTCCGGCTGCTGAAGGGTCTTCACCTTTCGCTGAATTACCGTGCGGAAAACGTGAAGACGGTCGTACACAATTTCATTCCCGTTTTCGTAGGCCGCGGCGTCGTGCAGATCAGCGCTTATGTGGATACGCTGCTGGCAAGCTGGCTGCCGACGGGGGCGGTAGCCGCGCTTTCGTATGCCCAGATTCTCTATTTGCTCCCGGTAAGCCTGTTCGGGATGTCCGTTTCGGCGTCTGAACTTCCGCACATGTCCGGCACGCTGGGCAGCGAAGAAGAGGTGGCTGCCGCGTTGCGACGGCGGCTGAATTCCGGCCTGCGCCAGATTGCGATGTTTGTGGTGCCGTCTGTTGCCGGTTTCTTGATTCTCGGGGACGTGATCGTCGCGGGCATCTATCGCACGCGCACGGGGCAGTTCACGCAGGCCGACGTAATTTATGTCTGGGGAATTCTGGCGGGCGCGACGGTCGGGCTGCTGGCTTCGACCCTTGGCCGGCTCTATTCCTCCACTTATTATGCGCTGCGGGATACGCGGACCCCACTGCGGTTCGCGGTGATTCGCGTCATCCTGACGACCATTCTCGGCCTTCTTTGCGCGTTTCCCTTGCCTCATCTGCTGGGCATCGAAGCGCGATGGGGAGCGGCCGGGCTCACCATTTCCGCGGGAATATCGTCCTGGGTCGAGTTCGCGCTGCTGCGGCGGACTTTGAACCGCCGCATCGGCTCGACGGGCGTTCCGGCAAATTATTTTATGAAGCTCTGGGGAGCGGCCTTTGCGGCGGCGTTCGCCGGCTGGGGCATCCGCCACTTCTTTGGCCATCACGCTCCCATACTTGTGGCCGTGGCCGTCCTGGGGCCGTTCGGGATTGTCTATTTCGGGGCCATTCTGGCGCTGGGGCTGGACGAAGCTCGAGGATTCCTGCGAGTCTTGACGGGAAAGATGGCGAGCCGTTAGTTGGAAGCAGATTAGCGATAGTTGATCCCCTCTCCCCGGTTCTGCGTAAACACTCATTCTAAAGGTGGTTAAAGTCGTGTATTTTGAAGCAGCTCTGTAAGTGTTGCATGTAAAAGAGATAGCGAGTAGTGCTGGGTATGGAGTGGCGAAGGAGAATGGTGCGCCGGGAGTCGCTGTGGAAAATGAGGGAAGAATTTGGGTGGGAAGACTCGACGCTGGTAGCGCACACCTCATGTGTGACGGAAAGTGTGCGTAAGCGGGTGTGAGAAAAGGGCTTATGGCGGTTCCTGCGTGGCCAGGGTGGCGACTGGCGTTTAGTGACGAGTTGCAAAACTTTGCGGCCGGAAAGGGACACCCCTCCCCCGGTTTTTTGTAAACGTTGCATCTGCTGGACTTGAAGTGGAGTGGAATCAATGGTTGCAGAAGTGTTGATTCTGAGCGGGATAGAAGAGGACTATTTTTATAAAATGGTAAACGGGGTGGGTGGAAGGATTTTGGGAGAGTTTGAGGGACCGCGGGGCGGAGGCGCATCACTTTCTGGGGCGCGAACAGAAGCCGACCCCGAAAATACAGTGCTAGTATAACGTACTATTACTATTTGTCAAGGATAAACTGCAAGTCGTTTGTTTGGCGCGAGTTGATGGAGCTGTGAGGGCCGGGAGATTGGGTGATCAAAGAAGAACCCAGGACCCAGCCTTGCATGAACCAGAGGCGCGAGGATGGGTCATCCCCTTGGAGAAAGACAGAGTCAAAATGTCCTCGCCGGTAGATGTTTCACCCGCCAGTAGGTGAGATCCAAGCAGAGAGCTCACAGCCGAGAGTTGACAGTTCAGAGCAAGTATGTGGAGGGGCGCGGTTCGGCGATTGACGCCTAGGGGCGACTCAGGGAGGATTGGCCAAGAGATTCTGAGCACGTAGAAGGGTGCTGCACGCAAAACTGTGCCACGGCGAGAAGAGCGATGAGAAGAAATGTCACGTTGAAGCCGGATGCGGAGCTTTTGAAGGAAGCGCGCGTGTTGGCGGCGGAGCAAGGGAGCTCGATCAGCCGGATGCTGGCTGAGAAGCTGGAGGAAGTCCGCGACCGAAGGTAAAGGACCCGCCGCCCGGCCCGGGAAAGGACATAGTCAAAATCGTTTTCTGGCCCTAATGGTGTCCCACCCGCGATTTATTTTGTTGATTTGATTCTGACTCGGAATAGTTGGCTCACCTTAGTTCGGTGCATCTTGCGCGCAATCCTGCTTGGTTCTTCATTGCATTCTCCAGTTTGCGTGCAATTTGCCCACATCTCACTGTGACTGTAATTGTCTTCTTCCGGGAGATGGATGGGAACGAAGGTGAATTCCGTCTGACGGTCGTCCGATAGACGAAGAGATAATGCCGATACACTACACTCGAGAACACCGTGTTGATCAAACTCGCCGGTTACAGAAAATATAACGTCTTGAGGTTCGCTGTAACGCTGTCTATTCAAGGATGGTGGGAACGGAAATCTTGCTGGTCTGAAGAGGCCGCCGTCAAAGTCATCTTCTACGTATCGGCGATACATCAATTCCTCCGGGCTGAACTGGTTGTCCGTTGCCCGTCCATTTGCGCGACGGGATTCCCCACGAGCCTGACGTGCTCCGAGGTGAAGGGAACGGCTTCTCGGATGGGGCCGAGTGCAGCTTCCCACGCATCGTCAGGGCTGAGTCCCCGGCCGAAAAGTTTGCCGTGTACTTCAGCCAGATTGACGGTGTTGATGGCCGTGCCGCTCAAGATCTCCGGCGTCAAAGTTTCGGCTCCAGACTGCTGATGGCTTAGCCTGCGCGTGTGGCATAATGCGCGTAACGCTATTCGTGGCAAGTGGTGCGATCTTGCCGTAGAGTGGGAGAAGAGTAAGCCAATGGCGAATCCCACGATTACAATACCCTTGGACCCGCAGACGGCGCGGGCTTATGACGCTGCTGCGCCAGAGCAGAAGCGGAAGATTCAGGCGTTGTTGAGCCTTTGGGTACGGGAGTTGGCGGCTTGGGGATACCCGTCGTTCCAGCAAGTGCTTGAGGATGCCAGCCGCAAAGCAAAAGACCGAGGACTTACGCCAGAGATTTTGGATTCGCTGCTTAAGGGCGCATAGTTGCGCTGCGTCTTCGACACAAACGTTTTGATTAGTGCGTTACTCCTTCCTGATTCAAAGCCTCGTCATGCACTTGGATTGCCGAGTCAGGTGGGGCGCACGTTCCGGTAAAACTTTTGTTTAGAGAGGTTGAGGCACTGCGATTTCGATGCGGTTGCGGCCTGCGTGCTTGGCGGTGTAGAGAGCTGCATCGGCTTGGCTAATCAGGCGATTGAAGTCCGTGGGTTGTGTTCCTTCGAAGACGGCAAGACCGAAGCTGGCGGTAACCGTGAGGCTGCGGCCGTCGAAATCAAATGTTGCGGCTTCCAATTCAGCGCGGATTCGTTCGACGGCGATTTTGGCGTTCGCCGGAGTAGTATGGGTGAGGACGAAAAGAAATTCTTCTCCACCAATGCGGCCACAGATATCGCTGCGTCTCGAATTGGACTTGAGGATTTCGGAAAATTTTCTTAAGACGGTGTCACCTGCAACGTGGCCATACGTGTCATTAACGGCCTTGAAATGGTCCAAGTCGGCGAGGACCACAAAGAAAGAAAAGCCGTATCGGGCCGCTCCGCTAAGTTGACGGGTGGCCCAGTCTTCCATCGCACGGCGGTTAGGCAGTCCGGTTAAGGAATCGGTGAGCGCCAGCTCTTGCAACAGGAGGTTCTTGGCTTCGAGTTGGCGATGGAGGTCTATGATCCTGCGCCCAACGCCGACGCGGGCCAGCAGCTCGTTGGAATGGAATGGTTTCGTGAGGTAGTCGTCGGCGCCGGCCGCCAATCCTTTTACAAGCTCGTCCTTCTCTGTAACTCCTGTGAGGATGATGAGGTACGTATAGGATTCACGAGGGTAGTTCCGGACATGTTCGCAGAGCTGTATGCCGGTGAGGTCCGGCATCATCCAGTCGGTGATGACCAAAGAGGGCTGATGTTCGGAAAAAAGATCCAGGGCTTCCTGGCCATTTTTTGCAAAAAGGACGGAGTATTGTTTCTTAGATAGAGTCTGCTCGACAAGTTTGCGGTAGATTCTCGAATCGTCAGCCACGAGTACTTTGAATTCATTTGCAGCAGCGTCAAATTGATTTTTGGGGAAGATCATTTTTAGCCTTGGGCTCAGTTCTCGAGCTTGTTCCCGTTCTTCCGAATGAATTACGACTCTTCTTGACGAGCGCCGCCTTTTGACGAAGACGGCAATCTGAAACAAGTCTATGGCCTAGACGAGAGCCGCTTCCTGAATCCAATTTTCGAGCAAAGCCCCACAACCGGACTCGAGGGCAATGAATTTCACGCCCATTCCCGTGTTCGGATGCGAATGGGCCACCACTCCGCCAGCCGAAAAAACCTTCCCTTGATGAGTGATTTGAATGCTGATGATAGTTCCCGGCGGCAGAGGATTGAGCGTACCAAGAAAACAACCATTGGGCCCTAAATCGCTTGTCCGAGCGTTCATTCGAGCACCTGTCCCGGACTCCGTCAATTCAGCCACGGCAAAAAATGGGTAGCGAGGTGATGCTCGACGTTCGGTTGCCATTTGGACAACTCCTTGCGGCCGCAAGAAACCAAAACAAATAGGAAGTCATTCGTTTGGCATTCGTGCGCCCACAGTTAGCAAGCAGCTGATTACCTCGGCGGTAACGGCGGCTCGCAGACCCAGAACCACGGGGAGGTCGGGAAATTCCCCTGGTTCTGCCCTTCGGCAAGCAAGGCTAGCAGTCTGTATAAAGTTTAGGCTTAGGGAATGTGTCAAGCGGAAATAAAAACTCGAATTAAATATTACCGTGCCTTATCATCCATTAACTATCCGTCTAGCTATTGTCGTCTGGTAGAGTGCGAATAGGGTCTTGGCACGAAAAGGAAGGCCCCCAGTGGCAGAATTTTACGGGCCAGGGCGCAAGGAAAAGGGGTCCTCCAGGTGGTAGAGCTGATTATTTGACCAAAACCGCGAGTTAGCTAAATTGCTTTAGGCAAACCGGCTAGGAGATTTTGTTGGCTTGGAAGGTTTGGGGACCGGCGTGAAGGATCAAGCCGGTGACGGCGGCCTTTTCGTCTTTTTGGAAGGTAAAAGTGATGTCGCCGGCTAGCACGAAGAATTCGGTGGGAGAGTCGGGGAGAAGTTGGATGGGATCGGGGCCGAAGGGGTCAGCTTGGACATAGAGGCCATCGGGTTTTGTGGTGACGGTTAGCTTGCCGATGCCGGGGATTTCGTAGGTGCCTGTGTAGGCGGAGAATTGCGCGGGATCCATTTTGAAGAGGGCGTGTTCGGTGGGATGGAAATCGGGCCAGCCGTATTCCTTGGCGACGGCGCGAAAGATTTCTTCGGTGAGTTCACCTCCGGAATCGGAGTTGGTCATGACGGCCAGGCCCTGGCCCAAGTCGGTGTAAGCGAAGAGATTGCAGCGGAAGCCTTCGTTGGCGCCACCATGGCTGAAGCTGGGTTTGCCGCCGGTGGATTCGAGACCGAAGCCGAGGCCCCAAGTGCCGAATTGACGGGTGAGCATCTGGCGAGCCATGTCCTGGGAAAGAATTTTCGAGGATTTTCCGGCGTACTCGTTTTGGACTTCGATAGCTACGTGGGCGAGGTCGGAGGGAGTGGTCCAGAGACCGGCGGGAGCCATTTCAGGATAGGTGTGCCAGCCACCTTTGACAGGGTCACCGTTGGCGCGATAAGGCGTGGCGGCTTCGGGCCAGAGATTTTTCGGAAGCGGCTGCTCGTAGGTGCTGTGAGTCATGCCGGCGGGGCGCAACACAAGCTCACTCATAATTTGCGGGAAGGGTTTTCCGGTGACGTCGGAGAGCAGAGTTTGCAAAACGACAAAGCCGCCGCCGGAGTAGCGCCAAAGAGTGCCGGGGACGACGTCGACGCGGATGGGGTCGGAGTTCGCGGGTTTTTCGCCGTTGAGAATTTGGACGACGGTGGGGAGAGGCTCGCCGGAGGCGTAGCCAGCGAAGCCGTGAACGGTGAGGCCGCCGCTGTGGCTGAGAATTCGGCGGATGGTGACTTTTTCTTTTTCGGTGAAAGCGTTTTCGGGGACTTTCCAGGTTTTGAGTTTGACGTTGACGTCTTCGTCGAGATTGAGTTTGCCTTCCTGGACGAGGCGGAGAGCGGCGAGGGCCGTGACGGGTTTGCTGATGGAAGCGGCCTGGAAGAGAGTGTCGGGAGTGACGGGCTTTTTTGTGGCGACGTCGGCGAGGCCGTAGGCTTTGGTCCAAATAATTTGGCCGCGGTCGAAGAAGGCGACGCTGACGCCGGGAACTTTGTAATGCTCCATGCGGGAGGCGATGGACATCGGCGCGGGAGACTGGCCCTTGATGAGGACGGCGGGGAGGAGGCCGTTTTCAATACGAGCGATGCGCGCGGCGAGAGCGGAATCTTGCGTGGAGGATGATTGCCCGTTAGCCGCGAGAGGGCTCAAGAGATCGTTGGCGGACAGTTTGGGGGAAAGGAAGGAGGAACTGGAGGCAGCTACCGCGAGGAGTGCGAATGCAGCGGTCAACAGGATGAGGGCTTTTGTGGTGGTTGTTTTCATGGAGGCAAATCGTACCATTTTTGAGGGCGGCAAGTTTCCTTTGGTTGTCCGAAAAGGCGCGGCAAATCCAGCCAGAGCAAGCGCGTACTACTTGCTGAAGAAGTCGATGAGGAGTTGGGAGACGCGCGCGGGTTCTTCGTGCTGGAGCCAGTGAGAAGCATTGGGAAACGTGTAGAGCTCGGCGGTGGCGCAGTAACGGAGACTTTCGTGGGCCATTTCGGAGAGGAGAAAATTGTCGCGCTCGCCCCAGAGGATGCGCGTGGGGACATGGACGGTTGAGTCGGGAAATTTGGTGCGATAGCGCGCGGCGGCGCGATACCAATTGATCATGGAGGTGAGGACGCCGGGTTGCGACCAGGCAGCGCGGTACTGCGCGAGATCTTGGGGGGAGAATGTGCCGGGGCGACTGGAGCGGAGTAGCGAGCGGGCACCGAGGCGGAAATCGAAGACGGAGAAAGCGAATTCGGGGATAAAGGGAAGTTGGAAAAAAAACATGTACCAACTGCGGCGAAGCTGGCGGCGATTTGTTTTTAGGTAGCGGAGCATGACGCTGGGGTGAGGAACGTTGAGAATGGCGAGCTTGGCGACGCGTTGAGGATGGAGGAGAGCAACGCTCCAAGCAACGGCGGCGCCCCAATCGTGACCGGCGAGGAAGATGCGAGGCTGGTTGAGTTGATCGGCGATGGAGAGGACGTCGGAGGTGAGATGAGAGAGCGCGTAGAAGGAAGCGCCGCGAGGTTTGCTGGAGGTGTTGTAGCCGCGCTGATCGGGAACGATGACGCGGAAACCGGCGGCGGAGAGAGGGTCGATTTGTTTGTGCCAGGAATACCAGAATTCTGGGAAACCGTGGAGGAGGATGACGACGGGTCCGTCGACAGGGCCGGCGGCGACGGCGTGGAGTTGGATCGCCGCGTTGCGGAAAGTCAGGTGTTCGAGAGCATCGGACACAGATGGAGAGTTTACGATGGAAAGCAAAGACAGAGGAAAATGCGGTCAGGTAATGGAAGTGGTTTCGAGGCCGTAAGTGGTGACGTAGGCGGCGGTGGCGGCGATCTCGGACACGCGGGCTTCGGAATCGCCGTGGGCGACGGCTGTGTGGGGCTCGGCGGCAGATTCTGGAGCGAGAGCGCCAATGGCCTGATTGCGGCCGGCGTCTTTAGCTTTGTAGAGAGCGCGGTCGGCGAGGGAAAGGACTTCTTCGTAGTTGACGTCGATGGGAGAATCCACGTTCCAGGGGAAGGCGGCCCAGCCAATCGAGACGGTGCGATGCAGAGAGAGGCTGGCGCCTTTGATTTTGAAGGGCTCGCCGGAAACGGCGGAGAGGACGCGCGCGGCGAGAGTGGCGGCTTCCTTGCGCTCGCAAAAACGGGAGACGACGAGGAACTCTTCGCCGCCCCAGCGGACTAATACGTCGGAGTAGCGGATGGCGGAGCTGATGCGGGTGGTCAAATCAATAAGCATCTGATCGCCGGCGTCGTGACCGAAGCGGTCGTTGATTTCCTTGAAGTGGTCGGCGTCGATGAGATAGAAGACGATATCGCGATTGCGGCGGCTGCGTGTGGGATCGGGAGCGGTGTAGGAGCGAACGGCCTGGCTGATGTCGCTGGCAATGGTGGCCTGGAAGAAGCGGCGGTTGCGAGCGGCTGTGAGCGGATCGGTGAGAGACATCTCCTCAAGTTCTTTATTGGCTTGTGCGAGGGCTTCGCTGCGTTCGGCGACGGCTTCTTCGAGGCGAAGGCGTTCGTTTTGCAGCTTGCGCGTGCGGTAATTCATCAGGTAGTAGAGGGCAAAGAGGCCAAGAAGAATGGCGAATCCGCGGGCGTACCAGCGCTGCCACCAGGCAGGAATCACAGTGAAGGAAAATTGGGCGGGAAAACTAAGAGTGCCGCGAGCGGAGCGGCAAGAGACGGTGAAGGTGTAATCGCCGGGGGGAAGAGCGGGATAGCGAGCTTCGCGGCCGGAGGTTTCATTGGCTTCGCTTTCCAGGCCGGCGAGGCGGTACGAGCAGCGGACATTTTCCGGGTCGCGGTAGGTCAGGGCGGCAAAGCTCACACGGAAAGTATTGTCGCTGCGCGCCGCTTCGGGATGGCGCTCGCGGAGGCTTTCGCGAGCGCCAAGCTGGGCGGAAGTGATGACGACGCGGGGTGGAAGTTCAGCAATATCGTCGGCGGAGACGGGATTGTAGCGAGCTAGGCCGCCGCTGGTGCCGAAAAGCAAGGTGCCGTCTTCTTCGGCGAAGAAACCGTTTTCGCTGAGATCATTCCAGATGAGGCCGTCAGCACGGGTGAAGCGAAGAGTGTGTCCATTATGGAAAAACTCAGTGAGGCCGAAGGCGCCGCCGGCCCAGACGTTGCCCTCGTGATCGGCACCGAGCATATAAACATCGAGAGAGGGCAATCCCGCGGCAAAGCCAAAGTGAGTGAGGCGCGGTTTTCCATCGACGAGGCGCAGGCGACTCAGACCGAGAGCATCCGAATAGCGGAACCAAACTTCATCGCGGCTGACAGCAGCGGCTTCGACGACGTCATCCTGTAACAAGCCGTTGGCGGACGTGAAGTGCAGCCAGTTCTTGCCATCGAAGCGGGAGAGACCGTTTCTGCCAGCGATCCAGAGGACGCCGTCGGGGCTGGAAGCGAAACGGCCGAGGCCCTGGTGGATTTCCGGAGGCACGGGAACATCGACGAAACGAAAAGGGCGTTGAGTAGCAGGAGCCGCTTTTAGGTACTGTGGATTGGCGATCCAAATACGTCCGTTGGGCCCAAGTTGAATGCTGGTGGGATCGGAGCCAGGAGACGAAATCTTTTCTGGGCTAAGGGATTGCGGGTCGAAACGGGTGAGACCACCAGGAGAGCAAAGAACCCATATGGCATGATCCGGTGCGAGGATCAGTTGGCGGGCTACGGTACCGTTGAGGCCGTCCTTCGATTTCCATAAGTGCCAGTGATTTGCCTGGGGATCCCACATGGCGACGCCGTTGTTGGTACCCAACCAGAGGCGCTTGCGCGCGTCACGAATTTCAGACCACACAACATTGTCGGGAAGTCCCTCAGTCTGCGTCCAGCCCGACCAGGTTTTTCGGCCGATCCATCGCTGTATGCCGGCTCCTCCGAGGCCAATCCAATAAGCGCCCTCACGATCCTCGGTGATGGCAAAGGTAGCGTTGACGGCCATGCCGCGGCTTTGATCGATGACTTCCCACTGTCCGGAGACGCGGCGATAAAGGCCCTCCACCGTGGGGATCATCAAGTTACCAGCGCGGTCCAGAGTTGGGGCGCCATAGTCGTTGGCAGGTGGAAGATTGGGAAGCTCGGGTACGAAGTGAGTGGAACCGGGATTGAGACGATAGAGATGCGCGGAGGTGCGAACCCAGAGAATTTTGTCGAAGTCCTGGAGAATGCTGATGACCAGCTCGTGAGGCAAGCCGCTTTGGGCGGGAAACATGTGGACGTGGTCCTGCGAATCAAGCCAGCCTACGCGGTGCCCGGATGCGAACCAGGTACGGCCTTCAGGGGTAATGTTGACCGCTTCTACCTCCATGCTGGGCAGACCATCGGATAGAGTCCAAAGACGATAATCATTAAGGCGATCCGGGTCGACGCGGAGCAAACCGGCCTCAGTAGCGAGATAGATTTTTCCCCAAGAATCGAGAGCCAAGGCGGAAGTAGGACGAAATGAACTGTAAGCTTTGGCGAGATGCAGCTGGTGAACGACGCCCCCTTCCATGTAAGCAATGCCGCGCGAGGTGACAATCCAGATCCGGCCTGTGGGAGCGAGGACAAGCTGATTCACATTGGTACTGGGAAGGCCTTGCTCGAGACCAAAACGGACGATGCGAGTTCCGTCGAAACGAAGGAGGCCGTCGGGCGTGCCGATCCAAATGAACCCATCTTGGTCTTGGAGGATGCAGGAAGGGGTCAAAGAGCCGAGGCCGAAGTTGTCACCGACGCGTTGAAAGACGTAGTGAGGTTTGGGGGGAAGGGAAAGCACGGTCGTCTCGGTGGGCATTGCCTGCGCGGCAAGGGAACCGAGAAAAAAGATGACCAGGTTTGCCAGAAACAGGGCAGCGGAAGTCTTGCTCCGCATGAACACTCCGATTAATGCCGTCCAAATAGTTTAGCGTGCGCATGAACGGGAAGGGGCAGATGGTCCCAAAACGATAATGGCGGATTGTGAGGATTTAGAAGCCTGGGCCGCTGGGAAAATCGCGTGCCGGCCAGGGGCGACGCCAGGAGCTAAGAGGCGCCGAGCACCTCCTCTAGGTGCGACCCTACGAGGCTTCACTTGATCCCCGCGGAGCTGTTGCGTCGCAGGCTTAACGAAAAACCACCAATTTCGCGAAGTGGTTAAGCGGACGGATGCTTCAGGATATCCGCCAAAGCATGCAAGCGGGCCGCGTCCACTGGACTTTTTGCAGTGTCGGCAGTCTTTTCCAGGGACGGCACCATGCGGTTCAATTTCGCGAGCTTGCCTTGGTTCATGTGGGATTTCTCTGCGCTTCGGATGGCTTTTTGCAGAGATGCGATTTGGTTTGCGGGCAAAGCCTGCGACCGGCTCAACTGGTCTATGTAGGCCTTGGCCACGACTAACTGGGCAGGCCACTCGATTTTCTGCTGGTTTTGGACATTCAATAGGTCCACGCGGACGGATTTCGCCGCATCGATTTCATTTTGGGTCAGATACTTGGTCGGCTTTAGTTCGAAAACATCGAGGCCGCGAGCGATTTCCGAGCCGTAAATGTAGCCATTGTACCAGTAGGCGGACCAGTCGCCGCCGAGAACGAGGATATGCGGATCAATCGGACCGCGGTCGAAGTAGGCAATCTCAAAAGGATGAGCCGGGTCCGTAAAGTCCATGACGGAGACGCCGCCTTGATACCACGCCTGGACTTCGATATCGCGTCCGGGAACAGGGACGAGCGAGCCGTTGTGCGCGACGCAGTTCTCGGTGTCGCCTTGAGCGGCAGGCAGCTTGTAATAATTCGCGAAGGTCAACTTGTCATCGCTCAGGTGGAAGATCGCATCAGCGCCCCACTTGTTCGGGTCGTTCGGACGGCACCGCGCGCCGAGGCCGCCGCCCCACTCGTCGGTAAAGACGACTTTGCTCCCATCGTTCGAGAAGGTAGCCGAGTGCCAGTAGGAGTAGTTCGGATCGTTCACGGCATCCACACGCTTGGGATGTACTGGATCCTTAACGTCGAGGAGAATTCCATTTCCGGAGCACGCGCCCGCCGCCAAACCGATTGCCGAGTACACCGTGATGTCGTGGCACTGGTTGGTATCTTCAGGCTTCTCCTCGGGCTTGGTTGCATCTTTGCCATGCGTGCCGCCGTTGTTGAGGCCGTTTAGCGCGCCCGTCCGCGGATCGATAAAGACGCGAGGGCTAGAGACCACCTGCGCATCCTGCGGGGCCGCAAGCGGAACCTTGATCACGTCGATACGAAACAGCGCGGTATTCGGATTCTTGTCGGGCTCTCCGCCGGAGCAGCCAGCCAGTTCTTCGGATTGACGCACAAACGAGGTGCCCGAGACGTAGATATAAACGTTGTCTTTGTCGTTCGGATCGACCACAAGAGTGTGCGTATGCGATCCGCGGCACGTCTGCACGGCTGCCACTTGCTTGGGATTCTTGATGTCCGAGATGTCGAAGATCCGCACTCCACGGAAACGGTCTTTTTGTGCGGCCGGGATGTGGTGTTCCCTCTCTTGCCCTGGAGGCGGTGGAGGCGCCGGAGGTTCCGGTGGAAATCCTTGTGCACCGCAATCCAAGCGTCCATTGGGCATCTCGACCGACATGAACAGCAAGTTTTTGTAGACCGACACATCGCCCTGCCCGCCGGGGCAGACAAGCGAAGTTACCAAGGAGGTCTGCGCTGGATTGGAGATGTCGAAGATATTCACGCCATAAAAGTTTCCCTGGAATAGGTAGTTGCCCTCAAAGGCCAGGTCCGAGTTCGCGAAAGCGAGCTGCGCGATCACCATCTGGAGGGGCTTCGGCATCTTGGACGTGCCGGAAATTCCGAGCTGAACGAGTGTTTTCTGGACTTTCGGATCGTCGGGATCCGAAGAACCAAGTTGAAACGCGTCGGGCTTTTTGAGCAGGAGGAGATGCGTCATGCCCATCGACAATTCGCCGGCGT
Organism: Candidatus Acidiferrum sp.; assembly: GCA_049800195.1. GTDB lineage: Bacteria > Acidobacteriota > Terriglobia > Acidiferrales > UBA7541 > Acidiferrum. The sequence continues at coordinate 57,950 of JBARJI010000041.1, forward strand.
CGTAGAGCCCCGGCGTCAACTTATAGCGTGGATCGTTCACATCCGATCCCGTCATTCCCGGAGGTAGCGGCGGCGCCGGCACCGGTGCAAACGGATTCCCTTCGGCGGCTGGGGCCTTCGCGGGTTCCTGCGCAGGGGGCGTGGTAGCAGGGGTCTGAGCGTGCATCCGGATAACGCCGGAACATGAAATAATCGCGGCTACCACGAGACGAAGGGCAACACTGGGCACTCGATTCATCGTTTCTCCTCTGAAGTTTTCTTCTCCAACATACCCTGCATTATCCGGATCTCGGCTCGTTGCGAAGTGTCCACATCCGTCGCAAAGTTGAACAGATCGGCATCCTGCCCCGCGCCCGCGGTGTCGAACAAATCCTTCACCATGATCAACGCGCCGTTGTGGTGCTGAATCATGCCGGTCAGGAATAAGCGGTCAAACTCGCCGCCCTTCGCCTTGCTCAGCGCCTCCATCTGCTCGGGTGTTAGCATTCCTGGCATCAGAGGCATCGGGTGGCCGGACATGTCCATGCCTGGCATTCCCGGCATCTCCATGGAAAGAGGTTCTCCGCGAGCCGCCAGCCAGCGCTTCATCATGTTTATTTCGTCGGACTGCGACCTGCTGATTCGCGCGCCGAGCAACTGAAGATCCTTGTTCTTCGTATGCGAGTCAATCCACGCGGTCATTACGACCGCTTGGGAATGATGCATGATCATGCCCTGCATGAACTCCACATCGGCTTGCGATTGGGGCGGCAGCGTGCCCCTCGTCGATGATGGCAGTGTCTTGCTGGGCTTACCCGGGGCTCCGGGCTGTACGACAACTGGCGTCGCGGAATTAGTCTGCTGCGCGCGTGCCGGGGATGAGAATAATCCCGCGGGAGCACTCGCGACTAGCAGCATGCCACTCAGCAGCGCAGGTCGTCTTGCCGAGTGAGAATTGCGCTTGCGGCGAAAACGGTAGAGCTTCCACTTTTGTGTGTAGCTAAGCATTTAGCAGGCCCAAGTTTTTGTCACTAGCCCAAGTTTCGCCAAGACCGAGCAATCGTTTATATCACGGCACGGCCCAAATCATGGTAAGTCGTGCCAGCTTCAATGCGCTGGCGAAGATTTCGGGCCCGGCGGAAGATGGTCTTCAAAATAGCCGAGAATGTTTGTGTACACGTCGAAGGAAGCGCCCTGGCCTTCGAAGATGCCGTGCGTGCGGCCGGGGTAGACGCGCATGTCGAACGGCTTGCCGAGAGAAATTAGTTTGTTGACCAGTAGCTCGAAGCCCTGGAAATGAACATTGTCGTCTCCGGAGCCGTGCATCACAAGCAAGTCTCCGTGCAGGCCGGATGCAAAATTGATGGCGGAGCTGCGTTCGTAGGCTTCCGGGGTATCCTGGGGCAATCCCATATAGCGCTCTTGATAGATGCTGTCGTAGAGACGCTGATCGGGGACGGACGCGACGGAGACGCCGACACTGTAAATCTCGGGATAACGGAACATTAGATTGAGCGTTTCGGTGCCGCCGCCACTCCATCCCCACACTCCGACACGCTTCGAATCAATAAAGGCATAGGTTTTTTCGAGGGATTGAAGGGCAGCGGCTTGTTCGCGCGAGGAAATCGGGCCAACGTTTCCATAGACCACTTTTCGCCACTCGCGGCCACGCGGAGCGGGCGTGCCTTGGTTGTCAAAGCTTGCTACCAAATATCCGGCGCCGGCCATTGCGCGAGCGAACATGGAGGGCCAGCGGTCTTCCGTGGTCTGACCGGCGGGTTCGGAATAGACATATACGATCAGGGAATATTTTTTTGCGGGATCGAAATCAGGCGGCTTGAGCAGCCAGGCGTCTACCATCAGGCCGTTGCCCGCGTCTACTTTCATAAACTCCGCAGGACCGCCCGAGAGAGGCTTGACCAGATAGGCAAGCGAGGTATTGTCCGCTGTATTTCGCAGGACGCGATGATCCGGCAAGTGGACGACTTCAGACATGGGTGGAACGTTGAAAGACGAGTAGCTGTGGAAGGCATATTCGCAATTAGGGGAGATAGTGTAGGAGTGAGTGCCAGACTCATTCGGAGTCACGCGCTCCGGCGAGGCCGAGCCATCCAGCCGCGCACGATAGAGGTAGCGCTGCGTCGGATTATCGGGTGACGCGATGAAATAAATCCATTTCTCATCCGGGGTGACGCGGTCGAGGCTCACGACGTCGAAGTCACCGTGCGTGACCAATTCGGCTTTGCCGGTGTCGCGGGCGACGCGGTACAAATGGCGCCAGCCGTCGCGCTCGCTAAGCACCAGAAATTCTCGGCCGCGATCGATCCACGAAACGTCATCGTTGACGTCGACCCACGCACGGTCTTCGTCCACGAAAACGGTTCGCGTGGCTCCTGTGGCAGCATCGGCGAGCAGAAATTCATTCTTATTCTGCAAACGGTTCATGTGTTGAAGCAGCAAGTGGCCGGAATCCGCCCAGCCCATCCTGGGGATATAGAAATCATGCGGATCACCCGCGGTTTGCATCCAGACAGTTTTGCTACTTGCAACACTCACTATGCCGACGCGCACCGCAGAGTTTTGCGTTCCTGCCTCGGGATACGGATAGCGGAGCGTTTGCGGATACACGCCCACCTTGGGGTAGGGAATTCCGGTGACGATTTCGCCGCGCGGCGCGCCGAGGTCGTAGATGAGCGTGAAGTCTTGCACGCCGGTCGTGTTGAATTGCCAGAAAGCGATGGAGCGACTGTCGGGGCTCCAGGCGAAACCATCACGGATGTCGAACTCTTCCTCGTTCACCCAGTCGGAAGTGCCGTTGATGATGGTGGCGGAGCCGTCCTGCGTAAGTTGTGTGATTTGCCCACCAGCGAGATCTTCCATATAAATATTATTTGCGCGGACGTAGCCGACTTTGGTGTTGTCCGGGGAAAACTTGGCAAACATCAGAGTCGATGGGGGAGCATTCTCGCCGAGTTTGCGCAATGCGCCGGTTTTCACGTTGAAAACCCAATAATCGCCACGAGTGTTTTGGCGCCAAACGGTCTTTGAGTTTGCAAAGAGGAGAATCTGATGGCCGTCTGGTGAGATGGTGTAACTTTCGACCGCAAGGGGCACTTTTTCTCCAGTGGGAATCAAACGGCTGGCTGAAACCAAAATGTCTCGTGCGCCCGTGGCTGTCTGGTAGCGAACGATATCGGTGCCACCAGGCGTGGCTGAAGCCTCCAAGGCTAGGTAGTAGTCTCCGTTTCCGAACCATTCGCCGCCGCGAAAAGATTTCACACGAAATTCGGGGTTGAACATGGTTCGTGTGAGCAATCTTGCCGCGACTTCCCTCTGATCCGCGTGGAGCGCGGGAGGGACGGCGACGGCTGCGGCAATGCTGAAAGCCAAAAGCGCGGCCGACGCAAGAATTTGCCGCCTTCTTGCTGAACGGCCCGATATGCTCGATCCCATTTTCGTATAAAACATTTCTCTCCACTGTGAATCGTCCGCGGAGGAAAACACTACCAGATTATGCGGCCACCGGATCCCCGAACGAGCGGTGGCAATCTAGCGATACGGCAGAACGCAGCACGAATTCAGAAGCCAGGAGCGCCGGAAGCGGCGGGGCGCATTTCCGGGGCGTTGACGCCGAAGCGGAGATGGGCGAGGTAGGTTTGGCCGAGAGACATGAGACCGGTGTAGAGATAGCCCCAGACGAAGAGGAGCAGGAAAGGGATGGTGGCGTAATTCTCGTTGGTGAAGGCGTAGTAGACGGTGCCAGCAAAGTAGATACCCAGCAGAACTTCGGCGTAGGGCATCCAGCCGGCTTTGTTGCGATATTTTTTCGAGACGAAGCTGCCTTTTTTGCCTTCGATCTTAAATTTCGGTGTGCGCGCGAACTCGCTTTTCTTCCCGACGATCGCTTCCAAGACAGCCTGTGCGTTGCGGACAGAAATGCCGATGCCCACAGCCATCACGAAAGGCATGTAAAAGAAAGTGCGCCACCAGGTTTTCGGGTGGAGCTCCCTCTGCGCGACGAGGTAGAAGCTGGAGATAGAGCATGTAGAAGCGAGGAAAAGAGGCAGGTCGATGATGAGCATCTGGAACCAGCCTTGGTAGAAGCGGACGATCATGGCGGGAAGGAGCATGGCGGAAAAAAGAACCATGAGCGGGTAGCTGATGTTGGCGGTGAGATGGAAAAAAGCCTCGGCTTTGACGCGCGGGGGAGCATCGGATTTCAGGACGCGCGGAAGTATTTTCTTCGCGGTCTGCATCAGGCCTTTGGCCCAGCGAGCCTGCTGGGCTTTAAAACCGTTCATGTCGACGGGCAATTCGGAAGCGCACTCGATTTGCGGAAGATAAAGAAACTTCCAGCCCTTGAGCTGCGCGCGGTAAGAAAGATCGGTGTCTTCGGTAAGGGTGTCGTGCTGCCAGCCGCCAGCTTCCTCGATGGCTTGGCGGCGCCAGACGCCGGCGGTGCCGTTGAAATTGAAAAAGGTGCCGCAGCGGGAACGCGCGCCATGCTCGACGACAAAATGGCCGTCCAGAAGGATGGTCTCGACCTGTGTGAGAAGCGAATAGTCACGGTTGAGGTAGGTCCAGCGTGTTTGGACCATGCCGATTTTAGGGCCGTTGGCCGGGTCGACGAAATAGGGGATGGTGCGCCTGAGAAAATCGGATTCGGGAATGAAGTCCGCGTCAAAAATGGTAACGAATTCTCCTTGGGCGGTGTGTAGGCCGTTTTCGAGGGCGCCAGCTTTGTAGCCTTCGCGATTGGTGCGGTGGATGTAGAAGATGGGCAGGCCTTGGGCGGCGTGACGCGCGACGCAGGCGCTGGCGACCTGGCAAGTTTCGTCGGTGGAATCGTCGAGAACCTGGATGTCGAGGAGTTCGCGCGGATAATCGAAGCGCGAGACAGCCTCGACGAGGCGTTCGATCACGTAGCGCTCGTTGAAAATGGGAAGCTGGACGGTAACGCGAGGCCAATTTTTGACTTCGGGCGGCGTGCCGGGGACATTTTTCGAGTAGAGATAATAATCGTAAACAAGCCAGTAGCGATGAAAGCCGTAAGCCGCGAGGACGAAGAGGACCAGGAAGTAGGGGATAGTCATGGCCAAATCGAACACATTGGGGTGATACATCCCCGCGAAGGTCCGATCCGTGAGCCTGTGCCAATAATGGCTAAGGGAGGTTTGAGCCAGCACAATCGAAGCAATGGACGATGGAATGGTCACGAGGTAGTCGGCTCTGCTTCGCGCGGAAGGCGTCCTGTGTCTGACCGTACGACACCAAGATTATAAGGCCGAAGCACAATCGGGGAAAGAAGGACCTTGAGAGCGCTCGGGCCGGTCCGTAATATGGCCGGTTTCGTTCCCTCGCGAGTCTTTTGGGTATGGCGCAGCATTTACGGGATTAGGACGATTTTTCCCGCGGCGCCGGGTTCGAGGATTTCCTTGTGAGCACGCGCGGCTTCGGCCAGAGGCAGCTCTTTTCCTACGCAGGGCCGCAGAGTCCCATTTTCGAGGCCGGCGATGATTCCGGCGTGGATCTCCGCCTCCTCGGGCGCGGTGACGGCCCATAGAGTAAATCCGCGAACGGAGCCGCGTCGGGCCATGAGGTCGCGCGGATTTATAGTAATTTCACCCCGATTGCCGATCACGATGACGCGGCCGTTTGGAGCGAGGAGCTTCATGTCGTTGGCAAGATTCACGTTGGCGAGCATTTCGAGAACCACATCCACTCCGCGACCGCCGGTAGCTTTCATAATTTCATCGAGATAACCGCTTTTGCCATGATTGAAGACCTGATGGGCTCCTTCGCGTATGACGAGGTCAAAGCCCTTCTCACTGCTGGCGGTGCCGAATACGCGCAAGCCGATGGCGCGGGCAAATTGAACGCCGGCGATGCCGACGCCACCGCTGGCACCGTGAATAAGGACGGTCTCCGCCGCGCGGGCTTGCGCGGAATGAAAGAGCGCGTGGTAGGCGGTCCCGTAAGGGACCCAAACTCCCGCGCCTTGCGCGAAGCTGGACTTCTCGGGGAGCGGATGGACCTGGCTCTCTAGAGCGACGGCGTATTCCGCGTAAGCGCCTGTCACGGTCTTCGCGACGTAGACACGATCGCCAGGCTTTACTTTGGCGACGCCGGGGCCGACAGTTTCGACAATGCCAGCGCCGTCAGAACCGGGCGTGTAAGGTAAAGGGGGCTTGACGGCGTAAGTGCCGTTGCGCATGTAAGTGTCGTAGGGGTTGACGCCGACGCCGTGAATGCGGACCAGGACCTGTCCTGCGGCAGGCTTGGGGGTGGGGACGTCTTCGAGCTTTAGGACTTCTGGACCGCCGAACTCATGCACTACGATGGCTTTCATGTTTGGCCTCCGAATTTGAGAAGGATTGTTTGACGGCGCTGCTGTTTTTCCGCTGCGCCCTGGACCACGAAAGTCTAGACAAGGGCGAGCACGGAGTACCATGCCCCCACGAACGAAATCCATCGTTTTCGCTTCGCTGGCTTCTAGAAATGGTCGTCCAAGTGAATATGAGACGATTCCTTTTCGAGAAGTCCTGCGGAGCGACCCCAGGCAGAGGTCTGCCAGTTGTCTTTTCCCTTTTTCTGGGGAATCCAGGGAGGCAGAGTTTGATTCAAATAGGCCGCCAGCGAGTGAACAAAAGGCTCGTACATGCGGCGGAGTTCGTCAAGGTGACGATCGGCTTCGTCGCCGTCACGGAGCTTCAAACCGTTTTGAGCAAGAATGTCGCGGATGTGACGCAACTCCTCGGCAGGGAGCCGGTCTTGGGGCAACGTCTTAGGCGCAGTGCCAAAGACTTGGGAAAGATCGGCGACGGCGTGGCGTGCAATCGCGAAGGTGAGTCCAGCCTGCTTTTCGCAGGCACCCTCAATGCCGACCATGACGAGCGCGCAAGTATCGAGGATGGCGGTGAGGGAAGCGATCCAGGACTGATTGTCATGCTGCGAGCGGAAGAAGGCGAGGACGGGATAAGAGAGATGGCTCTCCATCAACTCGGCGGACCAGCGCTCCCAATCTTTGAGAAGTTCGCGCAAGGCCTCCTGTCCGTGAGGATAACTATGGCGTCGAAGAAGCTCTCCGGCAGTGGGCGGAGTCCCGGCGCGGGAATCAAGAAGAGAGATGTCGACTTCGCGTTCTGAAAAGGAGCCGTAAATAAAGGGAAGATAGCCGATCACGGCGGCCAAAAAGCCGAAGCCGAAGCCGGCCTCGGTAACGACCAGAGCACGAGCCAAACCGGAACGAGGAACCACGTCGCCGAGGCCGAGCGTGAAGAAGGTGGTCCCGCTCAAATAAATGTCGGTCAGGAAGCTGGGTGCGCCGCCGGTCGCGTTCACGGCCGAGCCTGCCCCGTATTGCATAAGGCCAAAACCCAAAACCAAGCCGACCGCCCATACGCCCACTAGAACAAGGAGAGAAAGCGGACCGTAGAAACCCAGGAGCGCTTCCCGCCTTTTCCTGGAGGGCACGAGACACATCAAAAATCTCCAGGTGTGCCAGGTCGACTTGTAGAAGAGCCGCGCGAGACGGAATTTGCGCGTGACGCGCCGGGGCAAAATGATGGCCTCGAAGGCGTCCCACAAAACGATCAAAAAGATGGCTGCACCCGCGGCAAAGGCACCCGGAACTGGAATCATGTGCGGCATTGTACTCGTTTGGGTGCCTTATGGATAAACGGCAGCGCGGTCAGGCATTGAGGCGAGCGCTAACGGTGATCTCCGCTTTGAACAGCTTGGATACGGGGCAGCCGGTTTCGGCGGCCTTGACGGCGGCATCGAATTTGGCTTTATCCGCGCCTGGAATCGTGGCGACGAGATCGAGATGGCTTTTTGTGATGGAGAAGCCGTCGCCGACTTTATCGAGCGAAATGGTGGCAGTGGTTTCGAGTTTTTGCGCGGTCATTCCCGCCCCGCCGAGTTGGGCGGAAAGGGCCATGGTGAAGCATCCCGCGTGAGCTGCGGCGAGAAGCTCTTCCGGATTGGTGCCGACACCGTTCTCAAAGCGGGTGCTAAAAGAATATTGCGTTTGTTTGAGCACACCACTGTCGGTCGAGATCGTGCCTTTGCCGTCTTTCAATCCGCCTTGCCAGACTGCCGATGCCTTGCGTTGCATGATGCCTCTCCTTTTGAAAAGTTCAGTCGATTTCAATCCCGTGAATTCGATTCACCAGCAAGAGAGAAGGGTATATTGGCGGGAGGATGCTGTCGAGTCGCAGCATCGAATTTCGCCTGCTGGGCCTTCTTCGCGCCTACCATTTGTGGAAAACGAAAAATACGGCAAGGACCATGCAGCCGAAGCCGGCGGCGTAGTTCCACTTGATATCCTGGCCGAAATAGATGACCGAAAAGACGGAAAACACCGTGAGCGTGATGACTTCCTGAATGACCTTGAGCTGCGCGACCGTAAATTCGTAGGAGCCGATGCGGTTCGCGGGGACCTGGAAGCAGTACTCGAAGAAGGCGATGCCCCAGCTGATCACAATCACCTTCCACAGCGAGGTAGAGCGAAACTTCAAATGGCCATACCAGGCAATGGTCATAAAAATATTCGAAATCGTTAACAGAAGTATGGTCTTCATGATCGCAGTTTCTCTTTTTGGATTGAGATTCGCATTACGTGAGACGTGGCATTCGGGCGCACGCAGAAAAAACCGGCTCTACGCAGCGGATCCGGCAACGTCCTGGTACTCCCGGAAGCCCGAAAGGGGGCCGTTACGCGGGCCTCAAGAAATGACCCTGTCGAGTTTAAAGCCATTTCGTAATCCATAATGGCAGATTCTGCACACCTGAACCACGTGCCAGTTAGAGGCAGTGCAAGGTGTCCGCTACAGTTGGCTAAGACGGGATAGCTTAGCCTCTCTCTTCTCGATGTCATATCGAGTGCGTGTGGCCTTGGAGGTTTTCGTGGAGCGAACCTTGAGAATCGCGAGTGCGCTAATCCTTGCACTGACAGTCGTGGTCCCGGTAGCAACCATCGGACAAGATTCCACGGTGCTGGTAGTGACTGGATCGAGCATGCCGGAACCGCTGTATCTGCTCTGGAACGACGAATATCACAAGCAGCGGCCGGACGTGAAACTGCGCTATCTGCCTGAGGGCAGCGGCGCGGGCGCCAGCCGTGTGTTGACCGGCACGGGTGACTTTGCCGGCGGAGATGCGCCAATTCCAGAGAAGGAACTGAAGGCAGCGACATCCCCGGTGGTCGAGCTTCCCACGGTGCTAATCGGAATCGTGATGATCTACAACTTGCCGGACACGCCCGGGGAACTCCATCTTTCGGGTCCGGTGCTGGCGAACATTTATCTAGGGAAGATTACGTCATGGGACGATCCGGCGGTGGTCAAGCTGAATCCGGGAACAAAGCTCCCCGCGATTCCGATCAAAGTGGTACACCGCACTGCGGGAAAAGGCTCAAGCTATATCCTGACTGACTTCCTGTCGAAGTCGAGCCCGGAATTTCTTGCACGCGTTGGACGCAGCGAATCGCCGAACTGGGCCGTCGGCGCAAACGCCGGAAGATCAGAGGACATGGTTGGAAAGGTGACAGCGACGACGGGAGCAATCGGCTACACGGAATTGAATATTGCAGAAAAGTCCTCGTTGCGAATGGCAAGCATCCGAAACAACGAAGGGGAGTATATTCGTCCCTCCGCCCGCTCCATTGCGGCCGCTGCCAAAGCGCTGACGAGCAAGACGTCGGAAGACTTTCGGATTTCGTTGACGGATGGGCCCGGAAAAGAGAGCTATCCCATAAGCAGTTTTACCTGGTTCTACGTGCCGGCAGTCGCGAAGGATTCGCAACGCGGCCGCGCCATCGAGCAGTACCTGAAATGGGTGTATAGCGACGGCCAGAAATTGGCTAAGGCAGAGGGTTACCCGCCGCTGCCCGAGGACCTGCTGGCAAGGGTGACCGCGAAGGCAGCGACGATTCGCTAAGTTCCCGCCAGAAGTGTTAGACGTTCAAAGTGAGCGAAACCAAGTCAGGCCGCGCCGTTGGAGGGATCGGCGGCATTTTGGAACGGTCCACGGGACGATAAAGCGTGTCGCGTTCGACGGGTGTGCGGCCCGCGGCGCGGATCAGTCGCTCGAGTTCCGTGCGTGGTGTGAACTCGGAAGTCTTCGCGCCAGCATCATGATAAATCTTCTCCTCAACAACCGTGCCATCGAGGTCGTTGGCGCCGAAGCGCAGCGCAATTTGGGCCATGCTCGGCGAGAGCATGATCCAATACGCTTTGATGTGATCGAAATTATCGAGCAGCAGGCGCGATACCGCGATATTGCGAAGGTCGGCATAGCCCGTGGGCTTCGGAATGTGCGCGAGCGCCGTATTTTCCGGATGAAACGCCAGCGGGATGAAGGTGACGAAACCGTGCGTCTCGTCTTGCAACTCGCGTAACTTGATGAGGTGGTCGGCGCGCTCCTCCTCGGTCTCGACGTGGCCGTAAAGCATGGTGGCGTTTGAGCGAAGGCCCGCTTCGTGCGCTTTTTTGGCGGTGTTTAACCACATCTGGCCGCTGGTCTTGTGGTCGCAAATGATTTTTCGCACGCGCGGATGAAAAATTTCCGCGCCTCCGCCCGGGCAGGAATCCACGCCGGCTTCCTTCATGTTGCGCAGCACTTCCTCGATGGAGAGTTTCGCGATGCGCGAGAAGTAATGAACTTCAACCATGGTGAAGGCTTTGATGTGCACGGCGGGGCAGCGCTGCTTCAAGCCGCGAACCAGCTCGAGGTAATGATCGAACGTGAGATCAGGGTGCAGGCCGCCGACAATGTGAAATTCCGTGGCGCCCTCGCGAACGCCTTGCGCCGCCCGTTGATATATTTCATCGAGGGCGAATGTATATGCTCCGGGCGCATTGGGGTCGCGGCCGAAAGCGCAGAGTCTGCAATGAGCCACGCAGACGTTCGTCGGATTGATATGGCGATTCACATTGTAATAGGTGATGTTCCCGTGGCGCTTTTCACGAACGTGATTTGCAAGCCAGCCCACGGCAAGAAGATCGGGCGAGCGATAGAGCGCGATGCCGTCGTCCAACCTTAAGCGCTCGCCAGCGAGGACTTTGTCCGCGATGGGCTTCAACTTTTGATCCGTGATGATCAGTTCGCTCATTTTGAATCCGCTGAAGATATCAGCCGCGCCAAACCGCCGCTGCTGCGCCCCAGAACAATAGGAACAACAAACTAATATAACCGTTCACGGCGAAAAACGCAGCGTCCAGCTTACTGAGGTCGGCGGGCTTGACAAGGGAATGCTCGTAGGCCAGCAATGCGGCCACAACCACGATGCCTGCCCAGGCGGGCCATGGAAGTGCGAAACTCCAGGCCAGCCAAGCGAGAAGCGCGGTCACGCCGATGTGCATGAGGCGTGCAATGAGCAGCGCGTTGGCGATGCCGAAATGCTTGGGAATGGAATAAAGTCCGGCGCGGCGGTCGTACTCGACGTCCTGGCATGCGTAAAGAACGTCGAAGCCACCGACCCAGAGAGTGACCGCGGCGCAAAGAATGAGCATGCGCGGGTCGAGGCCACCGGTAATGGCGATCCATGCGGCGGCGGGTGAGATGCCAAGAGCGAATCCAAGGAAAATGTGCGACCAGTTCGTGAAGCGCTTGGTGAAAGAATAGAAAAAAAGAATGGCTATGGCGAGCGGAGCGAGGTTGAGAGCCAGGGAATTAAGTTGCCACGCCGAGACGAAGAAGATGGTCAGGGCAACAAGCGTGAAAAGCCAGGCAAATTGCAGTGAAAGCGCGCCGGTGGCGAGCGCACGCTGGCGAGTTCGCGGATTTTCGCGGTCATAGCGCAGGTCGACGATGCGGTTCATGGTCATGGCGGCGGAACGAGCCGCGACCATGGCAACGATGATCCAGGTGAACTGGCGCAACGTCGGCCAGCCTCTTGGCGGTTGATGCGTGGCGCGCGCCGCGAGCAGCGCGCCCGTCAGCGCAAACGGCAGCGCAAAGACCGAATGCTCAAACTTGATCATTTCGAGAACGGTGCGGATGCGGCTGGCCATTGCGCAGCTAGGCCTCCGCCTTTTTCACGCTGGTCTGGCCGGTCCAGCGAAACATTTTTTCTTGCGGGAGATTGATCTGCGCTAGGACGCGGTAAATATATTGCGTGACCAGGTCGTCGATCGTCTGCGGACGATGATAGAAGGCTGGGATCGCAGGCATGATCACTGCCCCGGCTTGCTGTACGCGGAGCATATTTTCAAGATGGATGCGGTTGAAAGGCGTGTCACGCACGCAAAGAACGAGTTTGCGATTCTCCTTTAGCGTGACATCGGCAGCGCGAGATACGAGGTCGTCGCTAACGCCGTCAGCTATCGCGGCGAGCGTGCCCATGGAGCACGGAACGACGATCATTGCATCCACGGCGTAACTGCCCGAAGCGATGGCCGCGCCGATGTCCTTATTCGGGAGAACCTCGATTTTTGCCGAGGGGCGGTCGAGAAGCCTACTAGGAAGCTGCTTCAAATCGCCGGAAGTGATCCCCATTTCTTCGGCGAAAAGGCGCTGGCCCGCTTCGGTGACAACGAGATGAATGTGCGCGACACGCGTGTCCTGTTCCAGCAAAGACAGGGTTTTCTGCGCCAGAACGGCGCCGCTTGCCCCGGTCACACCCACGGTTACGATTTGTTTTTGCGCGTCAGCCATGTTTCCGTGCGGGTAGGTTCAGTCTCGCAGCCGTGTTGGGCCAAGTCAAGCTGATGCGGCCTGCCTGCGCGATGATAGAATTTGGCGCGGTCAAACAATATGAACCAGCAGGAATTGCTGAAAATTTTGGAACTGGTGAAGCTGGGTGCTTTTTCTCCGGAAAAAGCCGCCGAGCGATTGAAGCATCTGCCGTTCGAGGATTTGGGATTCGCCAAAGTGGACCACCATCGCACGTTACGGCAGGGTTTCGCGGAAGTGGTGTTCGGCAAGGGCAAAACGCCGGCGCAGGTGGCGGAAATCGTTCGCGCGATGCTGCGGCAGAAAGATTCGCGGCAGAATGTATTGGTGACGCGAGCCGACGCCAAGACGTTTGCTGCCGTGAAGCGCGTGAGCCGCGAGGCGAAATTTCATGCCGCCTCCGGCGCCATTACCATCGAACGCAGCCAGGAAATTACGGGCAAGGGAACGGTCCTCATTGTTTCCGCGGGAACAAGTGACATTCCCGTCGCCGAAGAAGCTATGCTGACGGCGCAAATGATGGGCAACCGCGCGGAACATTTATATGACGTGGGTGTGGCGGGGATTCATCGTCTTTTGGAGTATCGAGAAAAGCTGACTCAGGCGCGCGTGATTATTTGCGTTGCGGGAATGGAAGGCGCGTTGCCAAGCGTGGTTGGCGGATTGGTTGCGGCGCCGGTGATCGCGGTTCCGACGAGCGTGGGTTATGGGGCGAGCTTTGGAGGCGTGGCCGCGCTGCTGGGGATGCTCAATTCTTGCGCGTCGAACGTGACCGTGGTGAACATCGATAATGGCTTCGGCGCGGCTTGCGTGGCCTCGTGCATCAACCGGCTGTAGCCGCGCTGTGGTAATCGTGTAAGAAGAGCAGATCCTTCAAGCTTTCAGCAGGACTTTCATCACGCCAGGTTTTTGGGCGAATCGGACTGCGGCAGGCGCTTCACTCATAGGAAATGTCCGCGAGATTAGCGGAGCCGGATCGACCTTGCGAGCGCGCAACAGAGCAATCGCCTTGTCGAACGGCCCGCAACGAGAGCCCACGACGGTGAGCTCCTTCACGACGATGGCCCACGTTTCGATAGGTGCCGCGCCGTGAAAGGTGGATTTCAGGACGAGAGTCCCGCGCGGCTCAGTCATTTGTTGCGCGAGCGCGAAGCCGGAAGGGGAGCCGGTCGCCTCGACCAAGAAGCGATAGCTATCCCTCACAGTCTTCAGGTCCGAGGCGTCGCCACAGACTTTTTTCGTTGCGATTCCCGCTCGGCGCGCGAGGGCGAGTTTCTTCTCGTGCTTGCCGTACATGACTACGCGCGGCAGGGCGGTCCGTAAAACAATTGCAATGAGTTGCGCGAGTTTGCCGTCGCCCAGCACTGCGGCTACCCGGAATTGTTTGGCGTCAACCTGTTCGAGAATCTGGCAAGCCGCGGCAAGGGGTTCAACAAACACAGCCTGCTCGTCGCTGACGGAATTCGGAATGGCGTGCAAATTTTCGAGCGGAAGCGCCAGATACTCCCCGAAAGCGCCGTCGTGCGCCACGATGCCGAGCACGGTGCGGCGCGCGCAATGCGTTTTCAACCCCCGCCGGCAAAAATCGCACACCGGCCGATAGGCGTACGCCGAACAAGACACGTTTATTTCGCCGGTCACTCGCCGTCCCAGCCATTTTTTCTTTAGCGGGGCGGAAACGCCGTAAACTTCCGCAACTTCGCCGACGAATTCGTGCCCCGGCGTTCCGCGAAAAGCGTGGTATCCGCGCAAGATCTCGACGTCAGTATTGCAAATACCCGCGAGCCGGATGCGAATCAGCGCCCAACCCGGACGCAGCTTCGGAACAGGTTTTGGAGAGAACTCGAGCTTTACGTTGACGACTGTGAAGGCGAGCACGGCCGCCTATGTTGCCGCACTTTTCTTCTCCGCGTCCAGTTCGGCCCTTGCGGAGGTCTGTGCCCAAGGTCCCACGATTAGTGCTTGTAGCTGGAATCTATGAAGTCATCGACGTCTTTGTGCAGCTTGTGATGCGCCTTTTCGTCGATGTACACCATGTGTCCGGATTCGTAGTAAGCGAAACTGATGTTCTTGCGAACCGGAGGCTCGAGATTCATGTGCGCCACGGTGTTTTCAATCCCGTTGAACGGCGTGGCCACGTCGTAGTAGCCGCAGAGAACCAGCACCTTCAAGTAGGTTTGCTGGGTCATCGCGGCGCGCAAGACTTCGGCGACTTCCGTATTTCCGGTCTGATCCCAAGGCCGGACATTGGCGGTGACGGTGTAGTAGGAATCGCTGTCCCACTTCAGTTCGCGCCGCACGTAATCGTGAAACGTGGCGACGAATGCGCCTTCGTAGGAAGCTTCGCTCGGGTCGTACTCGTCGCGCTCGCCGGCCGCGTCGACGTCCATGCCCTCGAAGCGCGAATCGAGCCGGCCGATGGTGCGCCGTTTATCGCGTTCGAGTTCCTTGAACCAGCGGAACGGGCTGACTCGCAGATTGGCTTCTTCAATGTACTTGGTCGAAAGTCCGGTGTAGTGCGCCAGATCCTCGGCTGTTTTCTGGTATTCCTCGGGAGAAAGTTGATCGCCTTTTTCCAAGGCCTGCGCATACTCTCCGTGCGCGAACTCTCGCGCCTTTTCCGCTACCTGCTCGACCGTCAGGCTCTGCAAATCCGGGGGCAGCAGGTGGTGATACCAAGCCGTCGTCGTGTAGGTAGGCAGATAGAAAAGGGTCCGATCGTCGGCGCCCCAATTCGAGAATGCGACGGTCGAAAGAAGAACGATCCCGCTCATATAAATTTGGTGGCGCTCCTGGAGCACGCCCGAAAGCTCAGCGGAACGCGTTGTCCCGTAGCTTTCTCCAATCAGAAATTTAGGAGAAGCCCAGCGCTCATTGCGCGTGATGTACTCGTAGATGAAATCGGCAAACCAGTTGGCATCCTCGATAATGCCGTGGAATTGGTTGGGAGCTTCGCCCGGTGCTGGACGGCTGTAACCGGTGGAAATCGCGTCGATGAAGACGAGGTCCGTGGCGTCGAGAAAAGAATCTTCGTTATCCGTAATGGTGTAAGGCGCGGGCATTCCGTGGCCGTCGGCGGTCAGCACCACGCGTTCCGGCCCCATGCCCATGTGCGTGAAAAGCGAAGCGGAGCCTGGGCCGCCGTTGTAAACGAAACTGATGGGGCGCTTCGCGGGATCGGCGACGCCATCCTTCGTATACGCCACGTAAAACATTGTGGCTTTCACCGTTCCGTCATCCGCCTTGATGTTGTATGTCGCTGCTGTTGCCGTGTAGTTGATCTCTTGGCCGCCGATCCGCGCGGAGTGATGCGTGACAACCGATTTTTCTTCCGGCGCGGGCGCATGCGGTGCTTGTTTCTCGTTAGCGCCTTCGTGATGAGGTTCAGTTTGCTCCGCTGGCAGGCGCGTGAGATCGCGCCGTTGCGGCGGCCGTTGCCCCGGCGGAACAGTCTGATCTTGTGCCACGACCGTACCTGACCCAAATAAGAAAGCTATTCCTGCGAGAGCGCACCGGTTTCTCCACATAATCTCTTCTCTCCTTTTTCTTGCAAGGCATGATTCGGGCAACCAGGGGGAGCAGCCAAATTCCGGGAGAATCCGTCCACTCGCCCGAAACATTTGGTAGGACGCGCGAAGCGATATTCGAGTTTCATAAATAGAAAACTGCCGGTGGGAGTTCTCCGCAAACTGGAAAGGTAAACACAACAAGACAGGGTTTTCCTGAAGTCAGGCGAAAATTAGTGCAGCGCACCAGCCAGCGTCTTGAGGAGCAGAGGTTCTTGTTCGGGGAAGACGGTGCGAAGATCCAGAATCAATCGGTCGTTCTCTACCCGCGCGATCACGGAAATGCCCGCGGGGGCGCGGCGAAGCCGCTGTTCCAGTTGCGCCGCGGAATAACGGGCGCTTGCGATTCGGATAACCTTCGTCGGCAGCGCCTGCGTCGGCGTCGAGCCGCCACCCGCGAGCGACGCGCCGTCCACAATTTCCATCTCGACTTCGTCGAGCGGAAGCTCAGGCCGAAGTTCGCGCAGAAAATTTTCGCAGCGGCTCTTGAGTTCTTGCGTCCCAGTCCGAATCATGCGCAAGGCAGGGATTTCGTCCCACGCAGCGCGCAGATAAGCGCCGAGTGTCGCTTCGAGAGCCGCGGTCGTCAACTTGTCCACACGCAGCGCGCGGAAGAGCGGATGCCGACGCACCCGAGTCACAAACTCCTTCTTCCCCGCGATGACGCCCGCTTGCGGCCCGCCGAGGAGTTTGTCTCCGCTAAACATCACGATCGATACTCCGGAGTCGATGCTCTGGTGCACGGTGGGTTCGCTGATTCCGCTGGTGGAAAGATCCACCAGGCAGCCCGAACCGAGATCTTCCACAAGTGGCAGTCCGGTCCGCTGGCTGAGGCCGGCCAATTCCTCGAGCGTCGGTTTTTCCGCGAAACCGGTAATGCGGAAATTCGAAGGGTGTACGCGCAGCAGCAGCCGCGTTTTCTCGTTGAGGGCGTTTTCGTAGTCGGCAAGTCGCGTGCGGTTGGTCGTCCCGACTTCGCGCAACACCGCGCCGCTTTCGGCCATAATCTCTGGGATACGAAAACCATCGCCGATTTCGATGAGCTCGCCGCGGGAAACGATAACTTCGCCGCCCTTCGCCAGCGCCGCCAGAACAAGGAGCACTGCCGCAGCGCAATTGTTGACCACGATCGCGGCTTCGGCGCTCGTGAGCCGCTCCAAGAGCGACGACGTATGCACGTCGCGCTTACCGCGCGCGCCAGCCTCCAAGTCATATTCGAGATTAGTGTATTGCGTGGCTGTCCGCCGAAACTCTTCCACGACCGCGGCAGGAAGCGGAGCCCGGCCAAGATTGGTGTGAAGGATTACACCCGTGGCATTGATCACGGGCTGAAGCGAATGCGCAAGAATGCGCTCGACAGCGGAACGGATGTGTTCCTCGAGGGAAGCCGGATCAATGGCTACCAGCGCGAGTTCCCCAAGCGCCGCAAATTTCATCTGATCCGTAATGCGCGAACGCAATTCAGCCAAAACGGTCCGCGTAACTTCAACCAGCAGAGTCCGATCCACACGCTCCGCAAGCGCTGCAAGGCGCGGCTGGGCAAGAAGTTCGTCGACCGATGGAATCTGCCGCAGCAGCTCCGCCTGCTCGGCGGAAAGAGCCTGTTTTGGGCGGGATTCCATGCCGTCATTTCACCACAGCGCTCTTCCCCGGGCAATGAAGCATTCCACACCAAGCTGTGTGCCGATGCTTTCCACCGCACCGCTGGAGGTGGGATACACAATGCGCAGCGCCAAACACGGCGCTTGTTGACGGTTCTGCTCTCTGCTCCTAGCATGATACTTCAAGGGGCATTTCCACCCATGGCGACCATCGACGAAGAGCTGAGCCAGCTCGAACGGGACATCCGTCAGCTCAAGATTGAATTCGACCAGTACTTCGGGGGCGGCAGAAAGCGCCCGCCCACGGAAATCGAATGGCGTATTGAATCGATGATTAAGAGATATGGCGAGCGCGGCGGCGACCTCAAGTACGGCCAGCGATTCCGCTTGAACAACCTCACTCAGACCTACGCGAAGTATAAAGACATTTTCCGTAAAAAAACCCAGCAGAAAGAAGAGGGAACCGTCCAGAGGCACTTCGGCGCGGCCGCGAAAGCGATCGAGGCGGAACGCGCTCTGAAGCAGCCCAAGAAGCCGCCAAAGCCTGCCGAGGCCCCCGCGCCGGCCGCGCCAGGTGCTTTCCGCGTGATCTGCTCCGAGCCGGAGCGCGAAGCCGAAAAGGTCGACCAGCTCTACGAGGCCTTTGTGCAAGCCAAACTGCATGCTGGCGAACAAACCGGAAAGCTTTCGCGATCGAGCTTTAACGAGTTTGTCTTGAAAAAGACCAAAGACCTCCAAAAGCAAAAAAATTGCCGTGATGTCGAATACGTCGTCGAGGTCGTCGACGGCCAGGTGAAGCTGAAAGCTCTCGTCAAAGCCTAAGAGAGCCACGAATTTTTCGCTCTCCGACCAAGACTTGAAATTCAAAGTCGATTTCTTTTGGAGCCTCGACTTCCCGTTTAAGCACTTCAGGTTTATTAGCTCGATCTGAAAGCCACTCCATTTCCGCTTTCCCAATCTCCGCCGCGCGCATACACTGTTGTGCTTTTCTTTTTCGGGAGGAATACATGGCGGTGGAACGCGCCCTCATCAGCGTGTTTGATAAGACTGGAATCATCGAGTTCGCGAAACGGCTTGCAGCTTTGCACATCGAGATTCTTTCGACCGGCGGTACCTCGAAACTGCTGCGTGAAGCAGGCGTTGGCGTGCGCGACGTTGCCGACTTTACGGGATGGCCGGAGATGTTGGGCGGCCGGGTGAAAACATTGCACCCGAAGGTCCATGGCGGGCTGTTGTATCGCCGCAAACATATAGAAGATCAGAAGCAGGCTGCCGAGCACGGCATTGCGCCGATCGACCTCGTCGTTGTGAATCTGTATCCGTTTGAGGCGACCGTGGCAAAACAGGGTTTGGTGGCGGAAGAGTTGATCGAGAATATCGATATCGGCGGACCCACGATGTTGCGCTCGGCCGCAAAGAATTTCGAAAGCGTCACGGTCGTCACTGATCCCGCCGATTACGCACGAGTGGCGGACGAACTCGAGGCGGCGCGGGAGACTTCTCTGGCGACCCGGCTCGACCTGGCGCGCAAAGTGTTTGCGACCACCTCCCGGTACGACGGTTTAATCACCATGGAGCTCGAGCGCCTATCGACTGCCGCAGGCCACCTGGAATTGGGCGAAAAGCCGTTGCTGTCCGAACGCGTTCACATCGCGCTCCAGAAAAAAGATTCCCTGCGCTACGGGGAAAACCCGCACCAAGCCGCGGCGCTCTATGTGCCCGCGGGCAGTGCGCCAGCGGGGCTCGCAGCCGCGAAACAGCTCCAGGGCAAGGAGCTTTCCTACAACAATTACGTGGACCTCGAAGCGGCGAGAAGCCTGGCAGTGGAATTCAGTCAGCCCGCCGCCGTCATCATCAAACACAACAATCCCTGCGGGACGGCCGAGCGCGAAACTCTTTTAGACGCGTACTTGAAGGCGCTTGCGTGCGACCCGGTTTCCGCATTCGGCAGCGTCATGGCATTCAACCGTGTGGTCGATGGCGCGACCGCGGAGGAAGTGGCGAAACTTTTCGCCGAGTGCATCGCCGCTCCTGGATTCGACGAAAGAGCCAGAGCGATATTCGCCGCGAAAAAGAATCTGCGCTTGCTCGAACTGCCGCCCGGCGGTCTTGATCCCGAGCGTGATCTCCAGCTCAAGCGCATCCTCGGCGGCATGCTCATACAGCAGCCAGATCTCGGCGAAATCAAGGAAGATCAGTTGCGTACCGTGACGAAACGCGCGCCCACGCCCGCCGAGATGCAAACGATGAGGTTTGCCTGGAAAGTTTGCAAGCACGTGAAATCCAATGCCATCGTTTTTGCCAAGGACGGGGCCACGCTGGGCGTGGGCGCCGGCCAAATGAGCCGCGTGGACTCCGTCAAGCTTGCGGTGATGAAAGCGCAAGCCTCGCTCGCCGGAAGCGTCGTCGCGTCGGATGCTTTCTTCCCGTTCCCAGACGGAGTCGAGGAAGCCGCAAAGGCCGGCGCTATCGCCGTGATTCAGCCCGGAGGCTCCGTCCGCGATAACGATGTAATTGCCGCCGCCGACCGCCTCGGAATCGCCATGGTGCTTACGGGCATACGGCATTTCCTGCACTAATCTGTGGCTTCTCTGCCTTGCTCGGTGGCGGATTTCTTCGAGGCCGTCCGGTTCCCAGTTGCCAGAGGAGGATCTAATATTCGGCAGGTATGGGCGCGACACCATGTAAGAGCAGTATTCAACGCTTTTGAAATTTCTTGCATCCTACTCAAGGGCGCGTTTGGGCCTTGAAAACGGCTTGATTTCGCTTTTGACCGCGTTCCATCCGCATGGGATACTTTTTGTTTCCGGGGCAGCCATGAATCTACGAAGAATAAGTTTCGCAGCACTCCTCGCCGGCCTTTTAGGTACGCTGGCTTTCGCCCAGACTTCTCCGGGCCAGCAAGTCCAGGCGAGCCCTCAGACTCAGACACAGTCTGGCGCCGCTACGATCTCTCCCGAAACAGAAGGCGCTCCTTCTCCGCGCGCCGACGCCTACTACGAGTACTCGATGGGGCATCTTTTCGAGCAGCAGTATGAATCGACCAACGATCCTGATGACGCGACGCAGGCCATCGATGCCTACAAGAAAGCCTACGCCCTCGATCCGAAGTCGCCAGTCATCGGCGAACGCCTCGCCGAGATGTACTGGAAATCGCAACGCATCCATGAGGCCATCGCGGAGGCCCAGCAACTCCTGAAGCAGGATCCCAACGACCTGCCGACGCGGCGGCTTCTTGGGCGTATCTATCTGCGCAGCCTGGGTGATCTGACCTCGAGCGAGCAGTCGGACATGGCGGACCGCGCCATCGAACAGTACAAGGAAGTATTCCGTCTCGATCCGACGGATACGGAGTCCGCGCTCTGGCTCGCCCGGCTGTACCGCTTGCGCAACGAGCACGATCAGGCCGAAGAAGTCCTGCGCAGCCTGCTGAAAACGGACCCTGACAACGAAGCCGCTGTCGAACAGCTTACGCAGCTTCTCATGGACGAAGGCAAGTCCGCCGAGGCTGTCTCGCTTCTTGAAGAAATCACCGGCCGCACGAGTTCCCCGACGCTGCTCGATCTACTCGGCGATGCCTACACGCAGTCGCACGAGCTCGCGAAGGCGGAAGAAGCTTATCGCAAGGCCGCGGATCTGGACCCCTCCGAACTGAGCCATTTGCGCGGCTTGGGCCAGACCTTGCTCGCTGAAGAAAAATATTCGGATGCGCTCGTTGTTTATCAGAAAGTCGCCGATTTAATGCCCGATGATGCCGACGTGTATTTGCGGCTGGGTCAGATTTACCGTCAGTTGAACAAACTGGACCTTGCGGAACAGAGCCTTTTGAAAGCCCGCCAATACGAACCGGGCAGCCCCGAGGTCATGTACAACGAGGCCATGTTGTACGAGGCGCAAGGACGCTACGAAGACGCGATTCGCGTCCTCTCGGATGCCGTAACCGGCCTGAAGTCGGGATCCGCGGTGCAGCCCACCCGCCGTCGTTCGCTCGCCATTCTGTACCAGCAACTGGGCCAGCTTTACCGCGACACGGAGAATTTTTCGGCCGCAATCAACACTTACTCGGAACTGGCCAGCCTTGGGGCCGACGAGGATCGCCGCTCCCGCATCCTGATCATGGATACGTACCGCGCCGCGAAGGATTTGCCGAAGGCTCTAGCAGCGGGCAAGGAAGCGGTGGCAAAATACCCCAGCGACCCCGAAATTCTCGCCTCCAACGCCCTCCTGCTTGGAGAGAATGGCCAGATTGACGAAGCCGTTAAAGTCCTTCGGGCGCAGCTCACGAAAACCCCGGCAGATCGAGACGACTATCTCAACATTGCCCAGGTCTACGAGCGTGGACACCGCTACAAGGAAGCCGAAGAGGCCGCGCTGACCGCGGAAGCCATCCCCGGGCCGCCCCGCGATAACGAGATGACTTGGTTTATGCTCGGGGCCATCTATGAGCGGCAGAAGTTTTACGATCGTGCCGAAGCAGAATTCAAAAAGGCGCTGGCCGTGAATCCGCACGATGCGGCCGTCCTAAACTATTACGGCTATATGCTCGGCGACTTGGGCATACGGCTCGATGAAGCGCAGTCGCTCGTCCAGCGCGCCCTGAAAGAAGAGCCCAATAGCGGTGCGTATCTCGACAGCCTTGGGTGGATTTACTTCCGGGAGAACAAACTGGCGGATGCCGAGGCCACGCTGCAAAAAGCGGTTGAGTTTGAAGCTCACGATGCCACGATTCGCTCGCACCTCGGCGATGTCTACGCCAAGTCCGGCCGCATGGATCTTGCAGCTACGCAGTGGGAAAAGTCGCTGGAAGAATGGCATCACGCGCTCCCCGCCGATGTGGAAGTCGACAAGATGGCCGAGGTGGAAAAGAAACTTTTCCAGGTAAAACACCGCGTGGCGCAAAAAACCTCGCCGGACGACGCGAAACCGCAATAAGCCTCATGCGCGAAGTTCGCATCCCCGCGTTTGCCAAAATCAATTTGCGCCTGGAAATCCTCGGGAAACGCTCCGATGGTTATCACGAGTTGCGCACTGTTTTCCAGAGCATTTCGCTTCATGACGAGCTGCGCCTGCGGACTTCCCGGCAACCGGGCATTTCGTTGACGATCCAGGGAAATCCCGCTCTCTCCCACGAGCCTTTTCAGAAAAATCTCGTCTACCGTGCCGTGCATGCCCTCCGCCATGAGTTCAAGATTCGTTCCGGTGTCGAAATCAAACTCAGAAAGACAATTCCGGCTGGTCGAG
The DNA here is from genome assembly GCA_049800195.1 of Candidatus Acidiferrum sp. GTDB lineage: Bacteria > Acidobacteriota > Terriglobia > Acidiferrales > UBA7541 > Acidiferrum. Next base: position 81,012 of record JBARJI010000041.1, read on the forward strand.
GCTTGGGAGGCGGTTCCAGCGACGCTGCCGCCGCTCTGCTCGGTTTTCTGCGCTTGACGGGCCGCAAGCTGCCGCTGCCTCGGCTCCTCGAACTGGCCTCGTCGCTCGGAGCCGATGTGCCTTTTTTCCTTTGTGGAGGCCGCGCGCTCGGCGTCAGCCGTGGAAACGAAATCTACCCTCTCCCGGATATTCCAAGACTCGCTGTCCTCATCGTTTCGCCTCGAGAAATTCACGTTCCTACTCCTGACGCCTACCGCTGGCTCAAGGCGCGTCCCCTGACATTGACAAAAGGGGCCGCAAATCATACACTTTGGGAGTTCTGTGCTCTGTGTTGGAGCGCGCAGGAAGGCAGCCTCTCGAACGATTTCGAGAAGCCGGTTTTCCGGCGTCACCCCCGCCTCGATCAAATCAAGCGGGTCTTGCTTCAAAAAGGAGCTGCGGAAGCCTCGCTGGCGGGTAGCGGTTCGGCGGTGTTTGGAGTTTTCCCGAGCCCAGCGATGGCGCGCCGAGCCGCTGTTGGGTTTCCGGACGATCAGACCTTTGTTTGCGAGACACTCTCGCGCGACAGGTACGTTCGTAAAATGAAGGGCACTCATTAAAGTCGATTTTTGTGTCTTTCGTTTTCTCTCGGTTGATCCGCAGCGCCTCCAAAGCACCGAATAGTTGGTATCTGAAAGCTAATGCGGGCGAGGAAGTGTGCCAGCCCAAAATTAGAGTGGATGGAGCGCGAACTTCGTGAACGATGACCGGTTCAAAATTTTCTCGGGGACCGCGAACCTTCCGTTGGCGGAGAGTATCTGCCAGCATTTGGAAGTGCCTCTGGGCAAGGCCAGTCTGGGGCGCTTCAGCGACGGCGAGATTTATTTTCAGATTCTCGAAAACGTGCGCGGCGCCGATGTTTTCGTGGTCCAGCCTTGTTGCAATCCGGTGGATTGCCATTTGCTCGAGCTGTTGCTCATGATTGACGCCTTTAAGCGCGCATCCGCTTGGCGCATCACGGCGGTTTTGCCGTACTACTGCTACGCCAGGCAGGACCGCAAAGACAAGCCGCGCGTTCCGATATCAGCAAAGCTCGTGGCCGACCTGCTCGAAACCGCCGGCGCAAGCCGCGCTTTGACGCTGGACCTGCATGCGCCGCAGATCCAAGGTTACTTCGACGTTCCGGTCGATCATTTGTACGGCTCGCCTGTGCTCGTCGAACATTTTCGGCAATTAGACCTGCCGAATCTGACGGTCGTTTCGCCGGACGCAGGCGGCGTCGAGCGCGCCCGGTTCTTTGCGAAGAAGCTCGACGCCCCGCTGGCCATCGTGGATAAGCGCCGCGTTGATGTGGATGTCAGCGAAGTGATGAACTTGATCGGAGACGTTCGCGGTCGCAGCACCCTGATCGTCGACGACATTATCGACACCGCGGGAACTCTCGTAAAAACGGCCGAAGCGTTGATGCGTGAGGGTGCCACGCAGGTTTTTGCCGCTTGCACACACGCCGTACTTTCCGGCCCGGCTATCGAGCGCATCAAAAATTCGTGCATCACCGAGGTTGTGGCCACGGATTCCGTCCCTCTCGGCGAAGCCGCCAAGGGCATGGGCAAAATCAAGATTTTGAGCGTCGCGAGCCTGCTCGCCCGCGGCATCCGTTCAATTCACGAGGAGACGTCCATCAGCGAGCTGTTCATTTAGCTTTGTGGGACAGACTTTAGTCTCTCGCTTTGTGCGAATTAGAAGAAGTGCTGAAAATGAAGAACGCAGCTGAGTTTAACGTCTTGGTTTCACGAGATTTTATGGAAGGAAAGAAAGCATGGCTCAGACTCAAATCGTAGTTGAAGGGGCGCCCCGCTCCGATCGGGGCAAGAACGAGGCTCGTCGCCTGCGTCAAACCGGCCAGGTTCCTGCCGTTTTGTATGGCGGCAAAGGCGATGCCATTACTCTCGCGCTCAATGCTAAGCAGGTCGGTGCGATTCTCCGTTCCCCCAGCGGCCACAACACCCTCTTTCAAGTGGACTTGGCCGGCAAGCACGAGCCCGCCATATTAAAAGATTGGCAAGTCGATCCGCTCAGCGGCAAGTTGCTCCACGTCGATCTTCTCCGCGTGGCCATGGATGTTCGCATGCGCGTCAAAGTCCCAGTCCACACCTTCGGCGAGCCAGCCGGCGTAAAGCAGCAGGGCGGCGTCTTCGAAGTTGTCACCCGCGAAGTCGAAATCGAATGCTTGCCCGCCGAAATTCCCACCGAATTTAAGGTGGACGTTGCTGGTCTGATGCTCAACCAACAGCTTCGCGCTAAAGATTTGCCGATTGATACCGCGAAGATGAAGCTCATCACTGATCTCGAGCGCGTCCTGGCCCACGTCGTCGCTCTCAAGGTCGAAGAAGAGAAGCCGGCCGAAGTCGCGGCCACGGAAGCGGCAACGCCCGCCGAGCCCGAAGTCATCAAGAAGGGCAAGAAAGAAGTCGAAGGCGAAGAAGGCGCCGCAGCCGAAGCCAAGCCGGAAAAGGCCGAAAAGGGCGAGAAGAAGAAGTAATGCGGCAGTTTGCGGAACGCGGCGGCTGGCGGCAAGCCTGCCGCCCAACAGAGGCCTATGCGGCTCATCGTCGGTCTTGGGAATCCTGATCCGGAGTACCAATGGACGCCGCATAACCTCGGTTTTATGGCCGTCGATGAACTTGCGAATCGCGGTTCGATTCGCGTCGAGCGTCCCGAAGGCAAAGCGCTCGTAGGCCGGGGCAAGCTCGCCGGAGAAAATGTGCTTTTAGCGAAGCCGCAAACGTACATGAATCTCAGCGGCATCTCGGTGCGAGAGCTGCTCGAAAAGTACGAGCTGAGCCCGGCCGATTTGTTGGTGATGTGGGATGAAGTTCAGCTGCCTTTTGGAACGATTCGTATAGACCGCAAAGGCAGCGGCGGCAGCCACAACGGAGCGAACTCGGTCATCAGCTCCGTCGGCACGCAGGATTTCTGGCGTCTTCGCCTGGGTTGCGGGCCGGATCATCCGCTAAGCAGCCGCAAGGAATTCGTGCTACGGCCAATGAAAAGGGCGGAGCTCGAAGTAGCCGCGGAAATGGTTGGCGAAGCCGGCGCCGCTGTCGAAATGATTCTCGAAAAGGGAGTCGACGCGGCCATGAACAAGTTCAACCGGCGAAAACCACCAGAACCGGAAGCGGGCGAGCCTGGCAAGTAAAGAACGATTTTCGCGAGCCTGTAGCCGCGGTCTTTAGACCGCGGGGTTTTCAGGGCTCGAAGCGAATTGCAGCAAAGGAAAGAGGTCATCATGGAAGAGCGTTTGTACGATCTGATTTTTATCGCGCGTCCGGCCACGCCGGAAGACGAAATCAAGAAAGTTCTCGCCGGCATCGAGCACACTTGCGCCGAAAAAGGCGGCAAGATCGAGAAAACCGAGCACTGGGGCACACGCAAGCTCGCCTATCGCGTAGCCAAGCACCGCGAGGGCATTTACGTCTATCAGCAGATTCGCACCAATCATCCCGAACTGATCGCCGAACTCGAGCGCCGTCTCCGCGTGCAGGACGTGGTCATCAAGTATTTGACCGTGCGCCTCGACGAAGATTTGAAGCGCCAGAAGAAGCTCGGTGGAAAGCGCGAGCAGCGCGCCGCGCGGCGTCCCCGCCGTACCGCTCCTGCGCCCGCCCCCGCTCCGGTTCCGGCCCCGGCTCCCGAACAAGCCGCGGCCAGTTGATTTTTCGTCTTTCGGGTCTCGAGTTTCGGCTTTCGTTTTTGAATTTCGAGTTTCGTTTTTCGGTTCTTAGAGAGAAAGGCAGGAAGGCATGGCAGAGGAACAGAAACAAGCACAGTCTCACAGTGGTCCGCCGCGTCGTGAAGGCGGAGGCGGCCACGGC
>JBARJI010000042.1:0-42229 GCA_049800195.1 Candidatus Acidiferrum sp.
TTTGGTTCTCACCCATTGGGTTCATACCTCCGGGGCGTCTTCACCACGTTCGCACCCTCATAAACATTGACGATTATCACGCTCCGAGGTTTCAGAATTATGAATCAAAAAGGAAATGCGGGATAAATAACCGCTGGTTGAGGCGGTGCGCCCAATGGGCTCCTGTGTTGACCCCTAGCAGGTCCGTGGTATCGAGAAAGCCAAAGAGGTTAGGGTTGCCGGTCCGCGTGCTCAGAAAAGCGAAATCACCGTAAATCTGATTCTTGGGATTGATGGTCTTGTCGAATCGCGACTGCAAAGCATCCTGATGCGTATCGCTGATCAGGGGAACTTGATAGTTGTAGCGCGAGTTCCCGGAAATGTTTGGCATGGGATAGAGGTTCAACAAAGCCTTCGCCTGCGTGCTGATTCGCATTGGTGGAATTATGTTGTTCTGGAACGGCAATCCCGTGGTCGGGTCAAAGATCTGCACGGCTTGTCCAAGCGCGTTCACTGCCTGCGAAAAATTTCCCTGGCGCTCTGCCAAATCCGGCACCAGCGCGGAGTCCGTCGTTGCGTCGCGGTCTCGCGTCCATTGATATCCCACAAAACAATAAGGTCCATTGTGCAATAAATGCGGAATCCTGAATGGCCCGCCGAGTGTCGCCACTCCCGTCACTCGGTTATAGGCGGCCTTTGGCGTGTTCAGTCCGCTCAAAGAGAACGGCCGCGCATCCAACGCCGAGTTGTCCCAAATCAGGCCAACTCCGCCCGTATACAGTCCGTTCCCTCCATTCCGATTGTTGCCGAATGCCGCAATTTGCCCGAACGGCGAAGCCGCTCCATTATTTTGACTGCCGTTGATGAGCAGCCCGTCGTTCGACAGTTGGTTGGCCTCCTCCGAGGATGCCTTGGCCCCCGGAGCAATATTTTCTTGCGCTGCCGTTTGTTCTTTTTTGTTTTCGGGAGCTTCTACGCCGCTGGAAGGAACTGCTTCAGTCTGTGCCTTGGTCTCCGTCTTGACCTCAGCCTTCATTTGCTCCAACGGCAGCATCTTCAATTCCCATTTCGCCACAGGCCCATTCGGCGCCACCACCACATCCTGCTTGACCGCAGCGAAGCCTGTCATCGCGACTTCAATCGTCCATGTTCCGTCGGTCAAGTCGGAAAAAGAAAAGATGCCTTGCGTATCTGTAATGGTGGTAAACGCTTTGCCGCCCTGAGTGGCTGTTACCGTCGCCCCTGGAACCGGCAACCCTCCGAACGTAACCCGCCCGTGATATTCCGAAGCTGCCGCCACGCTCGCAGCCGCCAGCCACGCAACCACGCACAAAAGACGGAGGTAGCTTCCAATCTGCCGCCATGACATTGAATAGCCCACCAGCCGCTAATTTTCCGAAGGTTTTTCGACGTGGTCGATGACGATAATCTCCACCGGCCCCTTTTCCGATTCAAGCTTCAGCCCAAGCTGCTCTTGAATGGCCGTGAAGATCGATGGCCCGTTACTATCTGGCGGTGGCGCGCCGCCAGGTCCTTGACCGCCTCCTCCGGGGCCGGGCCCGCCCATCACTGGACCTTGGCTTTCATCCGGCGTCCACTGCAGTGTGAAATCATACTTGCCCGTCAGCCCGGTCTTATCAATCACGGTGCGTCCCAGTTGCATCGATAGGACATGCGCGAGGTTGGCGATTGGAATTCCTTGACCAGTTAGCGGCCCTCCGTTTCCGCGCATCATCATCATGCCCGCTCCTGCGGGCCGTCCGTCAATGCCTTTCATGCCGGCGGAGTAGGTATCACCCGGTTTTGACTCGTGGAGCTTCGGGCCGTTTTTCGCCACGACCAGCGCATAAACCGGAAGCTCTTTGGTTTCGCGATGAATTACGAGTTTGAAGCGGTCAGCCAAGAGCGCCTGTAGCATCTTCTCCCGCACAGGCCTTTGCTCATCACGGCTAAGCTTGCCCAACGCTTGAGCTTCGGCGCCGTCCATCTTTGCCTCGATATCGTATTTGTTAGACTTGATCCAGCTCGGTTCTCCCGAAATCTGATTGTCTTCGATTCCGTAAGCGGATTTGATGAGCATATCCAGCGTCGCGCCGTTTGAGTTGAGCCCATCGGGAGTGAACATCATCCGAACCATGTTTAAGCCGGATTTGTTTGGCTTGATCGAAGCGACTTCATACGTCGGCGCCGGACCGGTTGAGTCTTGCGCCTGCGTATCCGCTGCACCTTGTCTCGCGTGTAGCGCTCCAAATACGACTGGTGCGGCAACGGCCAGCAACCCGGCCGCGCCGAGCAATAACCTCCTGCCAAAATTTAGCCGCTTCGCAACACCCTCCGTCATCACTCGAACTATCCGTTTCTTCAGGCCCGCGCCCGTAACTCCAGACACACAAGCCAGCCGAGAACTCACACAGAACTCGCAGGTCTTCAAAATGCTCTCAGCATAAACCTGCGGCGCACTGCCCATCTCCAAGACCGCTTCGTCGCACGCACGTTCGCGCTCCTCCACCAGCCGCGCTCCCATCCACCAAACCATCGGATGGAACCAAAAGATGGCTTCCACCCCCATGTGCATCCCAGCCGCCAGATTGTCTCGCCGGCGCACGTGCCACAGTTCGTGCGCGAGAATGGCTTCCAGGTGCGCATTATCAAATCGTTCGGAGATTCCCTCGGGCCACAACAAAACAGGCCACGCAACGCCGAAAATCCCCGGTTCCGAGGGGGTCCGAGACAAACGCATTTCGATCCGCCCCTGCATTCCTCCCATGCGCGCCACGCGGCGAAGCGCCTCCACTTCGCGTCCCTCCGTCAATCTCGCCGCTTCACGCACAACCGCCGCAATCCGCCGCCAGCCCACGCACCACACGCCCATCACGATCAGAAATCCGCACACCCACGCCGCCGCAAGAAGCTCCGGAATGAAATGATTCGAGGTCGCAGTGACAATCGGCGCAGCGCTCCGGGACATTACCGGCATCGCAGGCTCCGAAAACGGCTGGCTAGCCTGCTCCATCGCAAAAAACAATCCGCCTGTTGTTGTTTCTGCTTGGCCGCTTGACCACGCCAAATGGCTTCCTATGCCAACCAGCAGCGAAAAGGGAATTAGGAATTTCATCGACGCCGCCAGCCAAACCCAATAGCGCGCCCGCGCACGGTTCTTGCGCAAAATCAATGTCAATAATCCTGCCGCAATCGCAAAGAGCGTCGATTGCCACAAATGATTGCCCACCGCCGCTCCAATGGCCGTCCACGTCGTGGACAAATAGTCTGGAATCATTGAGATTTGTCCTTTCTCTCAAGTCTCCGCAAAATCTTCTCGGCGTCCTTCACGTCGTCCAGCGTGAGTTTCCGCGACTCAATCAAGTGCGCCATCACCGGCTGCGTCCGCCCGCCAAACAACGCCAGCAGCTCGTCAATGAGCCTCCGCTGCGCCGCATCCCGGGAAATCCCCGCTTCGAATACATGAAAGTTGCCGATCTTCCTAACCCTCCGCACGGCCTTTTTCCCTTCCAGCCTATAGACGGTTGTCTGAATGGTTGTGTAAGCAGGCCTCTTTTTTTCAGGAAAAGTTTCCTGAATCTCACGGATGGAAGCCGTGCCCCGCGTCCACAACGCCTCCATGATCTGCAGCTCCAGCTTCGTCAATTTAGGTTTCGCCATGTGTCCTCTACTATAGCTGTGTGCGAATCTACTATAACCATAGGAAATGTGCAAGCTTTTCTGCCTGCCGCGCCATCGCCGCCCAATGATCTCAATTGTGCCGATCTGGAGTTTTCAATAAGGAATCTTGTCGGGCTTCTCAACCCACGCCCGAAACCCCGCCAGTGCTTCCTCGCGCATCATTTGAATCGTGGGTATCCGACGCCGCGAAAGCGGCTCTCTTAGCTCGCCGTAGATGAACGAGTCGTCAAATCCGATCTTCGCCGCATCCTCCGCCGTATTCGCGAAATAAATCCGCGCCAGCCGCGCCCAATAAATCGCGCCCAAGCACATCGGGCACGGCTCGCACGAAGTGTACAGCTCGCAATCCCTCAGTTCGAACACGCCAAGCTTTTCGCATGCCTGCCGTATCGCCAATATCTCCGCGTGCGCCGTTGGATCGTTCATCGAAGTGACCCGATTTACGCCCTCGGCCACAATCGTCCCGTCTCTCACGATCACCGCCCCAAACGGCCCTCCGCGCCCCGATTTCACCGATTCGATCGAAAGCTCAATCGCCCGCGCCATGAACGCATTCTTCATCTCTCAGAGCCGCCGATCCTTCTGTTTGTGTCTCCTCGACGCAGTTCGTGCCTGCTTGTTCGCCGGGTATCCGTGAGCTCGTCGCAATGCAGCCGTTAACGTGACCTGTCTTCGTCCCAAGAAACCTCGCCAACAGCCCTGGTCACGCGCAAGTATATGCCCGCCGCGCAGACCGTCAGCAGTTTTTTCGCGCCGAATTATCGATTTTGCTGGCTTGAAAACCTGAAGATATGAGTCTACGCTCAATTTTAATTAGCACGAGATTTCCACGGACCCAGCAACAACAATGACTCTGCGCACCTTTCTTTCAAGCCGTGTAGTGACGCCCGCTGGCGTCCGTCCTGCCGCTTTGCTAGTCGAAGAAGACGGTCGCATCCATGACGTCGTTGCTCCGGATCAAATCCCGCGCCACGCCGAATCTCACAATTTTGGCGACGCCGTCATTCTCCCCGGCCTCGTCGATTCTCACGTTCACATCAACGATCCCGGCCGCGCCGATTGGGAAGGGTTCGAAACCGCCACGCGCGCCGCTGCCGCGGGAGGTTACACGCTTCTCGTCGACATGCCTCTCAATTGTCTGCCCGCCACCACGAATGTTTCCGCGCTCCACGCCAAACGCGAAGCCGCGCAAGGGCGCACCCGCGTCGATTGGCTCGCGTGGGGCGGCGTCGTCGCTGATAATCAGCACGACATCGAGCTCCTCGCCCACGCGGGCGTCCCCGGCTTCAAATGTTTTCTTGTTCACCCCGGCATCGACGGTTTCACCATGGTCACCGAAGAGCAGCTTCGCGCCGCTCTTCCGCATCTCTTCCGCACGGGCCTCCCGCTGCTCGTCCACGCCGAACTTCCCGGCCCCATCGATTCCGCCACGCAAAAATTATCCGGTGCCGATTGGTCTCTCCACCAAACCTATCTCCAATCCCGCCCGCAAGAAGCCGAGCTCTCCGCGATTCGTCTCCTGCTCTCTCTCTGTCGCGAATTCAAATTCCGTCTCCATATCGTCCATCTCTCAGCCAGCCAGGCCCTCCCCGATCTGCGCGCCGCCCGCTCCGAAGGTCTCCCTGTCACCGTCGAGACCTGCCCCCACTATCTGCATTTCGCCGCGGAAACCATCCCCCAAAAAGCCACTCTCTTCAAATGCGCCCCGCCAATTCGCAGCAGCGAAAATCGTGAGCAACTATGGCAAGCCCTCCGCGACGGAACTATCGACCTCGTCGCCACCGATCATTCTCCCTGCCCGCCGCAAATGAAACGCCTCGCCGATGGCGATTTCCGCAGCGCTTGGGGCGGCATCTCCAGCCTCTCGATCGCGCTCCCCGTGATGTACACCGAAGCCATCAACCGCGGCTTTTCTCTCAACGACATCGCTCGCTGGATGGCCGAAGCTCCCGCAAATCTCGCCGGCTGCCACAAACGCAAGGGCCGCATCGCTGCCGGATACGACGCCGATTTCGTCGTCTTCGATCCTGAGAGCGAATTCACCGTCACCCAAAATCATTTGCATTTCCGCCATCCGTTTTCTCCCTACCTTGGAGAAAAACTCCGCGGCGTCGTGCAAGCCACCTATCTCCGCGGCGAACCAGTATTCCAAGACAACGAATTTCCCGGCAGTCCCATCGGCAAGGAGTGCCTCCTCCAATGAAGTCTCCCACACTGCGCTTTCGTTTTGTCTGTCATACACTATTCCCAGCAGGCCAGCCCCTGCAAAAATGCGGATGATCGCTTGTTTTATATGAAAAACGCCCCCATCGTCGGCGTCTCCGTTCCTCGCATGGAAGGCCGTGCAAAAGTCACCGGCGAAGCCCGCTACGTTGACGACATGACTTTGCCCAACATGCTCTACGGCGCCACGGTTCGCAGCCAAATCCCTCGGGGCAAAATAAAAAACATCATCTTCGGCCCCGGCATCGATTGGAACGAATACGTCATCGTCACCGCCGCCGACATACCCGGGAAAAATTGCATCGCCCTAATCGAAGACGATCAACCCTGCCTCGCCAACGCCCTCGTCAATCATCCCGAAGAACCCATTCTTCTCCTTGCTCACCCCGACCGCCATCTTCTTCCCCAAGCCGTAGAAGCCGTCTCGATCGAATACGATCCGCTCCCCGCGATCTTCACCATCGAAGAAAGCGAATGTCTCTCCCAAATCATCTGGGGCGCCGACAACATTTTCAAAACCTACCTCATCGAAAAAGGCGACGTCGACGCCGCTTTCCAAAACGCGGCCCACATTGTCGAAGCCGAATACACCACCGGCGCGCAAGAACAGCTCTACATCGAAAACAACGGCATGATTGCCGCTTTCGATCCGCGCCAAGGCCTCACCGTCTGGGGCTCGCTCCAGTGTCCCTACTACATCCACAAAGCCCTCATGAAACTTTTCGATCTTCCCGCGGATCAAGTTCGTGTCGTGCAAATGGAAACCGGCGGCGCTTTTGGCGGCAAGGAAGAATACCCTTCGATGATCGCCGCTCACGCCGCGCTCCTCGCCAGAAAATCCGGCAAACCCGTCAAAATTATTTACGACCGCACGGAAGACATGGCCGCCACCACCAAGCGCCACCCTTCGCGCACCCGCGTCCGCGTGGCCGTCGCCCAAGACGGCAAAATTCTCGCTGGCGAAATCGATTTCACCATTGACGGCGGCGCCTACAAAACTCTCTCCCCCGTCGTCCTCTCACGCGGCGTCATTCACGCCGGCGGTCCTTATTATTGGCCCAGCGTCTGCATCCGCGCCAAAGCCGTTGCCACCGACGCGCCTCCGCACGGCGCTTTCCGCGGATTCGGCGCTCCGCAATCTCTCTTTGCCCTCGAGCGCCACATGGACCGCATCGCTCAAGTCGTCGGCAGTTCTCCCGCCGAGATTCGCCGCCGCAATTTTCTCCAACCCGGCCAAACAACAACCACCGGACAGACCATCAACGAGCCCATCGATCTTCCCAAACTTCTCGACCGCGCTCTCGACCTCTCCGCCTATCACCACAAAAAAGAAACCTTCGCGCAAGACAATCAGCACGCAAACATCAAAAAGGGGATTGGCATCGCCGCCTTTCTCCACGGCGCTGGTTTCACCGGCTCTGGCGAACGTTTTCTTGGCTCCATCGTCGGCCTTGAAGCCTGCGCCGATGGCACCGTCCGCGTTCTCGTCTCCAGCACCGAATTTGGCCAAGGCACCAACACCGCCCTCTGCCAAATCGCCGCCGAAGCGCTCGGCCTCCGCTACGAAGACGTCTCTATCGCCCAGCCCGATACTCACGAAGTCCCCAACAGCGGTCCCACGGTAGCCTCGCGCACCGTCATGGTCGTGGGAAAACTCGTCCAATCCGCCGCGCAAGGAATCAAGAACACCTTGACCGCTTCCGGCAAGCTCCACGGGCCGTACTCGCCCGAAGAATTTTGCGCTGCCTGCCGCGCTTACGTCGCCGAGCATGGCAAATTCCGCAGCCTCACCCAATACGAACAGCCCGAGGGCATCTTCTGGGACGACGAAAAATATCGCGGCTCCGCCTATGCCGCATTTGCTTGGGCCGTTTACGTCGCCGAAGTTGCCGTCGATTTATCCACGTACAGCGTCTCCGTCGATGATTTCGTCGCGCTCCAGGAAATCGGAAAAGTACTTCACCCAGTTCTCGCCAAAGGACAAATCATCGGCGGCGTCGCGCAAGCTATTGGTTTCGCCTTGTATGAAAAAGTCGTCTGGCATCAGGGCCGCATACAAAACGGCCAGATGACCAACTACATCATGCCCACTGCCTCCGATCTTCCTCCCATTCGCGTTTATTTTGAAGAACTCGGCAACGTTCACGGCGCCTATGGCGCTAAGGGAATCGGCGAACTCCCCATGGACGGCCCCGCGCCAGCCATCGTCAATGCCATCGAAGATGCGCTGCATCTTCCTTTCAATTCCATCCCTTTGCTTCCAGAGGATATCTTCGCCGCACTCTCCAAAAGCCCAACTATTGAGACTGTCACCTCGTCCGCACGAGGGCCTGGATGAGCGAATCCCATCCGACTTGCGCCAAATCCGAAATCTCCTTTACGGCGAACGGAAAGCTGCAAACTGTCTGCGTCTATCCGATGGAGCGTCTCCTGGATGTCCTGCGCCACGAGCTTGCTCTGACTGGAACAAAAGAAGGCTGCGGCGAAGGCGAATGCGGCTCATGTTCTGTTCTGATCGATGGGACTCTGGTCAATAGCTGCCTCATTCCCGCGCTTCAGGCAAACGGCGCAATTATCGTCACTATCGAAGGCTTGGCCCCGGGCGACCGTCTTCAAATCCTGCAGCAAACTTTCCTCGATTGTGGCGGCGCGCAGTGTGGCATCTGCACTCCCGGAATGATCCTCGCCGCGTATCATCTGTTAAGCAAAAAACCCACACCCACTCTCGATGAAATCCGCGAAGGTCTGTCCGGCAATCTCTGCCGTTGCACCGGCTATATGCAAATCATCGATGCCGTCGTCGACGCCGCATCTAGGGGAGCCGCCTCGTGAGGGCCAATCCCGCCGATTATGAACTCGTCGCTCCTCGCTCTCTGCCTGCAGTGCTGTCGCTCCTCGCTGAAAGTCCCGGCGCATGGCTCCCGATCGCTGGCGGTACCGACGCCATGGTCCAGTATGCCGCTGGAAAACTCCCCGCTCGCAAACTTGTCAGCATTTGGAATCTTCCCGAGTTGCGCCGCATCGAAGTTCTCCCGGACGAAATTCAGATCGGCGCTGGCTGTACGTACACCGATCTGCGCGAAAGCGAGTTGATTAATCGCGAATTCTCCCTGTTGTCCAGCGCGGCAAGCTGGACCGGCGGAATCGCCAACCAAAATCGCGGCACCTTAGGCGGCAATATCGTTAACGCGTCGCCAGCCGCCGATTCGCTTCCAGCTCTCCTCGTCTACGACGCGGAACTCCTTCTCGTTTCCGCCACGCGTGGCGAGCGCCGTGTACCCTACGCGAACTTCCACCTCGGATACCGCAAGACGCAACTCGCCCCCGACGAGCTAATTCGCGCTGTCTGCCTCAAGAAACAGTTTTCAAGTTACTTTGCTGAGGCGCGCAAAGTAGGCGCTCGCAATGCGCAAGCCATAGCAAAGGTGTGTCTCGCGGCGTTGGGACGCCTCTCTAATGGCCAAGTCGAGGATATTCGTCTCGCGATGGGAAGCATCGCGCCTGTCCCCCTTCGCTTGATCAGGACAGAACGAGTCATTCAGGGAAAACGGATCGATTCTCACCTGATTCAATCCGCGAAAACGACGGCAGCTGCCGAAGTCCGGCCGATTGACGACATTCGTTCCACGGCCCGCTATCGCGCGGCTGTGGCAGGGAATTTGGTTGCGGAATTTCTCGGGCAACTCATCACCCAGAGAGTGCGGAGCGAAAACGGAAACGATTTCCTCGCACGATGGAACACTCTGCCCTCAGAAAAAGCAGCGGAAGCCATCTTGCCCTGTTGCGGCTCCCCAAAATGGGCCGCCGCAATGGCGGCTCGAAGACCGCTCTTTGACGAAGCAGCCTTGTTGTCAGCTTCCGATCAAGTCTGGAACAGTCTCGCCGAATCCGATTGGCTCGAAGCTTTTCGCAGCCATCCCCGCATCGGTGAATCCCGCGCTTCGGCCTCCAGCGCGCCGCAATCTGCCTCCTGGTCGGGCGAAGAACAGCAAAAGGTGGCATCCGCGGCCGAGGATCTCAAAGCTGCTCTTGTCGAAGGGAATCGGGCCTACGAACAGCGCTTCCACCGCATCTTTATTGTTTGCGCCACGGGAAAATCGGCGCCGGAAATTCTGGCAATTCTTCAGCGTCGCCTGCAAAATGACGATACCACGGAACTTCTCGAAGCAGCGGAACAGCAAAGGCAGATCGCGCGCCTTCGGCTCAAGAAATGGCTCTCTTCATGAATCGCATTTCAACGCACGTGCTCGACACCGCGCAAGGAAAGCCTGCCGAGGAAGTCCCGGTGCGCCTCGAACGGCGCGAGCTCGCAGGCGAATGGCGTGTGCTTACTTCTTTTCGCACCGATGAGGAAGGCCGCTGCGCTCAATTGCTGCCCGAGGGCGAAGCCCTTCGCGCCGGGCTTTATCGTCTGACTTTTGACACGGCCACCTATCATCACGCGCAAAACGTCGAAGGCCTTTATCCCGTCGTCGAAATTACGTTTCAAGTCCATGACGGCGAGTCGCATTTTCACATTCCCTTGCTCTTGAGCCCGCACGGTTATACGACGTACCGGGGAAGCTGATCCCATGATTGCGCTCGCCGAAAACAGCTACGGCAAATCGCGCGTCCGCCTCGTAAAGGTGAAGCGCCATCCGGACCATCACGATTTTCGCGAATGGATGATCGACATTCTCCTTCAAGGAGATTTTGCGTCCTGCTTCGTCGCCGGTGACAACAGCAAAATTCTCCCCACGGACACCATGAAAAACACCGTCTATTCACTCGCCAAAAATTCCTCGACCGAGTCCATAGAGGAATTCGGCAAGGAACTAGCCGCCTTTTTTCTGCGCCGCAACGCTCAAGTCTCCGCCGCGCGAATCACCCTGTCGGAGAAAAACTGGGAACATCTCCATACCGGCGGAAAGCCTCACCCCACCACCTTCGTGCAATCGAGCGCCGAATGTCAGACGTCGGAAATTGCCGCAACCCGTGACAACGCGCCCACCGTAAGCTCCGGTCTCGAAAATCTAGTCATCATGAAAACTGCGGATTCCGAATTTGCAGGCTTCCTCAAGGATTCATTAACCACTCTGCCCGAATCGACGGACCGCCTGCTTGGTACTTCCGTCCATACACGATGGAGATATTCCTCGCCCGACGTTCCTTTTGTCTCCCTGCGAAACAAGATCCGCGAAATCTTGTTGAGCGTTTTCGCGTCGCACACCAGCAAATCCGTTCAACATACTCTTTACGCCATGGGTGAAGCCGCGCTTTCTCAGGTTCCGGAAATGGAAGACATCGAATTGGCCATGCCGAACAAACACTGTCTTCTGGTGGACCTCGCGCGCTTCGGCCAAGACAACCCCAACGAAATCTTCGTGCCCGTCGACGAGCCTCACGGCACTATAGAAGCGCGCCTCAAGCGGCAAGGTTGAATCTCCGTGCCAGCCACTTTACACACAAGAATCCGTGCCGAGGAAATCATAGCTCGCTGCAAATTGCTGGCTTCCTTTTCCGAGGAGGCGCACGCCACGCTCCGCACGTTTCTCTCTTCTCCCATGCGTGATTGTCACGAGCATATCTCCAAATGGCTCCAAGCCGCCGGAGCCGAAGTCACCGTAGATGCGGCGGGAAATTTGCGCGGCCTCTATCCTGCAGCGCAACCCACGGCGCCGCATTTGCTCATCGGCTCGCATCTCGATACAGTCCCCAATGCCGGCGCTTACGATGGCGTTCTCGGAGTTGTTCTCGCGGTCGCGATTCTCGAATCCCTCGAAAAACGCCGCCTTCCTTTCGCCATCGAAGTCCTTGGTTTTTCAGAAGAAGAAGGAGTCCGCTTCGGCGTTCCCTTCATCGGCAGCCGCGCGTTAGTCGGCAGGCTTGATGAGGATCTTCTCGGTTGCAAGGATGTCAACGGAATCTCTGTTCGCGCGGCCATCGAAGGCTTCGGCTTGCATCCTTCGGAGATTCCGCGTGCTGTGGTGAGCGAAGATACACTCGCCTACCTGGAATTTCACGTCGAGCAAGGCCCCGTGCTCGAATCGCTCGGCCGCCCGCTTGCCGCGGTGGAAGCCATCGCCGCTCAAACGCGCTCGGAATTGGTCTTCCTTGGCCGCGCGAATCACGCCGGCACGACTCCCATGCATCTTCGTCATGACGCCATCGCCGCTGCGGCGGAGTGGATCGTCGCCGTCGAGCGCACCGCCCAAAATTATCCTGGCTTGGTCGCGACAGTAGGTCGCATCGAAGCGATACCCGGCGCCGTCAATGTAATTCCTGGCGAAGTCCATCTGTCTCTCGATCTTCGTCATCAGTCGGATGCCGAGCGCGACCGCGCGTTGACTGCGCTCGTTGATATGGCTGAGGAAATTGCCGCGTGCCGCGGTTTGTCGCTTCGCCGGAAAGTGTTGTTGAGCCAGCAATCCGTCGCGATGGATCCATTTCTCGTCGATCAGATCGAGCAAGCCATTCGCAGCATTGGCTGTCAGCCGCATCGCATGGCCAGCGGCGCCGGCCACGACGCCATGATCCTTGCGGAAAAAATTCACTCGGCCATGATCTTTTTGCGCTCTCCCGGCGGAATTAGCCATGACCCCTCCGAGTCGGTCGAAATAAATGACGTCGCCAAAGCCCTCGAATGCGGCCTGCATTTGCTCGATCAGCTTGCCAAATCCTCTGAATTTCAGAAAAGGATGTGCCGTGCATAACCTCGGTCAAACGCGAAGCGCCCAAAAGAGCAATCACATGCTCATTACTCCGGACACATTCGTCCGAACTACGCTCCCTGGCATGAGGTCCTGCGCCGCCGTGGTCCACGCTGGCCCTGCCTGCGGCGCGAAATTCACGCAATACACCGCCGAATTCGAGTCGGGCGGCGAACTCGGCGAAACTTCCGCGCAACGTTTTCTGTACGTCCTCGAAGGCCAACTCAGCTTGGAAGCAGATGGACGCAAGCACGAGATGTTAGCCTCCGGTTACGCCTACCTTCCCGAAGGCGCGCCGCATCGAATTCTGGGCAAGAGCGCAAGCCGCGCCGCCGTCATTGAGAAGTTTTATCAACCCCTCGCTTCGTTTGAATCTCCACGCCCCATCATTTCCAGCGAAAGCGCTGTTGCCTCCTCGCCGCTTAACGATGACGCGACCCTGCAAGTGAAATGCCTCCTTCCCGACGCCATGGATTTCGATTTTGCCGTCAACACCATGGTCTATCAGCCGGGAGCCGCTCTCAGCATGGTGGAAATGCACATCATGGAGCACGGTTTGCTCATGCTCGAAGGCGCCGGCATTTATCGACTTGGTGATTCTTGGTATTCCGTCACCGCTGGCGATTTCATCTACATGGCTCCTTGGTGCCCGCAATGGTTCGGCGCCATCGGCAAAGCACCGGCAAAATATCTTATATATAAGGATGCGAACCGGCATCCGCTGAATTCAGATTTGGCGGCGACCTCATGAAACGGCGAACTCCTTCCAGGCGCAAACCGCCGAAGAACACGAGAGGGCGCCAGAACGTTCACGGCCGCGCCGCAGCCAGTAACGCCGCGATGAAATTGCAAGTGGATCGAGGCCGGCTGCAAGTCGAGATCGAGGAGCTGGCGAAGATTTCCGATGCGGAGCCTCCCGCTGTGACACGCGTCGTTTTTTCGGAGACGGATCTGCGCGCGCGGGAATGGTTCATCCAACGCTGCTGGGAAGCTGGTTTGGGTGTTGACAGAGATGCGGTTGGAAATATGTTTGCTCGATGGAGTGGCACGGAACTGGATGCGCCAGTTGTGGGTACGGGCTCGCACATCGATGCGATTCCCAACGCGGGGAAATACGATGGCGTCGTCGGAGTGCTTGGGGGGCTGGAAGCGATTCGCGCACTTAAGCGCAGCGGATTTAAGCCGAAGCATTCGATCGAGTTGCTCCTTTTCACCTCCGAGGAGCCGACGCGGTTTGGAATTGGGTGTCTTGGAAGCAGGCTGCTTTCGGGCACGTTGTCCCCGGATTTGGCGCGAAAGCTGGTGGACAAGGATGGCGCGTCTCTCGAAGAAGTCCGGGCCAGGGCTGGATTCGTCGAGCCGCTCGATGAGGTAGAGCTGGAGAGCGATTATTACAAGGCGTTTGTCGAACTGCACATCGAACAAGGGCCGTTGCTTGAACAGCAGAAGATTCCGCTCGGGATCGTAACCAGCATTGCGGCGCCGGCGAGCTTTCGGTTTTCCATCGAGGGTGCTGGCGGGCACGCTGGCGGAATGCTGATGCCTGATCGCCGCGATGCTCTCTGCGCCGCAGCGGAATTGATTCTCGCGATTGAGTGCGCGGCGAAGTCGAGCGGCGCAATCGATACAGTTGCAACCGTGGGGATTTGCAATGTATTTCCAGGCGCAGTCAACTCCATTCCCAGCCGCGTGGATTTGACCCTGGACATACGTGACACGAGTCTCGATCGGCGTGATGCCGCGGTGCGGTCGATTGAAGCAGCGCGGCAATCGATTGCGACGAAGCGCGGAGTTACCATTTGCGAAGAACTTGTAAACGCGGATGCGCCTGCGCAATGCGCTCCTGAGATTGTCGAAGCGCTTTCGGAATCCTGCGCAACGCACAAGCTGGCTTTTATTTCCATGGTTAGCCGCGCTTATCATGATTCGCTTTTTAT
The DNA here is from genome assembly GCA_049800195.1 of Candidatus Acidiferrum sp. GTDB lineage: Bacteria > Acidobacteriota > Terriglobia > Acidiferrales > UBA7541 > Acidiferrum. The sequence continues at coordinate 14,510 of JBARJI010000042.1, forward strand.
GTCGCGCATCGCTCCCGTAGCGATGCTGTTTATTCCTTGCCGCAATGGCTACAGCCACCGGCCTGACGAGTATGCTTCGCCGGAAGACATCGGACGGGGCGTTCTTGTCCTGGCCGAAACGCTCGCGATACTCGCGGCATGAACCCGCTTAAGGCGCAGACATTGATCGGAAAGGACGCGGAATGCGGGCACAACACGGCCACACGGCGCCGGCGAACGGGGCACGATGTATCGTGCCCCTACAAGAGAATCGTTCGCGATTTGCGGAGTCATGATTCTTCCAGAAAACTGCGGTGCCTGGCGTAGCCGGGCTTGATGACTTTGTAGATGAACTCGATGCGCTGGTCGTAAGGCAGAAAGGCGCTTTTCATCGCGTTGATGGTGATTTTCTCAAAGTCGTCCAGACCCAGACCAAAGGTATCTGCGGCGGCCTCGAATTCTTTTGTCATGGTCGTGTTGCTCATCAGGCGGTTGTCGGTGTTCAACGTGACGCGAAATTTCTCCTGGTAGAAAACCTTGAAAGGATGTTCGGCGAGGCTGCGCGCGGCGCCCGTCTGGACATTGCTGATGAGGCAAATTTCCAGGGGGATTCTTTTGTCGAGAACATACTGCGCGAGGTCGCCGAGCTTGACGACTTTGCCGTCTTCGGCGACAGCGATGTCTTCGATGAGCCGCGTGCCGTGTCCGATGCGATGCGCACCGCAGTATTGAATGGCCTGCCAGATAGATTCTTTGCCGAAGCCTTCACCGGCGTGAATAGTGATATTGAAATTCTGGCGCTGAATGTAGTGGAAGGCGTCGACGTGCTTTTTGGGAGGATGGCCGCCTTCTTCGCCTGCGAGATCGAATCCGACGACGCCGCGCTCGCGGAAGTCGACGGCGAGCTCGGCCATTTCTAGCGAGACCTCCATATTGCGCATGGCGCAGACTATCAGGCCGCTCGAAACGCCAAAATCCTTGCGGCCGCGCTCCAAACCTTTCAAGACGGAGGAGACGACCTGCTGGTGGCTCAATCCTTTTTGCGTGTGAAAAATGGGAGCGAAGCGAGTCTCGAAATAGACGACGCCGTCGCCGCTCAGGTCTTCCGCTTGTTCATAGGCGACGCGTTCGAGAGCTTCCTCGGTTTGCATCACGGCGATGGTGTGGACAAAGCCTTCGAGATATTTGGGGAGGCTGCCTTGGTTCGCTCCCTCGTGGAACCAGCTCGCAAGCTCGGCAGGATCTTGGGTAGGTAGCTGCTTGTAGCCCTCGGTTCGGGCCAAGTCGATAACAGTCGCGGGACGCAGGACACCATCCAGGTGTTCGTGGAGCAGAACCTTGGGGAGGTCTTGCAATAATTCGCGATCAATCTTCATGGAAGGCCTCGGATTTTGTCCATTTGCGGGAGGTTGATTTGCGCCGCTAGGAGAGATGCTATCAGCCACACTCCTGGCAAACCAGCGGGGGTTATCGCTCGTACCTGCTGGGGGAGACTCCGAGGAGACAGCCCGGATTCGTAGGGCGAAATCGCGCTATGGGGAGCAGCCTGGCTGCCCCGCATCTTAGTCCCCCCACCCCTGGGTGTCCGCAAGTCATGAAGTAAAGACATGAAACAAATAGAGTTGCGGGGATTCCTGCATGTTACGCACCTTGTCGCTGTGGATACAGGGGGAAGGATTTGGGTTGGAGAGAGGAAAACGCACCCTGGGGACTTTGTAAAATATTGAAAACGAACGGGTTGGTGAAAGTTGTATTTGTAAAGATATGAAAAAATAGGGGGTTGTTTGCTCTCGTTTTGCTCGCTTATTGCTCTGGGAGAGAGCAGGCGCAGCGAGACGGGCGTGGCGGAGGTGAAGGAAGTCGAGGAGGCAGAGGAAGTATAGGAAGTAGAGGAGATAAACGATCTTAGGAGGGGAGCGTGGGGCGCGGGCGGGCAGAAGGACTTCTGCGGGCCAAACGGTTCGAGGCTCAGGGCGAGCATGGTGAATTATAGCATGGGAATGCATTACTGTAAAGGCACAGTACTGTGTGCTTAACGTTCGAATTGAGACGCGGGAAGTGGTGTGGATGGAAGGGGTTGGCAGGAATTTGGGAGTTTGGTGAGACGGTGTAATGACGAATCGTTTGGGGAACGTCCCGTCTGGAACGTGTGAAAAAATGTAGATTCGCGATTTCAACGGAATCGGCCCTCAAGAATCTATCGTTTAGAACCCGTATGGGCCACGTTTGCGACGTCGGGATAGATTTTGGGTCACCCGAGAAATTTCTCGGATCGATTTCTTCACACGTTCCAGTCCCCTGGTTTCCTCCTCCGAGCCCTGGTTGTTTGCGCAACCAAGTTTACTCGGAGTTAGGAGCCGACGCCTTCATCTAATTGGCCATCGCAGAGCGCTACGGGTTGTTTAGCGGTAGAAGCAGCTAGAGTCAGAATCAATTTAGCGTGTTGGAAGCACCCCGCCCGTTGGGGAGAGTCCTCGGACGGTCGAGTAGAACTCGTTCAAAAATCTTTTGTCGCCTCCGTAAATCACTAAAAGGGGAGTGCCGTCAATCGCGCAGCGCACGGTGATATCAGATTGCCCGTTTGACTTGGAAAACTCGAAACAGAACGCGTTACCCGCACTTGTTGGGACCATGCGGTTTGATCTAAGGACCAGGCCTTCCTGTTGCGCCACCCATATCATTCGTCTGGAAGATTCTTCAAGATCGCTGCCAAATCGAAAAACGGCACCCGAAGGGAGGGGGCTGACGTCGATCATTCCGAACGGTTCCTTCAGAAGTGGCACTCCTAGAGAATGCCTCCACATTGTCGGCTTTTCCGGACTTCCGCTAACGTAGAATCCTTTTGGAACAGGAATTCGCCATCCATCATAAACAATCAGGCTCCCGTGAAGTAGATGCCAACCAAATCCCATAAGAGGAACAGCCAACAAGAGGAGTGCGTAACCAACCAAGAACATTACCAGCGCAAAGAAAAGCACCGTATAACTTTTCGAGAGATTCATAAGTTCGTCTCAGCTAGTGCCCGGCGTGAATTGAACTACTCAATGGTATTTCGGGAACAGTTGCGGCGCTAAGGGCGGCATTATCTTCGGATCTGCTGGTCTGGGACGCTAGGCTGGCGGGTGGCGTATTGATGCCTCAAGTTTTTTCTCGACGGACAGGTACGGAGAGAGCATACCACTCCTGCACTTGGCCGAGCGGCATTCCGACAAGAAAAAATAAATTCAAATTCCTCTGGGCGAACTGAGGGTGCCCCACCCGGCCATCTAATCAGTCTGCCGAGGTTAGGGCGATACTCGCATCCAGGTCCGTTCCCGTGAATTTCATTTTTACTCCCCCAACCCCAGATAGGCTCTTATGGTTATCGCTCCGGATTTATCCCCTGGTAGACCGAATAGAACTCTGGCTGTATACGCCAAGCGATGCACGAGAGACGGTCTATAGAGTGTAGCTTCGAATAAAACAGGCACCGAACCATACGGATCTCGCCGAAATCTCTCATACAATTCCTGGGCGTGGTCCTGGTTGTCAAGTTACTCTATAAAGATGGGAATTTCATCGGGACACGAGGGATTGTCCAGCACAGATCCATGGGGCGCGGCTGACGAGATATAAGCAAAGGTGATCAACCGTCTCGACTCAAAAAGGTCCGGATTGCGAGCAAGAAAGCAGAAATCAACATTTACGGGGATTTTATTCGTCAGCCTAATGTTTGGACCAACCAGGCTTCCCACGCAGGCTCCTAATAAGAAGGAGCAAAGGCTAAATATAAATTGACGCGTCATGTTCAATGCGTTTGGAGCCAATTGTCCCTCCCTGAGGGAAAGGCGGCACCCGCGCGTATCCTCGTTGGCGGACGGCGCAGAGATGATTTTTTGTTCCTATCGATTGCGCAAGAAATTAGCATACCACTCTGTACTTGACCGAACCGATAAGCGAGGTGCAGTTCTTGGTGTTTGCGCGAACAGTGGCGTTATGTGGTGTCCCCATCCACGCGCCGAGCGTCGGTCGTTTGCGTTAGAAGGTCAATTCAGCGCAAGAGGCCGACGCTGTTAGCTAATCGGGGAGTTAAGCCGCGACCGACCAGCAACAAATCGCGCGAATCTGTGTTCCATAAACAGTGTCCGTAAAACATCCGGGTAGCTTCGAAGCGTTTAAAGCTTCTGGCATCCCGACATGAAGGGGGAATTTCCATGAGCTTTCTTTCAGGAGTTCGCAGAGTACTGCTCGCTGCGTCGCTGGCCGTGCCTATGCTGAGCTTGCCGGTGGCGCAGGCGCAGATAGGGATCGGCGTCGGTATTTCGGTGCACGTCGCTCCACCGGCATTGCCCATTTACGAGCAGCCTCCGCTGCCTGCGCCAGGCTATATCTGGACGCCGGGTTACTGGTCCTATGGTGATGCCGGGTATTACTGGGTTCCGGGCGTTTGGGTGCAGCCGCCCCGAGTAGGCGTACTTTGGACGCCGGGATATTGGGGTTTTGCAGGCGGAGTTTATGGATGGCACGCCGGATACTGGGGACCGCACATCGGGTTCTATGGCGGAGTTAACTACGGATTCGGGTATGGCGGCGTAGGATTTTTCGGAGGCGAGTGGCGCGGCGGAGTGTTCGCCTATAACGGCGCCGTTGCGAACTTCGGCGGCGTTCACGTAACGAACATGTACGTGGATCGGACGATCGTCGAGCGAAACACGATCGTGAACGCGAACCACGTGAGCTTCAACGGCGGGGCGGGCATCGAGGCGCGTCCCACGGCGATGGAGATGCAAGCGGCCCACGAGCAGCACTTCGAACCGACGGCAAACCAAGTGCAGCACGAGAACTTCGCGGCACAGGACCGTTCGCAACTTGCTTCAGTGAACCACGGGCGTCCGGCAACGATGGCGACATCAAATGTGAATGCATATCATCAAGTGGCGCAGGAGCACGCGCATTCGGAACCTATCTCGGCGGCCGACCGCAGCGCGGGGCGCAACTACAATCCCAACACGCGCGAGGCCAATCAGGATCAGCGGATTGCGAACGGGCTGCGGAGCGGGCAGATGACGTCTGGCGAAGCCGCGCGCGCGGATCGCACGCAGTCGCGGATCGACCAGCAGGTACACAATGATCGCGAAGCGAACGGCGGCAGGCTAACCAACCAGGAGCGGCAGCAGGTCAACCGCGAACAGAACGCCGCGAGCCGGCAGATCTACAACGAAAAACACAACGACAACACCGTGAAACCGAACGAGGTGGATAACCGAGAAGCCAATCAGCAGCAGCGCACGGCCAACGGGTTGCGGAGCGGGCAGATGACCTCCGGCGAAGCCGCTCGGACCAACCGGAACCAAGCGAAGGTTGACCAGCAAGTTCACAACGAACGCACCGCCAATGGGGGAGCGCTCACTGCGCGGGAAAAGAGGCAGGCCAACCGCGAACAGAACAAGAACAGCAAACAGATCTACAACGAGAAGCACAACAACAAAAAGGCAAAGCCCGAACCCAACCGTAAGGAGCGCTAAAGCAAAACGAAAAGCGCAAGAGCAGGAAAACAAAAAGAAGGGCCGAACGGCTGGCGATGTTGCCAGCCGTTCGATTTTGCAGAGCTGAGGGCGGCGTTCTCAGACGGGTTCAGAAATGATGCTGCGCTCGGAACGAAACATGAAATATTGGCGGCGGGAATGAGCGGCCGAGGACTCCGGGGGCGCGGAGTGCGGGGCTGGGTTGTTTATGCGCGTACGTGCGCGATTGTTTGCGTTTTTTTTAGTTGTGCTGGGGGAAGGCAAGGGGGAATTCGAAGATTTGGTCGCCGACGAAGACGCGGAGATTGAGTTCCTGGGAATTTTTGCCGCGCTCGAACCAGACAGCCCCCGAAGTCTTTTCGTGGGGAGCCAGGGTCGCTTCGTAGAGCGGGGAAGCTTGATCAGGTTGAGATTGGTCGGCAAGAAAATCTGGAGCGGCGATGATGACGGTGCGCTTCTGAGGGACATTGCTGACGTAGACGGCGGAAGCCGGGGCGATGGCGCTGGCTTTTGTGGCATAGGCCAAGTGGGTGCGGGATTTGGAGAGGTCCTCGGGATTTTGATAGCGGAGGGGGCGCAGGCGCGGGGTCAATTCGTTGAGCGTGAAAGTGGAAGGATCGAGATGGACTTGCGTGTCGCCAGCGTTGGCTACGGCTACGGTGGCTCGAAGTTTCCAACCGGTGTCTTGCAGCGAAACCTGTACAGTGACGCCGTTTGCGGTCAGCGATTCGACCATCGCGGGGCCGTTATAAAAGTGGTCGGTGCCGGGAGCGCCCAACTGCCAGCGGGCGATGCCGGTAGAGCCGGCGGCTTCGACGGGGCGAGGATTGGGGACTGGTTTTGCGGGAGGCTCGGCGAGATACATACGTGCGACGTAGCCCGTCTTGCCATCGACCGTGGCGATGTGCACCGTGTAGCCTTCGGAGTCCGAGAGAACGGAAACCTGCTCGCCGCAGTTTAGACGAGCTACGAGATGCATCGGGAGAGCTTGTTCTGCATCCGTAGTTACGGGGACATTCTTAAGACCGTGGCAGACAACGGTGCTGCGAGCGGCGACGGGAGCGGCAGCAGCGCCGGAGCCGGAATGCTCGGCGGCGAGAGCCGGCAGAGTGGTTGCTAGGGCCGCGCACGCGGCCACGATCAAGAATTTGTTGCTCATGCTATCCACTCACCCCTCAGTGATGAGAATTCGGAGCTAGTCTTGCGTGTCAGTGTCGAGGGGCATCATCGCGTTGCCGGAAGTACCGGTCTATAGCGCTTTCGTACCAGAGGACAGGTTACGGTCGGGATACGAGCAAGCACGCTCGAAACATTTGTATGACAAGGAGTTAGATGCCTGCGGACGCGGCTGCGGTACAGTGGAGAAACAAAATTGTAACGAGGGCGTAACTTGACCGAGGGGCGGGGGTGCGTTAGGGTGTAGGAAGTTTCTTCCTGAGTTGACCGCAGCACGGTCATTGATAGCGAGGAGGAATCCCATCGGCCACCCGGCTTCCTTAGCAGCAGGCAGACCTTCCACTTGGATGAGACGTACCGTTCACATATCCGGAAAAATTGAACCGTTCTTCGGCACGCTTGATGAGAATGTGCGATTGCTGGAGGACTCTCTGCACGTACGGACGCATTTGCACGACACGCGGCTGACGATTGAGGGTGAGCAAGAGAGCGTGGATCAGGCGGTGAAAATCGTCGAAGAATACAACCATTTGACGCGGCACGGGCGGGCGCTTTCGAGCACGGAAGTGAAATCGCTGATGCGCGTGGCGACGGAAGAGCCGCACGAATCGCCGAGGGGGATGTTCGAGCCGGCGCGGACAAGGTCGTTTGGGAAGAAGCAGGTGACGCCGAAGAATGCGAGCCAGCGGCGGTACATGGAAGAGATCGAGAAGCACGACATGATGTTTGGGATCGGGCCGGGAGGGACGGGAAAGACGTACATCGCGGTGGCGATGGCGGTGAGCGCGCTGCTAACGAAGCAGGTGAACCGGATTATATTGGCGCGGCCGGCGGTGGAAGCGGGCGAACGGCTAGGATTTTTGCCGGGAACTTTACAGCAGAAAATCGATCCATATATGCGGCCGCTGTATGACGCGCTGTACGACATGCTGGATGCCGACCGGCTCGAGAAATTTTTGGAGAAAGGGATTATCGAGGTTGCGCCCCTGGCGTTCATGCGCGGGCGCACGCTGAACGATTCGTTCGTGATTCTGGATGAGGCGCAGAACACGACGAGCGAGCAGATGAAGATGTTTTTGACGCGGTTGGGATTCAATTCGAAAGCGGTGATTACGGGGGATACGACGCAGATCGATTTGCCGCAGGGGAAAAAGTCGGGGTTGATCGAGGCGCTCGAAGTGTGCGGGAAAATCGAGGGGATTGGCGTGGTGCAGTTCGGAGAGAAGGACGTGGTGCGGCACAATTTGGTGCAGCAGATTATTCGGGCTTATGAGGATTACGACATGGCGCACCCGCAGCGCGGGGTGAATGCGGGGAGCGGCGCGGGCAACGGCAAAGCGAGCGCGGGAACTGTGGCCGAAGGCGGCGGGAAAGAAAAGAATAAAGAAAATCAGCAAGCATGATCGTGAACCGGCAGCGAGATGTGCGATTGGCGCGAGAGGGGCTAGAGACATTTTTGCGGCGGGTGAAGAAGGAACTGGACATACGAGGCTTCGGAGTGACGGTCTGTTTTGTGAGCGATGCGGAAATTGCGGGGATGAATGAGCGTTTTCGAGAGAAGAAGGGGCCTACGGATGTGCTGTCGTTTCCGGGGGAGAACGGCGGCCGGGGGCGGTCAAAAAAAAGAAAAAGAATTTACACAGAGAGCGCTGAGGATGCAGAGGGCACAGAGAAGAAGCGAAAAAATACGAGTTCCGAAGCGAGGGAAGGATATCTGGGTGATATTGCCATTGCGCCTCAAACCGCGCGGCGCTATGCGAAGAAGAATGGGAGAAGTTTGAGCGATGAATTGCGCGTGTTGATTTTGCACGGCGTGCTGCACTTGATGGGTTACGACCACGAAACCGACAGCGGCGAGATGAAGCGCATCGAGCAAAAGATGCGGCGAAGATTCGGGCTGGCATGAACACGTATACATGGGTTTACGCAGGGGGCGTGGTGTTGCTCGCCTTTGGGCTGCCCATTTTTTCCTACCTTACGCTGATCTACCGCGAGCTTGGGCGCATGAATACGGGGCGCGTCCACGAGCACTTGGAAATATTCGAAGCGGAGATCGAGCCCAAGCTGAAAATCAAGCGAAAGAGCGGGGGGAGGGCGTTCCGCATTCTGGGACATTTCTGGCTGGCGTTTCTGGTGCTGGAGACGACCCGCGGGGTGGTGTATTTCGTTTCAGGGACATGGGAATCGCTGATTGAATTTTGCGTTTTTCTTACGCTGGAAGTCGTAATCGCGATGCACTTTATCCCGGACATGCTGCTGTATCGCACGACGGGACGGTGGCTGGTTCCCTTGTTGCCGCTGATCCGGGCGGCGATGTGGCTTATTTGGCCGGTGCGGGTTTTCCTGGAGGGCGCGGAATCACTGGCGCGAATCTCCGAACAAGAGCCGGAGATGACGCAGGAGCAGCGAACGGAAGAGCGCATCGAGGCACTCGTGGAGGCGGCGGAAGAAGAGGGGATTATCGCGGCGGACCAGGCGGACTTGATCGAGCAAGTGGTGGAGTTCAGCGACAAACGAGTGCGCGAAGTGATGACGCCGCGACCGGACATCGTGGCTATCGCGGCGGATGCCACGCTCGAGGAACTGCACGCAAAGTTTGTGGAGAAGAAATTTTCAAAGATGCCCGTGTACGAAAAATCGCTGGACGACATTTTTGGAGTGGTACACGCGCAGGATTTGCTGCACATCGCGGATCAGGATTTGCCGAAGCGCAAGGTGCGGGAGTTGGTGCGGCCGGTGCTTTTCATGCCGGAGACGAAGGCAGGATCGGAGTTGCTGCGCGAAATGCGTCAGAAGGGACAACCGCTGGCGGTGATCATCGACGAGCACGGATCGGTGGCGGGGATCGCGACTGTGGAAGATCTCGTGGAAGAAATTGTGGGAGAACGATGGAATGGGGGGAAGCCGCCGGCGCCTGACGTGGTGCGCGAAGCGGATGGTGGCCTGATCATGCGTGGGAGCATGGCGATCCGGGACGTGGAGGAATTACTGGGAGTGAGTTTCGGCGAGAACGCGGACGAAACGGTGACGACGATCGCGGGATTGCTGAGCCACGTTTCCGGTAAAGTGCCGGCACCGGGCGACAAAGTCGAGTTGGCGGGGTACCGCTTCGAGGTGCTGGAAGCCAATCAAAGAAAAGTGCTGAGACTGAGGATTCGAAGGCGGACGGCCGCGGCGCCCGCAAGAGCAAGCTCCTAGACCGCAAGCGTTTTCTAGCAGAAACATTTGTTTCATTTTGTAGGAATTCCCGGCCTGGCGCGATACCATGCGTGTGCTCGAAATGGATGGCCGGTGCTCCGGCGGAGGCAGGCGGATGAGGGGAAATGGGATTGTGCGTCGAATGATTTTGCTAGCGGCGTTGTGTTTGTGTGTCTTGCCAGCGCGGAGCCTGGCACAAGAGAGCGGCGCGGCGGCCGTTGTGGTTCCAGACATGCGATGGGCAGTGAAGATACCCATGCGCGACGGCGTTGCGCTGAACGCCACGGTGTTTCAGCCGCACGCGCAGAATGAGCCTCTGCCCGTGATTTTTACGTTTACCCCCTACATCGGCGACAGCTACACGGACCGCGCGATGTATTTTGCGGAACACGGGTATGTCTATGCGCTGGTGGACGTGCGGGGGCGCGGGAATTCGGGCGGAGCGTTCGAGCCGTTTGTTAACGAAGGGCGGGACGGCTATGACGTGGTCGAATGGTTGGCGAAGCAATCGTATTGCAATGGAAAAGTGACGATGTGGGGCGGCTCTTACGCCGGATACGATCAATGGACGACGCTCAAGGAGTTTCCGCCGCATCTGGCGACCATCGTTCCCGCGGCCGCGGCGCATCCCGGAGTGGACTTTCCGTTCGAGTACAACATTTTCGCGCCGTACGTCGTGCAGTGGCTCACATTCACGAGCGGCGTGACGGGCAATGAGAAGCTGTTCGGGGACGGGGCGTTTTGGGGAGCGAAGTCTCGCGAGTATTACGACGAGCACCTGGCGTTTAGCGCGTACGATCGCGTAGCGGGCAATCCGTCAGGGGTATTTCAGAAGTGGCTGAAGCACCCGGTTCCGGACGCGTATTACGACGCGATGGTGCCGACGCCCGAAGAATACCAACGTATTCAGATTCCGATATTGACGATCACAGGCGACTACGATGGCGACCAGCCCGGCGCTTTCACGTATTACAAGCGAGACATGAAATATGGAACGCCTGGGGCGAAGGAGAAACATTTCTTGATCATTGGTCCCTGGGACCACGCGGGAACGAGAACGCCCAAGAGGGAAGTGGGCGGTCTGAAATTCGGCGAAGCGAGTGTGTTGGATCTGAATAGGCTGCACACGGAGTGGTACGACTGGACAATGAAGGACGGGAAGAAACCAGACTTCTTGAAGAAGCGCGTGGCTTACTACGTTGTCGGAGCAGGGGCCGAGAATTGGAAGTACGCAGACACTTTGGAAAGCATTTCGAATGAAAAGCGCACGCTCTATCTGGAATCGAACGGAAAGGCGGGCAGCGCATTCGAGTCCGGGACGCTTGCCGATAAACCCGGGACGGGCGCAAGCTCGGACAAATGGACGTACGATCCGCTGGACACGAGGCCTGGAGACGCGGAATCAGAGGACGATGCTGGATACATCGTTTCGCAACACGCCGTGATGAATACCTATGGAAACGGAGCGATTTATCACAGCGAACCTTTTGGGGAGGCGACCGAGATCAGTGGATTTTTGAAGGTGAATGTATGGCTGTCAATGGATGTTCCAGATACGGACCTGGAAGCGGATGTTTACGAGATTTTGCCGAGTGGGGATTCGGTTTTCTTGACCGGAGCCGCGATGCGGGCAAGGTATCGTGAATCTTTGCGCGAGGAAAAGCTAGTTACACCAGGTAAGATCGAGAACTACGTGTTAGATAACTTCACATTTTTTTCGAGGCGCGTCGCGAAGGGCAGCCGTTTGCGGCTTTTCGTGCATTGCCCGAATACGACGGGGTCCGAAAAGAATTACAACAGCGGAGGAGTTGTGGCGTTGGAGACTGCGAAAGATGCCAGGACCGCGCACATTACACTGGTTCATGACGCGGAGCATGAGAGCACTTTGGAATTGCCGATTGTGAAATAGCGGATTCAGAAAACGGAAAAACATTTCTACAGAGAGCGCAGAGGTCGCGGAGAAGAATGAGAGAATGACAAAGGTTGTAGATAAAAAAAACACTGAGTTTCGGTCGGGGTTCGTGGCGATTGTAGGGCGACCGAACGCGGGGAAGTCGACGCTGTTAAACCGGCTGGTTGGGCAGAAAGTGGCAATTGTCACTTCGAAGCCCCAAACGACGCGGAACCGGATCCAAGGGATCGTCACGCGACCCGAAGGACAGATTGTTTTCATAGATACCCCGGGGCTACACGCTCCTGACTCGGCGCTGGGACGGCAAATGATGCACGAGGTGGCTGCGGCGCTGGAGGGCATCGACGTGCTGCTACTGATGGTGGATGCGAGCCGGACGCTGCCGCATGCGGACGATTTGCTTTTGGAGCGTGCCAAACGGTTTCGCGGAAAGACCATATTGGCCTTAAACAAAGTCGATGGCCTCCCGAAGCAGAAGCTGTTGCCACTGATCGAGGTATTTCACACAGCGTTTGAATTTGCGGCAATTGTGCCGATTTCGGCGCTGAAAGGCGGCGGGTGCGATGAGTTGGTCAGCGAGATTTTCCGGTTGCTGCCTGCAGGGGAGCCTTACTTTCCCGAGGATCAGGTGACGGATCAACCGGAGAGATTTCTAGCGGCGGAAATCGTGCGGGAAAAGGCGATCCAGGCCATGTATCACGAGGTGCCGTACGCGCTGGCGGTGAGGGTTGAAAAGTTTGAAGAGCTGCCGAAACTGCTGCGCATCGAAGCCACCATGAACGTGGAGCGGGACTCGCAGAAGAAGATTCTAATCGGGCGCAAAGGTGAGATGCTCAAGAAAATCGGCACGCAGGCGCGCAAGGAACTCGAAGAGCTGTTTGATACGAAGATTTATTTGGGACTGTTCGTGAAGGTGGTGCCGGATTGGCGGGAAAATCCGCAACGCGTGCGCGAACTGGACTGGCACGCGCAGCTCGAATCCATAGCGGAGAAAGATGCCGAGGGCGGCGACGGCTCAGAGCCGGGCGAGATCTGAAAGTTGCGCACGAATCGCACAGTGCGCGTCAGTCCGGCGCGGCAATGCCGAGGGATTTCATTTTACGGTACAGGTGGCTGCGTTCGAGGCCCAGGGCGGAGGCGGTCTGGGTCATATTCCAGCGGTGCTCCTGCAATTTCCTCAGAATAAATTCGCGCTCATAGGCGCTGCGAGCTTCGTGCAGGGTAGAGTAGGGTTGTTGAGGGCTCTCGGCGACGCCGCGGAAAAGTTCAGGCGGAAGATGGTGAGACTCGATGCGGGCTTGCGGACAGACAATGACCAGGCGTTCGACAAGATTGCGAAGCTCACGCACATTGCCGGGCCAGGGATAGCGGACGAGAATGTCCATGGCCGTGGCGCTGAGTTCGCGCGTTTTCTTACCGTAAGCCGAGCTGAATTCATCGAGGAAATAGCGCGCGAGGGTGGGAATGTCTTCCTTGCGTTCGCGAAGCGGAGGCACGAAGAAGGGAATCACGTTTAGGCGATAGAAAAGATCCTGGCGAAACGTGCCGCGGCTAATTTCAAGTTCGAGATTTTTATTTGTAGCGGCGATCACGCGAGCATCGACAGTTATCGTCTGGCTGGAACCCACTGGTTCGAAGCGTTGTTCCTCGAGGACGCGCAGCACTTTGGATTGGGTTCTGAGACTCATGTCGCCGATTTCATCCAGAAAAAGAGTGCCGCCATCGGCCTTTTGAAATTTTCCAACTTTGTCTTCGGAAGCGCCGGTGAAGCTGCCTTTGATGTGGCCGAAAAGTTCGGATTCGATCAGTTCCTCCGGGATGGCCGCGCAATTTACTTCCACGAAGGGGCCTTTGCTGCGCAGGCTGGCGGCGTGGAGGGCATGGGAAACGAGTTCCTTGCCCGTGCCGCTTTCCCCATAGATGAGCACGCGGCCGTTGGTGGGGGCGGTTACGGCAATCTGCTGCCGCAGGGCCTTCATCGGGACGCTGTCGCCGATGACCTGATAACGGTGACCAAGCTCGCTGCGAAGGATCTGATTTTCTTCCTGGAGCCTGCGCTGCTGCACGGCGTTGCGCACGAGAACGATGATTTTTTCAAGCGAGAGCGGCTTCTCGATGAAATCGAAGGCACCGAGTTTCGTCGCGCGGACCGCAGTCTCAATGGTGCCGTGACCTGAGATCATAATGACGGCCGGCGCGCGCGGAATAGCTTGAAGCCGGCTAAGAGCGTCGAGCCCATCGATTCCTGGCAACCATACATCTAGAAGAATGACTTCGAGATCGCCCGAGGCGGCGCGCTCGAGGGCCTCTTCGGCGGAAGCAACGGCTTCAACGTGGTAGCCCTCGTCCTTGAGGATGGAAGAAAGAGATTCGCGAATTCCGGTTTCATCGTCGACGACGAGGACATGGGGTTTGGAAGTCATCGAGAGGTTTCCGTCCCGTTGTGATCGATAACGCCGGCAGGAGTGAGATCTGCGGCGGGAAGCTCGACGAAGAAACGCGAGCCGATAGGCTGGTTGTCTTCTACATGGATGCTGCCGCCATGTTCGGCGACGATTCGAGCCGCGATGGCCAGGCCGAGGCCGGTACCGCGGTTCTTCGTGGAAAAATGCGGGAGGAAGAGTTTGTCTTTGTCTTGCGGCGAAATTCCGTGGCCGGTGTCGGAGACGCAAATTTCAACGGTTTCGGCGTCCGGGTGCGCGCAAGTAGAGATGAGGATTTCGCGGAAAGAGGAGTTTTCGAGGGCTTCAGCGGCGTTATCGATGAGGTTGACTACGACGCTGCGGAGCAGGCCGCCATCGGCACGAACGGCCGGAAGATTCTCGCCAAGAACAGTTCTGAGAGAGATGCCGTCGAGTCGGCCGGAGAAAACCTCGACGGCTTCGTATACAACTGTGTTGGCATTGGTGGGGGCGAGTTTGGCGGTGGGGAAGCGGACGAACTGCGAGAACTCGTTGACGAGGGCGGCAAGCGTGGAAACTTCGCGCTCGATCAATCGCGAGCATTCCTGAACGAGCTTGGTCAGCTCGAGGTCGCGCGGAGGCTTGGATTCGGCGGCTTCGCGGCGATCGAGAAAACGGGATAGTCGCTGCGACGAAAGCTGGATGGGAGTGAGAGGATTCTTGATTTCGTGAGCGATGCGCCGCGCGACTTCTTGCCATGCCGCCGATTTCTGAGCGCGCAACATTTCGGTGAGGTCGTCCAGAACGAGCACGTAACCCGAATTTGCGCGGCGCGGGCCCAGGGAGCTGGCGGTCACGGCTAGATGCAAGAGGCGCCCTGAGACGACAGTTTCGATCTCACGGGAGACTACGCCCATGCGGAGGGAACGGCGCATCAGCAGTTGGAGGATGCGAGAGGCGTCCGGGCCGAGGAGTTCGTCAAGGGACTGCGCGTTGCGGGCGTCGCCGCCGAACATGCGTGTCACCGCGGTATTGGTGCGGAGAATGGCGCCGCTGGCGTCGAGCGAGATCACGCCGGTGGGGATGTTTTCGAGAACGGTTTCCATGAGCTGGCGACGGCGCTCGAGTTCCTGCACCGCTTGCTGAAGATTTCGAGTGAACTGATCAATTTGTGAGCGGTTGTCGCGCAACTGGGTGGTCATGGTGTTGAAGGAACGGACTAGAACGCCGAGCTCGTCCTGGGCCTGCTCGGGAACTTGATACTCGAAGTTTCCGGCGGAGATTTCGCGCGTGCCTTCAGCGAGAGCTTGAATGGGAATGGTGACCTGCTTGGCAAGAAAGAGCGCGACCCACATCACGGCGGATAGCAGGAGCACGGTAAAGAAGAGAAGAATGAGCAGCATCTGGCGCTTGAGCGCCCGAAGATCCTGTTTCTCGCGATTATATTCCTGGGTCTGAGACTGGATTTCCGTAATGCGGGACAGGAAGTTGGGGCTGGTGCGATAGGCCGCAGCCGTATAGGCGGCAACCTGGCCAGCCTGCACGGCCGGAACTCGCACTACAAAATAATTTTTCCCGCCTGCCTTCCAGACCTCAATTCCGCTGGGCAAGACGCGCACAGGCTGGCCGAGGACTCCGATTTGGGAACAAATCGAGCCGCGGCGATCTTCAGGCTGGTCTTCGCAGACGACTCCGCCGCGCGTGGCATTGCCGTCTTTATCCAGAATCCAGACCGCATCCGCACCCTTGGCAAAGGCATGTTGCAAGAGGTCGCTGGTGGACGAAGAGGAATCCTGCTGAGCCCCCATGGCTATCCGGCGAAGACGTGGTATCTGCGAACGGCCGATATCGTTCATGAGCTCTTGCGTTTTCTCCGAGGCGATTTCGAGGGGGCGCGGGAACCATCGAAGAAGCGTTCGGTTGATGAGCGAGTAGCTGACGATAAACATGAAAATGATGGGGAGAAGAGAAATGGCCATTGCGCCGACGACCATCTTCGTTTTGAAGCGCGCGCCGAGCTGGTCGCTGCTGCTTTCCACCCACAAGCGAAGAACGGTTCGGCCAAGAATCATCCCGAAGACGAGGAGCGCGGCAGTGATAAAGCTGGAGACGGCGTACAAAGGCATCAATGTGCGCCAGCTCTTGGGCTCAAAGGGGACTTCCAGTGAGCCGAAGGTAAAAACGGCGGCTAGGAGCAGAGTGAGCAGAATGCCGCCGATCACCAGACTCCAGCGCTGTTTGGAATCGAGACGACTCATACCGTGGCTACCGCCAATTCAGAAAGGAAATCTGTCCGCAAATGTCCCGCGAACTCGCGTTGGGGCGAATCGAGCCGATCGAAATCAACAATAAGAGTATTGTAATTGTTGCATAGTGGGCAGGCCTTCTTATTGCCAGGGCCAGCTGGATAAGCGGTCATTTTTTGTCACTGCCTCAGAGCGAGGAATCTCGTTGCCGCAGAAATGGCTTTGAAAACCTCACTTTTGCACGATAGCCACCGCGCCGTAGCAAGTCAAGAACAGCACCTGTCCCACGTTCGAAAAAACCTGCCCGTGTGGGCAGGTATTAGCCATTTCAGAACTTCGTTCTAATTTCCGCACACCTTTGTAGTCCCCATTTGCTATGTTGACCGTGGGTGCAAACCGGCAGGGAGTGCTGCGGATGTCCGTCCGTTTGGGCGAGATACTTATTAAAGAGAGCCTGATCACTCAGGACCAGCTCCAGAAAGCGCTCGAATTTCAGCGCGCGAATGGTGGCAAGCTTGGGAGCTGCCTGACGAAGATGGGTTTCATCACGGATGATGATATTACGGGTGTGCTCTCGCGCCAGTACGGTGTGCCCTCGATCAATCTGAAGTACTACGAAATTGATCCCAACGTCATAAAGCTGATTCCCCAGGATACGGCGCTCCGATACCAGGTCATTCCGCTTTCGCGCGTGGGTTCCGTGCTCACCATTGCGATGACCGATCCCACGAACGTCTTCGCGATGGACGACATCAAGTTCATGACGGGATTCAACGTGGAGCCGGTGGTGGCGTCCGAGTCGGCGATTGGCGAAGCCATCTCGCGCTTCTACGGCGGGAACGAGACGAATTCGGAAGAGATCAGCAAGATGATGAAGGACCTGGTCGACGAGGATCAGGAGCTGGAACTCGCGGCCGAAGAAGCCGAACTCGACACCGCAACGCTGGAAAAGGCCGCCGAAGAGGCGCCCATCATCAAGCTTGTGAACCTGATCTTGACGGACTCGGTGAAGCGAGGCGCGAGCGATATCCACGTCGAGCCCTACGAACTCGAGATGCGCGTGAGGTTCCGCATTGACGGCCAGCTGCAAACAGTGATGACACCGCCTTTGCGTCTCAAGGACGCGATGACCAGCCGCTTGAAAATCATGGCCAAGCTGGACATCGCGGAAAAGCGCTTGCCGCAAGACGGCCGCATAATGATCAAGTACAGGGCGGACGGCAAGAAGAAGGAACTCGATTTCCGCGTCTCAACCGTTCCGACGCTCTATGGTGAAAAGATCGTGCTTCGGCTCCTGGATAAGGAAAATCTCCGCCTGGACATGACCAAGCTGGGCTTCGAGGCGGAATCGTTGAAGAAGTTCGAGCGCAACATTTTGAGGCCGTATGGCATGGTCCTGGTTACGGGGCCGACGGGTTCGGGAAAGACCAACACTCTCTATTCTTCGGTGGCGCGCTTGAACACGGTCGACACCAACATTATGACGGCCGAGGACCCGGTCGAATTCCAGTTGTCGGGCATCAACCAAGTCCAGATGAAGGAACAGATCGGGCTGAACTTTGCCGCCGCGCTTCGCGCTTTCTTGCGGCAAGACCCCAACATCATTCTGGTCGGCGAAATCCGCGACTTTGAAACGGCTGAAATCGCGGTCAAAGCCGCTCTGACCGGCCACTTGGTGCTGTCGACGCTGCACACCAACGACGCGCCTTCGACGATCAGCCGCTTGATGAACATGGGCATCGAGCCTTTTCTTGTGGCCACATCGGTGAACCTTATTTGCGCGCAGCGGTTGGTGCGCCGCGTTTGCTCGAACTGCAAGGAAGAATTGGAGCTTCCGGAGCAGGCACTTATAGACGCGGGCTATTCGCCTGACGAAGTCAAGACGACTAAAATCTACCACGGCAAGGGATGCAACACCTGCAATAAGGGTGGTTACAAGGGCCGAACGGGTTTGTACGAGGTGATGGAAATCAACGATGAATTGCGGGAATTGATTCTCGTTGGCGCGTCCGCTCTCGAGCTGAAGAAGAAAGCCATTGAGCAAGGCATGATCACGTTGCGCCGAAGCGGTTTGATAAAAGTGGCATTAGGGCAGACGACGCTGGAAGAGGTTTTGCGCGAAACGGTGTTATAAGAAAAAGGTGAAGCGATGGCCGGGATTACCCTGAGCGAATTGCTCAAAAAGATGATCGAGATGGGGGGGAGCGACCTCCACATCACCACCAACAGCGCCCCTCGCGTGCGCGTCCACGGACATTTGCGGGCTTTGGATATGCCGCCACTGACGGCCGCGGACACAAAATCGCTGGCCTATAGCGTTCTGACAGACGCGCAGAAGCATCGGTTCGAAGAGAACCTCGAGCTGGATTTTTCGTTCGGACTCAAAAACTTGGCGCGTTTTCGCGGCAACGTTTTCAATCAACGCGGCGCTGTAGCCGCTGTTTTCCGCACAATTCCCTGGGAGATCAAGAACTTCGACGCGCTGGGTTTGCCCACGGTTGTAAGAGGACTTTGCGACAAGCCGCGCGGACTGGTGCTGGTGACGGGGCCGACGGGCTCGGGGAAATCGACGACGCTGGCCGCCATGCTCGACAAGATTAACGCCGAGCGCGAAGAGCACATGATCACCATCGAGGACCCTATCGAGTTTCTGCATAACCACAAAAAGTGCCTAGTGAACCAGCGGGAAGTGCATGCGGACACGCACTCCTTTGCGAATTCGTTGCGCGCCGCTCTGCGCGAAGACCCCGACGTCGTGCTCATCGGCGAAATGCGCGACCTGGAAACCATCGAATCGGCCCTGCGCATCGCGGAAACCGGCCACTTGACGTTCGCCACGCTGCACACCAATTCCGCGGCCTCCACGATCAACCGTATTATTGACGTGTTTCCTTCGCACCAACAGCCACAGATTCGCGCCCAGCTTTCCATGGTGCTTGAAGGGATCCTATGCCAGGCGCTTCTCCCTCGCGCGGACGGCCGGGGACGCGCGATGATCATGGAGGTTCTCATACCCACGGCCGCCATACGCAACCTGATTCGCGAGGACAAGATCCATCAGATTTATTCAGCAATGCAGACGGGCACTGGGCAAACAGGCATGCAGACGTTCAACCAAGGTCTGGCGAGCGCGTACTTTGCGAAAATGATCACTTTGGATCTGGCCCTTTCACGTTCCTCGAATGCGGATGAGCTGCAGGACATGATTAACCGCGGCGTATCGTCGCCGGGTAGCGGGGGTTCAAAGACGCCGGCGGGAAGCAAGCGGTAGAGAATTTTCAGGGCCGTTGGGCCCTGGGCCAATGGAATTGAAGGATTGAGGAGGAAGGAATATGCCGGTCTTTACTTATCGAGGAACAAATCGTTCCGGCGGAAACGTCAGCGGCGAGCTGACCGCGACGAGCAAGGCGGAGCTTCAGAATATTCTGCGGCGCCAGCAGATCACGCCGACGAAGATGTCTCAGAAGGGCAAGGAATTCAACTTGCCTACCTTTGGCGCAGGTGTCAACGCCAAGGAACTGGCAATCTTCACGCGGCAGTTCTCCGTGATGATTGATGCGGGGTTGCCTCTGGTCCAGTGCTTGGAAATTCTAGCCAGCCAGCAAGAAAACAAGACGTTCCAAAAGGTGCTGACGGGAACGCGTGGCTCGGTCGAGGGCGGCACCACCCTCTCGGCGGCGATGCGCCAATATCCGAAGGTTTTTGACTCTCTCTACGTGAATATGGTGGAGGCGGGCGAGACGGGCGGTATTCTGGACACCATTTTACAGAGGCTCTCTTCCTACATCGAAAAGAACGTCAAGCTGCAGCGCGCCGTGAAGTCCGCGATGGTGTACCCCATCGGCGTTTTGTCGGTGGCGGGCGGCGTTATCGTCCTGCTTTTGTGGAAGGTGGTGCCGATTTTCGCCACATTGTTCGCCGGCCTGGGTGTCGATTTGCCCTTGCCGACCAAGATCGTTATTGGTCTTAGCCATTTGATCGGCAGCATCTTCGGTTTCCTCATGTTGGTGGGCCTAGCGGCCGTGATCTTCGGATTGAAAGTTTGGTACGGTACTCCGCAGGGGCGTTACGCGATTGACGCCACCATCTTGCGTATACCGGTGCTGGGCGTGCTCATGCGGAAAATCGCAGTGGCACGCTTTACCCGCACCCTGGGAACTCTGATCGCCAGCGGCGTGCCCATCCTGGAAGGCCTTGATATTACCGCAAAGACTGCCGGAAACGCGGTCGTGGAAAAGGCTTTGCAGCAAGTGCGGAAGTCCCTCGAGGAAGGCAAATCGCTGACCGAGCCCCTGAAGGACTCGGACGTTTTCCCAGGCATGGTCACGCAAATGATCAGCGTAGGCGAACAGACGGGCGCGATGGATGCCATGTTGCAGAAGATCGCCGACTTCTACGAAGAAGAAGTGGACGCAGCCGTCAAGGACCTCCTCACCGCTTTGGAACCCATCATGATCGTTGTGCTCGGCGTGGTCGTCGGCGGCGTGGTCATTTCCATGTACATGCCGTTGTTCTCCTTGATCGGTAAATTGAGTTCGATGCACTAGACGCGGCGCCGGTCCGCGAGAGTTATCCAATTGGCGGAGGGCAGGGAAGGAACTCCCAGCCCTCCGCCATTTCTGTCTAAACTGGAGAAAGCCCGGGGGAATACTGGGGCCATGAACGCGGGCGACTCATGAATCAGAGCACGACAACGAGAGAATGGCTAGGCTGGCTGACGCGTGTCCGCCTGCTCACAATTCTACTCATACTGGTAGTCGATCTTCTCTGGCCGCAGTACGTCCCCGCTTCGAGCAGAAACCATGCGTTTCTGCCCCTCTTGCTGATCTGGGTCACCCTGGGTATTGTCCACATCGCGTCGGTTCGATGGATTCCCGGCGCCGCTTGGCAAGGCGGTTTGCAGGTCGCCAGCGACGTAATCATAATTTCGGCCCTCGTTTACACCACCGGCCTCCAGGAGAGCTATTTCATCTCGCTTTATCTGCTGGTCATCATCGTGGCCAGCATCTTGTTCTCGCGAAGAGTCGCGTTTATCACTGCTGCAGTCTGCCTGTCGATTCTCGGAGGCATGACCGCGATGGCCTATGCGGGAAGGATTCCGCGTACGTTTTTGGTCGTTCCCACACCGGAGGGTCTGCGAGTCTGGTTTCTCAGCAATCTCTTCGGCTTCCTCGCAGTCGCCTACCTGGCTAGCCTACTTGCACAGTCGCTTCGCCGCAAGGGAATCGAACTCGAACAAAAACGCGAAGAGCTGCTGGAGCTGCAAGATTTCACGGAGGATATCATCCATTCGATGCGGGGTGGGCTGCTCACAACGGACTTGGATGGAAGGATCGTTCTCCTCAATCGCACGGGAGAAGAGATTCTCGGCTGCCGGTTTGTGGACCTACGCGGGCGAAAGCTGCCCGAGGTCGACGAGAATTTTTGGCTGCCCGGCTTGAAGGGGCCGGGCGACCGGCCCGTGGTGCGAAGAGAGATCGATTTCCGAGCGCCCGACGGCCATCTCCGGTATCTAGGCATTTCCGTGTCTCCTCTTCGCACAAGGAACTCGACGCGGAGCGGATACGTTTTCAACTTTCAGGATTTGACGGAGCTTCGGAGGCTCGAACAGGAAGTGGCCACGAAGGAGCGCATGGCGGCGCTGGGCAGATTGTCCGCCGCGATCGCCCACGAAATTCGCCAGCCCCTGACGGCCATGGCAGGAGCGGTGAAGGAGCTGGCGCGTCTCGTTCCCCTCGAAGAGGACGAGAAGCATCTCGTCAATATCGTCAGCCGCGAATCAGAGCGTCTGAACCATATCATTACGGACTTTCTGAACTATTCTCGCGAGAAATCCTACGAATTCCAGGAAGCGGACGTACGCGTGCTATTGGATGAAACGCTCACCTTGCTGGAGAAAAAGCCTGACGTGGAAAACAAGTACGAGATAGTCCGGACATTTAACGGCGCGGAATTGCGCGCTCGGGTGGACGCAAACAAGATTAAGCAGGTTTTCTGGAATCTTTGCGACAACGCGATGCGGGCCATGCCCGGCGGAGGAACGCTTACAGTGGGCATTGAGCGGCTGCCCTTTTGGCTGCGCATCGCTTTTCGCGACACCGGGGTCGGGTTGGACGCGAAGCAGCGGGCAAAAATTTTCGAGCCGCTGCAGTCCGGCTTTGAGGGTGGGACGGGTCTGGGGCTTTCCATCGTTTATCAGATCGTCCAGGCACACAGCGGCAGAATCAGCGTCATCTCAGAGAAAGATCGCGGTGCCGAATTTATCGTGGAGTTGCCGCGAACGGCGTGAGGTGTTATGCAGGGAACGAAAGCAGTGGCGAAGGAAGCGCAAAGTGACGTGGTCCATATTCTGGTCGTGGATGACGAGCGCTCAATTTGCGAACTCCTCGAGATTACCTTTCGCAAGGAGGGCCATCGTGTCGAGGTGGCTCACAGTGTTGAGGCCGCCAAACGAAAGCTCGAGTCCCAAATTTTTGACATCATCATCTCCGATGTGCGGATGCCGGGAGCGACCGGCGTCGACCTTCTCAAATTCACCAAGGAAATTTCGCCCAATTCGTTTTTTCTGTTGATCACCGGCGTACCGACTGTCGAGACAGCCATCGCGGCTATCAACTCGGGCGCGGACCGTTACGTCATAAAGGACCATGAACTGGTTGATCAGCTGCGGCGCGCCGTAAAGGAAGTCTCCGAAAGCCTCAAGTGGAAGAAGGAGGCCGGATACCTTCGCCGGGAACTGCGCCGTCTGACCGGGCTCGACAATATTATCGGGCAAAGCCCCAAGATGCGGGCCATCTTTGACTTGATTCAGACCATCGCTCCACAGTCCAGCCGAGTCCTGATCACGGGCGAGAGTGGCACAGGAAAAGAACTCGTCGCGCGCGCGATCCACGAGAATAGCCTCCGCTCCCAGGCTCCTTTTATCACCATTAATTGCGGCGCTTTTCCGGAGACACTCCTCGAATCCGAGCTGTTCGGTTATATGAAGGGCGCGTTTACCGGAGCGAACGAAAACCGCCAAGGGCTCTTCCAAGCGGCCCACGGCGGCACACTCTTCATGGACGAGATTGGAAACATGAGTCTGACCATGCAGGTCAAGCTCTACCGCGTCCTCCAGGAAGGCAAGGTCAGGCCCATCGGCAGCACCGAAGAGACGGACGTCGATGTTCGCATCATCGCGGCCACCAACAAGGAGTTCGAGAAAGAGATTGCAGAGGGCCGCTTCCGGGAAGATTTGTACTATCGTTTGAGTGTTATCCCTATCCAGCTTCCGGCATTGCGCGAGCGCCGCGAGGATATTCCCCTGCTGGCGCGCCACTTCTTGGAAAGATTTCGAAAATTGATGGAGAAGCCTGTCGAGGGTTTATCGCCTGAAGCGGTTCGCCGCTTGGAGTCCTACGATTGGCCTGGCAACGTCCGTGAATTGGAGAACACCATGGAGCGGGCCGTCGCACTCGAGACGGGGGCGGAAATATCTCTCCGCGTTCTTCCTGATCGCATTGCGGGCTACTCGTCTTCCTCCGCCTTGGGGGCCTCCGCAGCAGGTGAGCTTTCTTTCCCCGCGGAAGGCCTGGACTTCGAGAAGGAAATCGCCGATGCGGAACGGCGCTACCTGCTGGCTGCGCTTGAGAAGGGCTCCGGTGTCCGCACTCGAGCCGCCGAACTTCTGAAAATCACGTACAGGTCTTTTCGGCATTACGCCAAAAAGCACAACCTTTAGCGCAAAGACAAGGCGCGCGATGATTCCCAACATTGCGACAATCCGCCGCCAGCCCTGCCTGGTTATGGTCCCGGTGGGGCTTGCCCTGCGTTTAGCTCGGATTCTGATCGTCCGCACTTATATCATCCCCTTGGCGCACGTCCTTCCACCAATGTCCGTCGGTGATCCCCATTTCACCTTCGGATATGAAATCGGGAGCATCGCTCACTCCATCGTTTCCGGCCACGGTTTTGGGTCGCCTTTTGGTCCCATCACGGGACCGACCGCGTGGATTGCGCCTCTATATCCTTACTTGTGCGCGGCAACGTTCAAGATTTTCGGGGTTTTCAGTCCAGCTTCTGCGTTCGTCCTTCTGTTATTGAACAGCGTGTTCTCCGCGGTTATATGTGTTCCGCTCTATGAGATTTGCGAACGGACGGTGGGCCGCGTCGCAGGACTGTGGGCCGGCTGGACATGGGCCCTTCTCCCCTACTTTTGGCTCTGGCCGACATCTGAGATCTGGGAGACCAGTTTCGTGGCTCTTCTGCTCGCGTACCTAATCCTAATGACCTTACGGTTGGCGCAGACTGTGGAGGCGCCCGCACGGAACCAATGGCTGAGCCTGGGTCTCCTTTGGGGCGTAGCGCTGCTCACGAATCCTGTGCTGCTCACGGTGCTTCCCGTTTCGTGCATCTGGGTGGCTTATCGCTTGAGACAGCATAGTGCTCGAACTCTTCGCTGTTTGGCTTTGGCCCTGGCTGCTTGCGCGGTGGTGGTGACGCCTTGGCTGGCGCGCAACCGGACCGTCTTCGGACAATTTGTGTTTATACGCAGCAATTTTGGGTTTGAATTTCACCTGGGCAATTATCACCTCAGCAATGGCTTTGGCTGGACAGGTAAACATCCTTCCACGAATAAAGAGGAGCGCGAGGAGTACGCGCGGATGGGTGAAATCGCTTATGTGGCTTCGAAACGGAATCAAGCGATAGGGTTCGTTCGGCGGTATCCGCTGGAATTCCTCGAACTCACTGCGAAGCGCTTCTACGCATTCTGGTCGGGCGATATGATTTCTTACGGCGCGGGGCCCCTGCTCCCTTGGCTTTATGGACCTTTCTCCCTGCTGACGGTTTTCGGAATGCTGCTGGCCGTTCGTGACAAAGTACCGGGCATGGGATTATTATTCGGCTTGATGCTGTTGTTTCCTTTACCTTTCTACCTTGCGTTTCCGCAGGCCCGCAATCGTTACACCATCGAGCCGGAAATGCTGGCGCTCTCTGTGTACTTTTTATTCGTTGTAGTGCGTAGATTTCGTGTAAAAGGATGGCTGCCCCACGTTCCGGCCTCGCCTGCGAATATCCAGGAGGTCGATTGCGAACGAACTTAAGAACATCATGCAAGGAGGTACAGCGCTTGAAGCAGATGCAGGAATACTACTCAGTTATGCTCTCGATCACACGCGAGATGAAGAACCGCGCGCTTCGGGGTTCTGCGGCGACTGATCGACCGCTCTGCGCGCGGAACGTTTCGGCCTGGAGGAGAGAAGCAGGGAAACGGGATGATGCTATTGGTAGGCTTCCCTCGAGACAGGCGAAGGAGGCCGCCTACGGGCCAGCAGATGAAGTCTTCGGGGCAGGCGAACGTCTTAGGTGTCTTCGAACGCAGTCGAAGCGGGCCAGGAGTGAAACGCCCGATAGGGTATCCAATGACAGATCCCGAGAGATAGAAGGAAGCAGAGTCTCGGAGTGACAAAAAATGTCATTTCGATAGACATAATTTGCAATGAAGAGATCTATCCAGGCCGACATTTTGCCAATATTTAGGTGACTTAATCCATTTTGGGCTGCGACAAGTGTTTAAGAATGTTTATTTTACGGTTTTTCTCGGAGGTCTTGCTTTTCTCCGCCGTGCTTGGTAACGGACGTGCCTATCTTCTGGTCGTCCAGAAACTGAAATTCGGAATCTCTTACAGAAGAGATACTATGAAAAAACAAAAGGGCTTCTCTCTTATCGAGCTTTTGATAGTGGTGGCAATCATTTTGATCATTGCGGCCATCGCTATTCCCAACTTGCTGCGCTCGCGCATGTCCGCGAACGAGGCTTCCGCAGTGAGTTCTATCCGCACCATCAACACTGCTCAAGTCACCTACAACTCGACCTTTGGCATAGGTTATGGTGCCTTGTCGTCGCTTAGCACTCCTGCCGCTGGCTGCACCGTAGCCACTTCCACTGCGGCTTGCCTGATCGACAGCAACTTGGGCGATGGCACCAAGAGCGGCTACTCTTTCACCTCTGTCCCTTCCAACGGCGCTGGTACATCTTCCAATCCGTACGTTAATTTTAACTCTACCGCGGTTCCCATGTCCCCTGGTCAGAGCGGACAGAGTGATTTCTGTTCGGACGACTCCGGAGTTATTCGCCGGGACGGCACGGGTGCCACAGGAGCGGCAAATCCTTGCAGCACTAACGCCGCGATGCAACCTATTCAGTAGTTAGTCTGGGTGGACCGTAGAAATCGGCAGCTAACAAAAGATCGGCGATCGGATCGAAAAGGGCACAGGGCGACGAATGTCCCGTGCTCTTTTCTTTTGCCCTCATTGCGCACGCTGCGTATAGGGTGCGCCTGGAGGCACGCAAGCCTCACAAAAGACCAGGGACGCCGCGCAAGAGGCAAGTGGCAAAGGCTGAGGACCAAGCTGACCTCTGACATAGGCGGCACTAAGCTTGGTAGAACCTTCTCTAGCCAAGTACTCGCTCAAGAGAGACCCCTTCTTCTGTCGAAATGGCAAGACAAAAGCTACTTGGGAGCCTCGGGGAAACCGCATCCACGGTTTGCCGTTGTGCTCCTGGAAGCTGACTTTTCTGCAAGCAGCGGCTACGACAATGGCTTCATGCAGGAGCCGACGCCGACCGGGGAACTAAGGCCGGTATGCCCTTTTATGCTTAGTCGGAATGATGCAAAACGTCAGCCTAGCCGTGCGGTGGCCCTAAAGTTCAGGTAGAGGGCAGCCCCTCTATCGGCCGAAGGGGCCTAAATCCAAGAATCAAATGATCTTATCCACTTAGGAAATAATAATTTTGGATTAGTTAACAGTGGCCACTGCCATGCATCTTGATTGGCCAGTGTTTGGCAAAAAACAGCTAAACTTTCAAGGAGAATGACGGATGAAGAAACAGAAAGGCTTCTCTCTTATCGAGCTATTGATCGTCGTGGCGATCATTTTGATCATCGCGGCTATCGCAATTCCTAACTTGCTCCGTTCGCGCATGGCGGCGAACGAAGCTTCAGCGGTCGGCTCTCTGCGCACCATCAACACAGCTCAAGTGACCTACAACTCGACGTATGGGGTCGGTTACGGGACGCTGGGTGATCTGACGACTCCGGCTGCTGGATGCACCACCGCTTCCTCGACTGCGGCTTGCCTGATAGATAGCAATTTGGGCGGCGGCACGAAGAGCGGCTACACGTTCACGTCGGTTGCTCTGAACGGCGCGGGAACGTCTGCCAGCCCGTACCTCGACTTCAACTCGACAGCGGTTCCGACGGCCCCTGGCCAGAGCGGACAGAGCGATTTCTGCTCCGACGACTCCGGTGTCATCCGTCGCG
>JBARJI010000043.1:0-13146 GCA_049800195.1 Candidatus Acidiferrum sp.
GGCGAGACTAGGGCCGCGATTGCTTGCGCAGTTCTCGAGGTGGAACCGCGACCACTTTGCCGTCCCGCCAGACGTACAACGGCAATCCCTCGCTAATGTGCTCTTCAATGACTCGCTTCATCGCGGCCCTCATTGCCAGTTCGGCGCGCTCCAGCAGCGGCAGCTGGAGGCGGTGTGGCGTTGGGTGAATCAGGGTTTACCGTAAGTCGTAATAACCTCATTATACGGCCTTTCATTTACGACTCGAATCCGAGCGCTATTCGTAGCGAAGGGCTTCCATCGGGTCGACGGAGGCGGCGCGGCGAGCGGGGACTAAGCAGGCCAAGGCTGCGGCGACGATGAGGATGAGGGATTACAAGCCTTCGATCACACCATTGCCATGGTAGTGGCAGCCATAGGAAAGCAGCAGCCAGAAGATTGGACAGCGGCTTATTCCGGTGAGCGCGAACCAGAAGCTGCCGAACGATTCATGATTTTTCTGCGATGCGCGGGGCACGCCTATCACCATGTCGGACAAATCATTTTCTTGAGCAAAGAGCTGACCAGAGAAGCCGAGCCGCGCTCCGCCTGAGCGAAGACGCCGGAAGCTGCGGCCGGCGTGCGGCGCCAGGAGCCCTCGTGGACAAAAGAGAAATGTCGAAGGAGAAGGCTGCGCTTCTGATTTTTGTTTCTGGGCTAACGGCCGTGATTTCCGCGCTAGAGCTCCGTGGCTGGCACGTCTACCTGGCGCTGGCGATTGTTGGCCTCGGGCTGGTTATCGGATTCGTCCGTTGGTCGCGGAGAGATTGAGCGGATAAACTCAGAACCGGATTTAGGGAGAAAAATCATGCGCAAGGTGTCTTTGGCGGTCTCATTCTTGGCGGTGAGCTGCTTGCTGGGTGTGCGCGTTGCCGCCCGGCAGGCTGCTCCCGCTGCCGCAGCTCCGAGCTCGGCGGCGCCGACGATCGACCAGTCCCTGGAAATGAAAAGCGCCTTCAGCCCGGCGATGTCGCCCGATGGGAAACGAGTGGTTTACGAAGTTTCACGAACGAATTGGGAGGACGACGCGTTCGAGCGCGATTTGTGGATTGTGGATACGGCGACGGGCGATGGACACCAACTAACAGCTTCGAAGAAGTCGAGCACCGATGCGGCGTGGTCGCCCGACGGCAAGTGGATCGCCTTTCTTTCCGACCGGCCAGGACAGAATTCCGGGACGCCAGAAGGCAAGAATCAGATTTATTTGATTTCGGCGGACGGCGGAGAAGCCAGACAGCTCACGAAAGTGGAAACGGGAGTGAATGGCTTCGCGTGGTCCCCGGATGCACGGAAATTGGCGTTTTCCGCCGAAGACCCCGAATCAAAAGCGATGAAAGACCGCAAGGAAAAGTATGGCGAATACATGGTTGTCCATGCGGATTACACCATGACGCACTTATGGACACTCGAGATTCCCGCGGATGAATCCGAAGCTCTTCCGGAGCCGAAGCGGCTGACGGAGGGTGCGGCGTTTAGTGTCGGCGATTTTGCATGGTCGCCGGACGCAACGCGCATCGCGTTCAGCGCACAGCGCGATCCGGATTTGATTTCCATGGGGACCGCGGACATCTACGTGGTGGCGCTCAGCGACAGGAAAGCAAATAAGATTGTGAACACGCCAGGACCGGACACGGATCCGCATTGGTCGCCCGATGGAAAGCAAATCGCCTACGTAACATCGGATGGCTCGAAGTATTTCTTCTATACGAACAGGAAAATCGCGGTGGTGGATGCGGACGGCGGGTCGCCGCGCGTATTGACGGACGCCTTCGATGAAGATGCCGGGCTGATTGGTTGGGCCGCGGACGGCATCTACTTTGCGGCCGTGCAAAAGACCTACGCACATTTGTTCCGGTTGAACCCAGAAACGAAGAGAATCGAGCAGCTCAGCTCGCCCGAACGTCTCGTGGCGGCTTCGTTTTCCTTCTCGAAGGATTATCAACATGTCGCGTATCGCGGCGCGTCGGGAAACGAGTATCCAGAGATCTACGCGACGAGCGTGACGCCGTGGCAGCCGAAAAAGCTCACCGCCTTGGGAGACCAACTGAAAGGATTCAAGACCGCGCGTCGCGAAGTGATTTCCTGGAAGTCGGAAGACGGAACTTTGATTGAAGGCGTGCTCCTGAAACCTCCGGACTTCGATCCAAAGAAAAAGTATCCGCTGCTGGTGGTGATTCATGGCGGACCGACCGGCGTGGACCAGCCGATTTTGAATCCGGACCGCTATTACCCTCTTGAGCGGTTTGTCGCCAAAGGCACACTGATATTGCGACCCAATTATAGAGGGTCGGCGGGATACGGCGAAAAATTTCGTTCGCTGAACGTCAGAAATCTGGGAGTGGGCGATTACGCCGACGTGATTTCCGGCGTGGATTCTCTTATCGCGAAGGGATTCGTGGATAAAGATCGCGTGGGCTCGATGGGTTGGAGCGAAGGCGGCTACATTTCGGCGTTTATCACGGCGTCGAGCGACCGCTTCAAAGCCGTCTCCGTCGGCGCGGGCATTTCCGATTGGATGACGTATTACGTGAACACGGACATCACGCCGTTTACGCGGCAATATTTGCATGCAACACCGTGGGACGATCCGGAAATTTATAGAAAGACCTCGCCTATAACGTACATCGCTAAAGCCAGAACGCCGACGCTGATCCAACAGGGAGAAAACGACCGCCGCGTACCCATCCCGAACGGCTATGAATTGCGGCAAGCGCTCGAGGATCATGGAGTGCCGGTGAAGATGGTCGTGTTCAAAGGCTTTGGCCATGGAATTACGAAGCCGAAACAGCAGCGCGCCGTTATGCAAGAGAACGAAGAGTGGTTCGCCAAATATATTTGGGGCGAAGAACCCGCGCCCGCGCCGCCAGAGAAAACAAGTAACGCGGCGAAACACGAATAAGAGCACACCTAAACGGCCGGCGAGGGCTACGTTTCTAGCTTGAAACGAGTCGACGCGAGACGATAGAGCCGGCGCCAAACTAAGCGATTTATCAGCACGACGATAATCGCCATGATTAGCGTCGAAGCCAGCAACAGATCGAAGCGGCCCGCGTCGCTGGCGCTGCTGATGGCGCTGCCTAACCCGATGGTTGAAACAATTCTCCCCTGAAAATGAAAATATTCGGCGATGATGCTGGCGTTCCATGCATTGCCGGAAGCTGTGACCATCCCCGTGACCAGATACGGAAAAATCCCCGGAAGGATTAGATGACGCCAGCGGTCCCACGAGCCGAACCGGAAGATGCTCGAAGCTTCCTTTAGGTCGGTCGGAATAGCCATGGCGCCAGCGATGACGTTGAAGAGGATGTACCACTGCGTCCCGAGCAGCATGACCAGCATGGCGGCGAGTTCGAGGCCGCCGCGAAAGCGGAGCATGAAGAGAAGAATGACGGGAAAGAGCGCGGTGGCCGGAATGGAAGCGGCAATCTGCGCGAGCGGCTGGGCCAGCCGCGCGAGCCGCGGACTAAAGCCAATGGCCACGCCAGCGGGAATCGCCCAAAGAGCGCCGATGAGGAGCGCAACATTGACCCGCAGAAGCGTGAAGCCCGCGCTGCGAATCAGCGTGAAGTAATCGGCGCGGCGCAAGTCCGATAATTCGCGCGCGCCATGAAACACGGCAAAGCCGAGGCCGACGAGAATGACGCCTGCCAGAACGATGAGGAGCCAGCGGCGAGCGGTCGGACGTTTTGGGACAGAGAAAGTCTCCGCGGCCCGGCGCGCGCCGACGGCAAGATGGACGGTGATCCGGTCAATGATTGGGCGCACAACGAGGCGGTAAATGCGGATGACGAAAGAAGCGCGTCCGAGAAGGCTGAGCAAATTGTGGGTGGCGGCTTTGGCGGTCTCGACCTGCTCGAACTTGAACTTATCTGCCCAAGCGATGACCGGCCGCCAGATAAGTTGATCGAGCAGAACAATGACGGCAACCATCGCGGCGAGACCCCAGAGAATGGCGCGCGTATTGCCGTGGCTGGCGGCGGTTTGCAGAAAAGAGCCGAGCCCAGGCAAGCGGAAATCGCGATCGCCAAGAACAAACATTTCGCAAGCCATTAGGAAAAACCATCCGCCCGCGACGGACATCATCGAGTTCCAAACGAGGCCGATCGTCGAGAACGGCAAATCCAGCTCGACAAATTTTTGCCAGCGGCCGAAGCGGTAAATAATCGCGGCTTCCCTTAATTCGCGAGGAATGCCCTTCAGCGAGGAGTAAAAACTGAAGGCAATGTTCCAAACCTGTCCGGTAAAAATCAGAATGACGGAACCGAGCTCGATGCCAATCTGGCTGTGAGGAAAAAGCGCAACCATGGCCAACATGACGCCGGGAAGAAAACTAAGTACGGGGATGGATTGCAAGATATCGAGCAGCGGAACAAGAACGACCTCGGCCGCTTTGGATCTGGCGGCAAGATAGCCATAGGCGAGCGCGAAAGCCAGACTCAATGCATAGGCCACGCTGATGCGCACGAGCGAATAAAGGGCATAAAGCGGGAGAGCGCGCGGGCTCTGGGAAATTTCAACCTGGGCGGGGATTGGCCCGAGCCAGGTGTGGCCAATGGCGTACACGCCGTAAATGGCGGCGAAGACGAAAAGAAATACGGCGATGTCGATCAGAAAGGACCATGTCCAGCGCGAGCCAGCGGGCCGGCGTATGGCCGGCGGGATGGGGGTAGCACTGTTTGCTGCGGACGTGGAGGTTGGCACGGGTAGGTCAAGCCTCAGTGAGTGTCAGCTTGCCCGTGGCGGCGTCGTAATCGAAAATCTCGGCGTAGCGTCCCCACTGGATGGCGGTTTCCAGCTGACGGCGCGATTCGTCCTCGCTGAAATGTTCGTCGAGAAGGTCGCGGAAGAATTCATCAGAGAGAGTGCGATCCGATTTTGCCTTCAGCGCATTTTGCATTTGGGCGAGCAACGGAATATTAGCGAGGGCGGCCTTGCGAAAAATCGCTTTGCGCGCTTGAATATCCGCTTGCGCGAAGGCCTGCCCTTCCGGAGTGATGATGGCGTCGCCCTCTTCGAGGCGGAGCATGCCAAGCAGAACGGCGGTGTCCACTGTGGGGAGAAGCGCGTCAACCTCCAGGCTGAGCTCATCGGCGAGTTTGTGGAGATCGGCGCGGCCGCCCTGATCCATGAGAATTTCAAGAAGGCCGGCCATGCCGCCGGGGCGCGTGTGCGGGAGCATGATTGCTTTGCGTGAGAGCTGCTTGCCGGGGGCGGCGGATTTCGGGGGAGCCGCGTCATGTTCGTGGTCGGGACGGGTGAGGACGCGGTAAATGTCGTCGACGAGCTCGATGAAGCCGGAAGACTTGCGGTCGCGCGGATGGGAGATGTCCACGGAGAAATCGGCGTGGATGTGAGCCGGATTGCGGCCGAGAACGACGATGCGATCGGCGAGGACGACGGCTTCCTCGATATTGTGAGTGACGATGAAAATAGCGCGCGTGGGAATCTTGTGCTCGAGCCAGAGTTCGAGAAGCTCGCCGCGCAACGTTTCGGCGGTGAGCACATCGAGCGCGGAAAATGGTTCGTCCATAAACAGAACTTCCGGCTCGACGACGAGAGCGCGGGCTACACCCACACGTTGCTTCATGCCGCCGGACAGCTCCTTGGGATACGCCGACTCGAAGCCATCCAGTCCGACCGCATCGATAATGCGGAGAGCGCGTTTATGGCGCTCGATAGGAACCATGCCGCGCGCTTCGAGAGGAGCTTCGACGTTTTCGAGGACGGTAAGCCAAGGAAAGAGCGCGAAGCTTTGGAAAACGATCGAGACGTTGGGCGAACCGTCGCGAACCGGCTCGCCGTGCCAAAAGACGGAGCCGGCGCTGGCTGGAGACAGCCCGGTCAGCATGCGAAGCAGAGTGGATTTTCCGCAGCCGGATGGCCCTAGAAGAGCGATGATCTGTCCCGGATAAACGGCAAGATCCGTCGCGGCGATGACTTGAATGCGGCTGCCGTCCGGTTGCGCATAGAATTTTTCGAGTTTGCGCGCTTCGATGATGGGCGTGGGCGCTGTGCTGGGAGTGCTCATGAGAGCGTGTATTATCGCTCAACTCTGCTCACAGGCACAGACAGAAGGAGGAAGCTCGCGTGACAGTTTCTTTCCTGGTTACAATGGCATGAACACCAGATGACATCCCTCCCTGAACCTGAGAATCCGGCGCATTCGACCGCTCGGCTTCATGGCTGGCTTCCCGTCATTTTCATATCTGTCTTGATCACCTCGGCGATTGTTTCGCCTTTTTTTTGGATGGGAAGCGCTACGGGACATGATTTTCTTTTTCACGTTTCCTCCTGGCTGGACGCGGCCGGACAATGGAAAGAAGGGATACTTTATCCGCGGTGGACGGAATGGGCGAATCGCGGTTACGGCGAACCGAGATTTATTTTTTATCCTCCCTTTTCGTGGATGCTGGGAGCCGCGTTGGGCTCGCTCGTGTCTTGGAACGCGGTGCCGGCTGTCTTTATCGCGCTGATACAAATCTTTTCGGGGTTGAGCGCATTCTTGCTGGCGCAGCGCGTTTTGCCAAAGCGAGCGGCCCTATTTTGCGTGGCATGCTATGTAGCGAATCCCTATGCTCTGGTGATTATTTATATCCGGAGCGATTTCGCGGAGCTTCTGGCCAACGCCTTTTTTCCGATCTTGTTTCTCCTGGTGTTGCAAATCTGCGGGTTGTTGGAGGGTGCGGAGCGGCCACCGGGGAGAACTGCACGCTCGCAGATTGCGCTCTTTGCCGTTGTATTGGCCGCGATCTGGCTTTCCAACGCGCCGGCGGGCGTGATTGTTTGTTATAGCTCGGCGGCCGTGTTTGGCTTTGCGGCGCTGACGCGGAAGTCTTGGCAGCCCCTGATGCACGGTGTGGCAGGACTGGCGCTAGGGCTAGGCCTGGCCGGATTCTATTTGCTTCCAGCGGCTTACGAACAGCGCTGGGTGAACATCGCGCAAGCACTTTCACCCGGCCTGCTTCCCTTGGACAACTTCCTCTTCACAGTCACCCTTGATCCGGAGCACACACTCTTCAATTGGATTGCCTCGAGCATCGCCGTTTCGCTGATCGCCCTGACGGGATTGGCCGCCGTGAGAGCGCACCGAGGAGGGCCCGATCGTGAAGGCCCCTTAGAAAATAGACTGTGGCGGATACTGCTGCTTCTTACCGGGATGGCGGCTGCTCTGATGTTTCGCTTCACTTCCATCTTCTGGGACGTGCTGCCGAAACTGCGTTTTGTGCAATTCCCCTGGCGCTGGATGGCGATTCTTGCCGTGCCTTTCGCTATTTTCGCTGGACGCGCCATGGGCGGGAAACGCTGGGGGTGGGTTTGGGCGGTGGCCACGTTTGCGCTCATCGGAGGCACCGGCGCCGCGCTGGTGCATCAGGGGTGGTGGAATAAAGATGACATCTCGTTCTTGCGCCAGGAGGTCGCGCTCGGAGTAGGGTTCGACGGGACGGACGAATATGATCCCGCCGGAGATGACCATACAAACGTGCCTCTGGCGAAGGCTCCGGAGACCCAGGTGATGGATACGGACTCGACTCCGGGACCTGATACCCCTCCGAAGGTTCACGTGGACCGCTGGTCGCCAGAGGACAAAGAGCTTACGGTAAGCACGAAGCAGCCGTTTGCTCTCGGGCTACGTCTTCTGAATTATCCAGCATGGCAATTGAAGGTGAACGGCGCAGTGGTGACGCCTCTGCGGGGCGAGGATTTTGACCAGATGCTCGTGCCGGTGCCGGCTGGCGAGTCGCACATTAGTGTGCGGTTCCGCCGGACATGGGATCGGAGGCTTGGCGCCACTCTCAGCCTAATTAGCGCGCTGCTTGCCTTATGGTTATTCCTCCCTGCGGGTCAATTCGGGCAGTGGCGTTCGGAATCGCGAGAGAGTGGCCCTGGCTCCGGATAACAGGTGATGGCTGGTCAAAATTTATGACCTGGCCCGACTCCCCGTTTTTTTGTAAACATTGATTCTAAACGACTTACAATTTGCATAAATCAATTAGAATCAACACTTACAGGCCGACCATGTAAACATTGATTCTAAACAGCTTGCAAGTAGACATAACGTGGCCCTAAACGAGTTTCGGTGGGGCTGCTGCGCTACGACCTCGGAGTGGAGGATTGGGGAAGGCGGGGGGTAATTCTTCTCTCGTCGAGCTTGGTAAACAAGAAAGCGACAGCCGTGGCTGTCGCAGTCCGGATCTTTCCCAGCCCAAATTCTAGCGTGCCTCCGAACGGGAGTCCAGCACTTTTTCGTACTAGGACTTCCTAGTAATTTGGATGGGGCTGCGGTCGATACGAGGCAGGACGAAAGGACGGTGGCAGGATACATCGTGCCCGATAACTGCAGAGCGAGCTCGGACCCTGGGAAAAGCGGGGATTAGCGGCGGTCGACGCTGGGGTGGCGAACGTCCTGGCCTTGGACGATGTAGATGACGTCCTCGGCGATATTGGTGGCGTGATCGCCGATGCGTTCAAGGTTCTTGGCGACGAGGATGAGCTCGAAAGCCGGAAAGACGACGCTGGAATCGCCCATCATGTAGGT
The DNA here is from genome assembly GCA_049800195.1 of Candidatus Acidiferrum sp. Taxonomy (GTDB): domain Bacteria; phylum Acidobacteriota; class Terriglobia; order Acidiferrales; family UBA7541; genus Acidiferrum. The sequence continues at coordinate 8,555 of JBARJI010000043.1, forward strand.
CAGCAGTTCCCGGAAGATCTGATCGCGATAGTGATCGACCTGGTCGTCGGTGGCGAGTACTTTTTGCGCCAGCTCGACATCGCGTCGAACAACGGCGTTGAGGGCGTTGCGGACCATCTCTTCGGCAAGCTCGCTCATCCGCGGAAGATCGACGTAGGGCTTGACGCGGGGATGGCGGAGAATACGGGTGGCGGATTGCGCGATGTTGACGGCCTGGTCGCCGATGCGCTCGAGGTCGTTATTGATGCGGGAGACGGCCAGGACGAAGCGGAGATCGATGGCCATCAATTGGTGGAGAGCGAGAAGCTGGACGACGCGGTCGTCGATTTCCATTTGCAATTCGTTGATAGCGTCTTCTTCATCGAGAACGCGCTTGGCAAGCTGTTCGTCGGCTTCGAGCACGGCGTGAACGCCCTGGTGGACGGCACGCTCGGCGAGACTGCCCATCCACAAGAGTCGTTCCTTCAATTCGTTCAGGTCTTTTTCGAAGTGGCGTTCCATGTACTCGTTCCCCTCAAACGATAGAGTCGATTCGGATATCGTAAAACTTACTCGCCTTGGTGCATCAGCCAAAGCGGCCAGTAATGTACGCCTCGGTTCGTGGGTCGCTGGGCGTGGTGAAGAGGTGCGGCGTGGGACTGAATTCGATGAGCTGGCCGTTGAGAAGGAAAGCGGTGAAATCGCTGATGCGGGCGGCCTGTTGCATGTTGTGGGTGACGGTGACGATGGTGCAGAGATCCTTGAGTTGAACGAGCAGCTCTTCGATTTTGGCGGTGCTAATGGGGTCGAGGGCGGAACAAGGCTCGTCGAGAAGAAGCACTTCGGGCTCGACGGCGAGGGCACGGGCGATGCAGAGGCGCTGTTGCTGTCCGCCTGAGAGCTCGTAGGCGGATTTGTGGAGATGGTCTTTCACCTCGTCCCAGAGGGCGCCGTGGCGCAAACTTTTCTCGACGGCGTCCGCGATAGGAAGCTTGGAGCCGTTGATGCGGAGACCGTAGGCGACGTTTTCAAAGATGGATTTGGGAAAGGGGTTGGGGCGCTGAAAGACCATACCGACGCGCCGGCGGAGGAGGGTAACGTCCTGCGCGAGAATGTTTTTGCCGTCGAGAAGAATTTCCCCTTCGAGGCGGGCATGGCGGACAGTTTCATGCATGCGGTCAAGCGTGCGCAAGAGGGTGGATTTGCCGCAGCCGGAGGGGCCGATGAGCGCAGTGACTTTGTTGGTGGCGATACCGAGGTTGATGTCGAAGAGGGTCTGCTTACTGCCGTACCAGAAATTGACCTTGGAGATGGTCATGCGCATTTCCGCGTGGGCCGCGGTTTCGCGGTTGGCGGAGGGTGTTACGGGTGGCGTTATGTTTACGGACACTTCTTGCCTCGCAGGAGCGTGCATGAATTAGGACCTCGGAACCGATGTGCCACGAGCGAGAATTCCTCGGGCAACAATATTGATGACCAAGATCAAGGCTAGCAGGACAAGTCCCGCAGCCCAAGCTTGCCGGTGCCAGTCTTCATAAGGCGCCAGGGCATAGTCATATATCATAACCGGAAGCGAAGCCGTAGGCTGGTTCAAGCCGTGGCTCCAAAAATCGTTGCCCAAGGCCGTGAAAAGGAGCGGTGCAGTCTCGCCCGCGACGCGCGCGAAAGCCAGGAGTATGGCGGTGAGAATGCCGCGATAGGCAGCGGGAACGATGACGGTGGCGATCGTTTTCCACTTGCTGGCGCCGAGAGCCATAGCGCCCTCGCGCAGGTTACGAGGCACACCAAGAAGAAACTGTTCCGTGCTGCGCAAGGTGATGGGAACCATCATGATCGCAAGGGCGACCCCGCCGGCGAAAGTGGAGAAATGCCCGAAAGGCTTGACGACGAGGCTATAGGCAAAGATGCCGATGACGATCGAGGGAGCGCCATTGAGCAAGTCCGCGGCGTAGCGGACGACAAAGGCAACCTTGTGGCCACTGAACTCCGCCAGGTAGATGGCGCCAAGGAATCCGACTGGAACCCCGAACAGGGTGGCCAGAAAAAGCAGCTTGGCGCTGCCCACGATGGCGTTGGCCATGCCGCCGCCAGTTTCGCCTACGGGAGCAGGCAATTTCGTGAAGAAGTTCCAATTGATGGAAGCACCGCCGTGGTAGACGAGATAGCCCAAAATCAGGAAGAGGACGGAGACGGCTATGAGGGCGCAGCAGCCCGTGAGGGTGAGCATGAAATTGCTGAGGAATTTGCGCCAACGGAGGCGAGCGTTCATGCGTTCCCCATTCCGCTGCCGCGCTGCGAAGTGACGATGATCAAAATGCGGGCGAGGCCATTCAGGATGAAAGTGAGAAGAAAGAGGACCAAGCCAAGTTCAACCAGAGACTGCAGATAAAGATTGCCGGTGGCTTCGGTAAATTCGCCGGCGATTACGGAAGCGATCGAATTGCCCGGAGAAAAAAGAGAAGCGCTGATGTTGGGAGCATTGCCGATGACCATGGTGACGGCCATGGTTTCGCCAAGGGCGCGAGCCAGAGCCAGAAAAATCGAGCCCATGATGCCGGTGCGGGCGAAGGGAACGACGACCTTCCAAGTTGATTCCCAGCGAGTTGCACCAAGCGCCAAAGCGGCTTCGCGTTGATCGCGAGGGACAGAGAGAAGAATTTCGCGCGAGACGGAGATGATATAGGGAATGACCATAATGGCGAGGACGATGCCAGCAGTCAGGAAACCTATTCCATAGGCCGGCCCCTTGAATAGAGGCAGGAAACCCAGGGAGTTCTTGAGGCCGGGCTCAACATAGTCGCGCATTAGAGGGACGACGATGAAAATGCCTAGAAGGCCATAGATTACGCTGGGAACGGCGGCAAGCAAGTCTATGAAAAATTCCAGCGTATCGGAAACTCGAGCGGGCGCGAGCTCCGCAAGAAAAATGGCTGCTCCGATGCCGAGAGGCACGGCGATGAATAGGGCAACCCCAGAGGTGACGAGAGTGCCATAAATGAAGGGGAGCGCGCCGAAATTATCGAAGACGGGATCCCAAACACGGGTGACAAAAAAGGCGAAGCCAAATTTGTGTCGCGGGAGAACAGACCCAATCCAAAGCTCATAGACCAAGAGCACGGTGAGGAGGACAACCGAACCGGCGAACAAGAAAGTGATGAGGCGCGCGATTTCGTCGCCGTCGCGGAGGCGGCTCAAAAAGGAGCGCGAGCCCTCGACGGGGCCCGCGCTCGGAAGAGTTGTGCTAGCGGTCGACATTTAGTCCTAACAAATAGTCCTGACAAAGGCTAGTTGACTTGGTTGAGAGCCTTTAGTTCCTTGACGATCACTTCCCTCGGCAACTTCGCGTAAGCCAGCGCCTCGGTGTAGTTTTGGCCCTCGCCCAGCATCCACTTTATGAAACCCTTGAGGGCGTCGCGCTTGGTGGAGTCCGAGAACTTCGAGGGGATCAAAAGCCAAGTGAAGCTGGAAATGGGATACGCTTCCTTGCCAGGAGCGTCGGTGATGGAAACGCGGAAGTCCGAAGGCATATTCTTGGCCGCACCGGCGGCGGCCGCCGTGACGCTGGCGAGAGACGCCTTGATGAAGTTGCCGGAAGAATTCTTCACGCTGCCGTAAGGCATATTGTTTTGGATGGCGTAGATCAGTTCAACGTAGCCGCAGGAATTGGGCGTCTCCTTGACCAGCGCGGCCACACCCGCGTTTTGCTTTCCGCCGAGACCCGTGGGCCAGTTGACCGAAGTTGAGGTGCCCACTTTGCTTTTCCATTCCGAGCTAATTTTGGAGAGATAGTCCGTCCAGATATAGGTAGTGCCGCTGCCGTCGGAACGGTGAACAACAACGATGTCGTTGCCGGGGAGTTTTACTCCCGGGTTGGGACCGGTAATCGCAGGGTCATTCCATTTCGTGATGGTGCCGAGGTAGATGCCCGCCAATGCTTCTGGGGTGAACTTCAAATCCGCAGTAACGCCGGGAATGTTGTAGGTGGGAACGACGCCGCCAAGAACGGTAGGAAAGTGAAGGATGGGGAATCCGTGCTTGTCCTGATAAGCCTTTAGCTGCTCGTCATTCATCGGGCCGTCGGAAGCTCCAAAATCGACGGTGCCTTCCGTGACTTGCCTGATGCCCCCGCCGGAACCGATGGACTGGTAATTGATCTGGATGTTCGAGTGAAGCTTGTGATACTCATCGAACCACTTGGAATACATGGGATAGGGGAATGAGGCGCCTGCTCCCGTGAGGGATATTGTACTCTGCGCCCAAACCATGCCTGCCAGTCCGAGACAGGCCAGAAGAATACCAGCGATTCTTTTCATCCGTCATCTCCGCACGAAGGATTTATATTTGCCCGAGGATTAAGAGTGTGGTGCTGCCGTGTTACGGGATTGTTACAATCTATTCAGAGTTTGTTGAATCGTGCCTAAATCACGCCTTTTCTTATAGATGAAAACGTCAATTCTGTAATGTGCGAGCGGCAAGGCAGGACCTGCGATCGGGATAGGGGAGACGGTTGCCCGTCCTCCCCTCCCACACGACCGGACATGCGGGTCCGCATCCGGCGGTTCGGCGGGTTGAACTAACCATGAGCCGTGAGCTCGGGAAGTCCGAGCGAGGCG
>JBARJI010000044.1:0-25711 GCA_049800195.1 Candidatus Acidiferrum sp.
CCGCTCCATCCCGGCCCTGGTGTACCTCATCCCGGCAACCTCCCGGAATCCGGTCTACCCCAGGCCGCCTCTGAAAAGCGGACATTTCACATGCTAATAAAGCGGACATATCATGTGCTAACGACAATAAATAAAGTAATACTTGACATTTATTTATCTTCGTGGTACTATTCTCTATGTCTCGCGTGGCTGGTTGCTCAAAATACCGCCGCGCCATCTCCTGCTCCCCGCACCGTTCTGCACGCTACGCAGCATCTCCTTTCCTTTCTTGCATTTACAAAAGTGCGTACACGCACGAATCCTACCTAACCCTTCTATTTTCATGCGCTTCGGGACAATTTTTTGGATACCAGGGGTGGGTGGGGGTGTCCGTCACTCCCCTACCGTCGCCGTCACCTTTTGACCCAAATCCCTCCCCCCGCTTATACTCACCAATCTTTCTCGTCGAGGCCTCGTGTACCTGACCCTCACAAATCGCCTGCGCGAAGCTCTCGCGCTCCATATCCAGCAGACCTACGCCGTCACGCTCGCCATCGTTCTCGATCGACCGCCCAAGATCGAAATGGGTGAAGCCGCCTCCCCGGTCTGCTTTGAGCTAGCCAAGCGCCTCAAAAAAGCCCCCCGCGCCATCGCCCAGGAAATCGCCAGCTCCCTGCCCAAAATCGAAGGTATCGCTCGCGTCGAAGTCGCCGGTGGCGGCTACCTCAACGCCTATTTCGATCGCGCCGCCTTATGGTCCGATCTCTCGTCACTCGTCACTCGCCGCTCGCCACTTCTTCCCCAAGAAAAATCCGGCAAAGTCATCGTCGAACACACCAGCATCAATCCCAACAAAGCCGCCCACATCGGTCACGTCCGCAACGCCGTTCTCGGCGACACCATGGCCCGCGTGCTCCGCCACGCCGGCCATCCAGTCCAAGTTCAAAACTACATCGACAACACCGGCGTGCAAGTCGCCGACGTCGTCATCGGCTTCCTCGATATGGAACGCCGCACTCCCGTCAGCGTGAAGATGTTCGCCATGGAGCGGCGTTTCGACTACTACTGCTGGGATTTGTACGCGAAGGTCACGCATTTTTTTGAAGAGGACAAAGCTCGCGCGGCCGAATTGCGCGGCCGAACCCTAAAAGCCATCGAAGAAGATCGTGGTGAAGAAGCCGAAGTCGCCCAAGTCGTGGCGGATGCGATTGTCACCCTGCATCTGCGAACCATGGCGCGCTTGGGAATCTCTTATGAACTGCTAGCGCGAGAAAGCGAAATTCTTCACCTGAAATTTTGGGACGCCGCCTTCGAAAAACTGAAATCCGCCGGCGTCATTCAACTCGCGACGGCCGGAAAAATGGCGGGATGCTGGATCATCCCCTGGAAAGAAGAAAACTCGGGAGCTAGCGCGGAGGCCACGGAAAAAAGCGAAGACGACGAAAACACGCAAGACAAAATCATCGTCCGGTCAAACGGAACTGTGACGTACGTCGGAAAAGACATCGCCTATCAACTCTGGAAATTTGGTTTGCTGGGAAAAGATTTTAACTATCGTAAGTGGCCGAACGTTCCCGAGGAGGAAACCGTTTGGGCCACCACGGCGCTCAAAAGCGATCCCACTGCTCCGCATTTCGCCGAGCCCGCCGTTGCCGTCTACAACGTCATCGACACGCGCCAGTCCTACGTGCAAGATGTCGTGGCCGAGGCGTTGCGCCGACTCGGCCACGCCGAAGCCGCCGACAAATCTATCCATCTTTCCTACGCCTTCGTCGTGCTCACTCCACGCTGCGCCGCGGAACTCGGCTACGAGCTCACTCCCGAAGAAGCCAAACAGCCCTTCGTCCAAGTCAGCGGCCGCAAAGGCTTCGGCGTCAAAGCCGATGACCTGATCGACAAGCTCGAAGCCGCTACGCTCGCCGAAGTCCAGCAACGCCATGCTGAAATGAGCGAAGCCGAACAAAAGCAAACCGCCCACGCCATCGCCGTAGGCGCACTGCGCTTCTTTCTGCTGAAATTCACGCGCAACGCCATCATCGCCTTCGATTTCAAAGATGCCCTCAGTTTTGAAGGCGAAACCGGCCCCTATTGCCAGTACGCCGTAGTCCGCATCCGTGGAATCCGCCGGAAAGGCGTGGAAGCCGGAGCGACAAACGTTGCGGTAACGCAAGAAACTGCCGCTGCGCTATTCTCAGGTCCGGATGGGAACGGCTTGTGGGAATTGCTGTTGAGCGCCGGCTCGCTGGACCACGCCGTCGAAGCCGCCATCGCCGCCCAAGAACCTGCCTTCGTTGCCAAATACGCCTTTCAACTGGCGCAGCAATTCAACAATTTCTATCACAAACATCACATCCTCACCGAACCCGACGAACAAAAGCGCGCCTTCCTCCTGCGCTTGACTGAATTGGTGGAATCTCGATTGGTAGAGACCCTGTCACTGCTCGGAATCGAAGCGCTAGAGAAAATGTGAATGACATGCCACCTCTCACAGTCGTTCTCGAAGCCATGCGGCAGCAAGGAATCGTCTTTGAAAAAGGCTTGATGGCCGATGAATTTGAATCTCTTGAGCATCGGAACGGTTTTCGTTTTCCGGATGACCTGCGCGAATTCCTATCGCTTGGGCTTCCTGTCTCGGATCATTTTCCAGATTGGCGGACAGGAAAGGTCGTTGGCGGCCACGGATCACGATCCACAATAGATGGTCTTATCGACTGGCCCGCGAGAGGCATGTGTTTTGACATCGAGAATAATGGTTTTTGGATGCAGGAATGGGGACCTAGGCCTGATCAGCTCGAAGACGCCTTCCAGGTTGCGCGAGAATTCGTCAAACAGGCCCCGCCACTTATCCCAGTTTTCAGCCATCGCTTTTTACCGGCGGAGCCTCTCACTGCGGGCAATCCAGTACTATCTGTCTATCAAACGGACATCATCTACTACGGGCCCGAGCTGGCTTCCTATTGGGTGAACGAATTCAAGCTTCCAATCCCGAGTGAAAATAAGGAGCCAAAGTCGATTCGATTCTGGAGCGATATTATTGACGGAATCGGCGTCGAGCAAAAATCCAATCGGTTCATGCCATGACGAAAGCATCCCTTCTAGTACGACATGGCGAGGTGGACGAGGGTGCGGAGGGCAACGCCGGTAGGGCCTTTGGCCAGCCAGGATTTGGCGTCGTCGTTCCAGGCTGTTCCGGCGATGTCGAGGTGGACCCAAGGGGTGTCGCCGGCAAATTCGCGAATGAACCACGCGCCGGTAATCGAGCCGCCGCCTTTGCCGCTGCCGATATTCTGGATGTCGGCGACGGTGCCCTTGATGAACTCGCGATATTCATCATCCATGGGCATTTGCCACATTTTTTCGCCGGCCGCTTTCGCGGAAGCGAGGACTTTGTCGGTCCAAACCTGATCCGCGCCGCCAAAAACGCCGACGTTGATGCTCGCCAGCGCCACCACAATCGCGCCGGTCAGCGTCGCGGCATCGACGAGATGCGTCGCGCCAAGCTGCTTCGCGTAGTGAATCGCGTCGGCAAGAATCAAGCGACCTTCGGCATCCGTGTTCAGCACCTCGATGGTTTTGCCGGACATGGCCGTCTGAATGTCGCCAGGCTTTTGCGCCCTGCCGCCGGGCATGTTTTCCGTGGCCGGAACAACGCAAATGACTTTGACGTTCGGCTTGAGCGCCGCCAGCGCGCGCATCACTCCCAGCATGGTGGCTCCGCCAGCCATGTCGTACTTCATCTTTTCCATGCCTTCCGACGGTTTGATCGAGATTCCGCCGGTATCGAACGTTACGGCCTTGCCGACGATGCCAATCACCGGCGATCCGCTTTTCGGAGCCGCGGCCGGCGTGTAGGTGATGACGATCATGCGCGGCGGTTCGACGCTTCCTTGCGCCACGCTGAGCAGAGCGCCCATCTTCAAATCGGTGATTTTTTTCTCATCGAGAACTTCAACGGCGAGGCCGGCTTGCTTGGCCATGGCCTCGGCTTTATCCGCGAGGATTTTCGGCGTCAGCTTGTTCGACGGCTCATTAATCAAGTCGCGCGCAAAATTTTGCGATTCGCCGATGACCGTGCCGCGCGCCAGACCGCGTGCGCCGCTGGTTCGTTCGGCTTCGGAATAGCCAGCGAGCAGAACATGGTCGATGGATTTGTCGTTTTTCTTGTCGGTCTTGTATTTGTCGGATTCAAAGTCCGCGGCGAGGAGCCCTTCGGCAACGGCCTGCGCCGCGTCCTCCGTGGCATTGCTCTCGCGAACGGCAAACGCAAAATTGTGCACGCCGCGCGATTTCAGATAGCGCAAGGCCGACCCGGAAATTTTTCGCAGCGACGCTGAATCAAACTTTTCGCGCTTCCCTGCTCCGACCAGCAAAAGCCGCGCGGCTTTCAGTCCGGCGGGCGCATGGATCAAGGTCATTTCCAGGGTCTTGCCGGTAAGCTCGCCGCTCTTGGCGAGCTTGCGCAAGAGTCCGTGGGCAGCTTGATCGATTTCCGAGATGCGACCCTGTACGGGATCGGCCTCTTCAAAGACGAAGGTAACGAGCGCCTCGGTCTCCAGTGCAGCGTACGGTTTCGGTTCCAGTGTGATTTGCATTGTTCTTTATCGCCTCCGGTTGTTGTACATGGCCTTTTCAGTCTCTCTGCGCGCTTCTTTGTCTCGCTCGTCCTGGCGGCGGTCCCACGACTTTTTACCTTGTGCCAGAGCGATTTCGACCTTTGCGAGGCCGTTGCGAAAGTAAATTTTCGTCGGGATTACCGTCAACCCTTTCGCCTGGGTTTTCCCGGCGAGCTTGTAAATCTCGTTCTTGTGAAGGAGGAGTTTGCGAGAGCCCAGAGGCTCATGATTCCAGGGACCTCCGGGCATGTACTGTGCAATGTGCGCGTTAACGAGCCAAGCACCGGTGGGCTTGAAATCGACATAAGCATCGCGGATATTCGCTTTTCCTTCGCGCAAAGCCTTCACTTCCGTGCCATGAAGCACCAACCCGGCCTCGAATCTCTCGAGCAGATGAAAATTATACGAGGCGGCGCGGTTTTGAGCGACAATCTGCTCGCCGTTCTTGCTTCCCTTCTCGGTCTTTTTCGCGGGCTTCGGCACAATCTTCCATCATAACTGGTGTGTTAAATCTTGGCTACGGCCTTGAAAAAGTGTCCTTTTCGTCAGCATGTTCAGCATATTATTGGATGTAGGACAGCCAACCTTCCGTGTCTTGCCGGTGCTCTAAACCGGATGTTAGACTGCAAAGGCTTCGAGTCGAGGCCCCGGAGAGTCCATGCGACGTTGCGGTAGTGTCATTTTGTGTGTCGGAATGGGTCTGCTCGCAGCGGGCTGCCCAAAGGGGCAAACGGATTATAGCAAAGGAAGGAAAGCGGAGACGCTGCAAGACTACGACGCGGCGCTGGAATACTACCAAAAAGCGCTGAAATCCGACCCGAACAACGCCGGCTATAAGATCAGGCTGAATCAGACGCGATTTGAAGCGGGAGAATTGCACATCCAACAGGGCGTGAAAGCCCGGGAAAACGGGGATCTGCAAACCGCCGCCGCTCAATTTCAGCGCGCCCAAATTGATGACCCGTCGAGCGCGATAGCCGCTCAGGAATTGAAGAAGACGCTGGCGCTGATCGTCGAGCAAACTCACGCAAAGGATGGCACGCCACCGCCGGAACAAGATGATTCGGATCAGTACGTGTCCATGCCGCCGCGGATCAAGCCGTTATCCGACGCACCGATCAACTATAAGGCGACCAATGACGCGAAGATCGTCTTCGATACCATCGGGAAGCTGGCGGGGCTCACCATGGTGTATGACCCGGATTTCCCGGCGCGACGAATCTCCGTGGATTTAAATAACGTGACGCTGGAGCAGGCGCTCGAGGTTGTGTGCATCGAGAGCAAAGCCTTTTGGAAGCCCATTACGCAAAATATCATCATGATTGCGCCGGATCAGCCGCAGAAGCGGCGCGATTATGAGGAAGAGTCGCTGAAGACGTTCTATCTGTCCAACACGGTGACACCGCAGGATTTGACGGAAATCGTGACGGGCTTGCGACAATTGCTTGATGTAAAGCGCATTCAGCAACTGAACTCGCAGAACGCCATCGTCGTGCGGGCGACGCCGGACGTATTGGAACTGGTTTCTAAGGTGCTGGCGGACGTTGACAAAGCCAAGCCCGAGGTGCTGATTCAGGTGGATGTGCTAGAAGCGCGCACGGACCGGCTGCGCAACCTGGGAATCCAGCCGGGGCAAAGCGCGTCCATCGCCATAAATCCGAACACCTCGACCACGAGTAGCACGACAACATCAACCACCACCGTCAATACGACGCTGAACACGCTGAGGACTCTGGACAGCAACGATTACACGGTGACGCTGCCGAACTTCACGGCCAACGCGGTACTAACCGACACCTACACGAAGATCATTGAAGATCCCGAACTGCGTTCGGTGGACGGGCAAGAAGCAAAGCTCAAAATCGGCGACCGCATTCCGATCGCGACCGGAAGCTTTCAGGCCGGCGTGGGAGTGGGCGCGGTCGGTTCAGCAGGGTTGGTGAATCCGCTGGTTAACACGCAGTTTCAATACCAGGATGTGGGCGTGAATATCGACATGACGCCGCGAGTACACCCGAACCACGACATAAGCCTAAAAATGAAGATTGAAGTGTCCTCGGTGACGGGCACGTCGACGATCGGTGGCATCAGCCAGCCGATCATCAGCCAGCGCGTCGTCGAGCACGATATTCGATTGGGAGATGGGCAGGCCTATATTCTCGGCGGCCTGATCGAGCGAACGGACACGAGGACGTTGAACGGGTGGCCTGGGTTGGCGAAGATTCCGATCATACGTTACCTGTTCTCGAGCGACAGCATTGAGCACGAGGAGGACGAAGTTTTAATCATGGTGATCCCGCACATTGTCCGGCTGCCAGAATGGACAAAGGAGAATCTGCGGGCGATTTACACAGGTTCGGATCAGAACATCGAGGTCATGCGCGAGAGCGAAGTGAACGCGCCGAGCCAAACCCCAGCGAAGGCTGCGGGGCAGGTTCCGGGTGGGGTGACTCCCGGAGTAGCCGCGGGAGCGCCTGGAGGGAATCCTGGTACAGCGGCTGGAGCAGTGAGTCAGCAAGGGCCAACTGGCAAGCTGAGCTTCGCGCCGTCGGGGATCACGCTGAAGGTGGGGGAGACGAGGACGATAGCTGTAGTTGTGGACAATGTGAGCGACTTGTTCTCGATACCGATGCTGCTGCAATACAATCCCGCGGTGATGAGCATCGAGGATGTGCAGCATGCCGTCAGCGAGGGGCCGCACGGCGGCTTCCTTTCCGGAGGAACACAGGAGATCGCGATTGTGTCCAACGTCAATAAGGAGAAGGGCCAAGCTATCATTTCCGCGACGCGCCAGCCGAATACGCCCGGCGTAAGCGGAAGCGGCACATTGCTAGGCATCGTGATCAAGGGAGTGGCGGCGGGCAACACCACTTTGTCTATCGTGCAGCAAAACGCCAAAGATTCGAAGCAGCGACCCATTTCTTTGGTCACAAGCGAGGCAACTGTGCAGGTGCAGCCTTAATCCCTGCAATAGGAAAGAAACGATGTTAAGGTTTGAACCTGAAAGAGCGAAACGTTACGGTAGACGGCGCCTCTCTCCAGCAGCCGGAATGACGCTTCTGGAACTGATCATTGCCTGCTCCATCCTTATGATTCTCTCCTCGATGGCGCTGCCGGTTTTCCGGTATACGGTAATCCGCCAGAAGGAGTCGGATCTTCACTACGACTTGCGGACGATGAGGGATTCGATCGACCGGTATAAGGATCTGGCCGACCAGCACAAGTTCCGGACGCAAGTTGGGAGCGAGAACTATCCGCCGGACTTGGATACGCTGGTGCAAGGCGTGCAATTAGGAGCGAGCGACGACAAGAAGCTGCGGTTTTTGCGCAAAGTTCCGGTGGACCCGATGACAGGGCGCACGGACTGGGGACTGCGGTGCGTGTCCGACGATCCAGATTCGACAAGCTGGTGTGGAGACAACGTATTTGATGTGTACTCGAAGTCGACGGGCACCGCGCTCGACGGGACGAAATACAGCGATTGGTAGTTGATTGGCGGTTTGCTTGAGGTGTTGAGATGCGTAGGTCGAAATGGCAGTTGGATAGCGGAACCGCTAGAGGGAAGCGGCGGGCGCTCCTTTCCCGCGCAGGGTTCACGCTGATCGAGATGATGATCGTCATCTCGATTATCCTGATTCTTATTGGGATGGCGGCGCAGCGCTACGATAAGACCGTGCAGCGCTCGCGAGAAGCAGTGCTGAAACAGGACTTGCTGGTGATGCGCCAAGCGATCGATAATTTCACGCTCGATAAACAGGCGGCGCCGCAGTCGCTTGACGATCTTCAGGAGGCCGGATACCTGAGGGAAGTCCCCACAGATCCCATGACGCGGGCGAAAGACTGGGTGCCACAGTTCGATAACGTGGTGATGAGCCCGGATCAAGTGATCACAGGCATCGTCGACGTGCATTCGAACTCCGGCCGGACTTCTCCGTTCGAGGGGACACCGTACAATACCTGGTAACAAGTTCTTGCCTCTAGCACAATTCTCAGCGTTCATGAGTGTGCCAGCACACGCATTGGAATATGTGCGGCGCTTAAGCTGAACTACTGAATTTACGGAAGAGCACAGAGTGGCGTAGCGCCAATGACGCACCGTGCAGCAGCTTGGCAGCTTGTCGGGCTCACAATGTTCCAATTGCCAACCGGCTCTGCAGGATTCAAACGACTTAGCCCTTCTTCTCACGCGCAAGGCCCTCTCGAAACGCGACATTCGGGGCACTTAACGGGCAGTTGAGAATCAGATGTTGCTGCCTGCGACGCTGATCGTAGTGAGGCCGCAGATTAGGCTGTGGCTGTGTTTGCTATCGTTCAGGGTGCAAGCAAAAGCCGAACCGTCCTTTGTGGGGGAAAGTAATCCTCAAGAAAACAGAAGCGTTGTCCGATCACTTCGCCTAGATTCTAGCTGGAAAGATCGAGAGTCACCCCTCCGCAAGGCCATCAACAGGTGCGACACTCACATTTGTTCCGCCGTTGAGCCTGTCGGCTACCCGCTTTGGCGAACAAAGCAAGAGTTCTAGGATTTGCATTCTTTGTCCGTGGCTTCGAACCTCGGCTTGCAACTTTGCTTTAGTCACTATAATGTGGGGGCGACTATCGCGAACTTTGCTTTGCATCCACCGGGATGCGCGACCCAGAAGGAGCCGGATTATGCGCCGAGCCAAGACTGCCCCAAGACGATCGCCATCAAGATCGCCCGGAGAGCTAGATGGCACAGAACTCCCCAGCGCGAAGCGCGGTCATGGGTCCTCACGAAGTGGCCTAGCGACAGGCCTTCGGGAACGCAAGAAAGCACGGCTCCGGCAGCAAATCGTGGAAACGGCTCTGCACCTTTTTCGGCGGCGCGGCTATGAAAATACACGCATCGACGATATCGTCCAGACGCTAGAAATCAGTCAGCCTACGTTTTTTCGTTATTTCCCGAGTAAAGACGCGGTATTGCGCGAAGTGGGGCGCCGTGCATTTGCACGGCAGGCTGAGAGCCTAAGATCAGAGCTGTCCAGCAAAGCCACAACAGAACAACGCATACGAAGGTTCTACGAAACGCTGGGAAATGTGACGGAAGTGGGAAGGCCGCTTTGGCAGGCTGTAATTCTCGCGGGTGCCATGGACCCGGTGCGCTCACCCGAATTGCGCGGGGCCGAGGCAGCGACGGTCAGCCTTCTGCGCGATATCATCGAGGAAGGACAAAAAGCCGGGGAAATTACCCGCGATTTTCCGGTCGTGCATTTAGCCGAGTTCATGGAAGGGCTGTTCAACACTGTCGTCAGACAATGGGCTGTGGATCTTACAGGACCTCATAAACTGACCGAGCGGGTGCGAAATGCGGTGGAGTTTTTCTTGCGCGGCGCCAAACCGTAGCGGCATACAGTTCGAGGAGATCTCGAACTTGTCCAAGATCAACACGTTTCGGGTTGACCTGAGTCAAGAATCGCGAAATTGTTGAGGGCAATGACATGAATGCGGCCGTACTTCGTGAGTTCAAAGAACCACTGAGCATCGAAGACGTTGCTCAGCCGGAGCCCGGCCCCGACGAAGTACTGATTCAGATGGAGGCATGCGGCGTTTGCCATTCCGATTTGCACGTGGCCGATGGAGATTGGCCGCAGATCGTTTCCATCACCAAGAGGCCCTTGATTCTAGGTCACGAAATCGCTGGTCGCGTGGTGGAAAAAGGCGCTTTGGTCCATGACATGGAAGTCGGCGATCGCGTTGGCGTTCCGTGGGTCTACTGGACGTGCGGCGAATGTGACTTTTGCCGTCAAGGCGACGAGAACCTCTGCACAAAACAAAAAATTACTGGCGTAACGGTAGACGGCGGATACGCGGAATATGTAAAGGCTCCCGCAAGCCACGCGACGAAGATTCCAGTGGAACTTTCCTGCGTGGAGGCCGCACCGCTTTTCTGCGCTGGGGTCACGGTCTATCGCGCTTTGAAACATGCAAGAATTCAGCCAGGACAGCGTTTGGCGGTCTTTGGTGTCGGTGGTCTGGGGCACCTGGCAGTGCAAATTGGTCTGGGGCTGGGGGCGGATGTCACAGCGATTGATGTGTCGGAAGAAAAACTCGCGCAAGCTAAAAGTCTAGGTGCATCCACCACGCTGAACGCGACGAGCGCAAATGTTGTGAAGGAGCTGCGACGCGCAGGCGGCGTCCACACTGCTCTGGTCACTTCGGCATCGAGAAAAGCCTATGACGCCGCCTTTCCCAGCGTAAGGCCGACGGGCATGCTCCTCGTAGTTGGGTTGCCGCCTGAGTTAGTGTGCTTCCCTCCCCTCCTGATGGCGGCTACCGAAGTGCGAATCCAGGCTTCCTCCGTCGGGACGCGAGAGGATTTGCGAGAAGTCCTAGACATGGGCGCAGCAGGGAAAGTTCGCTGCCAAACGGCCACGCGCCCTTTGTCAGAAGTCAACGAGGCCTTGGAGCAACTCCGCCAAGGGCAAGTCACCGGCAGAATCGTAGTCACGCCTTGCTGATTATGCTCCGGCCCTGAATCCCATCAAAAACAGCCTCCGCGAACCAACTTTTCCACTCATTTCCGTCAACACTTATAGAATCGCTCCAGCCATTTAAATGGGGATTAGGCCCACCCGTTCTACCTCTGATTGTAGGGGTTTCATCTTGACGTTAGTCAATATAATGTGATACGGACAATCATAATTTTGAATGGCGCGCCGAGGCATGGGATTCTTAAATTCCCGAGCCGGATGTGGCCACGGGGCTGTGGTTCCATGAGCATAAACAGAATTGAGTTCGAACGGCATGCGCCCCGGGGCAGCGTCGGAGGGGCAATGCCGGAGGTTGACGGTCGAGGGAAGGACATATATGGGCCAATTCAGCGGAAGTTCTAGAATGTCTTCGTTGAGCGAGGAGGACTTATGAAGGCAGCTTTCCTTACAGGCGCATTCCTATCCTTGACATCCTTGCTGTTGGCAAGCACTCCAGCGTACGCGCAAGGTACCGGTACATCGGGAGAGATTAGAGGAACGGTGACGGATCCCACTGGAGCGACCGTTCCGAAGGCTACGGTGACAGTGGAAGATTCCGATAAGGGAATCCGGCGGATCGCAGTGACGGAGAGCGATGGAGAGTATCGCGTGACGGGGCTCCCGCCAGCCGTGTACGGAGTGACAGCGCAGACCGCTGGCTTTCAGACGGAGATCCGCAAGAACGTTGTCGTGGACATCGGACAGATCGTGATTCTGGATTTTCACTTGCAGGTGGCGTCTGCCACGGCGCACGTGGAAGTGACCGGAGAATTGCCCGTGGTAGAGACGGCTCGCGGGAGCCAAGCTGACACCCTCGTACAACGCTATATCATGGACTTGCCGATAGACCGCCGCGACTACCTGACATTTACTTTGTTAGCTCCCGGGGTAAGCAATTCGAATGTAATTGCGGACAACGCCGATTTTCGCGTCAAGCAAACGCCACAGAGCGGATTATCTTTCTACGGGAGCAACGGTCGCGGTAACAGTGTCACGGTTGACGGAGGGGAAGCCAACGACGATTCCGGCGGCGTGCGTCTCAACCTTGGACAAGACGCCGTCCAGGAATTCCAGATCAACCGCAGCAATTATACGGCTGCACTGGGCGGAGCGAGCGGAGCAACGATAAACATCGTATCCAAGTCCGGGGGAAACGAGCTACACGGCAGCCTCTTCGGTTTTTTCCGCAATAGCGGAATGGATGCCCGAGACCCGTTTGCCTATACGCAGGCCCTGCAACCCAGTGAACCTTTCTCTCTCGACGCCCAAGGTACTCCAGTCAAGGATACCCTCAATCGGCAGCAATTCGGCGGCAGCGTGGGGTTCCCGATCCGAAAAAATAAAACTTACCTCTTCCTCGCGTACGAAGGACTGCGGGCCGACGCGCAAGATTCTGTTCCGTTGCTGACAAACAGCAGCATTTTTGCTCCCACAAACACCCAGCAATCGATCATTGGCAATCTGGCGGCGCAGCCAGCTACGAATATGGTTCCGTGCATCACCACCAACACTGCAAATCCGCTGTTAAATCCCATCGTTTTGCCGGCACCGGAGTGCGCATTTGCCCTCCAGAGCATCTTGACGGTGAATCCCAATCCCGGGCCAAATCCGTTTGTTTCTCCGACCCAAGCCGCGTTGGATCCTTACATCGTGAACCAATTCGAGACCAACGGCGGGTTGTTTCCTTATCCGACCCGTTCGAGCGATTTTTCAGCCCGGCTCGATCACCACTTTAGCGAAAACAATCAGGCCTTTTTGCGATATAGCTTCGACCACCTCACGGAGAATAGCCCGGACCTACAGGCCCTAACCGGCTATTCCCGGGGCACGTCCGAACTCGCCTGGGATAGCACCCTGCAAGGATCCTGGTTCCACCAGTTCAGCGACACAGCACAGAACGAGGCGCTCGTGCAGTGGAACTGGTACCAATTCAACGTGGACACGAACGACCCTGGAGGGCCGGGCCTGGACGTGGAAGGATACGGCTTCTTTGGTCGGGGCATTTTTCTTCCGAGCCTCACCACTGGGCGGCGCTATGAGTTCGCCGATAATTTCACTCTGATTCGAGGACAGCACACGATCAAGACCGGTTTCGAAGAACTGATTCGTGGGAACAACACCACTTCTCAAACCTTTTTCTCCGGTCGTTTTGAATTTCTCGAGCTTCCCGGCGCTTTAGTCAGTTTATGTTTGGAGGCCCCGGCTGCGTGCGGCGATACAGCTGGGGCGCCATCGAGCATCAGCACGCTGCAATCCTGGAGCCTGGGATTGCCCGCATTCTATGAGCAAGGTTTCGGGGACCCGAAATACGTCCAAACGAGGCCGTTTACGGCCGGCTATGTCCAGGATACGTGGCAGCTCCGGTCCCACATCACTTTGAACTATGGCCTCAGATACGAGCTCGACTCCCAGGTCGGGCCCTTGCATACTCCCAAAAAGAATTTTGCGCCGCGCGTTTCCATTGCATGGGATCCCTTCAACGACCACAAGACGGTAATCCGCGCGGGCTATGGGATTTTCTATTCCCCAATTTATGCCCAGATTCCGGGCGTCGTGCAGGTACTCGGCAATAATGACGGCAAGCGAATCATCGCCAATACTCTGGTTTCGATCCTGGGAGCAGCCACAGGCAATCCCATGATCCCGGAGACAAATTCGGCCGCAATTTTCCAGACACTCTATTTGGAAGGCTTCAATCCAGCAAATCCCTTGCAAAATAGCATCATCGGTTGCGGGACGCCCCCGGCGGGTCAGTTTGCCTGCATCTCGCCCGCAGACTTGACTCAGTTTGGTCTCACCGTCTCGAACACCGGAGCTCTACCGCCCGGAACCGTGCTTTTCTCGGGCCAGCCAGGCTACGCGAGTCCCATGGCGCAGCAGGCCTCTCTGAGCATCGAGCGAGCATTAGGAGCAGGCTTCGCGCTCTCCGCGAGCTACATTTACGTTCATACTACTCATCTGCCCGTCGCGCTGGACTCCAACCTGTTGCCGGGCGCGCCAATTTGTCCGACGGCAGGTGTTACGGACTGCGGCCCGCCGGGTGTCGGCGCAAACGGACTGCCCACCAATGGTCTACCTTTTCAGGATTGGGGTGCGCCGGAATGCGTGGCTGATCCCGGCCTGTGCTTCGCGGATCCCACACACACAATTCTCCAGAACAATGTTTACAGTTCGGCGGCGTCCGCGCTGTATCAGGGCGGCATTCTTGAGCTTAAAAAGCGCTTCTCGGACCATTTCACGCTGTTGGCGAACTACACTTATAGCAAGGCTTTGGACGATTCTACGGATTTCAACAGCGACTACTCGCCGGATAATGCGACGTGTCTGCGCTGCGAATGGTCCCTATCAGATTTTGATCAGCGCAACAAAGTTGTCCTAGCCGGAGTGCTGGAAAGCCCTTGGGTAAATTCTCCCATCCTGGGCGGCTTCGAGCTCTCTCCAGTTTTCACGTACAACAGCGGCCATCCCTTCAATCTGCTCGCCGGCGCCGACATCAACGGCGATGGTCACTTTACGAACGACCGTCCGCCCGATGCCGGGCGGAACACCGGAATTGGACCCAACTTCTATGACTTCGACATGCGGCTTGGGCGCTCCTTCAAGTTGCGCGAGAAGGCTTCCCTTCTATTTACCGCCGAAGCCTTTAACCTTGCGAACCGCACGAACTACGCCAGCGTCAACAATATTGTGGGCGCAGCGTTCGCTCCACCCTTCAACGTGCACGGCTTGAAACCGGGCACGGTTCTGAGCGATGGGACGGTAGTTTCACCGAGCACGCCCCTTGGATTTACTGCTGCTTTTCCCAAGCGTGAAGTCCAGCTCGGCGTGCGACTAACGTTCTAATCTCGCCGGAAACAATGCTCGGCGGCGAACGGAACGCGCGGTCGCCGTTCCGCGGAGAACGGAGATCGCTAACAAGCTTTCGCGATAAGGAAAGATGAAGCCCGGACACATATTTGATCTGAGCGGGCGCGTCGCCATCGTGACGGGTGGATCAGTAGGCCTAGGCAGGCAAATGGCCGAGGGCTTGGCCGAGATGGGCGCGAATATCGTGCTCTGTGCGCGCAAGCAAGAACGCTGCCTGGAGGCCGCCGGCGAGCTGCACAAACTTGGCGTTCAGGTTCTTGCGCTGGTTTGCGACGTAAAAGCGCCCTCCACTATTCAGGAAGTCGTTGATGCGACAGCTAAACATTTTGGCCGCATCGATATATTGATCAACAATGCGGGCACCTCGTGGGGCGCGCCTGTCGAAGAGATGACGCTCGAGCAGTGGAACAAGGTCATCGAAACGAATCTAACGGGGACGTTTCTTTTCTCGCAGGCCGTTGGCAAAGCCATGATTGCGCGGCGCCGCGGAAAAATAATCAACATTGCCTCCGTCGCCGGGCTGCGCGGCTCTCCGCCGAGATTCTCCGCCATCGGCTACAGCTCCAGCAAAGGCGGCGTCATCGCTTTTACAAAGGACCTGGCTTGCAAATGGGGCATGCATAACATCCAGGTGAATGCCATTGCGCCTGGCTGGTTTCCGACCAGCATGTCCGAGAAGGTAATCGAGCGAAACAAAGAATCGCTGTTGGCTGCCATACCCTTGGGCCGTTTTGGCGGGCCTCAAGATCTAAAGGGCGCCGCTATTTTTCTGGCTTCCGATGCTTCCGATTTTGTGACTGGGCATACACTCGTCGTCGATGGAGGCCAATCCGCCTGATTCGGGCGGGACATTCGATGAACATTCCCCTTACGCCTTTGCGATTTCTTCGGTACGCGGAAAAGCAATATCCGCGCAGAACCGCCGTGGTTTGCGACGACCAACGCTACACGTACGAGGAATTCGCGGATCGGGCTGGCCGGCTTGCTAATGCCCTGCGCCTTTGTGGTGTGCAACCTGGCGATCGCGTCGCTTTCCTCAGCACCAACTGCCATCGCTTGCTCGAAGCTTACTACGGAGTGCTTGAGGCCGGCGCCGTTCTGCTCCCGCTTAACATTCGCCTTGCATCGAGCGAACTGGGCTACGTTCTGAACGATTCCGATGCCTGCGTTCTTTTTCTCGAAAGGCAATTTGTCGGCTTGGTTGACTCCTTTCGGAAAGATATCCCCAACGTAAAAATGTTTTGCCTGCTCGATGAGCCGCGAGAGGCATCTTGGCTTTCTCCACAAAACTACGAGTCATTGATTGGCGCTACCACGCGCTTTCGGGCCGACATCGCTTCCATCGACGAGAATTCGCTCGCCGAGCTTTTCTACACCAGCGGCACGAGCGCGAATCCCAAAGGCGTGATGCTTACGCACAGAAATATCTATCTTCATGCACAGAACGTCTGTTTGGGATTCAACATCGAGAACGGCGCCGTCGAGCTTCACACCATTCCTCTGTTCCACGCGAATGGCTGGGGCGTCGCTCATTTCCTCACTTTGCTGGGAGGAAAGCACGTGATGATCCACCGCTTCGACCCCAAGGAAATTTTCCGCCTCATCGAAAAGGAGGGAGTCCATTCCTGCAACCTCGTTCCCATCATGGCCACCGCTTTAGTGAATTGTCCGGAGCGCCTCAATCACAATTTGAACAGCCTGCGGCGCATTGTCATCGGCGGTGCCGCCTCGTCGCCAACTCTCATTCGCGAGGTCGAAGAAAAACTCGGCTGCGAATGTTTTTCCGGTTATGGCCTTACGGAAACGTCGCCCTCGCTTTCCATTTCCCCCATGAAATCGGGGTTGGGTTGGGAGGGCGAACAGCGTTATGCGGGTCGAGCGATGACGGGGTATGCATTTCCTGGCACGGAGTTACGCGTTGTAGACGCGAACGATAACGACGTGCCGGCGGACGGGCAAGCCATCGGCGAAATTATTACGCGGAGCGATAGCGTGATGCAGGGTTACTGGCATCAGCCGGAAGCTTCGGCCGAAGCTCTGCGCGGTGGCTGGTTCCACACCGGAGACATGGCGACCATCAACGAAGAAGGTTACCTGCTCATCGTGGACCGAAAAAAAGACATTATCGTTAGCGGCGGGGAAAATATTTCTTCGCTCGAACTGGAAAAGGCCATTCTTGCGCATCCTGCCGTTTTGGAAGCCGGGGTTATCCCTGTGCCCGACGATAAGTGGGGCGAAGTCCCCAAAGCTCTTGTGGTTTTAAAGCCAGACGCAACCGTCACCGAATCCGAACTCATTGAATTCTGCCGCTCGCGGTTGGCGCATTACAAGTCCCCGCGTTCCATCGAGTTTGTAAGCAATCTGCCCAAGACCGGCACAGGAAAAATTCTCAAAAAAGATCTGCGCAAGAAATATTGGCACGGCAGGGAGACAATTCGGCCGGATTTCGCTGAGCCAAAAAAGAGTGTGTGAGGTCCGCGAGCGACATGCAAACCAGCGCGTGCCCTGGAAGAGGTTTCGCCTCGAGCTCCGCACAAGCAAATGGAAGGAGTCTTGTTCATGGATTTAAATCTGACCGCCGAGGAATCAGCTTTCCGCGACGAACTACGCGCCTGGCTTGCCACGAACGTTCCAAAGGACTGGGACCATTGGCGCGAAAAGCCCATGGAAGAATCCTTTCCGTATTTGCGCGCTTGGCAAAACAAACTCCAAGAAGCACGTTGGGCCGCGGTTTCGTGGCCTAAGGAGTACGGCGGGCGCAGCGCCACGCTGATGCAGCAGGCCATATTTTGGGAAGAGATGGCACGCGTCGAAGCGCCACCCATGGCCAATTCGCTAGGTTTGGGTCTGATTGGACCCACAATCATCGCCCATGGAACAGAAAACCAAAAAAAGCGCTACATTCCGAAAATCCTGAGCGCCGGGGAAATCTGGTGCCAGGGCTTTTCCGAGCCAAATGCTGGCTCCGATCTCGCCGGCTTGCAAACTGAAGCCCGCCTCGATGGCGATCACTACATCGTGAACGGCCAAAAAGTCTGGACCAGCTACGGCTGGGTTGGCGACTGGTGTGAACTCGTCGTGCGCACGGACGCGACGCTAGCTAAACACAAAGGGCTTACCGTCCTCCTCGTGGATATGAAATCGCCCGGCGTGGAAGTTCGGCCGCTGCGTCAAATGACCGGCGAGTCCGAATTTAACGAACTGTTTTTTCGCGATGTTCGCGTGCCCGTCGAAAATGTCCTCGGCAAAGTAAATGACGGTTGGAACGTGGCGATGAGTACACTCATGTACGAACGCGGCTCCTATGGTGCACGCCTCCATCTCATTTTCAAGCGCTACATCACCCGTCTCATCGAACTTGCGAGCACGATCCAGCGCAATAGCCGTCCCGCCGCCGAGGATCCCATCATCCGCCAGAAGCTCGCGCAGTGCAGCGCGGAGATCGAAATCATGCGCTTCAACCAGATGCGCGCCTTCAGCCGGATCACGACCACGGGCGTGCCGGGCCCCGAAGGCTCGATCCAAAAGATTTTTTGGAGCGAGCTAAACCAACGCCTCCAGCAAATCGCCCAGGAGTTGCTCGGTGCCTACGGCCAGCTCCTGGCCGGCGATCCGCGCGCTATCGACAAAGGCCTCTGGTCCTACGCGTACCTGCGCACGCGCGGAAATACGATCGAAGCGGGCACTTCCGAGGTGCAGCGCAACATCATTGGACATTTCGTTCTCGGCCTGCCCCGAAGCTACTGATCCGGAAACAGCAAAGAGGATACGCCATGCAATTTGGTTTGAGCGAGGGCCAAGAATTTCTGAAAGCTAGCGCACGCGAATTCTTTGCGGGCGAATGCCCCAGCTCAGAAGTGCGGCGCCTGATGAAAACGGATACCGCTTACAACGCCGCGCTTTGGGCAAAACTCACCGAGCAGGGGTACACAGGCATTATTTTCCCGGAAGCGTACGGCGGAGTCGGTCTCGGCAAAGTCGAACTTATGCTGCTGATGGAAGAAGCGGGGCGCGCGCTGTTGCCCGGACCTTTTTTCTCGACAGTCGTTCTTGCAGGTTCGATCTTGGATGCTACAGGCACGCCGGCGCAGAAGGAGAAATACCTCGCACCACTCTGCACGGGGAATGCACGCGCAACCGCTGCCATTTTAGAAGCCAGCGCGAGCTGGAACCCGGGGGATCTCCAGCTGAACTCCAGCGATGGGACGCTGACCGGCGAAAAACTCTTTGTCTCGGACGCGGCAATCGCCGATTTTATCGTCGTCGTTGCGCACAACGGAGTCTTCGTGGTTGATTCGAAAGCGCATGGCCTGAAGATCTCTCCGATGTCCGGTATTGACCTGACGCGCAAACTCTACGCCGTCGAGTTTAGTAATACTCCAGTGGAGGAAATCGGATCAACCGCTGATTTGCGCAGCGCATTCGACATCGCCACTGCCGCGTTAGCTGCGGAATTGGTCGGCGGAATGCAGCGCACTCTCGAGCTCACTGTCGATTACGCCAAGACCCGGAAACAGTTTGGGAAGCCGATCGGTGTTTTTCAGGCGGTCCAGCATCAATGCGCGGACATGTATTTGGAAACCGAAAGCTCACGCTCAGCCGTCTACTACGCCGGCTGGGCGCTGGAAGAGAATTCGCCGCAGGCGGCCGCCGCCGTTTCCATTGCTAAGATGTATGCCAGCGATGCCGCGCGCACGGTCGGCAACCGGGGCATCCAGATTCATGGCGGCATGGGATTCACCTGGGAAAACGATCTTCACCTTTACTATCGCCGGGCGAAAGCGTCAGAAACAGCTTTCGGTGACGCCACCTTCCACCGCGAGCGCATCGCATCCATGGTCATTGATTCTGAAGGGGGCTGCTCGAAAAGCGCATAGATTCAGTGTTCGCTGCGCGACCTCCGTCATAACGATTGGGGAAAGGCCATTGCCACAAATGGGGACTCTCCTTCTCGTGCGACATGCACAAGCTGCGTTTCTTGAGCCAGACTACGACAAGCGTTCGATACTGGGGGAAAAACAGGCGCGGCTACTGGGCGAGTATTGGGCGCGCCAGAACGCCGTTTTTGACCGCGTGTCTACGGGTCCCTGCTTGCGCCAGAAAGACACTCTCAAGCTCGTGAGCGACGCCTATGCGAGCGCCAGCCTCCAGTTTCCAGAGCCTCAAACGCTGCCGGAGTTCGATGAGTACCAGGGAGAGGCTGTGCTCAAACGCACTTTGCCCGAATTGCTCGAAAAGGATCAGAGCGTCCGCAACCTCTACGCGGCGTTCGAGTCCTCCCCTGACTCAACGCGGCGTCGGACATCGTTTCAAAGGTTATTCGAAGTGGTAGTCGGCAAATGGGTGGCGGGCGAGATCCGCCCCCGAGAAGTCGAGACTTGGCTGGAATTTTGTTCGCGAGTGAATTCAGGCTTGAGCAAGTTTCTCTCCGGCGGCGGACGCGGTGAACGAATCGCGATTTTCACCTCCGGTGGACCCATCGCCATTGCCATGCAGCGCGCTTTGCAACTCTCCGCGGAAAGCGCGTTGCAGGTGAGCTGGATGTCATGCAACTCTTCTTGGAGCGAATTTCTTTACAGTGCGGAACGCTTCACACTCAGCAGTTTTAACTCCCACGCACATATCGCCGATGCCGCACTGCTGACCTATCGCTAGGGAGACTCTGCAATGAGCGATTTGCTCGACCATCCGGCCTTTATTCGACGGGGCGAGGAGCTTGATTTAGCCAAACTCGAACACTACCTGCGGAATCATTTTCCGGATGAGACGGGCGATCTTGAGGTCCGCCAATTTCCCAGCGGCCATTCCAATTTGACCTACTCGCTGCATCTCGGCGCAAAGGAGTTCGTTCTTCGCCGGCCGCCTTTCGGTAGCACAGTCAAGTCCGCCCACGATATGAGCCGCGAATTTCGCGTGCTCTCAAAACTGCATGCTGTCTATGAACCTGCTCCCCAAGCTCTCCTGTATTGCGGTGACGTTTCCGTTATCGGTGCGCCATTTTATTTGATGGAGCCAATCCACGGTGTGATCATGCGCAGGGATGCGCCACCAGGTGTGGATTTTTCACCAGAGACGGCGCGCCGGCTCAGCGAAAGTTTTGTCGAAAATCTTGTTCGGCTGCACCGTGTCGATTACGCGGCCGCGGGGCTCTTCGACCTCGGCAAACCAGAGGGGTATCTGGAACGACAGGTCCGTGGATGGACCGAGCGCTACTACGGTTCCAAAACGCACGATTTTCCCGAGACAGAGAAAATCGTTGTGTGGATGAAAGAGTATCTGCCATCCACAAGCGCTGCTTCGCTCATCCACAACGATTACAAGTACGACAATGTGGTGCTCGACTCGAAGGACATCACCAGAATCATCGGCGTCCTCGATTGGGAAATGTGCACCATCGGCGATGTGTTGACGGACCTTGGTACCGCCCTAGCCTATTGGATCGATGCCACGGATCCTGACGAACTTCAGGAAAATCGTTGGGGACCTACGACCAGCCCTGGCAGCTTTACAAGACAGGAATTCGCGCATTACTACGCGCGATTAACGGGCTGTGATGTTTCCCGGATCGCTTTCTATCTCGTTTTTGCGCGTTTCAAACTCGCCGTCATCGTACAGCAAATTTACTATCGTTATCAGCAAGGCTTTACCAGAGATGACCGCTTTGCATCGATGCCTGAGAGAATCCAGATATTGCTTCGCGCTGCTCTTTATAGCGCGCAAACTGGACGAATCTAACGCGCACCTCGCCTCTTATGCTCCGGCTTTCCGTGGGGGTTCTCCAAATCCAATGAATCACGCGTAGTAGCGAACTATCCACTGTGCAACGCAGGCAGGCTTCTCGGACTTTTCAATCTCGACCGTTACCGCGTATGTCGCTTCAACCGACTCCGCGAGTTCTTTCAACGCAAGCAGCGTGATGCGCGCGCGAATTCTTGAATCGGCGCGCACAGCAGCTGGGAAGCGCACGCGATTCAAACCATAATTTACCGCCAGACGCACACCACTTTGGATTTGGAGCAACTCTTTCGTAAAGTGGCTGGTCAAAGACAGCGTAAGAAACCCGTGAGCGATTGTCGCGCCATAGGGCGGCTCCTTGCTGGCCCGCGCCCGGTCCACGTGAATCCATTGGCGGTCTTCCGTAGCCTCCGCGAACTGTTCAATGCGCTCTTGCGAAATCTGGAACCATTCCGTTACTCCAATTTCCGAGCCCACGAATTCATTCAGTGCTTGCGGATCCTTAACAACCAAGGGTGGCATCAACTTTCCCGGCGCCGAGTCTTATAGGGTTGTCCCATCTCTGGCCGGATCATCAGAGCGAAACGGGGGATTCCGCCGATTTCTTGCTCTTGGCGAGTTCCCACTTCGCAATCGATTCGATGTGCACTTCGTCCGGCCCATCGGCCAATCGCAACGTCCGAGTCATTGCCCACGCGCTGGCCAAAAACGTATCCTGTGAAACTCCAGCGCCTCCATGGGCTTGAATTGCGCGATCTAGTACGCGTAGTGCCACGTTTGGGGCGACAACTTTGATCATCGCGATTTCAGTGCGCGCCGCTTTGTTTCCGACGGTGTCCATCCTGTACGCGGCCTTTAGCGTCAGCAGTCGCGCTTGGTCGATTTCCATGCGTGAAGCGGCAATGTCCGCACGAATCGTCCCTTGTTCGGCCAGGGCTCTTCCGAAGGCCACTCGCGATTGTACGCGTTTGCACATCGTTGCCAACGCGCGCTCTGCCTGTCCAATACATCTCATGCAGTGGTGGATGCGTCCTGGCCCCAACCGCCCTTGCGCGATCTCGAATCCTCGCCCCTCACCTAGAAGGATATTCGTGGCCGGCACGCGAACATTTTCAAAAATAACTTCGCCATGGCCGTGCGGAGCGTGGTCGTACCCGAATACCGTCAACATCCGTTCGATCTTTATTCCCCGCGCGTCCATCGGTACGAGAATCATCGACTGTTGTTTGTGCGCCGGCGCCGCGGGATCCGTCTTGCCCATGAAGATGGCAATCTTGCAGCGTGTGTCGCCAGCACCGGAAGTCCACCATTTTCGGCCACGGATAACGTAGCTGTCGCCTTCCCGCACGATTCTTGATTCAATGTTCGTGGCATCGGAGGAAGCGACCGCGGGTTCTGTCATCGCGAAACACGACCTGATCTCGGCTGCCAGCAGAGGTTTTAGCCACCGCTCCTTTTGTTCCTCGGTACCATATCGCGCGAGCACTTCCATGTTGCCAGTGTCCGGCGCGGAGCAATTAAACACCTCGGGCGCCATGTGACTGCGGCCCATGATTTCGCAGAGCGGTGCGTACTCGAGATTTGTCAGCCTGGCACCGTGCTCGCTTTCTGGCAAAAACAGGTTCCATAGACCGGCGGCACGAGCTTTCGGCTTGAGATCTTCGACGACCTTCGTTGGAGACCATCGATGCCGCGCGATCTCGTCGTGGAAGCGCTGCTCATTCGGATAGATGTGCTCGTCCATGAAGGCTTGCAAGCGTTGTTGCAGCCCTTTCACTTTGTCGCTGAATTCAAAGTTCACGTGACGTTCCTCATCTACCGGTGAAAGCCGGGGCGCGCTTCTCTACAAAGTGCGCAACCCCTTCCTTGAAGTCTTCGCTTTGCAGGCTCGCCAGCATTTCTTGTTCCGCGCATTCGAATGATTCCGCCAGCGTCTGGAACATCGCATCGTATACCTGCCGCTTGATCACTCGCAGCGACCGCGGGCTGACGTTCGACGCCAGATCAGCCGCGTATTTCTGAACGCTCTCCAGAAAACTTTGTTGCGGATAAATCTGATTTACCAGCCCGATGCGTAGCGCTTCGGCCGCATAGATCATCTTCGCGGCAAACAAAAGCTCCAACGCGTTCGCCTGTCCCACCAGGCGCGGCAATATCCACGCTATGCCATACTCGGCGATCAGACCGCGCTTGGCAAACGCTGTCCCGAAACGCGCCGCCTCCGAAGCCAAACGTATGTCGCAATATAAAGCAATCACCAATCCCAATCCCACGACTGGCCCGTTGATGGCAGCAATTACGGGCTTCGTCAACGCGGGTGAATACGAATATTTTTTCTGGAAATCCTTTCGCGCGCCGGAAGCAATTCCGCTTGCCGAGACAACCGCCTGCGCTCGCCGTGCTTCCTCGAGCCCCTTCTCCGCGACCGTGCTCAAAAGCGACATATCGGCGCCTGCGCAAAATCCGCGTCCCGCGCCCGTCAAGACGATCACGCGAACGCTTTCATCCTCCTCCGCTTCCAGCATCGCGGCCCGTACTTCTTTTTCCATCAAGCTCGTCCAAGCATTCAGTTTATCGGGCCGGTTGAGCGTAATCGTGGCGACCCTATCAGCTACGGCGTACAGCGTCTCTTGATATTGCATGATGAGCCGGATTATATACAATGGCGCCCTCGTTAGTAACATGCATTTGTGTGCGACCATCGCATTTGAGCGGGTGCTTCCAAGCCACCGCGAGCGTTCGCAATAATCCAAAACGGGCGGTCCATGTTTCTCGTCGACGAGTTCAAGCTGCTGGGCTAGGTATGGTCCCTCAAAAAGACAAACCGAACCCAGACGGGCCGAAGTAGGCAAGGACACACACGCTAGTTTCATTTGTGGAAGTTCTAATCCAATTGCGACTATAGCCGTTGTCCATTGGAATCGATATCGAGAAAGGGTCCAAGTGGAGGCATGATAGCTTCAGGGCTTTGGCCTCAGCAATCTGCTTCCAATCGACACCCCCCAGCCTGTACCCGGCCCCGATGAAGTGCTCGTTCCCAGCTCATCGGTCTCACTCAACTGCCGTGACAAGGTGCTCCGCGGTGGCCTCTAGAATCCGGAGCTTGTATTTCAAATGCCCCCTGTTGCCGAAGCCAGGGGCGAAATCGTTGCTCTAGGAGTGGACATAACCCGCATTCACATCGGCGATCGCGTTGTAACCAGCTATTGCACCAGTTGGATTGACGGGCGTCCAACCGGCTAGGAGTCGCATAACACGCTCGGGAAGATGGTCCCCGGAGCACTCGCTGGGTACCGCGCTTTGACCGAACAAGCAGTTGCTCTGGCTCCTGCCTATCCTTTTGACGAAGAAGTTGAGGCCTTGGCATATGCTGGACTTACTGCTTGGTACTTGTTTGTTGAAGAAGGCGGCCCCCCATCTAATCAAACTGTCTTGGTTCAGAGGACCGGCGGAGTCTCCCCTCTTTGGCCTTCAAATCACCGCGGCATTTGGAGCGACTGGCATTGCTACATCCTCAAGCGACGAGAAACCTGAGCGCGCTAAAGCTCTTGATGTATATCACACCATTAATCACGTCCGCACACCAGATTTGGAAAAGGAATAACTGGCGCCCACAAACAATGAAGGCTTGAATCATATTTTGGCGCTTGCAACTTCAAAGAGCTGCAAGTACCAAGCATTGAGGTAATGCCAGACACGCGCTCCTCGTTCCTATGGCCATCTGTTTTCTGAGCAGAGGGTCATATCCTTCGCACCAGGACGGCAAATCACTCAATAGCTCTGACGACGGGGAGCGGCTTGGCTGCTCGTCGAGCAAATGTATTGATGCCATTGCAGAGGTGCCGCAGGTTGCCTAATTGCCGGAGTGAGGTGCGGAGCGGATATGCACCTCGTCGGGCTAATGTGTTGTTAGCAAGTCGAGATGTCCGCTTTTGTTAGCACGTGATGTGTCCGCTTGCATTGTTTTCCTTCTCTTCAAAGGGGGTCCACTGCGTTGTTGCTGAGACTGTGGGAAAGTGGGAATCCCGC
>JBARJI010000045.1:0-20988 GCA_049800195.1 Candidatus Acidiferrum sp.
TTTGGTTCTCACCCATTGGGTTCATACCTCCGGGGCGTCTTCACCACGTTCGCACCCTCATAAACATTGACGATTATCACGCTCCGAGGTTTCAGAATTATGAATCAAAAAGGAAATGCGGGATAAACTCTCTCACTCGAACTAGTATAAAAACTCAGGCTGGTCAGGCTGGTTCGGGTGATTCTGGGCATTTTCGACGAGCCGGCGCGTTACGCGGAATATTGTGGAGCGGATTTCGATTTGAGACTGAGACAATGATAAACACTGCGCCGAATATCTCGCTCGCCGCCTGACCTTACTTCATGGGGCATTCGATGCGCGATGTGAGCGGTGCAATACCCTGGATCGCTTTGGCAGTTTCGGTGGTGTCAGTATGTTTTGCCGGCGCTGTATGGTGGACGAGCCGCGAAAAGCTGCGGCTTGATCTCTATAACCGACGGTTCGACGTTTACAGCCGAACTCTGGATTTTTACCACGCTCTACTTGGTTGGGAGCCAACCGAGTTGGAAACGGCGAAGACCTCATTGCGGGATTCTCCGGAACTGGGGAATACGCAGAAAGCGTTTATAAAAGCAAGCAGAGAGGCGCAATTCCTCTTTGATGATGCTTCTGGGATACAGAAGCAGCTCGAACAGGTACACACCGACACTATTTGGGTGATTGGATACAAACGAGATCTCCCGAGAAATTCACTTGATCCGTCAACAAGAATCTCAGCGTTCAACGAGTTTACCGAAAGAATGAATAGAATTAATGCTTCAATCCCGCTACTGGAGGAAAAAATGTCAAGGTATCTTGACTTTCATGCGCTCTAAGTTTTGTGTTTCCATCCCGCCTGACGACTGGAAGGATGAGTGGAAGCAGTGAAGGTCGCGGTTTGACGGGACATTAACGCGATGACTAACCGCTTTGCGTCAACTTGGGTAGCGTTCCACCGACAAATGACAAGCAAAACTGTCCTGCTCGCCGTCAGTCTTCGCATCGTTCTATCGCCGCTTTCTAGCGCGGCGCAGCAAGCCGGCACGTGTCGCAATATAGGTGACACAATTACGATCAGAGGGCATATCGTGCCGGGAGTGAACGGCGGAACGTATTTCGAGATCCTTAAGCAGCTGTGCGTTCATTATCCTAAGAAGACGGATCGGTTCGAACCGACAAATTTAGAAACGATTGGCAATAAACTCCCTCCAAGTATCTTTCTCGAAGTGACAGGCCGGCTTCGGGACCCGTGGCCTATCATGGGAATCGGCATCGAAGTTACTGCCTTCAAAGACGTAGATGCGGAGGTTAAGCTATCGCTCGCGGAGTGGAATCGGCGCTGTCGGCAGTGGCAAGACGAAAAAATCCCCGCTCTCACCGCACGAGCGCACGGCGGCCCCGTGAGTCGTATTTTTAACAACGGATTGCACCCCCGGCCAGGGAACACGTGCGGCATATCAGCAGCCGATGCCAACCTTCCGCACGAATTGATAACGATATGGCGACCAGAACCATAGTCAAGACGACGATGAGCACTAACTCTTCTCACTGCTGAAATGAATCACTCATTGATTCGCTATTCTCGACCGCAAGCTCCTGACGGATGGCCGCAAACACTCTTGCGATGGCAGGCTTGAGTGATGGAGTGGCTTCTTCGTAGCTATTGCTCTGACCGGCAAAAAGCTTTCTCGCACAGTCTTTCGATTGTTGCCCCGCATTGAAGAGCGCGGCGTTTGTTTTCTTGCCGCAGACGACGAGCGCCATGACGCGCTTTCCCTGGAAATCACTTATGGCCCGATGCCACGCTTCTCTAGCTTCCGCTTTTGCTGAGCGAAGACTATCCGGGTTGGCCGCTTTCCCCTCCGCTTCGAGTACGACCGTGATGCCGACCAGTGCATCGTCCACACGACTAAGCGCCTCTAAGGCCGCGAAGAGGGAATCGCGCTTCATTTCCCAATGTCTTTGTCGGTTCCACACTTGGTCCGTGATCTTGCCCTCGATAGCCTTGGTCGCTTGAGTGACAGCAGACACCTGTTTCACCAAGTCGTCCAGATCTTCCTTGGTCGCAAGGTTCTCGCCTTTCTTTTTCATGTAGCCAGCAAGATAGCCAACAAACGCGCCAACCAGAATACTGAGACCCCAGACAATAAATTTCCCCATAGGCGGCTCTCATGCATGTCCGAGACACATCCCTATTGGAACTGGATTCGGATTACCTACCCTGCTTGGCTTGCCGCTGCAGCTCGACCCGGTCATCCTCCTCACTCAGCAACATGACCAGGTTAAACGTGGATTCATAACGCTCAATCGGATGCATCTCTGTTTTGTAGACTTGATCGAACAAGTGTCGGAAAATGTTTTCCCAAGCGTAGTAATACTTGCCACACTGCTTTTCACTTCCAAATATCTGCCCATACGCTCCGCACAGTAGTGCGTGCGTTATCTTCCGGCGATGACCATTCGTTTTTTTTGCGAGCGCGATTTGCTCATTACTCAGCTTGACTAACACAAGATCGTTGGGCGTGGGCTTGTCAGACATGGGCTTCCTCGCAAATTGTCCAGATCCCCATGAGCGTACGACGAAAGGCGGAGATGGGGCATACGCATCAGCTACTCCACTTTTGGAGGGTGATCTTCAAAACACTTCCGCGTGCGTTCCTGCATCTGAAATAGTTCTGCTGGCATCAAGTGGAAGAAAGGCGGTGTCGAAACAAAGTGGACCCATACAGTGGGCCATGCCCTTGGCGCGCCGCGCCAAATCGCAAAATCGGGCTGGAGGTCAAGCCTTGCCTTAACCGTTTCAACGAACAACGGAATCGTCTGGACAATTTTGCGCGTCGAAGTCGGTTGGCAAGCTGCCCTGCCGATGAAGCTCGAACTCGCCATATTCTGCACGCCCGTTCTGCTGCACAACATAAGTGCCGGTGATACTGTTTCCAGCCCTAGTTCCCGTGAAACGGATTACACCGACCGAACTGCGGACCGAGAATGTAACTTGTGACATTCGGGACTCTCCGCTTAGCTGTCCGCTCCCATAGAGTGGCCGGTGTACAAACATGCACCCTGACAGAGCGTTCCCTTGTTGCTCCTGTATCGTTGTCCCGAAAGCAGCCCGAAGCCCAGCCGACGTGTTGTGGACCCTTCCCGAGTACACGCCCGTCAATGCCTCCGTTTTTGTCTCAGAACCACTCACGCTCCCATCACCAGCGGCAGGTTTGGCGGTCTGCCTTTCAGAGGAATTCCCGCCGCTACCATCAACAGCAGGTGCGGGATGGCTCTTCGGAGATGATGTGGCGGTAGGTGAAACAGCGGAATCATCTGCACAGCAACATGATTTATCAGTGCCAATTCCGCAGTTGACCCCAGGAATGGCACCGGGTATCAGTTGGAGAGACGGTCGTGGATGACTGTCCGTCAGCCCTTGGGAGGCTGTCTTGAGAACTTTGTACCAATAAGCCGCAAAGTCTCCGGCCAGTTGGCTTGCTGCCGCTGCCTTCTCTGCTTCGGTGGGTCCGGTGTCGCGTCCAATCCCCTCTTTGGCAGACCATACCGGAAGCTGGTGATTCGGCTGCTGACTGACTTTAGATTCTTCCTGCTTAACGGTATCACACGCTGGACCTGTGCCGCCCTCGCTGGCGCATAAATTTTGCATGGCTTCTATGGCGGACTGCTGCCGTATCGTTGGGCCACTCGGATCATAGGCAGTCCCGCCAACGTATAAGCGAGTGGCATCAGGGCTGCCAGTTTCCACCAACCGCAATACCACGTAGGTGCCCAGACGCTGCGACATGAAAAAGCTAATCTTGCCAGACGCGCCAAACGCGCCAAGCACACCTTTCCTAGCCGCATCTTCATCAGGATCATCAAATACTTGAACGGTAATATGCTTGCCCAGTTTCACGTATAGGGCATTGATGAAGAATCTGCAAACGTCCGCACTCACCATGCCGTCTTCAACTTCGCAAGATACGGGGATTATGTTAGTAGCCTCAAACGCATCGTGAATTGGCTTGTCCACGGGTGTCTGGGCGATAGTTTGGGCACTACTACGCAACGGAGAGAAAGAAATCGCCAGCAGCCAAAAGCCGAAGGTGAGCAGAATCATGAAAAACGTGCCGAATCCCCACGGCGTCTTAAATCTAGTCAGCTTCCCGGAGTTTGGACACTGAATCATCTGCATGGGGCTGCACCTCGGATCAGAGAGCAATGGCGCCGTCGAATTATTGCCTCTGAGTAACCGGATTGTAAATCAAAATATCCCGCGGTTCAGGCAGAGATAACCGAGAGCGCGCCATGTTCCTTGCGCGTTGGCCGGACGGTGATCTCAACGTCCTGACGAAGAGCAGTAAGGAACTCCATGAGGCGGCCAACTGAAAAGTTACCTGCGCGGTTGCGCATCAGCAAGGAAACCTGAGGCTGTTGCACGCCGAGGATTTTGGCGATCTCGACCTGTGTCATGCCGCTATCCTTGAGGATCGTATAGATTTGCAGCGTGAGCTGCGCCTTAAGCAGCTCCTGCTCAGGATTGGGAAGACCAAGGTCAGCAAAGACGTTCCCGGTGCCTTCGGTTACGCGGGCAACGTGACCGTTTCTTTTTCTCGCTTGTGTTTTCATTTTAGGTCCTGCCTTTCTTTGTAGTCCTGCTCGGCTTCCACGAGCCGCCGCTTAATCAAATCGATTTCTCGTGTCGGTGTTGCGATACCTTTTGTGGACTTCTTTTGAAATACGTGCAAAACATAGATGGCGTCATGAAAACGCACCGTGTAAACGCCCCGCCACGCATTACCGTGATGCGATGACACAATTTCGAGCACGCTAGCACCACCAAAGCCCTTGAGAGGCTTGGCGGCAGGGTCGGTCTTGCCCTCCTGGGCTGTGAAGAGCGCGTGCCCAATGTCGATCCTGACCTCGCGAGGAAAAGACCGCAAATCCCTAAGCGATGTTCCCATCCATCTGACGGGCTTCAACTCGCCTTCCATCCGTATACCAGTATACATATTTATATATATCCAGTCTAGTTTGAACAGGCGCTTCGTGTTCCAACGCTACAAGCGCAGGGAGGCCCACGCCTCCTTAGGTGGACCGCTCCCGCAGTGAAGCCGCAGTCAAGGGCGACCATCGGGAGCCGCATCAGCGGGGCCTGCCCCTTGACGGCGGCCAGAGCGAAGGGAATCCTAATCGGCAAGGGAGTATAATGCGTTTTGCATCCCCCCTGCTCCTCGGTGGGCAGGAAGCGAAGCCGACCTTTGGGTCGGCTTCAGTGTTTTAGCCCTTGTGAAAACCCCTTAGCGGCACTAGCGCCCAATGTTGAGTCCCTGCGCGACGGTTTGCTCAGCCCCTTGTCGCAAAGTCGAGGATGGTTCGATCTTCTGAGTGGCGAATTCCGGCGTGCGAGTTTGCTCCATCGCGGATCGGTGCGAAACGTCGCGCTCAAGTCCCTGCCCAAGGTCGGCTGTGTTGTTGGTGTAGATTTGCGCATCGTAGCGTCCGCGCGACACCGCCACATACGCCAACCGGCGATTCACGAGTTTTTCGCCTGCCTGTTCAGTATCCACATGCACTAACACCCGGTCGGCGGTTTGTCCCTGGCTACTGTGGCTCGTCACTGCATAGCCGTAGTCGAGATGCGGATTCTCTTTGATGTTGAATGCGACGGCCCGGCCTGAGTCGAGGCGCAGTTGCAGGTTGCCGCTATCGTCGATCTTCTGAATGGTACCTAGCTCGCGGTTCGCAATGTGTCGCTCCCGATTCGGCGCAGTGAACTGTACGCGCTCGCCTACGCTGAATGCGCGTTCTGTCTCGTGGTAGAGCGTAACGCCATGCAACCGGCGTGGGTCGTAACTCACTTGCTCGCCGTTCTCGCGTTTTACCGTCACGAGATTTTCTTTCTCGTTCGCGTGCTCGACGCGGGCAT
Organism: Candidatus Acidiferrum sp.; assembly: GCA_049800195.1. GTDB lineage: Bacteria > Acidobacteriota > Terriglobia > Acidiferrales > UBA7541 > Acidiferrum. Next base: position 5,894 of record JBARJI010000045.1, read on the forward strand.
ACTCTCCCGCCTCTATGCCGTGCGTCTTGCTGCCTCTCGTGTAGCGCACAACGTCACGCGGTTCGTATTGCGCGGCCCACTGCCGGTCCGCTCCCGTGATCTCTTGCCGTGCCACCAGCACTCGGTGCTTGTGTTCGCGCCCCTCCACCTGTCCCCCGCTTTGCATCGTCCGGTGAATAACTTCGTTGATCTCCCTGCGTGATTGGTTGTCGGGCGAGACTACCAGCGTCCCTTCGGGCTTCTTCGCATACTCGTGTGCGATCTCCTTTAGGCGCTCGCCGCGCTCGGGGATTTCATGCACGCGGCCCTGCGCGTCGAGTCGCTCGATTGCTTCTCTCACATTGCCACGCGAGAGTTGCTCCACAACTTCTTTGAGTGCCGGGTCTTTCTGCCGCACGATCTCATCAAGCCGCGCTGTCTCGATCCCCGCTTCTTGGAGCTGCTGATACGGTCGGCCCGCTTCGACCGCTTCATGCTGGCGTGTGTCACCTACCAGCAGCACCCGGTCGGTTTCCTTTAGCCGATGGAGGAACTCATTCATCTGCTTCGTGCTCGCGAGACTCGATTCGTCGAGAACGTAGAGGCGTTTTTGCCCGTCGCGCGGCTCTTCGCTCCGTGTCAGATGCCGCTGCAATGTGCTCGATTCGATTCCCGCCTCTCCGAGTTTTTGCGCTGCGCGCGATGTCGGCGCAAAGCCATTCACCTTATAGCCCTCTCGCTCGGCGGCTTCGCGGATCGCAACTAAAGAAGTAGTTTTCCCCGCGCCGGCGACGCCTTCAAGCGCCGTCACCTGATCGCGGCTCGACAGGATTTGCTCGACCGCAGCGCGCTGGCTCTCGCTCAAATGCGAGTGGTCTTGCACGATGTCTCGGCGTGTCTCGAACCTCGCGATTGGTTCCTGTTGGTTCTGCCCCGCGCGCATCGCGTGGATGGTGTTGCGTTCATAGTCGATCATCTCACTTGTGGTGAACGCGCGGCCCGGCGCGCGATTGCTCGTCTCGATGAACTCGCCCGCTTGCACGCGTTTCTCGAACTCCGCTTTAACCTCCGCAACCGTGGCGTCACCCATTGAGCGTTTCAGTGCATCCCGCAGCAGCTCGCGCTCCTCGGCCACTGATTCACGCTCCAGATTTTTCTCTCTTGAGTAGGCAATGGCCTGGCCGATGGCTTTCTCTCCGGATGCTTGCTCTAATCGCTCTCCGCGCTCCCGTGCCGCTTCTACAACCCGCTCCGGTTGATTGCCGAAGTGCGCGGCCATTGCTTTGTGCCTGTCTTGCATCTCTTCGTGTGGGAGTTCCAGCTTTCCTTGTCGTGTCTGGTGCGCGGCGACCTGCGCCGCGCCAGCTCCTCGCTGATCGTGCTTGGCCAGATGTTCCTCGATCTGCTGGCGGCGGGGACTCGATGCCTCCAGATACTCTTTGCTGTAGCCTTTGATTTCCGGCTGGTTGCTCTCGCCGCGCTCGATTTCGTAGCCAAGTTCTTTCAACCGATGGGCCAGTTCCGAGCGATACACTGCCGTCGCATACTGCTGCGTCTTGTACAGTTCCCGTGGCTGTAGCGCGTGTGCGTCCCCGTCGGCGGTCTCGGTAAGATTGAAGAAAACGGCGTGCGTATGCAATTGCGGTGCGGCATAGTCGTTCACGGGCCTTGCGCTATCATGCTCGAACTTCGCCGCTATCCACTTGCCGGTCGTCTCTGCCGGAAGATTCCCGCCGATGCGGGCCTGGACATATCGCTCTAGCTCGTCAAGCGCGACGCCAACGCTTTCTCGATGCGCTTCTCGGACACGGCCATCTCCACCTACCAGGGCGGTCAACGATACGCTCTTCGGGGCTGAAAACGTCGCGTCCCATCCTGCGCGGTGTTCCATCGCGCTTACCTTTTCGCCCCGCCTGTTCATGTATTCTCTGGCCGCTTGGCGGCGGATTAGTTGCTCGCCAGTGATCGGGTGTTGTCCTTCCGACAGCCGTTGGAAGTGTTCTTCATGAACCTCGCCGCGTAGTCCCCACTGTTCGGCGAGCTTTCCGTGCCACTCCCCGCGAATCTGCGCCGCTTCGGTGTAGTAGTTCTCGCGGGCATTGCCAAAGTCTTCCGCGTGGTACGCACGCGCCTGTCCTGCGCTCAGCGGCTTTGAGATGGTCAGCATGTGTTGGCCTACTCGAAGAAGTCCCTTTGCTGGCGCGCTGGCATTCGTTGGATTTTCTGTTCCTCACTTTGCTGCTGTTCATTTAGTACGAGCTTCTGCCCTGATGCTCCATTCCCTGACAGCTCGCCTGCTCCAGCCGCGGCCGCCGCAACCTTCGGCGGTTCCTCGGGTGGCTGCTGTGCCGGGCGCTCGATGTATTGCGGTTCTTTGCTCTCAAGCTCGATGTACGGGAGACTCATCCGCGCCACGAGATTTCCGCATTTGAGATAACCGTGCATCTTTTCAAGGCCGCTGATCTCGCTTGCCATCACCAGGGGCCTGATCTCGCGTTCGAGGTTATAGCCCTTCGATTTGCGCGATTGTGGGAACTGCTCATTTGTGCGGCTCTCCCGTATCCTCTCGATTTCTTGTTCTCCTATGGTGTCGCTGATCCATTTCGCGGCGTGCGGCTCGCTCGTACACAGAAAGATTTTCGTCGAGGGCTGCGACATCATCGCCTCCGCTTCATGCCCATAGCGCACTTCCAATTGGCTGCGTCCCTGAAAACCCAGCACCACCGGATTGTTGGACTTGCGGTTTTCCGTGATCGCCGTGTGCAATTGCGGCAACCGCTGCAAGGTCGCTAGTTCGTCCAGAATGAACCACACCGGACGCGGACTCATGCGGCCCTGGTTCATCAAGCGCAGCACGAGCATGTCCAGCCACAAACTGATGAGTGGCGCGAGGTTCTTCCGCGTGTCCGGCGTGCTCGTCAGGAATAGCCAGCCGCGTCGCTCCTTCGACCATTCGAGCGTGCTCCAACGCTGCTTCGTCTCCGCTTCACTCGGCAGCAACTTCATGGCGTCCGCTACCATGCTCAGGGAACCAAGCACGCCATTGCGCTGTGGCGGCGAATCCCGGTCGATCATCGCCGCGTACTCCGTCCCTTTCACTCTCCGGTCGATCTCTTCCGGGTGCGACATCCACCACACCAACTCTTGTGGCGTCGGATGGAAGCTGAGCAAGTGCGCGAAGATTTTGCGTGGCGCTTCTACAAAGAACGAATTCTCGTTGTGCCGGTCGGGAAACAGCGACGCGGCTAAAGTGAGAGCGTCGGCCCCTTGCCGCAGCTCGTCTCCCGGAGTCCAGTAGGGCATCCGCTGGTCTAACGGGTTAAGGATGAGGTCCCCGCGCAACGGAGTGAAAAAGTAGGGCACGTAGTCGGCGGGCGTCGCCGGATCGTACACGATGGCCGTCTCACCGCGCTCCTCGATCTGCAACAAGATTTGGCGAATCAGGGCGCTCTTGCCTTTGCCCGAATCACCCATAACTAGAATGTGGCTCGATTCAATCTCGCGCGGCAGTCGTAGCCAAGCTTTCCTGCGGAGTATTTTTTGCGTGAAGCTCTGCTGCTGCAAGAAGCCGATACCGTCTGAACGGTTGCGGCGGTTAAACGCACGCGCCGTCACAAGCTCCGGTCCTTTCAGCCGACGTCCATGTTTGCGTATTCTCTTGCGTGCCGAGTCCATCGGGATCGCCGCGACGAGACCCACGAGTAACACACCCAAGCCACCCCAGAGCGCCGGTTTCGCTAGATCGGTGAGCGTCTGGTCCTGGTAAATCCAGTGGCCCAGGAATTCATGCAACTTCGCATTGTTATATCGCCCGCGCTGCCATTCGAGCTTCAAGTCACCTACCCTGATGGCCTCTTCGGTCAGCGTAAACGTGCCCTCGCCTTTCTCTGTAACGAAAGGCTCTACTTCGTTGTCGAGCGCCATCCGCGTGCCCTTCCGCGTCACCGCCATCAACAACGTGTACCAGCCGTCCGTGCGGAAGGCTCCTGCTATCGGCGTGCCTACGTAGGCCGTCAGATAGTGCTGTTGGAGAGGAGTCCACACCCGCATGTAGCGGTAACCAGCGATAGCGAACACACTGAGCAGAGCAACGCAGAACGCTCCGATAGTCCATACCGCCTTGTCGCTTGGAAACTCGCCTGCATCATCCTCTCGGCCCCACCTCTGATTCATGGCACACCCCCTGTTGCCGCTTCCGCGAGGCGCTGTCGCGCCTTGCTCAACTTATTCTGGTCCGCTCGCTCGATTAGCTGCTGCATCTCCTCTACGGTCAGCGTTTGCCCTTGGGATATGGCGAAGTGGATGTTTAGTAGGAGGGTCCGCAACGCCAAAACTTCGGCCAGGACGGTTTGCTCGCCTGCATTCGGCTTGGTCGCCTTGAGTAGAACATCACGCGCCCACTCGCTGATGGTTTGCTCGCCCGCTAGGGCTTCAAACTGCGCATATTCCTCGTCAGTGACTTTAGTGCTGACGGATTTGGTTCGAAGTGCGGGCACGGAATTTACCCCATAAAATCAACAGGTTCCCATACGGAAACCATTGGTTACTGCGCGGCGCTCTGTTGGAAACGATTCGCGGTAAGCTATTGGATTCTCAGCAAGTTCCCATACGGCAACCTTGGTTGCTGAGCGGCACCCGTTTGGGGGTGACGTGTCAGTCCAACTCCCGGTGCCGAAGGCACCGCTCTGCTCCTGGTCGGCCAGAGGCCGACGATGCGGCCACTTAGCGGCGTCCGGTTCGGCCACTACGGCGAAGCAGAAGAGCATCACAGTTCACCGTATTCCAATGTCAGCGCATCCCATGCCATGCGTATTTCCGGGAGTTCCCACGCACGGCGAAACAGAGCATGCACGGCTCGCCACTCCTTCTCGGAGAAGCCAAAAGTGATGCCGTTTGTGTTGGCGCGGAACCAGTAGTCCTTACCCTTGCCATCCTCCGACGCCGCGACGTAGCCGAAAAAGTGCTCGGCTTCCCAGCGGGGGATCGGGCTATCCGAGGCCAGGGCGGCTAACAGAGCACGAAACTCCGTGATCTTGGGATAGCCGTTGAGGGGATACATCGGACCACGGGGACCGGGGAAACTCAGGAGCAGGGAGAGGTCGTTGCCCTCGCCACGGGCAAATGAGAGCGTGTAATCTCCCTCTTTGATGGATGGTATCGGAGGCTGATAGAAGGAATCCTGACTCGCAGACTTCGCTCGGAGCGGTTCTCCCGTGAGGAAGTAGTGGCCTCGTGCGGCGAGCCGCCAAAGCACCGGCCAGAAGGGGCGGAGTGCGCGGCTTACGGTGTCCGCCGCCGGAAGCTTTTCGTCCTCCAGCAAGATGTGCAGATTGCGGGCAGCGAAGAACGATTCTACCTTCACTGCCGGATCACTCAGGCGCTTGCGAGTCTCGGCCACTGTCCGACGCACGACGTCTGAACTCGCTTGATCGTCGTCGGAACCCTTCGATCTTGCAGGGCGGAACTCAGAAGGGAGATTGCTCAAGTAATACGAGTCCCATCCAGAACTGCGCTGGGTCCGCAGTTCGTAAACGGCTGAGAATGCATCGAGGATTGCGAGGAGAGATTCGCGGGAGATCGGATTCGGCGTCCTGCCGGAAAAGGTTTCGAATCCCTGCTGCACAAAGTGCGCGAGCAGTATCCACTCAGCCTTCGACAAAACATGTTGCGCTTCTCCCTTCCTACGAATCTGGAGAAGGGACTCGGTCGGCTGCGCCATCAGACCTACGGCGTCGAGGCGGTCTTCACGAGTCGATTCGAGAAGCTGTTTGGCGGCGTCTGATGTTGAGACCTTCTCCCCGGTCTTCGAGGAAATGAGTTGCTTGACACGTTCCAGGCGTGTGAGTAAGGCATCGCTGATTCGCAGAGAGATAGTTTGTTGTTGCTGAGGCTTCTTGGATTTTCCCGGCTCTTCGGGTTGCTCGGGCTTTTCACGCATCGAGGGCCTCCTTCTTGTGGAGTGAGATGCAACCCTTCCGAATCTAGTTGCATCTTGCTAGATTATTTGCAAACATTATGTCAAGGTGCAAGGCTAGAGTCAAGTCGTAAGAAGGGCCAGGGGAATTCTGGAAGGAAGCAATGAAACACCGCAGTATCCAACTCGGCGCGCGCAAGAACCCAGACTCGTCAAGAGTGCATGGCTTGCGCCTCACAGCGGATTCGTTCGCAGTACAGTCAGAGGGGGCAGCGGAGAATTTGCGCGGCAACGAACCTTCTTCGCGTGTCGCTCCTGTAATAGAACAGCGGAACAATCCTTCATTGATTCACGTTCGGGATGAGAGAACGACGGCAAGCGTAGATGACTTGCGTCGCTCTGCTGTCAATGCAGAGAGTGGAATCGAGCGCCCGATCACCTGCAGGGAAGCCTCCCAAGTGCTCGGTGTTCATCCCCGGACAATTAAGCGCATGGCGCGTGGTGGCAAGGTGCCAGGGCATTTCCGTTTCGGACGTTGGTATTTCTACGCGAGTGAACTGGACGGCTGGATGCGAATGGAACTAAACTCGGCACGCCACCCTTGAGGCTCAAACATAAAGGAGGATGTCAATGTTTGAGCGCAAGAGGTACCAGTTCGGGTATGTGCGCCAGAAACCTCGCAAAACTGGTCCGCATGTCTGGGTCTGGGAGTATCGAGATAGCAGTGGTTCGCGTTCGGTGATTCTGGGAACGGTTGAGCAAATGACCGAGGCCGAGGCTTGGAAAGCTACGGAGGGCCGGAGGCTAATACTGAACGACCCTCAAGCTGCCGAGCAAATTTCGTTCGGTGCCGTGGTAGATCGTTATGTCTTGGAGGCACTGCCCGAGCGAAAAGTCACCCGGTTCACTTATTTGAGTTGGATCAGGAGTCATATCCGGCCCAAATGGGGAGATTGTCCCATCGCGCACGTGAAACCTCTCTCTGTCGAATTGTGGATCAAAGGGTTGCCACTTTCCGGCAGGAGCAAAGGGCACGTTCGCGAGGTGATGCACATGCTTTTCGATTGGGCCATGCGATGGGAACTGATCCCGCATGATCGGAATCCCATGAGTCTGGTTCGCGTAAAAGGTTGTTCCAAACGGACGAGACTTCCGAAGATTCTGACCATCGAAGAGTTCAACTGGCTTCTAGAGAAGTTGAGGGAACCTTACAGAACGATGGCGCTCGTTGCTCTATTTTTAGGCCCGCGAGTGAGTGAGATTGCTGGACTAAAATGGAGTGACGTAGATTGGGATCGATCAACGATTTCAATCGCGAGATCATGGGTAATCGGTGAAGTTGCGGACACCAAGACAGAAGGTTCCGCAAAACCGTTGCCGATGGATTCGGATTTGGCTGTCGTTCTGAGGGAACACCGTGAAAGAACGAAGCAATATGATTCGCCATGGATGTTTGTGAATCCAGCCACGGGAAATCCGTACTGGCCGAGCAAGATTCGTGAGAATCATTTAGTGCCCGCAGGAATTGCGGCGGGCATCGGGCGTGTTGGATGGCATACGTTTCGGCACACGTACTCCTCGTTGTTGCGGGAGTACGAAGTGGACATTAAGGTTCAGCAGGCGCTATTGCGTCACGCGGACATCCGAACAACGATGAACATCTACACGCAAGCAGTACCGAGGGCACTACGCGAAGCAAATCGCAAAGTGGTGAGAAACATTCTAGGGAAGCAAGGCGACATCGAGGCGGCAGTAAGGGTTCCGGACACTACCAAGTCCTTCCAAATCAGTCCGACCCCTGCTGTGTAAGTCCTTGAAAAGCCAAGCGGCGATGATTTCGATCCCCACCGCCCCTACCAATCTAACCGACTGAAAAGCAAGTGTTTGCTGAGGTCCATTTTCCCGTGTACCTCTGGTCTACCCCTCCCATTCCGCCGACAGCGCAATCTCTCAGGAATTTCCTCTCGATAGCTAATGTCCGGCCTACTGCCGTTTTTCTGGTTGCATGGAAAAATGCGCCGCACGTGGTATACTCCGCCTCGTGAATGCCGTTATCCACCGAGAAATGCAAACGCGGGGCCAGGTGGATGCAAACGAACAAGAATATCGCGTACTCGTAGCCCGGCAAGAGATCACCGGCGTGGACAGGCAGTGGGCCGCGCGATACGAACCGGGGGACGTGGTGCGCTACACGCGAGGTAGCAAGACGCACGGCATCGAAGCCGGAGAGTATGCCCGCGTCGAGCGCGGGAACGAGAAAGAAAATCTGGTGACGGTGAAACGCGAGAACGGTGAGCAAGTGAGTTACGATCCGCGTCGGTTGCACGGCGTGACGCTCTACCGCGAGACGGAGCGCAAATTCAGTAAGGGAGATCGAGTGCAGTTCACAGCGCCGAATCGAGAGCAACACATTGCCAACCGCGAGCTAGGCACCATCCAAGAGATCGACGATAGCGGCAACCTGCAACTGCGCCTCGACTCGGGCCGCACAATCGCATTCAACATCAAAGAGAATCCGCATCTTGACTACGGCTATGCCATCACCAGCCATAGCAGCCAGGGACAAACCGCCGACCGCGTACTTGTTCACGTGGACACCGAACAGGCAGGAGAAAAGCTCGTCAACCGCCGGTTGGCGTATGTGGCCGTGTCGCGGGGGCGCTACGATGCGCAACTCTATACCAGCGACAAGACGCATTTGACCGAGCAACTGTCGCGCGACGTGTCACACCGATCGGCAATCGAACCGAGCCGTGAGTCCGCACCCTCAGCACAGAAGATCGAGCCGCCATCCGCGCGAAGCCAAGCACAGGAACACGTCCAGCAAGTGGGTCACAGCATCAGCAGATAGACCCGGATTTCCTCCGCTCCCGCCGCCGTCAAGGGGCAAGCCCGCTCCGCGGCTCCCTACGGTCGCCCTTGACTGCGGCTTCGCCTCAGGATTCTCCTCAGCCATGAGAGGCATGGGCCTCTCTGCGCTCAATTAGCCACAGGACGTTGACAAGCATCCGTCGCTGTCCCGAATTACCTGCGTTTCATGGTTTCGCGCCTTCAAGCGGCCAGGGCGTCCGAGGCGGCGCGAGCTTGCGCCGTTTTGTCCTTGCGCTTGGGTTTGGGCAGGCGGCTCTTGGGTTTTGGAGTGGTGTCCTTCAGGACCTGCTTGAGGACTGCGTTTTCTTTTTCTTTGTCCTGTTTTTTCGGCTTCAAGAACTGGACGAGGGGTGGTTCGCCCATTTTCTTCCGTTGGTCCTCGATGAATCGCACGAGCTTGTAAATCTCCTCGTTGTCCAAGGGATCGTCGGAGAGCCAGCGATTGAATTCCTCTTCGTAGAAACAGGCGTTGTCCTCTTCCTCGCCGCTCATCTCGTGCATGAACTGGCCGTTGATCAGCGCGCGGCGCCGTTCCAGACCGGCCACGGACTTGTAGTAGACCTCCCTAAACGCGTGGGGTGCCTTCTTCAAGCGTTGCACTCCGCGAACGGCTTCGTCGATCCCGTGATTCACAAGGTACAGCGCTTCGTAGAGATGTGCTTTCTGCATGAGCAAGTATCCTTTCTGCGGCGCAATTGGCCGCGAGTTCGGCAGTTAATGTGGTGCGTCGGGACACACGTCTCCGATGGAGTCAAGTGCCGACCCGGATGGGCACACGGATTCAGTTGGACAGAACTACGGCGGGGGATGGGCGACGCGCAGGGGGACGGAGCGTGCGACGGAAACGAAACCGAGATGGGCGGGTTGCACCCAAAAGGCGAACCCGATACTTTCTATTGCAGCCATCGTTGCCTCTTAACCAGGCGACTTGGTTAGGGGCGTCGTGCAGGTGCAAACTGCCCGGCGTCCCGTTTTCTCACTTCTTCTTGCCTGTCTTGCTCGCCTTCTTTTTGTGCCGTGTCTTTCTGCCATTCGCTATCGTCGGCAGAGCTTTGCGAACCCTCTCTATGTCGTCGGCAGTCCACGCTCGAAACTGCGTAGCGCCAACCCGCTGGACTGGTGGGGCCGGAATCTTCCTAGCCGCGATATACCGATTGATAGCCGTATAGCTCAACCTTAACTTGCTTGCAGCTTCGCGTGTAGAGTACGTCTTCTTCATTCTGGATATATTGTCTTACCAGATACAAGCATACCTGTCAAGACGAGAACCCAAAGTCGTCCACCAAAGTTCCCTTCACTCTCGCCGCCGTCAAGGGGCAAGCCTGTTGGGCTAGTGTGTCAGTTTCCGCTAAGAAGAATTCCAGACATTATCGGTAACCAATTACAAGTTCGACCTTTTTCTGGAAATTGTCATACAGCAGGTCGTAGGCATCCGAACTCTCAGAGCGTGTGGAGAAAAATATTAGTTCAGACCGTCCATCATTGTCATAGTCGCCGGCGTCGACCAAGACTTGGAAGCCGCCAATTCTGCTAATCCTACTGTCGGCCGCGACGAGGAACCACTGGTACACGAACGCATCCGTGGGATCCTCAGGCTGACCACCCCAACCGCAATTGCCGGCGTCTAGGCTTACAGCCACTATGAATGCGTTTTTGTTGGATGCATATGCGTAAGGCAGTGTGAGGGCGGAGTCAGGGAATTTCCAGTCGTGCTCTGCAATCTTTTCGTCTTTGCAACGATCCACGTGAGGGTACTGCTTTCGGAACGCATCCCGCACTAACCTGCTAGTTTCCTCACTAGGTTGCGTTCTTTTCCAAGCATCGGGGTCACGGTAGTAAGGCTTTGAAACCACGATTAACGGTCGGCGAACCGAGGCTAACCCGAACAGCGAGGATACCCCAGTGAACTCTTTGGACCGTTTGCCAACTGTTGGAACGTTATCAGGAAGCGTGACTAAAACTTGCTTCGCCCGAGAAGAATCTGAATTTATCTGGTCTGCCTCAACGGAGGATGCTTGGCTCTCCACCTGACCAAGATTCTTGCCATCAAATGCGATAGTCCATTTCAGACTATGCGGCGAAAAGTGCTTGATAGCCCGCCATTCGCCGTTGTGCTTTTCGAATGCGGGCATAACTACCCTGCGTTCGATTGGATTTGTCTTTCCGTCCCGGACGTCTTCGCGGGCATCGTCGAGAATTCCCACGTAAATGTCATCGTCAATCGTTTTGGAAGCGGACTGCGCTTGCACGTTCGCAAGCTCCGCCCGATATATCGATTGGTAGATTGCACCTTTGTATTCGCCCGAACCATCTTCGAAGTCGTTCAATGCTAGCAAGTAAAGAGCGATCCGGTTTTTGCTTGCAGTCACCAAGGTCTGAAGTCGAAAGGCTGCGTATATCCGAGTGTCGAGCGATGAAGTCATCGGACCAGCCAGGTAAATGAGCTCTTCTTCGGTCTTGCCTTCGATTTCTTTCCGATGCTTTTCAAGTCCGGGGCCTTGCACCACATCTTCGATCCTTCCCGGTTTCAGGCTGATTCGTGTCATGTAGGCGATGGCAGCCTTCAGGTCGCCAACTGTCGTGAGTTGGGAATCCAGATCAGGCGGGAGTTTCCAGCCGCGAAAGTGGGCTTGAATAGTAAGAGCGAATATAACGGGGCATTCGTATATACAGTCATCCTGAACTTCTGGAGCTGCAAGACTCTTCACCAAGATGGGCGGAAACGAAGGGTCGCGCACCAAAGCGGAAATGTAGGCAGCGCGCTTCGCGGCGGTCGGGTCAGTCCGCAGCAAACGCGGGTACTCACGGAGACTCTCCTGAATACGCTGCACATACTTGTTTGGACTTTCCAGAATTGCCGTTAGAGCCTCGCGCTGGTCTGCTAAGGATTGCGAATGCAGGACAACATCATAACTGTCGCTCGCAGCCGCAGCACGTTCACCTGCGAAGGCTGCAACAGGAAGCAGAAAAATCAAGCCCAAAAAGCCTGAATAGCGGACGAGACGGGGCATGCGTAAACTGTACACGCTTAATTGGACAGTTCGGTCGAGCCGAAGAGCAGCGTTTCGAGGCAGGCAACTGGCTGCCGCAGAGTCTGAAACGCACCTACCCCAAACTGACCCACAGCTCCCCGTTGATATGGCTCCTTAGTTCTCATATACGTTGACAAAGACACACAATTGGTTGTATTTAGTGATTGTATATGAGAACAGCGAACCAGCTCGTTTGCACGTACACCTAGGAAGACACACAAATAGTGAGTCTTGAGCAATCTATATGAGAGCTATAAAACGCAGGGTCCCGTTAACTCAATTTGCCCAGTCCTCACCTCTCTTTACGCTCGAAGAGCTGGGCCATCGCTACAGCGAGAACGGGCCAAGCCGCTCAGTTCGCAATATGCTTTACCGACTCAAACGTGAGGGTCGAGTTCGGCAGTTGACGAAGGGAGTTTATGCTGGTGCTCTTGCAACTACATCGCTGAACAGGTACAGCGTGCCGAGCAAACTGCGAAAGGAGGCCGTTGTTGCATTTCATTCTGCCCTTGAGTTCCAAGGCGTAGCGAACCAAGTGTTCCAGACCGTCTACTATCTTTCAGTTCGTCCACGGAGGGACGTAACCTTTGAAGGCGTGACTTACCACTGCGTTGCACCGCCGCGCCAACTAGTGCGTACGCATCAGTTGGATTTTCAAGTCGAGTTGAGCCGCGACAAAGTCCGCGTCACAGGCAGAGAGCGGTCTATAGTCGATTGCCTTGTGTTCCTCCCATACAGCGGCGGAGTAGATGAGTTAGATCGTTCGGTCGCAATGCTTCCTTCCTTCGATTTTGACGTTGCTCTCGAATACCTCAGACTTCTTCGGATGCCGTGGCTCTACGCACGACTAGGCTTCTTCTTGGACCGACACGCCGAGAAACTCTTTTTCAAGGGCAAATCACGGGATGCTTTTCTCAGGAAGCTTCCGCGAGGAGTCGCGTATTTAGACCGGAAGCGTCCGGGTAATCGCTGGGTTCCCACCTGGAATCTCATGGTACCTGAGACGCTCGCTCCTTCAACTGACCACGTGGTGCGCACGTGAAATTGGACGCGGCCTACGTCAAGCGAATCGCGAACGCCACTGGTTTCGACGCTGTGCAACTGGAAAAAGTCATCCGTCTCAGGCAACTACTCATCGAATTTCGCAAACATTCTTTCCTGCGCGAACGATTGGTTCTGAAGGGCGGAACAGCCGTAAACCTTTTCTATCTTGAGCTTGCCCGACTCTCGGTGGATATCGATCTGAATTACATCGGTCAACTGGACCGTGAACAAATGCAACGAGAGCGCCCGGAGATCGTTAAAGCAGCCGAGCAAATCAGCAAGGCGCTTGGATACAAAGTGCAGAGAAGTGCCGACGACTACGCTCTTAACGAATGGTTTCTGACATACCAAAGTCACGTCGGCAGTTTCGACCAAATTCAAATCGAGATTAATTTTTTGATGCGCGCTTGTGCGCTCCCGCCCGAATTGCGCCAGGCGATATCAATCGGCGATGAAGCAGAGTGCGAGTTTCCCGTCCTTGCCATCGAGGAATTGTTTGCCGGAAAAATAAGGGCAATGATTGACCGTAAGCACCCGCGCGATCTCTACGATCTATTCCGCTTCCGCGAAGCTAATCTCAACTATGACTCTGAGGCGATGCGAAAGCTCGCAGTGCTGTTCGGCAGCACCTTAAGCCGAGACCTTCGCAGCTACAACTTGTCACGGTTCGCTGACATTGACGCGGAGGCAATCAAGCGACTCCTCTATCCACTATTGAAGGCCGGAGATCGCCCGGCAGGCACCGAGATGTTCGCGGTTGCCAAGCCAATTCTGGAAAGTGTTCTGGATCATCGCCGCGAGGCTAGTTTTCTCGAAGCAATCGCAGCGGGAAAATATCAGCCTGAGCTTTTATTCCCCAAAGACGCTGGTATTGTGAACCGAATCCGTAGCCACCCTGCACTGCTATGGAAAGCCGAAAACGTCCGCCAGTACCTGTCGAAGCAAAAACCTTCCTGATAGTTCTGGCTACTAGTGGCATGGGCCACTGATTCGGGATGCAGAGCAGTGGTAAAATCAAAAAATGAATTTATGTCTTGAGGAGACAATCTCGGGTTGAGGCGACGGTTGGAAAACCATTTGAGAGTTTTGGGGAACCAATGATTGCGATTCAGCTGGATGCCTTCTGTCGAGGAGTTCGAGGCAGCAGAATTGAGCACGCAAAACAAAGTTGTGAACTAAATGAAACCGTAGTTCCCTGCAATTCACCCTTTCATCCTGACTAGTGCACCTGCCGCATTCGATCATCTGACTGGATTTCGGTATTAGCATTGACTTTACAACGAAACCGACAGATATTCGGCACAAGGAGTGAAGACATGGCGGACATCGAGCGAATCAGCGTGCAACAAGCGCACGCAAAGACAAAAGCAAACCAAGCCCTGCTGGTCTGCGCCTACGAGGACGCGGCCAAATGCCGTATGCTAAGTCTGGACGGGTCCATATCCTTCGCCAGCTTGCAGTCCCGGGCGGCGTCACTGCCGATGACACAGGAAATCATCTTCTATTGAGCGTGACCGGGCGAAGCGAGCGCTGTCGGTCAGGCAGCGAAATATCGAAAGCAGGGTTTTACCAACGTCAAGGTGCTAGAGGGCGGTGTTGGAGCGTGGAAGGCTGCGGGATATTCGATGAATTGAATGACCCTCTATTCAGTATCAACGTGATAGTCACAACGGTTATCCTTAGCGGGTTCTAGTCCCGCCGTCACCAACCTTGGGCCGTGCCGTCTACTTCGCAAACTTCTGGGGATGCTATACTCGGCCTTTTTCCGAACAACATGGCAGAAGACTTATATCGTGTCGATTTGCAGTCAGTACCCGGAAGTTCTCTGTATCGGCTGATTCACGAATTTACAAGCATGGACCGGCCAATTGGTGATCGGCCTCGGGAAGGATATCTCCTCGATTACAAGGAAGACGTTAGCGACCGATTCCTCCGCTCTGTGGCTGCTTTTGCCAACACTTTTGGCGGGCTGCTCATCGTGGGAGTAACTGAAATCGACGGACGCCCGGATAAGTTAGCTGGCGTATCCGTTCAGGGTGAGTGGAAAACAAGAATTGCTAGCATGGTCGCGGCGAATTTGTTTCCTTGTCCGCAATTTGAAATTGCCGAATGCGCCTTGCCGACTGACGCCTGACCTGACCGGGATTTTTTGTACCAGCGGAAGTGAGAGAGAATTCACTCTGAAGGAGCGCTGGTATGCCGACAAGGAAATACAAACCGGAGCAGATTGTCACGCTGCTGCGGCAGATTGAAGT
>JBARJI010000046.1:0-46884 GCA_049800195.1 Candidatus Acidiferrum sp.
ACTTCAATCTGCCGCAGCAGCGTGACAATCTGCTCCGGTTTGTATTTCCTTGTCGGCATACCAGCGCTCCTTCAGAGTGAATTCTCTCTCACTTCCGCTGGTACAAAAAATCCCGGTCAGGTCACCAGGACCGGAACTTCTGACCAAGTCGGAGCGCGAGCGCCGAAAGGTCGAAATCGTGAATTCATTCGGTGCTAACAGTGCAGAGCGTTTCAGCAATGTAAGAGCAGTCGAAATGGGTCATACGTTCCGCGAGCAAGCAAAGAAGTGGTTGCGTCACTGCATGACTCGCAAACGGAAGCCTGTCAAGCCATCAACGGTACGCGGGTGGGAGAGCTACCTCGAAAATCATCTCATCCCGCTTATCGGGGACGTGACCTTACCCCACGTCAACAACGGAACGTTGAAGATGTTGGGCGAGAAGCTGTCCGACGTTGGCTTGGGTCCGACCACCATCCGCGATGTAGCAAAAGTCATGAGATGGGTAAAGGCGTCTGCCGTTGATGAGGATGGTGAACAACTCTATCCGACAAAATGGAACTACGAGTTCGCTGATATTCCCGTCATCGGACACCAGCACACTCCCATGTTCGCCGGAGAAGAGATTACCAAAATCATCGCCAAGGCTGAGAAGCAGGAGCGTGTCATATTCGTCCTGTTCGCAGCCAGTGGGCTTCGAGCAGGCGAACTGTTCGGTCTAGAAGTGAAGCACTTCAACGGCGACACAATCACGGTTGCACAATCCGTATGGGAAGGTCGAGTCCAGTCTCCGAAGACGGTGAACGCATTCCGTCAGGTGGACTTGTATCCTACCGTTGCGGCGATGCTCCGTGATTTTATTGGCGACCGGAAACAGGGCTTTCTCTTTCGGACTCGAACAGGGACACCGTTTCTCCAATCGAACTTCCTTCGTAGCTCTCTGCACCCGATTCTGGAAGAAATTGGAATCGAGAAACAGGGCTTCCACGGCTTCCGCCGTTTCCGTGTCACCCACCTTGAATCTAGCTGCGTGCCACCCGCCCTCGTGAAGTATTGGACGGGACATGCCAAGTCGAGTGACGGTGAAGTAGTTCGACATACCGTCACCGACCGTTACATCAAGATGGCGAAGGACACGAAATTCCGTGCGGAGGTCGCGGAGCGAATCGGACTCGGTTTTGAATTGCCGAAGGTCGAAGCGGTCGAAGTTGTTCCAAGTGTTCCAAACTCTCAAAAAACGGAGGTCACTGTAAGCATTTGAAAAATCGGGAGAAGTTGGCTCCCCGGGCTAGATTCGAACTAGCAACCCTTCGGTTAACAGCCGAATGCTCTACCATTGAGCTACCGGGGAACATCCCCATTTTCCGATGTTTACGCGGCGGTTGCAAGCCGGAGCCTGGGGACATTGGGGACATGAGTGAATCCAAGCCCAACGCTTTCAACACATTTTTTGCGCGTATCGATGCGTCCCATCATCTTTATGTACGACTGCTCCGTGACGCCTTTCTTGCCGTGACCGAGCCAAATCTTAATCAATGATTCGGGAATGAGTTCGGTTTCCAAATGCGTGCAGCGGAACCGCCTCATCGCGTGCCATGCAGTGCCCTCGCCTTGAAGGCACTTGACCCTACGTCTGCCATCCTTTTCCCGCCAGCGTTCAGCCTTTCTTAGCCCAACCTTTTCCAAGATTCGATGGAGCCAATCACGGTTGATGTTCCGCTGGAGGAGCGGATTGTCTTTGCGCGACGCGAACAGCAGTTTGCCGGATTCTTTGCCAGCAAGATATTCTCTGAGGACCGCAGCCAGCGATTCGGGAACGTCAACATCGCGTATCCCGTTCTTGGTCTTTGGTGGTTTTAGGGTGTTGGTGTACACGCTCTGCCGAACGTGCAAAACGCGGCAATCCTCAGAAAACGTAGTGCCATGCTGACATTTTCTTGGCTTAAGCGCGTTACAGTATGGACAGCCGATGTTGTCGCGGACCTTGATGGCTAACGCCTCACCGATTCGCAGGCCCAAACCGCCCACGATTAGGGAGAGCATGTAGGTCACGTTCTTTGGTTTCCGTACCGCTGCCGCAAATGCGGTGTCGAGGATTTCCGTCATCTGTTTCGGCGTGAACGCCTCGGAGTTTTGATCCTCGGGGTCCACAATCGGCAAGTCGATGTACTCATGGTCCCACGTCTGCTTGTAGATTTGCTCGCCGTTTACTTTTAGCGAAGCTACTACAAGTTTGGCGGTGGTCACGATCTCTACCATGGTTTTGGGCGCGAGCATTCGTTCATGGAGTATCTTGACCAGACCTTTTACCGCGTCATTGTCCACTGCCGACAAAGGCAATTCACCGAGGATCGGATTCAAGTGGTTGCGAAGATAGCTCCTGTACCCGTTCGCGGTGGCCTGCTCGATTGGATTACGGTTTCTCGTTTGCGATGCGTAGAGCCATTTTTCGGCTTGCTGCTGGAACGTAACGCCATTGGCCACACGCTCGGTGGTTTGAGCCCGAATGGCCTCCTCGGCGTTCACTCCAGCCTCGTCCAGCACTGCGATTTTCCTCCTTTCCCGCTCAAGCGGTCCTAAAAGTCCCGGTCCGCTAGTGGGGCAAATCGTTGTCCTCTTCTTCCGCCACTTCGCTTCGCCGGGATTCCGATAACGATAAACTACGGTCCAATTGTTGCCATGCTTTTCGAGACTTCCTGTCTGACCAGAGAATTGAGCCATCGTGCCAATTCCTTTCTTGGCTCGGTTCTCTAGCGTCGACAGAACGATACCTTGAGCAGACTTCGGTTGGCAATCGGGCAATTGTGCGAGTCCGCAAGCGTGTTCGGGTACCGAAGTCCGTTGTGAGAAAAAGTGCATGCTGACCGTCGATCCGGGAAGTTAGATTTCACTTCGGGTGTGGCTGCTTTCATCGCCACGCTGAGCGTCGTTTTGGGCGATATCTGTCGGCCGTTGAGAAGAATGTCCATATGATTTGTTCTGAAGATGCGCTTTCACTTTCTCGACTGTGTGGCGGGCGTACGCAGAGTGTTTTTCGTTGCCGCGATAGTCCGCAATGCGCTGGATGACGACCTCGGGGTCGTCGCCACGGGCAAGGGCGCGCTTCGCGTAAGCCCAATCGCGTTCGGATTGGCTTTTGTGGTCTTCGGGCTCCCTCCGCTCGCGTTGTTGGTACTCGCCGAAGTGTCGAGGCGCTTCGGGCGAGTCTTCGTCAATCGTGAATTGGCGGAGCGTGTAGACCGCATCGCTCTCCTGACGGGCTTGCACGATGAATTCGTTGGGAAGTTTTCGGTTGGCAAATCCCGGTAAGCGCAACACCCGCGTCGAATCCGTTGCCGCCAAGTCCCCGCCGAACTTATTTGCGAGGTTGTGAAGGAGAGATTCCGCCTCATCTTGAGAGAATCCACTCACTTTCCAGACGACCTGGTGCTTGCCGGGAGAGGTATCGAGGACAAAGTTTGGAGCTGGGACTTCCGTTGAATTGCGAATCGCTTGGAGAGCTGCGTCGCCATTTCGGTCGAGGTCGAGATAGACGTGGCGGATATCCTTTATATCTCCCTTGGTCCGGCTGTATGCGCCGTCCTTAATTGGATTCATTCCCATGAACACGTCATAACCACTGGCGCTCTGACCCGCGAGCCAAGTTTGAAAGTCGGGGCTCGCGATGGTCTCCGCCTTGGCGATAGATTGAACGGTATGGCCGGTGGAGCGATTACGCACAAGAATCGCGGCATTATCCTCAGGCCCGAACAGCTCCCGGACATACTCCGAAGCCGTGAGAGATCGCGGCGTGAATTTGCTATCGGTGCTCACGGGTGATCCTGCTTAGCCAAGAACACTGCACCGTAATCGAACAGGTCCGCATCCGGGTCGTATCGGTTGATGAGCAGAACTTCGGAAATGTATCGGCGTCCAGGCCGGCGTTCGACATGGATGACGACGTTGAGTGAATCCGCAATATTCGTCTTGATTGCTCTGAAAGGTAGCTCAACCCCGCTCTGCAAAACACAACTAGTGAAGCGCGCGAGGCCTTGCTGGGCAGAACTTGCGTGAATCGTGGATAGCGTGCCTGAATGTCCCGTGTTTAGGAGTTGCAAGAGATCGAAGGCTTCGCTTCCGCGGACCTCACCCAAGACGATACGATCGGGGCGGTGGCGGAGGGCCGCTTTCAGGAGATCGCGGATGGCCACTGCCGGAAGGCCATTCTGTTCGCGGCGTGCTTCAAACCGGACGAGGTTTACCTGAGGCAATTGAATCTCGGCCGTGTCTTCGATAACGAGCACCCGTTCATCGTGGGGAATGAATTTTCCCAGGATCGAAAGTAGGGTCGACTTTCCAGTGCCGGTTCCACCACAAATGAGGATGTTTTTGCGTGCGAGGACGTAGTCTTCCAGGTGGTTCGCGAGGGCGCGATCAAGCGTGCCTTCACGAATCAGATCTTCCATTTCGAAGTGGCGGGTGTTGAACTTGCGGATGGTGAGCGTCACACCTCCAAGACTGCACGGCGGGATGATTGCGGCAACGCGGCTGCCATCGGGCAGCCGCGAGTCGAGAATGGGCTTTGCTTCGGAGATGTCGTCGCCCAGACGCCGGGCGATATTCTTCACGGCGACCATCAGGGATTTTTCGCCGATGGAGACGCCCGGCACCTGTTGAAGGAAGCCCTGTTTTTCGATGAAGACGCGGTCGGGGCCGTTCACCATCACCTCGCTGATCGATTCGTCGAGAATGAGGTGCTCGATGGGCTTCAAGAACGGCAGGATCATTTCGAAACCGTTCATTAGAGTTTTCCTTTTTCGAGCTGGACGAAGTACGACTCGTTGGGGTCGTTGTAGTAGGGCTTGAGGTAGCAGAACATTGGCGGTTTGGGGTCGATTCCGTCGTAGGCAAGTACGACGGACTGGGCGTTGCGCAGCTCCATGAAGGTCTTCATGTCGAAGCGGTAGTCGCTCTGGGTGTTGTAGCTCTTCGAGGCGATGATGTTGGCTTTGTGAGAGAGGGCTTTGCCCGTGAGCCAACTGACCTTGGTGTCGTGCCCGCTTTCCGACAAGCTGTAGCTGACTTTCAACTGGTCCTCGCGTCCACAGAAATCGCGCGCCGTGCGCGCTGAGAAATCGTCGGACAACGAGAGAACAATCTTGGTGCGGAAGGTCTGGAGGAGCGTGCGCCAGCTGTCAGCGGGGAGTGCGGATCTCAGCGAGCTGATGCTCTGCGTGGCGATGATCGGGATGCATTTCGGCTGTCTGGAGAGACTGAAGAATTTCTCGTCCCCGGTCGGATCGCTCTCACCCACGGTGGCGAAGTGCTGGTACTCGTCGCAAAGGAAGAGAACCTGCCGGAAATACTGCTCGGGATGCGCTTCGATTTTCGGCACGCGATTGAGCACGGCGCGCTCGAAATCGAGCTTCATCATTACGCCCAAAGCCTTCGCGAGTCCGGCGTTCATGCCGATGGGGAAATTCAGAGCGGCGAGACTGCCATTTTCTATGAGCCAGCTAAACGAAGGCAGCGGCTTGCCAAACCGGTTGTTGGCGTTCTTCTGAGCGTCGTAGCACTCTTTCTTTGGGCAGAAGACCCGCTTCACTTTCGGGTTGTCGTCGAAGAGCGAAAGGAAGACGGAGACACCCTCGACGATGGAGGTGCGGAGCTTCGGCTCGATTCTTTTCCAATCGTCATGGAACCAGCGCTGGACTGCTTCCAGTTGGGCAAGCTTTTCGGGATTGGCCTGGGCCGGGTCCAGGACCGTGCGGGCCTCGGAGGGAATGCCCTGCATCCTTAATATATCCCGCAGCTCCCGAGTAGCTGGTGCGAGGTAGCGGTCTTCCTTCTGGTCGTGCACGAAACCGAGGCCCGCAAGGTCGGCGGTACGCTCGCCAAAGACCTCGGAGGTAAGGGCCACATAGTGGCGTCCGAGAATGATCTGCTCGGCCTCGTCGATCCGTTCTTCGAGCAGCGGCGGAGAGATAGCGCACTGGTAGACATCAAAGAAGGTGACGTAGTCGTAGGCGGCCTTATGAAGAAGGATGATGAACTTCACGAGGTTGGTGTAGGCCTGCTGCCAGAACGGTTCCTTGCCACGACCGAAAAGGTTGTTCAGTAGCGAGGCGATGTTGTAGGCGAGGGCGTAGGCGTCCAGATCGTTGTGGAGAGGGTTGTAGCAGTATTCGGAATCGAGGCTGATTTCGATGTAATCCTCGGCGCGCTGGTGACGCGCGAGGATGTCTTTTGCCTTGCGGCAAAAATCCCCCTTTACTTCGAGGATTAAACCGCCGATACGCTTCTCTTTGTCGGCGGCTTTGTAGGCCAGAATCTGCTCGGCGAACGGAAGGATACAGCAACTCGTCTTCCCACTGCCTATCGCCCCCAAGATGGCGATGCCCGTGAACAATCCACGCTCGGGAATCGTGAGCCAATAAGGAGCCTTAGCAGGCACCGTCATGCGCGGGTTATGGACTTCGCCCACGACCAGGAACAGGTCATTTCGGGTGCGTGGATCGGGGTACTTGGGCAAGCGCCCGGGCGATATGTGTTGGCGGGCTTTGAGCGTAAAGATGTAGAGCGCCGAGAGCAGAGTCAAACAAACGATATAGGGCGTGGTGAATAGGAATGTGTAGTAGAGGTATTTGAAGCTCAGAAAGGCGTGGGGAGCGCGCAGGGCGATGACATGCAGAAAGATCTGCTCGTCGGGGAACGGATGGGCATAAACCAGGAACGTACCAGCGGCCATCGCGAGGATGGCTGCAATGAAGGCGCGCGATTCGAGGGCTCGTTGCATTAGACCCTCCCCCGCGCTTCGACCGGCTGTCCTTTGTCGGAGGAGGGCTGTGGGGTGCGCCGCGCTTCGCGCCACTTGCGGTAGTCCTGGTCCCGCCAAAGCACTTTCTTCAAGGCGGAATTGATGACGTGGTCTGCGCTGCTCTCGATGAACCGGGCATAGTCTTCGAGCAGTTGGTTGACCGGCTCTTCGAGCTTCACTTCCCGAGTCATGATTGCTGGTGCCTTCTTAATGATCGACATTGCGTTTCTCCTCTGGTGTTGAGCGTTCCGTCCGAATTCCCTGTCACCGTGGGAAAAAAAGCCGGCACGATTTACCGTGCCGCAGGGCGGGAGCGACCCCACGAACTTTTTGGGCGGCTGAAAGCCGAAAAAGTGGGGTCGCTCCCGCCCGTTTTGGTGTTTTTTCCACGGTGACTCTTGCTTGCGCTGCGTTCTGCATCCGACTCCCCTCAAAGAAATTGCTTGCGCCACAGGGTGAAGAAACCGGTGAAGACGAAGGTGGAGTGTGTAGTCCTTACCTTCTGCACCCGTTTCCCTCAGGTTCCTGCTCAGGAACTGCAAACCGCCACAGCACTTCGGCAGCGAAATGCACTGTGGCGCGACGCTCTCTACCGCCAAAGTCCTGGCGGATGTCGGATTCGGTCACTCTTCCGACTTTCCAGCCGCGATAGAGATGTTCGAAGCGCTGCCCGGCGAATCTGGTCTTGGCCTGATTACGGAAAATCAGGTCACCCTCGGTCAGAGATGCGTATCGGCTGAGGTCCCAGGCCTTGCGGATTTGGAAATAACGCAACAGGTCCGCCGACACGTCCGATCCGAGTGGCGTGGTCACCAGAGAATTGAAAAGTTGTGTGGCGTTTTCGAAGTGCGAATCGACCCTCGCCAGATAGAGAAATCGGAAGTTGGAAAGCTGCCGAAATAGAGGGAGGTAGGCTTCAAGATGGTGCACGAATTCTCGGAGGTTGGCCTCGGCCCCGTGGAGGTAGGTAAACGTCACCACAGGCGAAGAGGCGTCACTCGCAACAAACATTGGAAACTTATCGACGAAGTAGCGGACGGTGGGCTGGGAAGTTTTTTGTCCGTGATAGATCTTTGAGGGTAGGAACTGATTCGGGACCTTTAATTGATTGCAGAAAAAGCGGATTTTTTCGAGCTCGGTTTCGAGGTACTGATACCCCTGGTTCAGCAGAACGAAATCGAGCATTGCGATGCGCCGCTGGATGTGTTCGATTTCGTGTTCGCGGCGGTTGCGAATGTTCTCGCGGTCGATCTGGCGGTAGAGACGCCGGGAGAACAGATGATAGACCGTTCCGCTTTTTGGAAAAAATTCGGTCCGGGCATGGCGCTTGGTTTGAAGTTTGTTCCAGAAGAGGGTCGTGCGCTTGCCCCAATGGGCGTCGGTGAAGGCGAGAAACTGGCGAGCCACAAAGTAGCCGGAATGCGTCGCTACAATGTAGAGAAAGCGAGCCTCGGCTTCGGTGTAGCCGAGAGCTTTCAGGGCTTCGAGATGGGCGAGTGCAATGTTCATAGATTGAGGATTCCTGCGGTGATCTCACGTTCGTCGAGAACGCGACGCAAACGCGATGCGTCTTCCGATCGCGCATACATCGCGAAGCCTGCAGCGGCTTTTGCCGCCATAGCGCGTGGTCGGTAATCACGCGTCGCGAGTTCCAGGTCCACGTGATGCAATTCCAATTCGGGGGTCTCATACTCGACACGCAAATCGGGGACAGGAATCTTTCCGTGGACGAGCTGCAAGCCGTGCTTTTCCGCGACTTCGGCCTTGCGGTTCAGGTTGTCTTTTTCCGGCCCCAGCAGGGCCAGATCGTGATTCAGATTCCGTTTGAGTTCATAGTCGAGGAGTACGCGGACCGGGCGGCCTCCGCCGCGCTCGATGCGGGCAACTTCCTTCTGATAGAGCCGGTAGAGATCGGCGTCGTGTTTGACTTCGCGGGGTTTCGCCAAGCCGTGGTAGATGGGTTGGTCGTCGGGCACTTGATTCGTTTTCTTGAGAACGCGGTGCCCGGCTTTCGTAAGCGTGACCACGCGTAACGTCTTCTTCTGCGAGATTTCAAGGGTGTTATCTCTGACAAGGGACTGGCGTGCGAGCGCGCGAATGTCCCTCTCCATTCGTTCGCGATTCCCGTCGCAGGCGTACTTCGCCAAGTCCGACACCGCGATAACGCGGAACTTGCCGATTTCTGTCAGGGAGTGCATCTCGGAATTGCGGAGGAGATAGGTGCGATCCCGGACGTAATAGGCGCGCGGAGAATCGGTGCGTTCGTGGCGGGTGGAATGCTGCTCGCGGGCTTCGGTGCTATCGCCGCGGCCAGGGGTGTCCGGGGCCGGATTCCTGCCCTCTCGTGTATCGGAAGGAGCCGGTCTGTGCTGACGGGCTGGGCGACGCGGAGCCTCCTCGCGCACATCGCCGGCGTCCTGCGGGTCATAAGAAAAAGCGTCGCGCGACATTAGTTGAAGTCCTCCTCGTTCACGGGAGTGGGCATGTCCGCATGGCTGACGTTGAATTGCTTGTCGAGGTGCGAGAGTTTGCGCCCGGTATTCTTGAGGAAGAAGCGGCGGCCGATGGCGAGAGCCGCGCCAAATAGATTTAGAAAGAGGGCCGCGAGGAATATTAGGATCGTTGGTCCGTACGCGTGGTAGAGGACAGCTTTGTAGCGGGCCATGAACTTCAACTGGTCGAGGAGCCAAAATCCGTAGCCCAACAGGATGACGATGGTGAATAGCAGTGCGTTGGCAATCATCGCGTACCTCTCGGCTTAGGTGACGGTGTTCCCAGAAATATCTCGTGGGTCTGGGAGCGGGCGGAAAGCGGGTAGCAACGGAGGCTCTCCTGAGGCGCGCCGGTTGTTCCAAAGGCAAAAAACGCTGGGATGGGATGTGGCCCGTGGGAGGACGACAATCGCGGGATAAAGGAAAATGTGGCGCGGCGAGGTTGGGCCGATGTTGCGCTGCGTCCGCCCGCGACCTCTTCGGTTTGCGTGTGGACTTGGATTCTCATTTGAACGCCTGGTCTTCGCGGAAGTAGGTCACGGTCATTCCGAGGGGGTTGATCGGAATCAATTCGTTGGGGACGTGGGATTTGAAAACGAAGACGAAATTCGCGGTGTACAGATCGCGCTTCAGCTCGGTATGGTCGGCGGGCGAATAATAGACCATGTAGAAGTCGACGCGCGCACGGAAGGGCGGTGTTTGCATCTCTTCGAGGGAGACCTTCTGGACGTCCACATCGATCTCGGGAGCTGCGGTATTGGTGATGAATTTCTTAATGATGTCGTCCTTGCGATAGGCATCGAAAATGCCGTTGGCGAGCTTGCCGTCGAGGAAGTACAGGGACTTCGAGAAGTCATCCTGAATCGTGTAGCGGTTGCGGCGGTAATAGAGGTTGCAAAACTCGGAGAGAAAATACTTCGCTTCGGCATCCTGCGGCTTGTATTCGAGATTGTGGTAGTTGATGGCCTCGGCACGTCCCAGGTCGTCGATGCGGATGACGAGCGGGCGGAAATTCTGGAAAGTGCGGATAGTCCTGAGGTCGATGAGCGCGAGGGCCACACAGACGACGGACAGCATCGCGAGAGCAATCTTGAGATAGGTATTTGTCACCATAGGATCCCCGTACTGTTCGAGGTAGAGCTGCTTGGCGTCGTGGAATGTGGCATCGCGATCCATCACAGCACCCTATCGAGGACGGCGGCGGGCGCTTCCAGTAGGCCGGCGGATGATCCTCCGGCCGTGCCGCTGAAGATATGGTTTGTAAGCGAAGGGATTTTCAGCAGGATATAGATCGAAGCGAGAAACGTAATAAAAAGGACGGGAAACCAGGCAATCAGCTGGACTGTCGAAAGCGTGCCCGCGGGCGGGAGCTGCAGAGCGCCCAGCATGAGGTTTCCGATGACATACACGACGGCTGCCGCGATGACTTGGTAAAAGGCGTATTGGATGAAGCAGCGGAACCATCCCCAGAAGAGCCACTCCATTTTCGGAACGATAAAGAACGGAACGAAGACGGGGCCTACCAGGACGCAAACTGCGGTCGCGATGAACCCGTAGGCAATAACCACAATCGCTATCGCCTGGGCTGCGGCAAGCAGGATGGTCACGATGATGTAGATGGCGGTTCCGAAAAGATCCCCCCAACCGGGCGAGTCCATACGAGCTTCGAAGTTGGCAACCTGCGTGACCACGGTTTGGAGCTGCGCCTGATCGATCTGCGTTGAGAGGAACTGTGCTTCGTTGGTGACCAAGTTATGGAAGCTAACTCCGACGCCGGGAATCGGCGTGCTGTAGTAATTGACCATCGCAAAGCCAAAGCTGATGGTCAGAAGCAAACTGGCAAAATGATCGAACTGGAAGGAAGGCCTGCCGCTGGCGGAGGCGAGAGCGGACTTAATTCCAAACCAAGCCACGAGGATCGTGGCGAACGAGCGGAAAAGATTCTGGCCCATTGCGTCGAAGAAGCCGAGGTTCTGGGTGAGCAAGTTGTTGATCGCCTGAAAGATGTACTGCAGGAAATCGGTTTGCATCGCGGTCAGCTCCTTCGACGCCGGGTATCTCTAAGCGCACGCCTACGGCATGCGGAAGTTTTGAAGTGAATCGGTGATCGTTCCAGTCACCTGGGCGATGTTGCCAGCCATGCTGGCTTGGCGACCGATATCGGTGTTAATGGCGTTGGTGGCGGCATCGCGCTGTTGCTTCGCGAGGATGGTCTGTTGTTCGAGAAGCGACGCGAGCAGTTTGTTCGAGTCCTGGACGGTGCGGAGGGTCAAAACGCCCGCCGCATTGATCTTGTTCAGAACGGAAACTTCGGTGTTGAGGCCGGAGTCGCCCGAGAACGAATCCTGCTCGAGATTCCCGATCTGAGTCTGGATGTTGTCGGCGCTTCCACGGATCGCGCCGATGGTGGCCATCGCGTTGATATTTGCGCCGTCCACGAGTTGCACGGACGCGTATTGGGACTGCACACGCCCGAGTTCTGAGGCGTCCATTCCCGAGAGTTCGTACGGGTCGTACTGGGACAGTGGAGTAGTGGCCTTCAGGTAGCCGGTGTTGATGTTGGGAAGGACTCCGGTGTTGATCCCGTTAATCCAGGAGACTGTGTTCCCAAAGGTGTTGAGCGACGTTACGTTTCTCCACTGCGAGAACAGGGCGCGGTAACGAGCAGGCATGTTTTTGACGAACTGAGCCATCTGCAGAGCAAGGTTCAAATGGTTGGTGATCTGGGTGTAGCTCTTTTGCAGCTGAATGAGGTGCTGCTGCAGCTGGGCGTACCGAAGCAAAGCGTTCTGGTAATTGGTTGGGTCGTAGACGATGCCACTCCCGAGTTGCGCGGTGGCCGTGCTGACTCCCAATCCCAACACGAGCAAACAAATGAGAATCTTTCTTTTCATCGAAGTTTCATCCTTTCTTCCCGGCTTTCAGAGATCCGAAGGCATTTTGTGGTTGTTGTAGTCGGGCAACGCGAGGTCGCCCGCGAGATACACTTTGACCCGATGGCCTTCCCTGATGGTCACCGTGGGCATGATGTTTAGGAACTTGTCGAGGATCTGCGCCGAGGACTGCGCGGTGCTTTGCGCGAATCCCTGGCGGATGAGGTCAGAGCTGGACGCGTTGACAGAGCCCGCTGTTCCGGCTTCGGCAACGGCTCCGAGAGCACCGACTGCGAGCGACACTCCGAAGATGCGGAGGTAGTGGTTGTTGACTTGATCCAGCAACCCAGTGTCGCCGATTTGGTTGAGTCCCTTGAACTGATCGAGGCTGACGGAATATCCGTCGGGCATGACTATGCGATGGAACACGACGGCCAGACGTGTCTGGCCGAGGGCGTCCACCTTTTTGGTTTCACCGAGCAGCTTCGAGCCTGCGGGCACGAGCAGGTGCTGGCGGTCGTTGGAATAGACATCGGTTGAGAGTAGGCACTCAACGGGGCCTGCGAAGCCCCCGTCGAGGCGGTTGATGAGAACGGTTTCAAGGATGGTTCCTTCAAACAGGACGTAGGTTTTTCCTGCCGCCGCATTGGCGGAAGAGGCCGACACGGCGGCAGGGTTTCTGGCTTCCTCCTTTCGATCATGGGTTGGTTCCGGGGGATCTTTTCGCGTTGGCTCGGGCGAAGCGGGATTCGCTTCCATTTGCTTCAAGAGTTGCGCAACCTGCGGGGCGTCGGGCCCCATTGGGACGAGGCTCGCGGCTGAAGGAGAGCCCTCGGCCTCAGTTGTCGGCACGGCTGGCGGAGTTGATGGAGTCTTGCGGTAGGTCAAAGCGACATTCGAGGCAAACAGCGACACGTAGGCACGCCGCTTCCGCTCTGCCTGAATGGGGTCTTCCGCTCGCTGGTCGGACGGGTTACCGGACACACTCTGCTGCTGCGCTTGCTGGGAATCTTGTGGAGTGCCGCCAAGCAGGCGAGTCTGTTGCGTAAGAGCGCTCTGAGCAGCCTGTTCATCGCGCTGCATTTGCTCGATGCGGTTCTGCAACTCGCTGATCTTGGTTTCGTTGACTTCGAGCGGCGCTGGCACTGGGGCTGTGGACGAGGCCGTCTTCGCCGGAGTCGGCGGCTTTTTGCCCCCGGTCAACCACATGATGGCGACCATGAGGAATGCCAGTCCGATGAGAAGCCAGGACTGGACGTTCTTCGGCAGAAGCCCCTGCGGTTTCGAGGCCTTTTCCTGCACCTGCGCGGGTTGGGTCGGTTGGCTCATGGTTGTTCCTCAATTCGCGGCAACGCGGCGCGCAAAGGGCAGCTTCTTTTTGCCAATGGCGAGGTAGCCCGAGTCGATGATTTTCGGTGCGATGTACACGCCGTTTTCGAACTGGAAAGAAATCAAGTTCGGCTTACCGTCTTTGACCTCATAGAGAGCGGGCTTTTCGCGCGCGCCGCACTTGATGTAGGTGAACGAATCGTCGTGGTAAATCACAGAAACCAGGAACGGCTCCCGCGCCGCCTTGGAGTCGAGGAGATAGTCGAATTGAAGTTTGGTTGCGTAGCCGGCGCGGAAGTGGTTGAGCTGCTCGGCGGACTGGGCTTGCGCCGCGTGGATCTGTTCCACGGTCTGAGAGCGGAGCGTTTCCAGTTCCTTCTTGTAGGCTTCCGCCTCGCCTGCGCTCACATATCCGCGCAGTCCCGTGCTCGCCGCGAAGCCCGAGCCTTCTTTCGGCTCAACAAAAATCTTGAGGTCCGGCTCGACGTTTGGCTGGTTGCTGATTTCGGTGAGCAGGAAGGAATACACGTGTCCGCTCGCGGTGATGAGATTCAGATTGCTGCGGATGCCGGCCTGGGCCGGGTGGACGTAGCAGAGGTTGTGCGCCCCGTTGATGACCCAGAATTCCTTGTCGCCGGTGGTGAAATCGAGGATCTCTTCGTCCTCGGGTAGAACGATGAGCGTCGAAAAGCGAAGCTTGGCGCGAACGGGCACGATGTCTTCCCTCGAATACTTCACGACACGAGCCGTGGCTTCCGTAGCGGCGTGCGCAGGCGAAGCGTGGAACGCGGCTGCTCCTAGAACAACGATGGCGAATAAGCGAAAGAAAACGCCGTGCCACTGGATGTGCAACATTTGTTTCATCGAGGTGCTCCTTTTGAAATGGATTGGTGTTGCTGGAAACTTTGGTCGCAATCGGAACGGAGTCCGACAAGCCACTGCACCGCAAGAACGGACGCAGTGAAAGCTCCGCTTAGGAAGAGAGGCAGGAACAAGTACAGCGGGTCGCGAACAATCGCTTCGTCGAAGAGACGGTAGAGAGGAATCACGGTTGCGCTCTCGCCAGGATTTCGAGGCCTCTTTCGAAGCCATACTGTTCAAAGGCTTGTTTCCGTTTTTTGTTGTCGTATGGGTCGTTTGTGTAGAGCCAGTAGCTCTTGGCATCGACGGTGAGATTGGCGACTTTCGCGAGTTCCGGCGTCTTGATCAGAAATTGTTGTTTGGGAATGAGCCCCGCGATGAGCTCGACTTCGTTGTCGTTGAGGTGGAACTGCCGACGGTAGAGATCGCGGTCCATATCCGGGTTCGCGAGGAAGATTTTGGTCGCGCAGCTTTCGATGATTACGTCGAGGATGTCCGAGCGCTTCAACTCATCAAGTGATTGGGTGGAGAGCACCATTGCGGCGTTGTGCTTGCGCCAGGTCTTGAGGGCCTCGACGACGTATCGCTGAATGGCCGGGTTCTTCAGAAAAACCCACGCTTCGTCGATGAAGAAGGCTTTGAAAACGGAAGTAATCTGGCGGTCGGCGATGACCGCGTTGGCTCGATGCAGGATGTAGAAGAGCAACGGCTCCAAGAGCTCCGGGTACTGGCTCATGCGCTGGAAGTCGAAGCATTGAAAGCGGGAGAAGGAGATGACGTCCTCAGCGTTGTCGAAGAGGAATCCGAACTGGCCGCCGCGGGTCCATTTGGAGAGGCGGCTTGCAATGTCGTGGCCGAACGTATTCGCCAGTACGCCCAGCGTGCGCAGCGCCGGGTCCACTGCGTACAGGTTTTCGACCTGGTGGAAAAGTTCGCACTCGGTGGCGGGGTCAAGGTCGCCCGCCCTCTGCCCCTGAATCAACACTTTCAGAAAGAGAGCGAGAAAATCGAGATTTTCCTTCGTCGGCGGCAATGAAAACGGGTTGATCTTGAAACCCTCGGATTCCAGGCCCACGCGAACATACGAGCCGCCGAAAAGCTGCGTGAGGCTTTCAAAGCTCCCGCCGAGATCGAAGATGAACGTGTGGGGGTCGTATTTCTGGAGATTGGTGATCAGGAAATTCAAAAGGAACGACTTCCCCGCGCCCGTTCTCCCGAGAATCATGGTGTGTGCTACATCGCGGTAATGAAGGTTTAGGAAGTACGGGGTGTGGTGGTTGGTTTCCAGGACCGCAAGATATTCCTGCCGGAGATGGCTATTGCGAGGCGCGCCACAGTGAAGGGTGAAGAGAAATGAGAAATCCGCATAATTAGTATTGAGCAGATACAGGGAACGCAAGTTGAAGGCATGGTTGCCAGGAACCGCCGCGAGAAAGGCGTTCAGCAAGTTGTATTTTTCTTCGTAGAGCTGGGCGTCATGAACGCTGAACACTTTGTAGAAGTCGGCGCACGCGCGGTCCACCTTGGCTAGGTCGAGGTCATAAATGACGACGGTCAGAGAGAACTGGCCGAAGTAGTTTCCGTGCAGCTCGATTTCCTTGATCCCTTCGCCAAGTTCGTGAACCTGGGATTCCTTGGAATCGTCGAGGAGCACGTCTTGTGTGGGACCCTCATTGAGGCTGACTTGACTGGCGAACGAGCGTTTGGTGTTGTGAAAATGGCGGCGCTTGGCCTGGATGACCCGGCGCATTTTGCCGGAATCTTCCTTTTTCCATTCCGTCACGACGTAGTAGTTCGCTTCCACTTCGAGCAGGCGTTTGAAGATGAGCGGAAAGCTTTGCGCGGAAGGCTCCTTGAGGGTGAGAACTTTGACGTAGTAATCGTCCACGCGCAGATACCCGCGATGGCATTCCAGGGGAGATTCAGGCAGGTAGTAGTCAAGGAAGGTGTCGTATTTCAGTTTGGAAAATGCGAGTTTGTCGGAGTGAAAGTTGAGCGTTCTCTTGAGAACGCGGAAGGCTTCGTGCTTATCGAGCATCCGCACGGCGAGGAAGTCGCTGACCTGGAGGATGAAGCTCCGGGCTTTTTGAAGCAGCGCTTCCTGAGCATTGCTGACATGCTGCCCAAGAACGACGGTGCGCTTTTGACCCGAAAAATGCGCGTGCAGATCCGATAGGGCTTTTTTCGGATTCTTGGGCAACTCGGCTATCGCGGTTCCAAGCTTGTCTGAGGTCTGAAATCCCTGATACAGGACGACGTAATAGACCGACAGGGTAAAAAGTGTGTCGGCCTTGCTGCCCAAGTACGCGATGCGATTTTTGATCGCGGCATCAACGATCGGGTTGTCGTAGAGCTTGTAGGGAATGGTTTCGTTGTTGCGCTTGAAGAGGTATTGGTAGAGGCGATAGTTTTCGTCGAACAGCTTCAGCGCCGACTCAAGTCGCTTGGTGAAGCCATCAATCGATGCGCCATCGAGACACTCGTAGTCCACACCGCGAACTTCGAGGATGACGCCCACCTCACCCGTCTTGGTGAGAAACGTGTGCGGACCGATGAAGCCGTAGAGATTGATCTGCTCGCTGAGAGAGCCGGTCTCGTTGTAGTTTTTGAAGATTCGACTAAGCCTGAGCATGGCCGTCCCTTCGGATTGCAACGGGGCTGAATTTCATCGGGTCGTATTCCGCGTGCAGCCTTGCCGCCGTCAGCAGGAATCGCAGAATCTGCGGATCGGTCTGCGTGGCCCAGCGGGCCATGAAGTAGAGCAACAGAAACATCAACAACCCGCCGAATAAGCTGTTGAGCAGGTTGAACGTGGCAGCGCCAAGGCACATGGCAAAGAAAAAGAGTTTCCGTTCGGCCCCTAGGATCGTGAGTGGCCGGGAGAGCGACCGATGCACCCTGTTGATTCGTCTTGTTTCCGCCATGTGCTTCTCTCCTGGGAGTTGCGTGATTCAGTTGCCCGGAAAAAGCCAGGCGAGGAAATTCACCGCTGCGATAGCCATGCCGACGCCGAAGAGCACGCCAGCAAGCACACGCTTCGAGCCGCCTTCCCCGAAGGCGAAGGTGAGGCCGGCCACCACGATGGCCACGAGCGAGAGGCCGCGAGCGATAGTGCTGGTGAAGGCCGTCATCAGTACGTTGACGGCGTTCTCCCAAGGGGAAGCGCCTTGCGCGAACGCTGGGGCCGCGAGGAACAGTGTTATGACGATGGTCAGAAGTCTTGGAAACTGACGGAAGACGGGTAACGTGTTGCGAAACAGGCGTTTCATGCGTAGACCTCACTGGATTTGGGTTGCAAATAAGTGGAGTTCCCGCAAGGTCCCTCTTTCACCCGCAAGGCCCACGGAGCCCACGGAATCTGGTGCTGAGCGTGTTGTTCCAGCATTCGGAGACACAAGGAGCACTAGCCCCAGGAGCAGAGACGTAGTGGGCCCGGGCGTCGTCCGAGCGAAAGAGAGAATCGACGGCTGAGGTTTCCCCGTGCCGCCTGGCCCCTCTTGACGGGAACTCCTTCCCTCACCTACCTAATCAGCGTGGAAACCGGAAAATGTGTCGCGCCGAGAAAAAGATTTTTCATTTTTCTTGTAGATTGGGTCGAATGAATCGACGAAGAGTAGGTGTAGACACGTCACGGTGTTCACCTTAATGCCCGAATGGAGTCTTATGGCGCGTCTTGTTTGATGGTGTTTGGGCCACGCGCCTGAGCTTGGTCATCAGGCGCTTTATTTTCTGGCGGAATGGATTCGATGTTCTTCCACTGGGTCCGGAGATGCCTGCATCGATGGTCTCTTCCAGCTTGAGGTCAATCAGCAGGTTCAGTTCCGCAGTGGTGAGATAGGCCTTCTCCTGACATAAAGCAAGGAGGTGCCGCAGTATGGCGTTCCGCTCGAACGATTCCTCGGCCGTCTGATTGAGTTGGAGCTCCTCACGTAATTTCTGCACAGCAAACTGGGAGGTGGACTGGAATTCGTCCCGTGCCCATCGAAAAAGATTTCGCCTCAGACTCCTGGCCGCGGTGTACCCAAAATGCGATCGTTGATTCTGCCAACTCTTGGACCGCAGACATTGAATAAGGGTGATAAGCGCGAGTTGTGAAAGGTCTTGACGAGGGAGGAATCGGTAGTGGCCGGAAACTTGCCGTACCACTGCATGAGCGGTCGGTGTGAGCAAGAGTATTAGAATTCTTTCGACGAAGTCCCAATCGTGGGGGGCAACGGGACTACGGAGAAGCCCTACAAAAATGCGATCCGACAGACAGTTTCCATCTTTTGCATCTCTGTACGCATGAACTTTGGCGACGAGATCAGGCGCGGTTGGAAAATGAGCGAGGAAAGAATTGTAGGCGACGAGCTGGCGATATCTGACGTGGCTTTCCTGTAGTTCGAGTTCCGTTCGGAAATACTTTTCGACATCACAAATGGTGCACGTGCAATGCGAATGTTTGCCCATGACGCGATTCCTCCGGTCGAGGGCGCAGCACGGCGTGGCCGGGAGCGGGACAGGTTCTCGGTTGGTTTCGACGGTGCCGGTATTCACGCGGCGATGGCACGGGGCCGCCAATGAGTCTCCGCGTGAGGGACGTATACTGCGAACCGTTTTGGCTCGGAGGGTATTTTTCTGCTCGCTGACCGCAAATGCGTACAGCACGAAAAAGGGCTCCCGAGTTGGTCGGGAGCCCTTAAGCGAAGCGCCGGTTAGTACGGCGCATTCTCGGCTTCAGCGCCATCGCTGGCGTCAGATGCCGCTGGAGTCGTTGGCGGCTCCGCCTCGGCACGGCTCAGCCTACGCACGGAATTCGCGCGCACGCTCCAGAACGTGAGCTTCGCGGCCTTGGCCTTCTTGCTCTTGCCGTTCTCGCGCTCGTACTTCGAACTGACGAGCATTCCATCGACAAGAACGTGGTCGCCCTTGTGGAGGGTGTCGGCGAGCGCCGTTGCGAGACGGTTGAACGCGACTACGCGGTGCCACTCGGTTTTCGACTGCCACTCGTCGTTCGAGTCCTTCCACGACTGTTGCGTGGCGACCGAGAGAACCGTGAAGGTGTCCCCGTTGCCGCGCACTTGACGCTTCTCCGGGTCTTTCCCGAGGAAGCCAATTAATTGGACGTGATTGAGATACATAAGATAAAAATCTCCATTTCTGCCCCATTTTTTTGGGGCACTCAAGAGCGAGGGGATACTGCTCCCAAGGCGAGCGGCTGCATTCTGGGAGGGACCCAAATGACTCACAGGGAGGAACCGGGAAAGCAGAAGACGCGAGGACGCCGGGCGCAGGAATTATCCCGAAGCTGTGCCCGAGAAAATGCGTGGTGAAATGGAAGGTGGATCGAATCGTCCAATTGGCGTTCGGGGAGACCGGAGTTGCGTGCTGCGGCATACGGGACTTGCGTGACGCGAGGGCGCGGTGGACAAGGAATGAGAGTCTGAGCCAAACGAGATCGGCATCCGACTCGCGCCTTCATGACGGTGAGCCCTCCACAAGGCGGCCTGTTTATGAGTCAGTTGGGGAGCGCGGGGCAATCGGCAAGAGTGAGGCCGGGGCATGCGTGGAAGGCGGCGGAGAATTCACAGAAAGAGGAGCCGTGCAGAGGTCAAGGCCCTGACGACGAGATGACGGGATAGCGGTTCAATCTCAGATATTCCGGTGACAGGGGCGACTGAAGGCGATGAGACCAGTGCTGGGTCACATTTCCTCGAACGGGCCTTCTGGCTCGGAATAACTTCCGGTTAGCCCGTCACCCGCCCAAGGACGACTACGAGGCCGCCGAAGACTCAAACGTAGTCCGAGCTAATGGCCAGATCAAGAAACTTTTACGCAGAGTTCGGTACCACTTTTAAGTGGGAGATTCACGGAAATGAAGCCGTTTGCCGAATCGCGAATGAATTCGAGAAAATCCGGTTCTGCGTTGTCGTTCACGACGTAGCCCCCAATACGAATTTGAGGAGCGATGACCTGGATAAGTTCGCGCGCGAGCGAAGGTTCTTGGGAAACTGGCCAGCCGTCAATCAGAACAAAATCAACAGGACCGCCAAGATCGCTAAGAGTTACGCGCGCGTCTCCCTCTCTAATATCAACGTAGCCCGAAAGTCCAGCGTCCGCCAGATTGCTTTTCGCAGTCGCGATTTTCGCCGGCACGAGTTCTGAGCCAATTACGGTGCCACCGCCATTGTCATGCATGGCTGCCGCAAAATAGAGAGCTGACATGCCGACCGAGGTCGCGAAATCAACGACCCGTTTCGCGCCGATACTGCGGCAAAGCAAATAGATCAGCTCGCCCTGCTCAGGAACAATCGAAAAGCCGTATTCCGCGTAGTCATAAGGATCAAGACTTGCGGCCGGATCGTTGTGTGGACCACCGCTCGGCGGGCGACGCGGCGCCTCCGCAAGCCGGTTGATGACAGCATGAACGCGCGCATTTTTAATCGGGCTCTGAAAGCTCCTGTTTGGCATGAGAAAACCTCTTTCCTGGTTCAATTTGGGCTGGCTTCGCGCGGAATTTCCGGCCGCCGTGGGAATTGTCGCTATTTGCTTCGGATTTCGTCGATCGCTCGACGGAGGATTGCGAAAACTCTCTTTCTCTCTTCCGGCAGCGCATCGAACTTCTCGCAGAGCGCGGCCTTGAGGTCATTTCGCACCTCGCGAAATTCCCGTCTCGCCTCGCGCCATTCTGATTTGATCCCGTGCCGGGAATCGGTCCCTGAGTTTTCTCTCTCTTCATCTTCGTGTTCCGCAAATTCCTTCTGGAATTCGGCGAGCTTCCGGCCAAAGCGCGCCAGTTGATCGAGTGTGTCCTCCACGCTGGCCCGGTTTTCATTCAGATACGCGGTACCAGTTTCCGTGATTCGGTAGAGTTTCTTGTTGCCCTCTGACTCTGAAGCTGCGTAACCCATCTCTTCGAGATAGGTGAGCGCCGGGTACACCATACCGGGGCTTGGCGTATAAGCCCCACTGGAATGCTCTTCTACCTGCTTAATGATCTCGTATCCGTGACGCGGTTGTTCGCTGAGCAACGCCAGGATGATGAGTTGAAGATCTCCCGAGGCGAGCATTTTCGCGACCCTCATCCCCGGTCCACCCAAGAAGCCTGCGGCAAAGTGACCGTAGCGTCTTCCCCTGCGCCCGAAGTGACGGCGATGACCGGGGCCTTCAAAAGAAGCAAAATCGTGATGTCGATGCATGTGATTCTCCTTGAACTTCACAATATATCGTAAATGTATATTATACGATATGTTTTGAGTCAAATCTTTTGCGCTAGGTCATCGGGGATGCACGTCTCAGCGAAATCGGGCTGTTGTTTGCTATGGGTCGTGTAGAACTCTCCGGCCCGCAAGCTACTGATTCCATGCGATATGGCTGCGGTGGTGGTTTCGGGCCGACGCCGGGAAGGTCAACGCAAGGGCCCGAGGGCTTCTCATGGTCTCCATAACTCCGCGACCTCACGTGTAGGTGTTTTGTTGCCAGGCTGATCTACCTATTCTGGACGAGTGGTCGGCTACCCGGAAGTGATCCAGACACAATCTTCGGTCACAACGTCATTGCGCCCGTGGTCCCGGCAGGTGCTAGTCTGGCGTAGCAGCCGATGAACAACCGTGAAATCCAGGCAGCTTGGAAGTATCACGACGGCACGAAGCACTCCTACTGGAGCATCCGTAACCATCCTCACTTCCTGGACTGGGCGAATCGGCCGTTGTCTTTCAAAATCTATCCAAAGATAGGGCCTCTTAAGCTGCCGCGGGACGTGCCGCAAACAGGAGTGGCCGCACTCTCCGCAATCTCAGAACCAGCGCCTTCGTCGCGAGCTGATTCGATTCCTGGCGTTCAGGATCTGGCGCGCCTCCTCTATTTCTCGGCGGGGATTACCAAAGAGCGTGCATATTCAGGTGGAGAGATCTACTTTCGCGCTGCAGCTTGCACCGGAGCTCTCTACGAGATCGAACTATACGTTGTGACTGGCGATCTCCCGGGTTTGGATGCCGGCGCGTATCACTTCAATCCGGCGGATGTATCTCTGCGGCTTCTACGAAAAGGGAATTTTCGAGGAAACCTGGCTCGGGCGACGGCGATGGAAACTGCGGTCGCTCATGCGCCCGCGACGATCATCTGCACCGGAACGTACTGGCGGAACGCTTGGAAGTACCAGGCGCGCACCTATCGCCATTTCGGTTGGGACAACGGCACCTTGCTGGCAAATATGCTGGCCGTTTCTGCGGCCTCGGGGCTGCCTGCCAAGATCGTGCTCGGATTTCTGGACGCCGAGGTGAACCGCCTACTCGATCTCGATACGCGGCATGAGGTTTCCTTGTGCCTCGTCCCGATCGGGCGCATATCGGAGAGTTCGCTGCCGGCACCGACAGAGGCCCCGACGCTTGGCCTGGAGACGATCCCGCTTTCACAGCAGGAGGTCGAATATCCCGCCATGCTTGAGATGCACGATGCGTCTTCGCTCGAGTCCGTAGAGGAAGTAAATCAGTGGCGCGGCAAGACACCAGTCCTTTCATCTTACGCTCTGGCGGGCGAGGCAGTTCGTCTCCCGCGCTTGCCGGAAGAGGAACAACCGAAGGACACGATCGAGCAGGTAGTCTTGCGCCGCGGCTCTACCCGAACGTTTGATAAAGCGGCGTCCATTACACTGGCACAACTTTCTACCATTCTCGACTACGCGACGCGAGGTCTTCCGGCTGACTTCCTTGAGCCTCCCGGTGCGCAGCTTAACGATCTTTACCTGATCGTGCATTCGGTGCAGGGGCTCAAGGCTGGCGCATACTTCTTCGGGCGTGAGCACAACACCCTGGAGCTTTTGAAGGAGGGGGAATTCCGTGCCGAGGCCCACCATCTTGGCTTGGAGCAGGAGCTGCCGGCGGACGCCTGCGTGGATATCTTTTTTCTCACCGATTTAGAACGCATTCTGGAGCGATACGGGAACCGCGGCTACCGGGCCGCCCAGCTGGAGGCGGGTGCCATCGGTGGCAAGATCTACCTAGCTGCCTATGCCCAGCACCTGGGTGCGACCGGGCTTACCTTCTTCGACGATGATGTAATTAGATTCTTTTCACCGCATGCAAAGGATAAGAGTGCAGTCTTCTTGCTCGCAATTGGCAAACCGCTGAAACGCAAATTAGAGTAGGGCCAACTCCGGGGTTGTCGGCAAGTATTACCCAACCCGGTTACTTTAGGATTGCCCGTCATCCGGGAGAAATCACCGTGTAAGCCCGGGGTACATTGCGGTTCGCCCAATGTGCGTCCAAGTGGGTTTCGGGTTTCTTGCGCCGCTTTGGAATTCATGTCGCGAGAGGGATGGCCGGGTCCAGAACGCGCAGCAGGAGCAGACTTTGGTCATCCTGCTGCAGACCATATTGCCGCACCTCGCGAATGATGAGATCCCAAATCTCCGGCAAGGCTCTGGCAGCGTGTTGCGTCAGGAGCTCTTGCAGGCGGGTCAGGCCGAATTCTTCGTCTCTGGCATTGGCCACTTCCGTTATGCCGTCGGTAAACATCAAAAACAGATCCCGCGGTGAATAAATGACGTGCTTACTAGCATAGGAACCGCCGGGGATCAGTCCCAGCGGAAGCTGCTCCATGGAGAGCTGGGCCGTGTCCCGGCTGCCGTGCCGATAATGGAGCATCGGCGGATGGCCGGCCAACGCGTATTCGGCTTCACTGGAGGCATCGAAGCGGAGCAGGGCCAGGGTGGCATACATTTCACGTTCCTTGAGATCTGCCAGCACGCGGTCCACACTTTCAAGCGCCCCTACTGGCATTTGGCGGAGTTGGGCGGCGAGTCGCATGGCCGTCTTCAACATCCCCATGAGCTGGCCGGCGGGCAGGCCGTGGCCGGAGATATCGGCGACGTAGGCCACCAACCCACCGTTGCTCTCGATGACGTCGATCAGATCGCCGCCCATTTCTGTACTGGGGACCGATTTGCCGTATAGCTCGAAACTCGCGTTCTGAAAGGAGACGGTCGGAACCAGGGTCGCCTGAATGCCGTGAGCCAAAGAAAGCTCGGTCTGCATGCGCACACTAGCCAAGCCCTCGGTGCCAGCGAAGAACAGCAGAAATCGGGTCCCGAAACCGATAGCAATCAAGATCCCGATCGCATCGAATAGTACGCGCCGATGTATCACAACGGGGACCGGGATAGGCGGCGAAACATGCGAGGCCCGGTAGCCCAGCCAAGCGGTCACGAAAACCAGCAGAAGCAGAAGAGGGATAAGACGAACTCTTTTGATTCCGGCAGCCCTAGCCGCCGTCGCTGCCGCACCTATTAAGACGGGCCAAAAGAGACCGCCGCCGACACGGGAAGCATGGAGCTGCAATAGATCGAACGCGAAACCACCAGCGGCGCCGACGAAGAAGTACCCCACCATGAGCATCTTCATCCGTCCTAGCGGCACCACGCGCCAGTAGGGACTGAAGGCGCTGGGAAAGGCCGAGGCCAAGCCAGCCAACAACGTTCGGAGCTTCTTTTTCATCGGTACTTCCCCGGGCGTTCTGGATCGCCGGGAGACCCAGCGCTAAGCGAAGGCTTTGACCAATCGTCGGCCAGGAATCCGAGAAAGAGGACGGAGACGAGAATGGACAGATTCATTTATTGAACTGTTACCAGAAACGCATGAAGATCACAAGCGGGTGCCTAATTTGAATGGCCGACCTTTGATTTTGATTTGCATTCCTGAAACCCTAGAAATCTCTGGCGGATCGTTAGAAAACGAGGTGAATAGAGAAGCGCTGTTCCCGCCAGACATACTCCGAGCGAGTGGTCGGCAACCCGGAAGCTATCCAAAAACGGGGTTGCGAGAAGTGTGGAGTGGGTCTCTGAAGTTCGAGTGGGTACTGGAAAACCTACTATCACGTACCGCGGGAGCGGCTTTGCGTTTGTTCAAGTGCCGCCTGGGCTTCTTTCAGGAGTTTCACTTGGAGTTCGAGTTCGGAGGCGTAGATTTCGGCGCGTTCGTAAAGCCGGGCGTTTTGAATTGCCACGGCAGCGGAAAGTGCTAGGGACTTGGCGAGTCTCAAATGCTCGCGCGTGAATCGCCCCACTTCTTTGCTGCTCACGGAAAGCAATCCGACCAGATTTTCTGACACGACCAGTGGAATGCAAATCCAGGACCTTGCGCCTCCAAAAGCCGGACTGTCCCGCCATTCTGATTCGTTCTTTGTATTCTCCAGAAAAACGCTATTGCGCGTCATTAATACCTTCTGCAGAAAATGATGATGGGTTACTTCCAGGATGACGACATTCTTTCGGTTTGTTTCGCGAGGCATCTGCCTCGCGACGAGGAACGAATGATCGGTGTCTGTCAGGAGCACGCAGGCTGAGTCGTAGGGCACGATCGTAAGAAGGGTTTGGAGCAAGGTGTCCAGGAGCTCATCCATCCGAAGGTTTTGAGTCAAGGTTAGAGTTGCTTTGCGGAGCGCATCGGCTTCCGCTCTTGCGGCTTCGGCTTCGGCCAAATGCTTCGCGATCTCTTGCTCGGCATGTTTGCGCGAAGTGATATCCTGCGCGATGCCGACAAGCCATGGGGCAGCTCCGCCAGCGTCGGCTGCCGACGAGCCCTTACTCCAAATCCAGCGAGACACTCCGTCGGGCCGCACGATGCGGAACTCTTCGTCAAATTTTCCGGTGATGCCGGCCTCTTCTAATTTTGTAAGGAAGCGCGCGCGGTCCTCAGGATGGACCAACTCCTTGTAAGAAGAAGGATTCTCGCGGATTTCCGCGAAAGAATGACCTGTGATGGCTTCGTATGCTTCGCTGACGTAAACAATTTCCTTCGTGTTGGCATTCATCATCCAGAAAACTTCCTGAATGTTGTTGGCCATAAGCTGGAAGCGATGTTCACTTTCTTTAAGGGAGTGTTCGGCATTCAGTTTCTGCGTGACGTCGCAGAGGATGACGACGTGACGACCAGGAATGTAGTCCGCTGCGGCCGTGTAATCGGCAAACAGCGGCGAGCCATCGCTTCGAAGGAACTCGGCGCTTCCACGCTGGTATTTCTTTTGCAAAAAGCTAGCCCAATTGTCGGCGAAGGTTTGGGGATTCGAGTAGAACTCGCCGAGCGAATGTCTGAGGAGTTGTTCCTGGTCTGCACCAAGAATCACAAAGGCTGCCGGGTTGGCTTCGATGCAGATGCCTTGATCGTCCAGAATCAAAATGCCGTCAAGAGCGTTCTGGAAGATGGATTTGAATTCGCGCCCCGTGGAATCGAGAACGGTAACCGTTTTTTTATTATCACGGCGCAAGAGGACCAGGAATCGGGCATGGAGGACGATTGCCAACGAAAGGGCAACCAAGACAGTTGCAAGAAAGTAAGAGGTCAGTGGGAGGTGGTAAAACCTGGCTGCAAGTATCGTGCCGAAAAGAACGACCGCGGCCAATAAAATTAGAAAAGCACTGGTCCTGAGCCAGTTTTTGAGAAGGCGAGGAGGGCCATTTTTTCCAGGCGGTTGCGTGTTCGATGCCACTGCGTTGAAGCCTCGGATTTCAGTTCTTGCGGCGCATAAGCGCTAGACTGAGTCGCAATCCTGCAGGATACGTATTCGAATGTATACCTTGACGTGAATGCTACGCGCCGCCGTTTCTCTGAGTCAAGGCAGAAGTAATGCGTCCGGTTCTTTTGTCGAGCAAGTGGAATCGCTTCAGAGGGGCTCGTCATCACTCCAGAACCAATGCCAAGCGGGGAGATCACTGCCTACAAGCCGACTTGAACGAAGTCGCGCGCCAGCTTCGTTCAGGTCTGTTTCTAGGAAGAAACAGCCAACATACTGGATGCATTCCAAACAGCCCTCAGGTTAATCAATTCCGATCATTATATATTGTTGTTTTTCGCCGTATCGAGAAACGATCCAGGAGCTGAATCCAGAGGACTTAATTACCGTGTTCAGAATCTCTCGAAGAGTGATGTCTTGCAAATCGAGAGAAATCCG
This sequence comes from Candidatus Acidiferrum sp., assembly GCA_049800195.1. Lineage (GTDB taxonomy): Bacteria > Acidobacteriota > Terriglobia > Acidiferrales > UBA7541 > Acidiferrum. The sequence continues at coordinate 27,255 of JBARJI010000046.1, forward strand.
GGACAAAAAAGGGTGACCGGCGGAGACCAAACCGTCGATAACCATCGGGGTCCGCTCCGTGAGGTGGTTGTCCTCTAACCACCTCTTTACCTCTGGAAGCGAGACGATTGCAGAATGGATCTGGGAAAAGCTGGCATCCGCAACACGAAAATGCGCGATCCGCACATCTAGTATGCTGTCAGTATCTTGTTGTGGCCCGATGTTGACAACGCCGTTCATCTCCGCCCACTTGAAGCCAGGTTGTTGAGCCACTATCATGCTCAGAACATCCGCAACGGATCCTCGGGGAACATTCACGGAAATTGGGCGTCGTTCCGACAGCTCTTCCAAATCCATGCCCGCTGGCACCTTGTATTTCTGCATGAGGTCATCGACCGTTGTCGGAAGATCATGCCCCGAATCTTGGTAATTGCTCACATGCTGACTCAAGGGACCGCCTGGTGCATATTGCGGGCTCCGAGAGGCATTGCAACTCAAAAGAAAAAGCGATAAGAGCATCAAGCAGATCGTTCCGGCTCTATTGGCATGCTGTATAAGGTGTGCTCGTGACATCGGTAACCGTCGCTTTGTTCCAAACCAGGAATTGACAATTGATACGTAAACTACTGTACGACTTCAGATTGTCAGTTACCGTTAAAAATTGTTTAGACAGAAAATATTCGCCAATCTGCGGTGATGCGGTAAGGTCGTTAAGACCTAGAGTGTCATAAAATAGTCCTTTGCGGTCCGGAAAGGCGGGCACGCCCTGGCTTGCCTTGTATGGTCTGTCCGCCGGGTAGGACGCAATTTTCTGGATGGTTTCCCACATCCGGAATTGCTGGTTATTAATTGCGCTCCCATTCTTGTCAAGAACTGTTAGTGTTGCGCAGTAGGCGTAACCTTCATTCCCAAGGTCTACTCCAACTTCTCCGCCACAGAGAAATGCATTGCCATTTAATTGAGTAATGGTGCCCAAGTCTTCTTTAATATGGACTGGAATGGCAATTGCCGATCGTTGTTTTTGTGGCCCACTGGCCGGCTCCGCATAAATTGACGAAGCCAACGGCTCTGCCTCCCCTACCATTAAACTAAAGGTAGCTGTTGGTGTCGAGCTCGCATTCGTCCAAAGACCCAAGCCCGAACTTAACGAGCTCGACGCGGGAGTCCACATCTCATATGGCGTTGCGCCTTGCAAATTGCTCGCGGCAGCAGACGCGTTGCCGGAGGGATCAAGTTGAATAACTCCGAGCAGATCGTCGTTAATCGCTGCCCCGCCTCCGCTCGTCGCTGCAACGAAGGAAAGATTACCGTTCGACGTCGAGGTATAGGTCCAGTTCTGCTGCAGCGTAGTCGGGCTGAACGATACGACAATATCTCCGTCGGTTACAAAAGCGGTGCCCCTGTCGCCGAGCACCATATTGCTGTCTGAAACTCCGCCCTGGGTAGTAGCAGGGAAATTACTTGAGTTTTGTATCCCGCCTTGTGGACCGATGTCTGCGATGGAAATTGGGTACCCACCGGCATATCCGGATGGGTCGGGAACCCAACTCGCGAGGACGCCACCATTACCATCGGGAATTACGTCTCCCGGTAGGTTGAAGGGGGGTTGGGCGCTTGAGTTGGACTGCGAGTAGGAACTCAATGGTAATGATCGGGTTGCACCGTTCGGCAAGATCTGAAGCAGTGAAAGCGCCTCGCTATACGTGGTATTGACGCTGTTGTCGTTGCATACGTAGGTAGCTGATGAGTTATATAACTCTACCTCAATAGACATTGTGCCGTCGAGGCCGACCGTCGGCGGACCGAACCGCCCCGGAAAAGAGCCCCCGGCAGCGCCCGGAAAACAATCTTGGTCGTATGTCCAAGAAGAAGAACTGGGCAATGGAATTTGACTTAGTAAGGCGCCGGTACTTCCATTGATCACGTCTAGATAGTCCGTGGTCTGTGGAGGCGCTGTTTGCTCGACCATATAGACAGTTCCATTCGGCCCCACAGCAATATCGGGGCCAAAATTGTTCGAAGATGAATATTGCCAATTCTGGACTCCGGTCTGGGCATTCAAATCGACTAGCGAGGATCCCGAGACCAATATTCCGCCAGAATTGTCTCCGACCGCTGTACCAACATAAAATCCGTTTCCGATTGTCTGCGTGACGAAATTTTGCCACATTTGTTCGCCGCTGGCGCGAAACGCGCGAACTAAATAGTTTCCATTTGAGTCTGTTTCAATTGAAAAGAGATCGGGACCGTTCACAGTCGGCGCGGCCTGCAGGATTTGTTGTGCCGTAAATCCCGAAACTGGCGTGGCTGACCACAAGACTGTTCCGGCAGTAAGTGACGAACCTGAGAGAACTGTCACTGTAGTTTGCCCGGAGACGCTTCCGACAGTGGCAGTCAATGTAACCTGTCCTGCGGCGATTCCGGTAAGGCTGTTCGAGCTGCCGCTTACGAAATTGGCAATCAATGGATTACTTACGGACCAACTCGCATCCGGTCGAGAGGTGCCAGTCTGATCGATCGCCGTGAACGATTGGGTCGCGCCCAAAACCAAAAATGAGTTGGCGGGGGTGATTTGGAGCGAAGTAGGCGCCCCCATGCTCACTGTGACTGAAACACCCGCCATAGCCCAATTGCCTGCCAGATCAGATGCCACCACGTTAATTGAATTAGATACTGATGAAAGCGGAACGGTGCACGCGAAATTCGATCCGGATAAGCTTGCGGGAACATTATTGCAGGACACGTTGGCGACGCCCGAAAGAGCATCGGTCGCGGTTCCCGTAATAGCTACATACGGCGTGCTCACCACAGCGCCGCTGGATGGGCTCGTGATGCTCAGGGTCGGCGGTGTCATATCGAGATTGATCGTGGCGCTCGTCGTGCCGGTATTGTTTGCGGTGTCGGTTGCCGTCCCAGACACAGCTTGGTTGGCGCCCTCCGTGCTCACCGTCACGGGGGAAGAGCAGCTCTGAATCGGGGCAACGGCTGGTATACATGTGAACGACACGGTGACCGGGGAATTATTCCAACCGCTTGCGTTTGGCCGCGGCGTCAAGCTTGCGGTTATTCCTGGGTTCGGACTCATGGCGAATTTCGCTAGGAAAGCATTATAAGCCCCCGCGAGCGATGTCTGATACGCATTGGAAGATATAGGAAAATCGCTAGAGCAAGTACTTCCATCGATATAGGCATTGCCGACGCTATCGACGGCCACGCCGAATCCAAGATCGCCGAACCCGCTGCTGCAACTTCCCCCCAGGTAGGTGGAATACAGCAAACCCGTTCCCGTGGAATTCATTTGCGTCAGAAATACATTCCAGAGGTCATTTCTCACTGTTGTCTGATATGCACCGGAAGTGGTTGGAAAGTCACTAGATGAGGTTGATCCAGAAGCGAAAGCGTTACCGTTGGCGTCCACAGCGATGCCGTTCGCAACTTCTCCTTCGCTCCCGTTTGTCCCACCGAGGTAGGATGAGTAGATCAAAGATTGCATTCCGTTTTGCGTCAGGTTCAGCCTCGCAACGAATGCCCTGCCGCCTGCGCTGTTCGTTGTCTGAAAAGCGCCCGATGTGACCGGAAAATCTGATGAGCTCGTATCCCCGTCTACATACACGTTGCCTGTGGGGTCCAGTGCAATCGCACTTCCGGAATCCCCAATATCAACGGTGCTTGAACCGCCCATATAAGTGGAATAAACGAGGGACTGTGGGCCGGATTGTTCTATCGCAATTTCGGCGATGAAGACATTACCGTAGATGCTATTTAGGGTGGTTTGGTACGCGTTGAAAGTTGTCGGGAACGGCATGGATCCGCCTGATGTCGCCTGTCCAGTTATGAACGCATCCTCGTTGTCATCCACGGCAACGCCCATACCGTAGTCACCGAAACCTGCGCTGTTACCCCCCAAATATGTAGAGTAAAGAAGCGAGCCTGATCCTGACCAGTTCGTATTAAGTACGGTGAGAAAGGCATTCCCGTTCGGATTGCCGAGAGAGGTTTGATACGCGCCGGTGGTGGTCGGAAAGGGGGTCGTCGACGCATCTGAAGCAGTCTGACCGGTGACGTAGGCAAAGCCGGACGCATCCGCGGCGATACCCAAAGCTGTATCCCCAAGAGAATTCGTGCTATTTCCACCGCCGCCCAAGTACGTCGAATAAACGAGTGATGCGACGCCTGATTGTGTGGTGTTAATGCGCGCTACAAATGCGTTCCCGTTTGGAGTGCCAAGCGACGCTTGATAACCATTTACGACAGGAAAGTCGGAGGAGAGAGTATATCCAGTTACATAAACGTTGGCGTTCGGGTCGAGCGCAACGGCATTGCCAGACTCGCCTCCACTTCCCCCAAGATAAGTTGAGTAGAGGAGGGCCGTGCCCGTGGGATTGAGTTCCGATACGAAGGCGATTCCATTCGCGTTCGCGGACGACGGGTAACCGTTCTGTATTGGAAAGTTGGTTGAGGTTGCCTGCCCAACAATGTATGCGTCGCCCATCGAATCTACCGCGATACCCCCAGCGAAATCACTCCCGCTCCCCCCAAGGAAAGTCGAATAACTGAGAACCGGGTCAATGATAAGCGGTCTTTTCTTATCGTACTGGGCCACCTGAAACCCGAGTTCGTTTCCACGCCTAAGGACGAAGCGGCCCTGCACGAGCTCTCTCTTGTTACCTTGAATCTGGTAGATCATTGGACGGCGCAAATCAACCGCTCCTGCGGGAGTTTCGATTTCAAGATTTCCGTCGTTTGCGATCCGCAAATGGCCTCGTGCTTGAATGTGTAAGTCGATAACGGAGGGATTGGCGCCCGGCGCGACAATAAAATCAAATTCCATTTGCCTCTGATTTCCGTAGTAAATTAGGTCAATGCCTCGATATATCCCGTCATATTCCACTCGACTATAGTTCGAGATACCGGTCCGCCAGTTTTTGGGATCATTTCCGACGAAGTAGTTGGTCTTGCCCGGAAGCTGATCTAGAGGACGAATGTTCAAAGGTTCATTCGCTCCTGCAATTCCGACTCGTACGAACTCCGCTTGTCGTTGACGACGAAAGCGAGGTGAACCATGATAAAATCTTCTGGCTTCGAGACGTTTTCGTACTTTGGGTGCCATTTTCTGCAACGCCGCATCCGTTTCATCCTGTCTCTGGAGCTCGATAACAGTTTCATTTCGCCCCAAGAAGAGTGTGTAGCCCGTTCCATGTGAAATGAACTGGACAGACGAGTCCGTCTGACCCTTGTTAGGCTCGAAGCTCAAGGGCAGCAGGCCATAATCGTGCGCCACACGGTCTGTTGGTGCGCCATCAACCGAAGATTTAGGCGCCGCTTTGGTTGTAGGGTGGCTGCTGCCTGTCTTGTGTGTAACTTTTCCATAGGCAGGCTTGGACGACGATCTCCCGTAAATGGTCACGACAGCCAGAAACGCGGTAACTGCTACCGCCAAGGTGAACCAATAGGCGCAGAGCCTAAAGACCTTCATAAACCCTCCTGTTCGACCAGAACGGTGGGCCGCCGTCAGTCGTCGGAAACGCGCAATTTATAGCTTCTAGTATTGGTGGTGTCAATACCATATTCTGTCCTAGAGCTAAGATGTATGTATGCTCGATGGACGTGCACGGTGCTAGCAAGAAGACCCGCTACTCGCGCAGGGACCCAGCCGACAAGTCCGCCGAGAATTTAACTCCTATCGCCTAACTAGTTGCAGCCCCTGATTAACACAGACCCTACGCTTACTCTCAGGCTTCGTCGTCGACCGGGGGGCTATCCCGAAACCGCGTTCGAGGGAGTAATCGAAGCAAACCGTCACGGGACTTGGACGATTAACGCTGACTGGACAAGTGGCCGCTCGCAAGTACCCGGGGCTTTCGACCAACTCGACTTGTGTGTTCTGTGTCTTGCGCTCACGGCGTTTGTTACACGGAGCGTTCACGCTCACCTATGCCGACTTGATACGGGTCATCAGCCTCCTTCTTTCGATTTCCGATGAAACTGGGATACTCTTCATGCGGCGCGTACGGGTCTCGCTGTGTGCAGCGAACGAGTAATTTTGTTCTTGACAAATACCCTAGATAGGGCATATTAGAAATGAAGACTTACTCGATATCGGATGTGAGTAGGCTTTTGGAAGTAGATCCCACAACGCTCCGTCGTTGGATTCGAAAGAAGCTGATTCCGGTTCCGACACCGGGCATTGTGAATGGTCGTCTCGCGAAGTGCTGGAAAGAAAACGAAGTGGCAGAGATAAGGGCGTACATGGGCGTAGGGTATTGGGGTAAAGGAATAAACAGAAAAACGGGCAAGAAGGCCAAGAACAAGTAAGCAAGCGGGACGCGCCGGTGCTACTAACACCAACGCGCCCCTGACCACCATCACCTCACAGGGAGGCAACGATGGCTGTAAGAGAAGTTATCCATTTCCCATTGGGGGCGCAACTTTCCAGCCGCCCGATGTCTCCGGTTCAAATCGCTCCTGCGCCGGTTGCGGAATCTCCACCATAGCTGAATCGATTTCGTTTCAAACGGCGCCTCGATTTTTGCGGCAGCAGAGTGAGGACGGGTGTACTTAGCAGTTTCAAGGAAACGCTTCAGAAAGGAATCCCTAGCAAATGAAATTGGACGCTTACACGGAAATCTATCTCTGGAACAAAAACGTGGACGCGCTGATTCGTGTACTGCAGCGCATGGAAGCGCTGGGCATTCTCACGCGGCAGGCGATGAAAGCGCACGAACTCCGGTTGGAAGAGATTCGCTCCGCCCTGAATGCCGATTTTTCCGAAGCAATGTTTGTACGTGAACGTGGCGATCATTTGCGCCTGAATGAACAACGGACCGCCTGGGAGCAGAACCGGAGCGAGGCGCCGCAGTAAAAGACCGCGAACAAATCAAACAAACCTTTGTCGGCGGGCATTCCTTTCGTTGTGAAAGGATGCGGCGCCGCGTAATGAATAAGGCGGTCGATGGGCGAATGGAAAGCACAAATCAGCATACGGGTCCGCCAAGATTTGAGGACCGAGCTGGAAAAGTTTGCCGCTCGCGAGAGAAGAAAGCTCGGGAACATCGGAGAGGTGCTTCTCGAATGGGCGTTCGAACAGCTCAAGACCGCCGGCTCTACAGAGCGGCTGCTGACCTACAAGATTCGTCCCCCCGGCGCCCGTTCCAAACAGCCTTGAAAACCATCAGTCGCAACGCCAACACAAGTTTTGCTGGCTAGGGAATTTCAAGAAACGCTTGGCAACATCAGGCGATTTTGAGTCTGGATCACTCGATGAGTTGGACTACGACGACTGGCTTTCCGGTGTTGCCAATCACCCGCAGCCAACCAAGCGGCGGAGAAGGAGTGTCGGCAAAGACCGAAGAGTTAGCGGACACTCCAGATGAAGAGCTGATCGCTTTCGTGCAGGCTGGCAATTGCGATGCTCTCGGAGTTCTTTTTCGCCGTTTTGCATGGTTGGTGCGCATTGTAAGCCTGAGATTTCTCCGAGACGAGGCCGAAGCGGACGACTTGGTGCAGGAATTGTTCCTTTTCATCCACCGCGAATCCGCGGTGTATGACCGCACGAAAAGCTCGGCACGGTCCTGGATCGTGCAGATGACCTGCCGGCGAGCGATCTCGCGTTGGCGCTACCTGAATGCTCGGGGACATTATAAAAATGAAGAATTGGACTACTGCCATTCAGCAATGGGGACTTTTGTCGCTCCGACGTACGATTCGTCAATTGAAGCTCTCTTCGGAAAAGAACGACTTAAGAAGATAATGAGGGACTTGACGGCAGAGCAGCATGAAACGCTGAGACTTCATTTTTATGAAGGCTACACACTCGCGGAAATTGGCAAGAAATTGGGGCAGTCCCTGGGAAATGTTCGGCATCACTACTACCGGGGGCTGGACAAACTGCGTAAGCAGATGCGCGAAAGTAAATTGCAGAACTGCTAAACGATATGGTACATAAGTGAGGTAGTCCAGCCGAAGAAGTGTGTTCAGCCATGGGACCGCATGAAGAATTTCTTGAATTGTGTGCCGTTTCGACCTCGGGAGACCTGACCGAGGAAGAAAAGACAAAGCTGCAGAAGCATTTGGCTGGCTGCCCCCAATGCGGGGAAGCCCTGAAGGAGTTTCAGGCAGCGGCTAAGATTAGCTCGCCTCTTTTTGCCGCGGAGGCATCGGCCCCCCCCCCTAAAACACAAACATGGTCAGTTGACGCGGCGGAGGCCAGACTCCGGGAGCGTCTTGCGCGCGAGAATACTCCAACAGGGACGAAGTCTATCGGACCCGATGCTGTAAGGGCCGACGAGCTTCCTGAACGAAATGGGAAACCGCGGTTGAACGAGCATTGGAATACGGTTTGGCTTCCGTTTGCAGCAGCGATTCTGCTAGCTGCGACGCTGGGACTCTACGCATACCGGGCTGGTGTACGGCGCGGAGGTGAGAACGCGCCGGTCCCCCCAAGAGCTATTGAACAGCCGAGTGCTCCGCTGCAGCAGCAGGTAAGCGACGCAGCGCATGATCGCGAAGTGCTGCTGGCGCAGATGGCAGAGCGAGACAAAATGATCGCGAGCCTGCGACGGCAGGTTGAAGACCAGTTGGCAGAAATAACCAAGTTAAAGGATACCCAAGCGGCTCTGCAAAGTGTGTTGGGGACAGGGAACGACGAGAAGGAACGACTTGCTGCCAATGAAGCAGCGGTAACGCAGAAACTCGACGCGGCACAAGCATCCCTCCAAAACACGGAGAAGGAGCTAGAGACGTTGCAGGCTCAGAGGTCTCGCGACGATTCGGGATCGAAGACACTAGAAGCTAAGGTCGGAGAGCTCACGCAATTGCTCAGAGAGCGAGAGTCGACCATCGACCAGCAGCAGGAACTGCTCTTGCATGACCGAGATATTCGGGAATTGATGGGAGCGCGAGACCTCTATGTCGCCGAGGTTTTTGACGTTGCGAAAAACGCCGCAACGCAGAAGGCTTATGGACGGGTTTTCTACACAAAATCGAAATCGCTGATTTTCTATGCCTACGACCTTGACCACCACCCGGGGTTCAAGAACGCAAGCACTTTCCAGGCTTGGGGACAGCGCGGGCCCGACAAGACAGAAGCATTGAATCTGGGTGTCTTTTATGAGGACAACGTCTCAAAAAAGCGATGGGTCCTGAAATTCGACGACGTGAAGAAACTGGATCAGATCGAAGCAGTTTTTGTGACAGTGGAACCGAATGGGGGCAGCCAAAAGCCAAGCGGCAAGCCCTTCCTCTTTGCTTACCTAAAGGTGGACCCAAACCATCCGTAGCAGGGAGGTCCTCCGACGCTTCTGAAATATCTTTTGGTTCATTTCGATGAAGACGTGTTGGTACAACCGCGGAAGCTCCTGCGAAAACGGGGACAGTGAGTGCAAGCAGTTCTCCCGAGGAGATGCCGCGTGCGAGTGAAACTGACTGTTCTGTGTTTTATAACATTCGTTCTTTTCATAAGCATCGGCTCAGGACAGTCGGCGACCGGCACCATAAGCGGCATCGTCCTCGATCCTTCAGGTGGTGCGATTGCTGGCGCTCAGGTCCTGATCATCAATGAAGCCACAGCAGTTCAATATCCGGGAAAGGCGAACAGCGAAGGATATTATGTGGTGCCCAATATTCCTCCTGGAACGTACCGCATTCAGGTTTCAAACATCGGATTCAAGACGATCATCAAGCCGGACATCGTCATTCACGTTGAGGACGCGCTCGCGATCAACTTTAGTTTGCCGATAGGGGCTGCCTCCGAGATAGTGACCGTGGAGGGTGGGGCGCCGATCATAAACACCGAAAACGCTTCCGTAGGTACGGTGATTGATCGCAATTTTGTGGAGAGCCTGCCTTTGAACGGCCGCAGTTTCAATACGTTGTTGCAACTAACCCCGGGCGTTGTAATAGCTCCAAGCGGTCCTGGTACGCCTGGTCAATTCAGCATAGCTGGGCAGAGAACAGATGCAAACAGTTTCACTGTCGACGGTGTTTCCGCGAACTTCGGCGTCGGACAAGGGCAGAATCTGGGGCAATCTGGAACAGGCGGAGCCCAAGCTTTCAGCGCCCTCGGAGGAACCAGCAGCTTGGTTTCCGTGGATGCCCTGCAGGAGTTCCGTATCGAGACTTCATCTTTCGCGCCCGAATTCGGGAGGATGCCTGGAGGTCAAGTCATCCTGACTACGCGCTCCGGCACGAACGTTTTCCACGGCGGAGTCTTCGATTACTTTCGGAATACCGTGATGGACGCAAACAACTGGTTCAACGATGCAGCAGCTCCACAAATCCCTCGGGCTCCGGAACATCACAACGATTTTGGCGGATTTCTAGACGGGCCAATCTGGAAAGACAAGACGTTCTTCTTTTTTTCCTACGAAGGAGCTCGGCTGGATCTGCCGCAAACTACCCTAATCCAGGTTCCCTCCGAGTATGCCAGAACAACCGCTCCCACCGCGATCGCTCCTTACCTAAACGCGTACCCCTTGCCCACGAACATGACAATAACGCCTGGTGTTTACACGGCGTCGCTCACGGCGAGTTATGCGAACCAAGCGAGTCTGAATGCGACGAGTCTCAGGATCGACCACGCCTTCAACGACCGATTCTCAATCTTTGGACGATACAACTATGCGCCCTCTCAGATTGTCGGGCCAACAATGAGTCTCAGCACTCTTCAGACTACCTTGGTGAACACGCAGACGCTGACGCTGGGCGCAAATATGCTGCTGAGTCCACGCTTATCGAACACGATCCGCGGGAACTACTCGACGCAGAGTTCCGGCCAATCCGACGCCCTGGATTCGTTCGGGGGTGCGACTGCGCTTAATCCGAGTTTACTTCTGGGATCGGGTTCGAGTAGCCAGAATGACGCGATATTTTATGCTCTTGATAGCAGCTATCTGGGTGTCGGAAACACTGGGACTAGCCGTACTCGTCAGGCCAATGTTGTGGATGACTTGGCAATCTCCGTCGGTTCTCATCAGTTAAAGTTCGGCGGTGACTATCGGGCACTGTTCCTGAACGTGGATTCACCGGCAAGTTACCTACTATATGAAGTACCCAGTACTCAAGCTTTCATCTCCACTAGTTCGGTTCCTTATCTTCTCTCCTTTGCTTACCTTCCTGTGCAGATTCTGTCCAATGCCTTCTCGCTCTACGGCCAGGACACTTGGAAAGTGACGGCGAGGCTAAACTTGACGTACGGCCTCAGATGGGAACTTGATCCGGCACCCATCGCCCGCGGGAAAACAACCCTGTCAGCATGGGAGAATGCGAACAACTCGACTTCCGCTAATTTGGCGCCTTCTGGGACGCCTTTGTGGGCTACTACCTATGGCAATTTTGCTCCGCGTTTCGGTGTGATCTACAGTTTGACGCCGGAAGGAGACTTCGTTGTGCGCGCGGGTGTGGGGATATTTTACGACACTGGGGTTGGGAATTCTGCGAATCTCGCGTTTAATTTCCCCAATACTACTAGCGGATTTTTCCAAAACGTGCCAGTCCCGATTTCAAATACAATACCTTATCTCCCCACTGTCTCGCTCCAACCCCCGTATAGCGGAGCTTTCCAGGGAGCCTCCCCCAACCTTGAGCTTCCTCGCTCGTACCAATGGAATGTGGCATTGGAGAAGTCGTTTGGTGGCAAGCAAGCGGTTTCGGTGACATACGTTGGGCAGGCGGGGAGGGACTTGCTCAGAGCAGAAGGATTGCCCCTGGAAAACTCCAACTTCGTCGCCGGGGAGTTTCTTGCCCTGACGGTCAACGATGGGCACTCCAACTACAACGCGCTGCAACTTCAGTATCGCCGGCCTCTCGCGTCACGACTCCATGCATTGCTCAACTACACCTGGTCTCACTCGCTGGACAATGCTTCCGACGATTACGTGTCTGCGATTTCGCATACGATTATCTCGGGAGCAACGGACTACGCATCGTCTGTGTTCGATGTCCGCCAGAGTTTCTCCGGCGCGCTCAGCTATGATGTGCCGGCCGCAGGAAAATCTGGACCTATTGCTGCGCTAACTAAAGACTGGTCCCTCAACACGGTAATTGTTGCCCGGACAGGGCTCCCATTCAATGCCCAGGTTTTTGCGCCGTCTGTTTTCGGCGTCTCATATACTCGCCCTGACCTAGTACCGGGCCAAGCACTGTGGATTAGCGCGCCGAATGCCCCAGGGGGAAAGACTCTCAACGCGGACGCATTTTCGGTTCCTTCAAGCCCCAGACAGGGGACCGAGGGACGAAACGACATTCCCGGATTCGGGCTGACACAGGTGGATTGTTCGATTGGGCGGAAATTCCCCATCACCGAAAGACTCCGTCTTCAGTTTCGGGCGGATGCTTTCAATCTCTTGAATCATCCGAACTTTGCAAACCCTTTCGGTTTACTGGGGTATGGTTCCTTTTATCTCCAGTCCCTTGTAACGCTGAACCAGGGGTTGTCGGCAGGCGCCGGTTTGAATCCACTCTTTGAGGAGGGCGGTCCTAGGTCGCTCCAACTTTCGTTGAAATTGACTTTCTGACCACCTAGGCAAGTTCTCGGCTGATGGCGGTTAAGGAGCGCAAGTACATTGTTGCTTGAAAACAAATTGTTCCCAGCCATCTTGATTCTAGTAGCAGTGCCCGGCCTCGCTGGGCTTTCCTTTGGCCAAGAAAAAATTGCAACCGCAGAAAATCGTCTGGTGACAGTGGCAGACACCATCCGCATGAACCAAATTGCAGGGAGCGGATATCCGTCCTCGCGTCTGAAGAGCGGGTTCGCGGTGTTTTCCCCGGATGGAAGACAGTTCGCGATCGTAGTTGTCCGAGGAAACGTAGAAAAGAATGCCAATGAGTATTCCTTAATGGTCTTTCGAACCGCAGACGTGTTCGACGGCGGCATGCCAAGAACACTTGTCTCTTTTTCGTCTTCATCGAATGAGGAGGGGATTTTTGGCCTTAAGTGGTCGAAAGATAATGACACCATTTTCTTTCTCGGTGCGAGTGCCGATGAGCCCGCACAGCTTTACTCTGTTCAGGGTAGTTCGGGAGAATTGAAGAAACTCACGAGTAACAGAACCTCGCTCGTTTCATACGCTCTGTCCGAGGAAGCTGACGCAATGGTCTTTGCAGCGAAAAGGCCGGAAACGGACGTCATCAATGAAGGCGTGTTGCGGCGGGGTTTTCACGTTGTTGCGGAATCTTTGCCGGATCTTATAAGAGGGCAAATCTCGAATTACGAACCAGAGCTGTTTGCAAGAGGAAAGGGTCCTTTTCCAGGCAAGCCCTTGCAAACTCTGGGTCTGTTTGACAGCGGAGTCAACGATCTCTTCCTTTCTCCCGACGGACGGTACCTCGTTGTGAAGACCGATGCGATCGAAATACCAGAAAGATGGAATCAGTACGAGGATCCGTATATTCAAGGAGTGTTTCGAATCAAGCTCGCTAAAGGGGTTGGAACGAGGATCCTGCGGTACGAACTTATTGATCTCCGAACGAGGGGTAGCGAGGTATTGCTCGATTCTCCCGCCACCTATGCGTCAGCCGACGTACTGTGGTCCCCAGACTCGAAATCCCTCTTGCTGTGTGGCGTGTATCTTCCTTTGGATGTCGAGGGCCAAGCCGAGCTTCAGTCTCGGCGATCGAACAAGTTTGTTGTCGAAATCAAATTGCCCAGCCGGGAATTCGTCAAAATTGCAAAAGAGGAATTGAAGCCCATTCGATGGGACGCGCAAACGAATATCGTACAGTTTCAGGCGCGGCAGGATCGATCCCAAACAGGTAGTGCTCCTCAGTCGGTCTATTATCGGAGGACTGGTGAAATCTGGGAGAGATTCCCGAACCCACCCGCAGTGGTTGGTGATGCCCTACCAGTGATCTTGGCCGAACAAGGTCTGAATCTGCCCCCACAAGTCGTTGCCATGGACACAAAGACCAAGCGGAAGGTTACACTCCTGGACTTGAATCCTCAGTTTGCAGGGCTCCGGTTCGGGAAAGTGGAAGAAATCAACTGGAAGGATGGTACCGGCCGACCGGTCAGAGGTGGGCTCTATCTTCCCCCGGATTACGTCGCAGGTAAGAAGTATTCCCTCGTCATTCAGACGCACGGCTTCGACTCGCACGGATTTGTGGTTGACGGTAATTATACAACAGCGTCTGCAGCGCAGCCATTGGTCAGCAAGGGGATCGTGGTTCTCCAAATGAATGATATCTTCCAAGATTCCCTTGACACGCCTGAAGAAACTGAACGGGCGATGAGCGCCTATGAAAGTGCCGTACAGTATTTGGACCAAAAAGGCATTATCGATCGGAGCCGAGTCGGCCTTGTCGGGTTCAGCAGAACTTGTCTGTACGTGAAGTATACGCTCACGCATTCGAGCCAGCATTTCGCTGCGGCGATTGTGGCTGACGGATTCGATGGCGGATACTTTCAATATTTGGTGGGCGGCAACCTAGCTTCAAACGGTGACTCCGAAGAGGAGCGCGTCATCGGAGCCCCGCCCTTTGGCGAAGGACTTTTGCTTTGGTTGAAGCGCTCACCTGGGTTTCTGTTAGACAAAGTGCAGACGCCACTACAGATTCAGGCGCTGGGGCCTGGCTCCTTGTTGGGGGAGTGGGAATGGTTCTCAGGATTAAGGCGGCTGGGAAAACCGGTCGACCTCATCTACCTGCCTACAGGAACTCATGTGCTCGTGAGACCATGGGATCGCATAGCATCTCAGGAAGGAAGTGTCGACTGGTTTTGCTTTTGGCTGAAGAGCGAAGAGGATCCAGATCCCAAGAAGACAGAGCAGTATGTCCGTTGGCGCAAGCTTCGCAAGGAAAGAATGAATGCTGCAATTCGCAATTGAGTTTGAGAAGGAGGTGGGACTCCTCTAAAGACCTTGGAACGGCAAGGAGCTTTTACGGAGCAGTTGGAATCGTTGATCCCAACGTCTCGGTTTTCGTGTTGCAACGTTAACGAAGGATTCTCGCTCTTTCGAATGCGCTCTCCCGTTTTGAAGATACATCCGCCAAGGGCTGAGCATCTGCACAAAGCGCTTCGGAGAATGTATTCATTCATCCGCTTCGTACGCGGGTGCCGTCAGGAACAAGTCTGGGATGCTCTCTATCACAAGGCCAAGTTTTAGCTGCTGGCCTTCAATTATTACCGAAGCGGGACGAACCCGTACAACTTCCGGGGTTTCGTATTTCATCGTGTTCACATCCTCTTCTTTTGGGAGGAAAGACTACCGGAGCACTTGTTGCAGCGAGTGCTCCGGTAATTAACTATTCATCAGCTTCGTACGCGTTTACGGTAAGATAGTGAAATGTGCCCGTTGTGCCGTCCGTCTGAGTTCCGTTCTTCGGCATACTTGTCTGGATTTCGGCTGTAGCGGAGTTGATCAGGGTCACTTCTGGCTTTGCGTATTTCATCGTATTCACCTCCTTTCTTTTGGGATAAGAAATCACCGGAGCACTCGTTGCAACGAGTGCTCCGGTAACAGATCACTCGTCAGCCTGATACACGTTGATAGTGTTGACTAACGTTATAGGCTCCGTGAAACTGTCCTGAGGGCCGCCGGACTTGCGTACGCCCTGGATCGCCGACTTGGCCGCATCGATTAACGTAATTGCTGGCTTTGCGTAGTTCATGGTATTCACCTCCTTTCCCTTTTAAATTTCTCAGCTGAGATCTCGGTTTGTTTTCATGGGTTCATCGTTTGTTCACCAATCGGTTTCACATGCGAGGACCGTGTGATAGTTTTTCAGATCCGCGCTGTCGATCAAAAAAGGGTCACAGGCATTAGCAGATGTGCTCTGAATCTCGATCACCGCTTTGGCCCAAACAAATCATCGTCGGTCTGTGATATTCCATCGGTATCACGTCTTTTCGTCGCTGGTTGATTCTCACTTGGGATTAAGAGTTTGTGGTCATTGCGCCATTCGACGCAGTCGGGCTGACGTCTTCGGTTTGGCGGAGGGCGTGGTCATTCGCTGTCCGTGTCTGCCACGCGGTGTCACTCAAAACACGCCTGGTAGTTAAGTTTCGGAGCCAAAGCTCAATACCAAGAGTGCGCATAACCGGGACAATCGGAACGTCTGCCCCTTGCCGAATCTTTTGCAGCGCCTCCACGAAGCTCGTTGAATTAGCGATCCCAAGTGAACTCATGAGCATGTGTTGGCTGAGTTCCAGCAGATGCGGCCATTCTGCTGCAATGCCCACCATGGGACCACGGCTAACAAATGCCTTGCGTTTCCGGTTCAAGAGTTCGTCAGGGACCATGCCGATGAGCGCACGACGCATCATAGAGCGGCGCTGGCCGGGGCGGACAAGTTGTTCGCGTGGGATTGCGTATATGAATTCGAGCAGGCTGCGGTCGATGTAGGGATAGCGTTTTTCGCGGGGCGGCCCTAAGGGAGGAGCGTCGGATCCTAGCTGTCTTTGTAATGCTTCCAATGTGCTCACGTTTTCCTGAAAGCTTGGAAGGGGGCCGAAGATCTTTGTCCGGTCATCATAACCAGTGAGAGCCGCGCGATTCCGTTTGACGAAGGCTGGATTGAACCATGGCGCGGTGCGTTTGTGTTTCGGGACACCGACGAGGGCGGCAGGAAAGAATCCCCGAGCGGCGTCAAATAATAGGTAGAACCACGGCTTGCGCTTATTGAGGGCCCAAACTTTCAGTTGGTGGGCGAGGGTTCTGAAATGGCCTGTGGCCAGAAGATCTTCCAGTTCGGGGGTGGGAGTTGGGACGCCGCCCGTGACTTCGTCGCCGCCGATGCCGGAGAGAACGACGCGGTTCCCCTGTGAAGCCATGCAGGAGGCGAGCTGTGCGGATGGGCGAACGCCTGAGCCTGGCGTAACAGCAAAACGATAGTTGTCTGGTTCAAACATCGGCTTTTCTTTCGAGCCAACGTCGATGTGGGTGCCGGTACGGCCGCGTCTTTCTTCTACTTTGGTGAAGTAGGGGCGCTCGTTCCAGTTGGGTTCGGAGTCGTCGTAGTAAGAGATGGTATCGAGGCGCGGGGTTTCGGCTGCGCCGCGGGCGATGATGGTATCAGCCATGCAGACGATGGAGGAGGAGTCCATGCCGCCGCTGAGCTCAGCGAGGATGGGACTGTCGGAGCGGAGCCTGCGGCAGACGGCTTCGCCGAAGACGGCGCGGAAGTGTTCTTCGTATTCGGCGTCGGTGCGGTAACGGATTTGTTGGGCTGGATCGAAATCCCAATACTTGGCGACGGTTCGCTTTCCATTGCGGATGACCACCGAAGATGACGGTGGAACGGAATGGATCCCGATGTAGGGCGTAAGGTGGGTGGCTGGGAAGGATGAGAACCAGCCGGCGATGTACTCTTCGCAGAGGGCAAAAGATTTGCCGGCGAAAAGAACTAGTGGGTCGAGGATGGTGCTCCATGTGACTTGGTCGTTGTCTATGGAATAGTACAGATGGCGGGTGCCGATGGGGTCTTTGGCGAGGAGCAGGGAGCGTGACTTGGCGTCCCAGATGGAGAGCGCCCAGTCACCGACGAGCCTGGCGAAGCAGTCGGCACCCAACTCTTCGTAGGTGGCGGCGACGATGGAGACGTCGGTCGCGCTGATAGTTAAAACACCTGGCAGGCGGCGGACGAGTTCGGCGCGATTGTCGAGGCGGCCGTCCCAAGTGATAACGACGCCGGCCTCGCTCACATGAGGCTGCACTTCACGGCGCGATTCTTTCGTGGTGTGGAAGGCGCGATAGAGGATGCTGAGGTTCGAGATTGTGTAGGCGCCCTCATCGTCTGGGCCATATGGTGCGATGACCGGCTTCACCTTTGCGAGGTAAGTCGGATCGACGGGCTTGCCGTCCAAATTCCATCGTCCAAACTGAACGCTCATGATTCTCTCCCTGTTTTCGAGCTGCGTTGAAGCGTTAGCACTTGTCGAGCACCACGTACATTTCCGGCGTATACGGTTTATCGTTGACGACGCGGCCGTCCACTTCCACCCAAGCGTGAGCCTTGAAGGGCATTTGTTGCGCCCCGATGACCATCTGTGCCGGCACGCCGTACTTTTTCAGGAGGCAGGCCGTGGCTGCGGAGCGCTGCAGGCAGAGCGCTTCCTTCCAATACCAGATGCAGGCCATGTCGACCGCCGAGCAGATGCTTTCGATCGCATGTAGAGCTGGTGCATTTGCTCCGACTGGGTAGTTGCGAACTTTGTGGTAGAGCGCTGCAAAATTGCCGCGCGCCAGGTGGAGGTCGAAACGAATCAAGTTCAAGTACGCCTTCAGTACCAGAGACGACATATGGAAACTCCTTCGTTCAGACCGCAAGTTGCAACTGATCGCAAAGGAAAGCCATGCGGTCCGTCAGTGCTTCAATCCGTATGCTCAACGGGAGCACCGGCGAATGACCGCGAAACTTGCTGTAGTCGAGAAAAATGGGATGTTTTGAAATATTCGCTTCCTGGAGCCGAGCCGTCATTTTGCGAGCGTGCAACGGGTTGCAGTTCCGGTCGGCGTCACCGGAGACAATCATCGTGGCGGGATAGGCTGTGCCCCGCCGTACCTGGTGATAGGGAGAATATTTTGCCAGGACGGCGAAATCGTCCAGGTCATCCGCCGTACCAAATTCATCTTTCCAGACGTGGGCATTGTCAAAAAGGTGGTAACGCAGCATGTCTAGCATCGGAACCATACAAACCACAGCACCGAATAAATCCGGCCGTTGCGTGAGCGCAGCGCCTACCAGCAAGCCGGAATTTGAGCCGCCGAAGATCGCGAGCTTTCTGGGAGCGGTTCGACCTGTTTTGATTAGCCAGTCAGCTGCGGAAAGAAAATCATCGTAAGCCGTCTGGCGTTTGCGCCGCTTCGCGGCTTTGTGCCACTCCATGCCGAATTCCGAGCCGCCGCGAATGTTTGGCAGCGCAAATACGCAGCCGCGTTCCATCATGAAAGCGACGAAAACGCTGAACTGCGGCGTCATGGAGACACCATAGCCGCCGTAGGAGGTCATAATCGTTGGATTGCCAGAGTTGGCGAGAACGTCGAGGCGCCCGGCGAGGAACATGGGAATTTTCGTGCCGTCCTTGGACGTGTACCAGACTTGGGAATGTCCGTAGTTTGTGGAGTCAATCTGAATATTTCTCTTCGCCCACAGCGTCTGTAGATTGGTGTTTGTGGAATAACGGAAGATTCGGACCGGTTTGGCGAACGATTCTGTTTCGAGGAGCAGTTCGTCGCTCTCTGGAGAGCCGCCAATGATGCGGACGGTTTCATCATTGGGAATGGGCAAGTCACCGACTTTCTGCCCTGAGAGGTCAAAAATGCAGATCGTGTGCTTCATCTGCTTTGTGTAGGAGACAACCATCCGATCGCCAACGACGAGCCAAGTTCCGATGGGGGTATCCGTTTCGGGAACGATATCGACCCACTCGTGCTTTCCATTTTCACGAAGATGAATTTCTACGATGCGACGATTCGGCGCATCGCGATCCGTGATGGCGAGCATCCTGTCATCGAGCAACCTCAGACCAAGGCTATAGTCGATTCCAGAGAAAATCGGTTCGGGCATGCCTTGTCGTTCGAAG
The DNA here is from genome assembly GCA_049800195.1 of Candidatus Acidiferrum sp. Lineage (GTDB taxonomy): Bacteria > Acidobacteriota > Terriglobia > Acidiferrales > UBA7541 > Acidiferrum. The sequence continues at coordinate 46,750 of JBARJI010000046.1, forward strand.
GGTTTGATCTGGAATCTCCTTTTTCAGTCCTGATTCGCTCGAATTATACCGCTCTTCAGCGGTCTGGGAAGACCAACGCCGCAATTTTGGTCGAAAAACAGAGCGATTCCGTGCCGCTGTGGACTCGACCGCGTA